>MESE01000070.1 GCA_001770855.1 Burkholderiales bacterium RIFCSPLOWO2_02_FULL_57_36
ATAACACTTGCCTCCATCTAACAACACCCTTTCGGGCACATCACGATCACCACTTGTCCCCAAGCGTGGCCTGCAAGCCGGATCGCGTCTCTTTTATAAGCCTGGGCTCAGACCCCGGCCATCAAATAACCACTCAGCTGGTTTGCCGTCAGGACGACTGAGCGATGCTCAGCCCCGTCTCGCGTTCCAGCTGGGCGGCCACTTTAGGCTCAAACCGTTTGAGGTGGCGAATGACCTTCACCGCCTCATCAGGGTCTTGCCTGTCAACATGAACCCGCGCAAGCTGATACCAGCCGAACGGGCTCATGGGTTGCAGTTCTGTGTTTTTCTTGAGTGCCTGAACCGCCTCGTCGAAGCGGCGATCACGAATCAGCAGCAGTGCCAGGCCGTACCAGGCCCGGTCCATCTTGGGTTCGATGTCCAGCGCCCGGCGAAAGGCGGGCTCCGCGTCGGGGTGGCCACCGATGTCTTCCAGCATGTAGGCCAGGTTGAACCAGGCTGCGGCATTGTCGGGGTAACGCTCAGACAGCAAGCGCAGTGCGGCAATGGCGCCGTGCTTGTCGCCTTCCTGCGCGAGGACGTGGGCACGGCTGGCCAGGGCATATCGGTCAGCCGGCCGCAGCGCCAGCATCTGGTCGAATTTCTCCAGGGCCGCCTGCTGCTTGCTGAACACCAGCAGGACCAGCGCCTGCAGCTTGAGATACCAGTAGGCCAAAATCGTGTTCATTTGCAAAGCTCCACACCAATTTCAAGACAGATCCGGATGCGCATCAGGGTCGAACCGATCCAGACAAACAGCAGCAACAAAAACGCCACGAGCGGAACGTGGCGGTCAATGATTTGTTTCGGGGTGATGAAGCGGGCGGCCACCACAAAGGGCTTGCCGATGATCTGCAGGATCTGGTAGAACAAATTGCTGTCTTTCTTGGCGCCTGCCAGCAAACCAAGCACCCACTGCCCGAACAACGCGAGCAATGCGATCTCTGCGATCAATTTGAGAGTGGACGCGGCAAAAAGCATAAGACCCCTGGCAACAATGGCTTGATTGTTGCCTCGGTGCTTACCGACTTCTTACAAACCGCCGCACGGGGTGGCGAACTCCGTTGAAACCCTTACTAGGACTTTCCCTTGGTTCTGGCCGCTTGCGGGCGAAGCTAGAACCAAATGCCTACGAGGGGAAAGACTGCGCCTGACCCGCGCCGCGCGTCGGCGGCGCAAGTCAGCCCAAGCAGCCCAGGGCCTGTCCACACGATCGATGCAAGGGCGAACAGTCCCTAGTTGGCCAGTTGCTTCCAGGTGTCGATGACGGTGTCGGGGTTCAGCGAGATCGACCCGATGCCCTGCTCCTTGAGCCAGAG
>MESE01000071.1:0-1173 GCA_001770855.1 Burkholderiales bacterium RIFCSPLOWO2_02_FULL_57_36
GGGTTTCCGACAGTTCCTCAAAGTTGGGGATGCGCTCGGCCGTGATGGGCAGGTTTTGCATGCCCTGCACAAAGGCATCGCAGGCCAGGCCTGGCAGCAGCTGGGTCTGGCGCTCGAACAGGGTTTTCCAGACCGCGTGCTGTGCGGGGGTGTAGTCGCTCCAGCCCTGGTCCACGGTCCAGTCCGGGCGCTGGGGTGCGGCTGCGGGGCCTGCAGCCAGGCCGTGTTTGGTTTTTTCAGCGAGGGGTTCCATCACTTGCCCCGCTCAGGTGGATGAAGAAGCCTGCGCGTAGGCCGCACAGGCCCGATCACACAGCTGGGCCATGGCGATGTCGTTGCCGCTCAGGCCGTTGACATCGTGGGTGGTCCAGGTGATGGACACGCGGTTGTACACATTGGACCATTCAGGATGGTGGTTGTGTTTTTCAGCCGCCATCGCGATCTGGGTCATGAACGCAAACGCCTGCATGAAATCGGCAAACACATAGGTGCGGCTGATGGACTCGCGCTGTGCGTCATGGCTCCAGCCGGGTAGCGTGAACAGCATCTCGGCCACTTGCGTGGAATTGAGCTTTTGCATGATCAAACCTTATCACCCTGGATGACACCCCGGCGCAGCTGGTCGCGCTCCATGGACTCAAACAAGGCCTTGAAGTTGCCCTCGCCAAAGCCGTCGTCACCCTTGCGCTGGATGAACTCAAAAAAAACCGGCCCCAGCAAGGTTTGGGAAAAAATTTGCAATAGCAGGCGGCGCTCGCCACCGGCGGAGCTGCCATCCAGCAAAATGCCGCGCGATTGCAGCGCCTGGGCGTCTTCCCCATGGCCTGGCAAACGTTCACTCAGCATTTCGTAGTAGGTGGCGGGTGGTGCGGTCATCAGGGGAATGCCGGCTTTTTTCAGGCTGTCCAGCGTGGCAATCAGGTCATCGGACAGCAAGGCGATGTGCTGGATGCCTTCGCCGTTGAATTGCATCAGGAACTCCTCAATCTGGCCGCCACTGCCCGCCGCTTCTTCGTTCAATGGAATCCGGATTTTGCCGTCCGGTGCGGTCATGGCCTTGCTGGTCAGGCCGGTGTACTCGCCCTTGATGTCGAAGAAGCGGATTTCGCGGAAGTTGAAAATGCGCTCGTAAAACTGGGCCCAATAGGCCATGCGCCCCCGGTACACATTGTG
>MESE01000071.1:1189-2468 GCA_001770855.1 Burkholderiales bacterium RIFCSPLOWO2_02_FULL_57_36
CCGGTACACATTGTGGGTGAGGTGGTCGATGATTTTGAGCCCATGGCCCTTGGGGTGGCGGTCCACCCCGTCGATGAACTCGAAATCAATGTCGTAAATCGACTGCCCGTCTTCAAAGCGGTCAATCAGGTACAGCGATGCGCCGCCAATGCCTTTGATGGCGGGCAGGCGCAATTCCATGGGGCCGGTGGGCATGTCCATGGGCTGCGCGCCTTGCGCCAGGGCCCGCTCGTAGGCCTGGTGTGAGCTTTTAACCCGAAATGCCATGCCGCAGGCCGAGGGGCCGTGCTCCGCCGCAAAATACCCGGCCGCACTGCGGGGCTCGCGGTTGATGATGAAGTTGATGTCGCCCTGGCGATACAGGTCCACATCCTTGGAGCGGTGGTGGGCGACCAGCGTAAATCCCATTTGTTCAAAGATGGGCTCCAGCACGTTCGGCGTGGGGGACGCGAACTCCACAAACTCAAACCCCATCAGCCCCATTGGATTGTCAAAAAGATCGGTCATTGCATGGCTCCTGTGCACATCGTTGTAAAAACTTGATTGTGGTCAAGACTGCACGCACCGTGTGTGCGTTGTGGGCATACCGGTCGGATAAGTATGCATAATTTATGCATGAATACGAATAAAAAAGATGATTTGCTGCTTGATCGCTTTGACATCAGCCTTTTAGCCGCATTGCAAAAGGACGCGCAGGCCACCCACCAGCAATTGGGCGAGCACATTCACCTCTCAGCCTCGCAAGTGAGCCGACGCATCCAGCGCCTGCAAAGCAGCGGCATCATTCGCCGCTATGTGGCCCTGCTGGACCCGGCACTCGTGGGCCTGGGCGTGCGTGCGGTCACTTATGTCACCCTGTTGCGCCACAGCGGCGAAGAGGGTATGGCGTTTGAACGCGACATTGCAGCCTTCCCGGAAGTGCTGGAGTGTTATTCAGTCACTGGCGAATGCGACTACATCCTGCAAATCGTCGCGGCCAACTTGAACGACTTGTCGGAATCCGTGTTGCGCCGACTAACCCGTATCCAGGGTGTCAGCAGCATTCGCTCCAATATCGTTCTGCAGTGCATCAAGTCCCGTACCGAGTTGCCTTTGGACCATATTGGGCGCAGGGATATCGGTACAAGGCCAATATCTGCCTGAAGGTCCGGGATTGGACCGGCTTGCGCGAAGTGGAATTGGGAGCACCAGAGCGCAGGTGTGCAAAAATCGGGGGCTTTCCCTAATTTAAATAAAAGTGACTTGCGATTTTGTTGTAATCCGTGGACTTGCTTGCGCC
>MESE01000072.1 GCA_001770855.1 Burkholderiales bacterium RIFCSPLOWO2_02_FULL_57_36
TCATGTGGTGATTCGCGAAGGATTCAATTCACTGAATGAGCCGCAGGAAAAGGAAGAAGACTTGCTGGACATGGCGTGGGGACTGGAAGCAACCTCGCGTTTGTCTTGTCAGGTGGTACTCGGCGATGAAGACCTGGTCGTCGAAATTCCAAAGTACACCATCAATCACGCTCGTGAAAATAACTGATCTGGATTGTTGAGGAGACACCGATGAAATGGACCGATACCATTCGCATTGCCGAAGATCTGCACGACAAGTTTCCTGATGTCGATCCGCTGACGGTGCGCTTTACCGATCTGCACAAATGGGTGTGTGAACTGGAAGGCTTCGACGACGATCCGAATCGTTCGGGCGAAAAAATCCTGGAAGCTATTCAGGCTGCATGGATTGAAGAAGCGGAATAAAAAAAAGCGGCAATCAATGCCGCTTTTTAATTTTCAATCGATGATTCAACGTTGAATCATCGATCAAGCCTGCGATGTCAAATATCCATCAACCACCCTGATCCGGTCGCCGGCATTCCAGTTCGGCTGGCTGTTATACGGGAAAGTGCGAACCGTACCGTTGTCCATGTGAACCCGGACTTCATAAGTTGTCGCGGAGCGCGTACGTTTTTCGACTTCGTTGCCGGCGAATCCACCGCCTACCGCTCCCGCGACCGTCGCCAGTTTCTTACCGTTCCCGCCGCCTACCTGATTGCCCAGCACGCCGCCGAGCAATGCGCCGGCCACGATCCCGACACCACTCGGCTGCGCTTGCTGTTGCACTGCCCGAACCGATTCTACCCGGCCGCAGTTGTCGCAAATTCTTGGCGCCTGCGCAACAACGGTCGGTTCCGCATATTGATAGGTGCGCGGCTGCGATTGGGATGTTCTTGTTTCACGCGGTGCATACGATCTCGGAGCCGGCGCGGGAGATGTTGATGCAACGACACGTTTGGGTTGTGGATTAACCACTTTTTCGGCCGCAGTTTTTGCGTCCACTGACGGCGTTGGCGCGGGTGCGGCAACAACGACCGGGGAATCCGGTACAGCCGGGGCCGTGGTTACGGCCGGTGCAGGTACCGCCGCCGGCGTCGCCGAACCGTGCGAGGTCGGAATCACGCCGGTAATCGCGGCGACTCCCACCAGACTTACCAGCATCACCGACACCGCGGCAGCCGCGATCAGCGGGTGAATTCGATTCGACGTTTTAGTTGTTTCCATTGCACTCTCCAGTTAAATTTGCATGAACAAATTATCGAAGTTAAACAGGCTGGAAGCTAGCGCAAGAATGTGTCAGATGTAAGGCTTTGTAACGCAGGAATATCAATGGAACAACGCAGGCGCGCGCAACCGAGAGAGCGAAAATTCATCTTTTCGCACTGAATTTGACCGGGAGATTTCTCGTTATGCCGGGAATGACAACACCCGGCATAACGAGGATATTGTCAGTCTTCCCGGCGCAGATGCGGGAACAGGATCACATCGCGGATATTGGGCGAGTCGGTAATCAGCATCATCAAGCGATCGATGCCGATGCCGCATCCGCCGGTCGGAGGCAAGCCATACTCCAGAGCGCGAATGTAATCGGCGTCGTAATACATCGCCTCTTCATCTCCGGCATCCTTGGCGGTGACTTGCGCCTGAAAGCGCGCGGCCTGATCTTCCGGATCGTTCAACTCAGAAAAACCGTTGGCGATTTCGCGGCCGGTGATGAACAGTTCGAAGCGTTCAGTAATGCCGGGAACGGTATCGGATGCGCGCGCCAATGGCGAGACTTCGACCGGATAGTCGATGATGTAGGTCGGTTCCCACAATTGCGACTCGGCGGTTTCTTCAAACAGCGAAAGTTGCAGCGCACCGAGACCCGAGATGACGTGAGGCTTCACGCCGAATTTCTTAAGTTCGGCTTTCAGGAACTCGGCATCGTGCAACTGTTCATTCGTATACTGCGGCGCATACTTGTTGATCGCGCCGGTAATCGTCAGACGCTGGAACGGTTTGCCCAGATCCAGTTCGCGTCCCTGATAGGTCAATGATGCGGTGCCATGCGCGTCGATGGCGGCCTCGCGGATCACCGCCTCGGTAAAATCCATCAGCCACTGGTAATCGACATAGGCCGCATAGAATTCCATCATCGTGAATTCGGGATTGTGACGCGGCGACACGCCTTCATTGCGGAAATTGCGGTTGACTTCGAATACGCGATCGAAGCCGCCGACCACCAGGCGCTTCAAATACAGTTCCGGCGCGATGCGCAGGAACATCTGCATGTCCAGCGCATTGTGATGCGTGATGAAAGGCTTGGCCGCCGCGCCGCCGGGAATGGCATGCAGCATCGGTGTTTCGACTTCCATGAACTCGTGCCTGGCCATGAAATTGCGTATCGACGACATGGCTGCGGTGCGCGCCTTGAAGGTGCGGCGCGTTTCCTCGTTCATGATCAGGTCGACATAGCGCTGGCGGTATTTGGTTTCCTGATCCGCCAGTCCATGGAATTTGTCGGGCAACGGACGCAGCGATTTGGTCAGCAGGCGCAGCTTGGTTACCCGAATCGTCAATTCATCGGTCTTGGTCTTGAACAGCGTGCCTTCGATGCCGAGGATGTCGCCCAGGTCGTAGTGGCGAAAGGCTTCCATTTCCGCTTCGCCGGTCTTCTCGGTTGTTATGTAGAGCTGGATGCGGCCGTCGGCCTTGATGCCCGAGGCGTCCTGCAAGGTGGCGAACGCGGCTTTTTTTCCGGCTTCGCGTTTGAGCATCATGCGGCCGGCAATCGTCACATCAACCGGCGATGCTTCCAGTTCTTCGCGGCTGGCGGCGGCATATTGCGCCTGCAGATCGGCAGCCTTGTGCACCGGACGAAAATCGTTTGGAAAGGCAATGCCGCGCTCGCGCAATGCGGCCAGCTTGTTGCGTCTCTCCACGATGATCGAGTTTTCATCTTTTTCTTTTTGCAGGCCTTCGTATTCGTCAGTCATCAATTTAAACCCCTTGTTTGAGGGACGCTGCGATGAAGTCATCCAGGTCGCCATCCAGAACTGCCTTGGTGTTGCCGGTCTCGAAACCGGTGCGCAAATCCTTGATCCGCGATTGATCCAGTACGTAGGAGCGGATCTGGTGACCCCAGCCGACATCGGTCTTGGAATCTTCCAGCTTTTGCTGATCGCTCATGCGGTTGCGCATTTCAAGCTCGTACAGACGCGACTTCAGCATTTCCCATGCTTCGGCGCGGTTGCGGTGCTGGCTGCGATCGTTCTGGCATTGCACCACGATGCCCGACGGCGCATGCGTCAGCCGCACGGCGGAATCGGTCTTGTTGATGTGCTGTCCGCCGGCGCCGGAGGCGCGGTAGGTATCGACTCGCACGTCGGCCGGATTGATGTCGATTTCAAACGACTCGTCCACTTCGGGATACACGAACAGGCTGCAGAAAGACGTGTGGCGGCCGTTGGCGGAGTCGAACGGCGATTTGCGCACCAGGCGATGGACGCCGGTTTCGGTGCGCAGAAATCCGTAGGCGTGATCGCCTTCGACCTTGATGGTCGCGGTCTTGATGCCGGCGACTTCGCCGTCGGACTGTTCCATGATTTCGACCTTGAAACCCTTGCGCTCGCAATAGCGCAGGTATTGGCGCAGGATCATCGAGGCCCAGTCCTGGGCTTCGGTGCCGCCGGCGCCGGCCTGGATATCGATGAAGCAATTATTGGGGTCCATCGGATCGGAAAACATCCGGCGGAATTCCATTGCCTCGATCAGTTTTTTCAGTTCATCGACATCCTGTTCGATGGCGACCAGCGTATCTTCGTCCTGCTCTTCGCGCGCCATGGCAAACAGGTCATCGGCATCGCGCAAACCGGCATCGATCTTGATGAGCGTGTGAACGATCGCTTCCAGCGATTTCTTTTCCTTGCCTAGTTCCAGCGCACGCTTTTGATCGTCCCAGACGGTGGGGTCTTCCAGTTCCTGATTGACTTGTTCCAGCTTCTCTGACTTGGTATCGAAGTCAAAGATACCCCCGAAGTTCGGTTTCGCGCGTCTTGAGATCGGCGAGGAGGGCGGCGAGGGAGTTGAGGCGTTCTGCTTCCATGATGATTTCTTCTGCAGTCAAACCCGAGATTATACCTGAGCGAACAAGCGGGGAAGGCTGGTAGTGTCTCAGTTTGAATGTAACCGGATAGAAGTTGTTTCGTATCGTAGCTATAATACGTAACATGCCTACCCGCTCAAGCAAGCTCGACCTAAACCAACTCGCCAAACGCATCGTAGACGAAGCGACTGGCGAAGAACCCATCACGCCAGCGCCGCCAGAAAAAAACAAAGCCGCCCAGGAATTAGGGCGGCTTGGCGGCAAGAAAGGCGGCGCTGCTCGGGCTAAAAGTCTAACCCCCGAACAGCGCAGCGAGATTGCAAAGAAGGCTGCCGCTGCTAGGTGGAAAAAGCCGTAGACTAGTCTGGAATATCGGTATCCATAATATCCATCGGTATTTCAAAATTGCTGCCTTTCTTCGGGAGCACCTGATCCACCATTTTCACAAACCGATTCCAGCCGTACCCATTTGCTATAGCCAACCGCTGAAACATCACCAACGAATGCATATGCTGTGCAAGCATCGGATCTCCAATGTCTTCAGTTAGCCATTGGTGCAACTTGTTAGAACGGTTTCCCTTCTCATTCTTCGGGCTTTTCTTTTCCAGTTCTGGCAGCAGGCCCGGTGCAATTCTTTCAAAAACCAAATCACGAGTATAAGTTCCAACTACGCTATAACGATTCTTGCCCATCCCCGGCCAAGTCCAGCCGCGCAACTTATAGATGTTCTCGTAAAACTCGTCGGGAAATTTCTTAACCCACGCAGCAAGTTCCTTGCTGATTATTTTTTCTAAGTATGCTTGCAGTGCATCTTTAGGACGTATTGCTTGGTAACCAGTAGCTTCATCAACCAGCGCGACAATGCCAGTGCTTGCAAGGCCAATTAGTAAGATTCTTGACCGTACCGCGATATGTTTTTGCATCGGCAGCAATATGCCCGCCGATTCCGCTTGAAGGAAGACGTCACACACCTTTGGAAGTAGTTCTGCATCGTACCCAAAAGCTTTAGTACCGCGAACCGTCATGAACTCAACCTGACTTGACGTCACTGTTAAGTCATTGGAAATAAAGGGCTTTATGTTCTTTGCGGTCAAAAACGCCGGCATATTGACGTCACCATCGTAGTGCTGTCTTCCCTTTGCCTGACGCGCTCGCCCCAAGGCAATCATAAAACCGCTTTGTGTAAGCAATCGCCGTCCATCATCCAACACGGCGCAAGGTATGACCGCATCGCCAATTTTTAACTCGCCTTCATGAGTCGCTTTGGGCATAGGCTTGTCGCCGCCACCGCCGCCCCATCTTGCCGCTGCTGCCTTCTGTGCAATCTCCTTGCGCTTTTCAGGGGTAAGCGCCTCTTTCCTTGCGCGTCCGCCAATCGCCTTGCTTTCGTCTTTTTCCGAGTTGTCCATGCAAGCATCCTTTCCAAGTAATGCTTGCATCTTAATTTCCTGCCGAACATAATGCAAGCATAAATTTCAAATAATGCTTGCATATGCTTAACCGCTCAAGCATAATGAATCAAACTAAACAAATGCTTAAGGGGCGGTGCGATGAACAAACTTTCAATTCAAAAACGCGCACAAATCATCGGTCTGCTAGTAGAAGGCAACAGTATGCGCGCCACCTCCCGCCTAGCCGACTGCTCAATCAATACCGTCACCAAGCTGCTGATCGATATTGGTGCCGCATGCCAGTTCTACCAAGCCCAAGTCATCAAGAACGTGAGCAGCAAGCGCGTCCAATGCGACGAAATTTGGTCGTTCTGCTACTCGAAAGAAAAGAACGTCGCGCCAGAACACAAAGGCGTTTTAGGCCACGGCGACGCTTACACATGGACCGCCATTGATGCTGAACCAAACTCGCGATTTCGTGGCTTGTGGGTCGTCGTGACCACGAGTATGCAGAAGCATTTATCTACGATCTGGCAACTCGCTTGGCCGGTCGCATTCAACTCACCACAGACGGCCACGGCCCTTACCTTGGCGCTGTCGAAAAGGTATTCGGCGGCGCTGTCGATTACGCGATGCTGGTAAAAATCTACGGAGAGGAAAGCCAAGGCCAGAAGCGTTACAGCCCCGCCCAATTCGTTAATGCCGAAAAGCGCCGCATCAACGGCAATCCCGACATGAAAGAGGTTTCAACCTCCTGCGTCGAGCGCCAGAACCTGACTATGCGTATGGGGATGCGTCGCTTTACGCGCCTGACAAACGGTTTCAGCAAGAAGATTGAGAACCTAGAACACGCCGTTGCGCTGCACTTCATGCATTACAACTTCTGCCGGATTCACAAAACGCTGAAAACCACGCCAGCGCTCGAAGCAGGCATAACAGACAAGCTTTGGAGCCTTGAAGACATTGCAAAATTACTGGATTAATTCGTGCAATAATTACTGATAGTTAAAAAGTTTCGGGGCGTGACCACACCCCGATTGCGGCCTAGTCAGCCGCTTGTGGTGCGGGATGAAAGGGAGTCGAAAGGGCGTGAAGGCTGCCGGATGCAATTACTTGCATACGCCCGCCGGACCTACCCGCTAGACCAACCCAATCTGACCAAGCTCGACTGCATCAAAGAGTCGTAACCGTTAGGCGGCCGATTTCGAAGATGTTGTGCTGGATGACGCTGCAGCGTCAAAAAGCTAGCGCCCGGCACGGCGCGATATAAATGCCAACCTGAACCGTTGGCAGGCCTGCCAGCATATTCAAAGGTTTACGCCAATGATTACGCTGTCAATCAAACTGAAGTTGAGCTACCAGCAGTTATTACAACTCATCGTGTTTCTGCTTACGCTTTTCCGATAGTGCATTATCCCAGCGGCGAAAGCCGCTGGCTTCTTATATGGGGTGGCAATGAACCAAACAATTATCCAAGCAATAAAACAAAAACAAATTTTGGAGCTTAGGTATCACGGTTACTCGCGTATCGTAGAACCACACGCCTATGGTGTAGATAAACGTGGAAGCGAGAAGCTTCGTTGCTATCAAATTGGCGGCGGCAGCGTATCAAACGACCCGATTGACTGGAAACTTCTCAACGTAGCCGAAGCGTATTCCGTACATTCGACAGAGCGCCAATTTTCCAGCGCACGACCTGATTACAAACGAGGCGACAAAGCCATGCAGCATATCTATGCTGAGCTTTGAGCGCTTCCCCGCAGTCACAATGCATTGCGCGTTCCGCCAGCTCATTATGTAACGCGCAATCACTCAAATGCCCCATCGCCCCTCCAATAAAAAAACCGGCTCAATGCCGGTTTTTCATTTGTCAATCATCGTTACATTCAAACTGAGACACTACCGGAAGGCTGAATTCAGGGCCTTGGCATGTCTGCGTTCGGCTATGCCGCTTCGGCATGTTCCACCATCAACTGCACCCGCGTCACGCCGTTGTACTCATTGGCATCGAGCCGGTAGGCAACTCTGATCCGCTCGGGCAATGCTTCATTGTGTCCAAACCAGATTGCGTCATACCGGCTGCCGTTTTTTTCAAGCAACAATTTCAAATGTCTTTCTTTTAATACGCGCTGATTAAGCAACTTGAACTCGTCGCAAAAAACCGGCGGCGGAAAGCCTTGCCCCCAAACCTCTGCATCCATCAGTGCGATGAATTGCGTCGTAAAGTAGGCTTCTTCCAGCGAGCCGTCGGTTTCCAGAATCCGTTCCAGCTGGCTTTTGCTCAACCAAGCCCGGCCCACCGCTTCGAATGCCGCCGAAAATGCATCGAATGCATCGGCGCGGATGGTCAGTCCGGCAGCCATCGCGTGCCCGCCGAATTTGTCGATCAGGGTCGGCGCCTGCTTGGACACCAGGTCCAATGCATCACGCAGATGAAATCCGGCAATGGAGCGGCCCGAACCCTTGAGCCAGCCTTCGCCGGCCGGCGCGAAGGTAATGGTCGGACGGTAAAACTTGTCTTTCAGGCGCGATGCGACGATGCCGATCACGCCTTGATGCCAAGCGTCGTCGAATACGCTGATCGTGGCATTGTCGCGCGGGTCGATATTGTCGAGCAGCGCCAGCGCGCTATCCTGCATCTCGGCTTCAATGGTGCGCCGTTCACGGTTGATTGCATCGAGCTGTTGCGCGATCGCCCATGCACGGCCTTCGTCATCGGTCGTCAGGCACTCGATGCCGAGCGACATGTCGGCCAGCCGGCCGGCCGCGTTCAGGCGCGGTCCGACCGCGAAACCGAGATCGAACGGCGTTGCACTGCGCGCCTCGCGTGCGGCGGCGCGGAACAGCGCGGCGATGCCGGGCTGGGTACGGCCGGAACGTATGCGTTTCAAGCCTTGCGCCACCAGGATGCGGTTGTTCGCATCGAGCTTGACCACGTCGGCCACGGTGCCGAGCGCCACCAGGTCGAGCAGCGCATCGAGTTTGGGTTGGGTTTTTGCATCGAACACGCCGCGCTTGCGCAGTTCGCCGCGCAGTGCGAGCAGTACGTAAAACATCACGCCGACGCCCGCCAGGTTCTTGCTCGGAAAGCCGCAGTCCGGCTGATTCGGGTTGACGATCACGCGCGCCGCAGGCAGCTTGTCGGCCGGCAAGTGATGGTCGGTTACGACCACATCGATGCCGAGCCGGTTCGCTTCCGCAACACCGTCGATGCTGGCAATGCCGTTGTCGACCGTGATGATGACGTCCGGCGATTTTTCGTTGACGGCCAGCGTCACGATCTCGGGCGTCAGGCCGTATCCGTATTCGAAGCGGTTGGGTACGATGTAATCGACATTCGCGCCCATTGCGCGCAAGCCGCGCAACGCGACTGCGCATGCGGTGGCGCCGTCGCAATCGTAGTCGGCGACGATGACCAGTCTTTTTTTCGCCGCGATGGCATCGGCCAGGTAAACTGCCGCCGCATCGATATGCCGCAGGCCCGCCGGCGCGATCAAGCCGGTCAATTCGCTTGAAAGTTCCTTGATATCGAGCAAGCCGCGCGACACGTACAGACGGGCCAATACCGGATGCACGCCTTTCTGCCTTAACAGTTCGGCATCGCGGAATGAGTAGGAGCGTGTTGCAATACGGGTCATCGGGCCAGCCTTGACAGCGAGGGTTTCACCCAGAATTTCTTCGAGGAGTATCTTCCGGTGATAAATTCGGCCAGATCCGTGCCATGGGTCATGACGAGGGAGACCTGACTGATCTTGCCGGTCTTGAGCGCGTCCGCTATCGGCGCCAACCAGGCGGATTCCAGCGCATGCAATCGGTCGATCCATTCCGACCACTCGCCAGCAAGCGCCGGTTCGATCAATTGGTCCAGAACGGTCAGGCCGTGTTTTGGCGCCGCGGCGATGATATCGGATGCAGTGCCGTTTTTAACCGGCGCCGATGATGACCGGCCGAGCGCATTGGTCCACCCCGGGAGATTGAATAATTCACTGTAACGGACCGGCGGGGTATCTGCCGTCGCCGCTGCGCCGCCCCACAGCCAGACCGAATTGACCGGCTTTTCGCCGCGGTGTTCGCGTTTCTCATTGACCGGATGCGTATGCCAGTGCATTTGAATTTCATTTTGCAACTTACGCCAGTCCCGCTCGGCCGACCCCTGCGGCAACCACATGGCGATATTGCGCCCGGCGGCCGCGTCCGCGGTGGCGGTACACAGATCGTCCCAGTTGTCGGCACGGACGAACCAGGTACGGGCATCGCCATACAGCAACGGTTTGCCGATTTCATCGAACAAAGGCTTGGCCGCGTCGAACAGGGCGCGCGATTCCTGCTCCGACAAGCTGAGCTGGCGCTGATCGATAAGCAGCACATGATCGCGCGCAAGCTGCAAGTGCACCGGATGCAGTAAAAACCAGCTGCCGGCGTCGGCCGTCAAGCCGTAAGCGCGGAGTATCGCCGCAGCCACGGGAGGACTGCCGCGCTTGCGCATGCTTTCTTCCAGTCCGAACTGCCGCGCAAGCCAGGTTTCATGGGGCAATGCGCGGGAAAGTGCATCGAATTCTTCGCGCCGATGCGCGTTTGTACGGGCGACGAGCGAGGCAAGCGCCGGCGTCTTTAGCTCGCGCAACACATCGCCGGCGATTTCAGCAGGCGGAAGGCCGAACGGTAACAGGATATCGAGATGACTCATGCCGCGATTGTATGGCAAACTGCGGGCTGCATCAGGGATTGTCAAACAATCCACTTCGCAATCCAGGTCCGGATTCGAGTCTGCAAGAAGAAACCCGCTCCAGTTTATGGTCAACCTCCTTCAGGAGCATTTGTTTGAGCAGCAGTAAAAACCTGTCTTTTGAATGGCTGATCGGCCTGCGTTATACGCGCGCCGGGCGCCGCAACGGCGGCAACAGCTTCATTTCCTTCATCTCGCTGATTTCCATGGCGGGCATTACGCTGGGCGTGGCGGCATTGATCGTGGTGCTGTCGATCATGAACGGATTTCAGAAAGATGTGCGCGACCGCATGCTGTCGGTGTTATCGCATATCGAGGTATTCAATGAATCCGGCGGCTTGCCCGATTGGCAGGCGGCCGCGCAGGAAGCGTTGCGCAACAAGGAGGTGCGAGGCGCCGCGCCGTACGTGGCGACGCAGGCGATGATCACCCACGAGAACGCGGTTCACGGCGTGATGATTCGCGGCGTGCTGCCGCGGGAAGAGCCGAAGGTGGCCGATGTTGCGTCGCGTGTGCGCCAGGGTCGGTTCGATGATCTGGTCGCAGGCGGGTTCAACATTGTGCTTGGCGGTGCATTGGCGCGGGGAATGCAGGTGACGCTGGGTGACAAGATCACGCTGATTGCGCCGCAGGGCCAGGTGACGCCGGCCGGGGTATTGCCGCGCCTGAAACAATTCACGGTGGTCGGGATATTCGATACCGGGCACTATGAGCATGATTCGACTCTGGCTTTCATTCATATCGATGATGCGTTAAGAATGTTCCGGATGGAAGCGCCGTCGGGGCTGCGGCTGAAAATCGTCGACATGCATCGCGCCCCGCAAGTGGCGAAAGACCTTTCAGGGACCATGAGCGGCGGCGTGGTGGTGCAGGACTGGTCGCAGCAGAATCGCACCTGGTTCGCGGCGGTACAGACCGAGAAGCGCATGATGTTCATCATCCTGACGCTGATCATCGCGGTCGCCGCATTCAACATGGTCTCGACCCTGGTGATGACCGTGACCGACAAGCAGGCGGACATTGCGATCCTGCGTACCATCGGCGCATCGCCCCGCTCGGTAATGAAAATTTTCATGATCCAGGGAGCGGTGATCGGCGCGATCGGCACGCTCGTCGGCATGGGCGCCGGCGTGCTCGTGGCGCTGAACGTCGACGTGATCGCGCCATTGATCGAACGTGTGCTGGGGATTCAGTTCCTGCCGGCCGATATCTACCTGATCAATACCTTGCCGTCCGATCTGCGCTGGCCCGATGTATGGTCGATCGGCGCACTGGCCTTTGTCCTGTCGTTCCTGGCGACCTTGTATCCGAGCTGGTGGGCCGCACGCGTCAATCCGGCGGAGGCGCTGCGTTATGAATGACAGGAAAGCAATGACGTCTTCACACAATTGTTCATATGAGCCTTACTAAAAAATTTCCATTCGAATGGCTGGTGGGAATCCGCTATACGCGGGCCGGCAAGCGCAGCGGCCGCAACAGTTTCATTTCATTCATTTCGCTGATTTCGATGGCGGGCATCGCGCTGGGCGTGGCGGCATTGATCTTCGTGCTGTCGATCATGAACGGCTTTCAAAAAGAAGTGCGCGATCGCATGCTGTCGGTGCTGTCTCATATCGAAGTGTTCGATGCATCGGGCGCGTTGCCCGACTGGCGCGAAACCGCGCGGGAAGCGTTCCAGCATCGCGAAGTGAAAGGCGCCGCGCCGTATGTGGCGGCACAGGCCATGGTCACGCGCAACGACGCGGTGCGCGGCGCGGTGATCCGCGGCGTCTTGCCGCAGGAAGAACCGAAAGTATCCGACGTCGCATCGCAATTGAGTGAAGGCAAATTCGAGGATCTGAAGCCGGGCGAGTTCAGTATCGTGCTCGGCAGGGAGCTGGCGCGCGGATTGAAGGTCGGGGTCGGCGATCGCGTGACGCTGATTACGCCGCAGGGGCAGGTGACGGCAAGCGGGGTCCTGCCGCAATTGAAGCAGTTCACCGTCGCGGGAATATTCGATGCCGGACATTATGAATACGATTCCACGCTGGCCTTCATCCATCTGGATGATGCGCTGACGACGTTCAAGATGCAAGCGCCGTCGGGATTGCGCCTGAAAGTGGCCGACATGCACCGTGCGCCGCAGGTCGCGCTGGATTTGTCGAGAATATTATCGGGCAACGTATTGATACGTGACTGGTCCAGGCAAAACCGGACCTGGTTTGCCGCCGTGCAAAGCCAGAAAAGCCTGATGTTCCTGATTCTTACGCTGATCATCGCCGTGGCGGCATTCAATCTTGTGTCGACGCTGGTGATGACGGTGACCGACAAGCAATCCGATATCGCCATCCTGCGCACGCTGGGCGCTTCGCCGCGATCGATCATGAAGATTTTCGTGATCCAGGGCGGCCTGATAGGAATTATCGGTACCGCCATCGGCATCGGTGTGGGGGTAATGGCTGCGCTCAATGTCGGTGTGATCGTGTCTTCCATCGAGAAAGTCCTGGGCGTTCAATTTCTGTCCAATGACGTTTACCTGATCAATACGCTTCCGTCCGACCTGCGCTGGTCGGATGTGGGGACCATCGGCGGCGTCGCATTTATCCTGGCTTTTCTTGCGACCTTGTATCCAAGCTGGTGGGCAGCGCGGGTCAAACCCGCGGAAGCGTTACGCTACGAATGAGGAATAAAACAATATGAAACTGATCGGCCTTTACGACTCTCCTTATGTGCGCCGTGTCGCGGTGTCGATGCGGTTGCAGGGCTTTTCTTTCGAGCATGTGCCGCTGTCGGTGTTCCGGCACCAGGAAGAAATGCGCAAAATCAATCCGCTGCTGAAAGTGCCGATGCTGGTCCTGGATAACGGCGAACGCCTGATTGAAAGCACCTTCATTCTCGACTATCTCGATGGCGAATCGCCTGTGGAAAAACGGCTGGTCCCGGCGTCGGGCAGTGTTCGCAGAGCCATACAGCAGCAATGCGCAATTGCATTGATCGCGGCCGAAAAGGCGGTCCAGGTGCTTTACGAGAAGGCGCTGCGTCCTGAAGAATTTTCGTATGGGCCGTGGATAGCCCGTTGCACCGCACAGATGCATGATGCGTTTGCAATGCTGGAGTCGCAGCCGGTTTCAAATCTGTTGTCGGGAGCGGCTATCACGCAAGCGGATATCACCGTTGCCGTGGTGCTGCGCTTTGCCCGTTACGTTCATCCGGACCAGCTTTCGGCGGGCCGGTATCCGCGCCTGGACCAGCTATCCGACTATTGCGAAGCATTGCCTGCGTTTCACGACACGCCTTTGGAATAAACCATGGATCAATCCGTATTGTCTTGCCGCGGTCTCGCAAAAACCTTCACTCAAGGAAAATATTCCGTCGACGTGTTGAAAGGCATCGACCTCGATATCTTCAAGGGTGAACGGGTCGCCATCATCGGCGCATCCGGTTCGGGCAAATCGACATTGCTGCACTTGCTCGGCGGCTTGGACGCGCCGACTGCCGGCAAGGTGACCTTGCTGGGCCGGGATTTTGCCGGCCTGGATGAAAAGGCGCGCGGCGATTTGCGCAATACGTCGCTCGGATTCGTCTACCAGTTTCATCATCTGCTTCCGGAGTTTTCAGCGCTCGACAATGTCGCGATGCCGTTGATGATCAGGCGGATGAAGCGCGCCGAAGCGCAGCATGCGGCGCATGCGGTCCTGACGCGCGTCGGCCTGGCCGAACGCGTATCGCACGTGCCGGGCGAGCTGTCCGGTGGAGAGCGGCAGCGCGTTGCGCTGGCACGCGCGCTGGTGACGCAGCCGGCTTGCGTACTGGCGGACGAGCCGACCGGTAATCTCGATCGTTCCACCGCGCACAAGACATTCGACCTGATGCTGGAATTGTCGCGTACGCTCGGTACCGCATTCGTCATCGTCACGCACGATATCGAATTGGCGCGGCATTGCGACCGCATATTGCGATTGTCGGAGAACGGGTTGCAGCCCTATGTGGATTGACACCCATTGCCATCTTGATGCGCATGAGTTCGGCGATGAATCCTCATCGATTGCCGAGCGCGCAGCGCATCAAGGCGTGTCATGGATCGTCATTCCGGCAGTGGACAGAACCAACTTCGGCACCGTCGCCATGCTCGCGAACGGGCAGGGCAATTGCGCTTACGCACTCGGCATTCACCCGATCTGCGTGCCGCAGGCGCAGGAAGAAGACCTGGCTGCACTGCGTAAGGCGGTCGCGGCGGCGCTGAGCGATCCGCGCTTCGTTGCGATCGGCGAGATCGGCCTGGATTTTTTTATCCCGGCACTATGCGGCGATGCAATGCGCGAAAAGCAGGAACATTTTTACGGCGAGCAGCTCAAGATTGCCCGCGACTTCGACTTGCCGGTTCTGTTGCACGTGCGCCGCTCGCAGGACCGGGTGCTCAAATACCTGCGCAGAGTGGCGGTGCCCGGCGGCATCGCGCATGCATTCAATGGAAGTTTCCAGCAAGCGCAGGCATTTCTCGAACTGGGCTTCAAGCTCGGATTCGGCGGCGCCATGACCTTCCCGCGGGCGCTGCAGATCCGGCGCCTGGCGCACGAACTCGACGAAAGCGCCATCGTGCTGGAAACCGATGCACCGGATATCTCGCCGGCCTGGCTGCATCCGGCCCGCAACAGTCCGGATGAGTTGCCGCGCATCGGTGAAGTATTGGCGGAATTGCGCGGCATGCCGGTTGAGGCTGTTGCGCAATTCACGAGCGGCAATGCACGTTCCGTGCTGCCGCGGCTCGGCGGCCTCTAGGCGCGATGCGTAGCGCGATCCTCGGTTTCGTGGCCGGCGTCGCATGGTTGCAGAACCAGGCATCGCTGCCGGCGCAATCTTCCCTCTGGCTTTTAGCCGCAATCGCAATATTGCTGGGCCTGTCCGCGCGAGCCGTCCGGCGCTTCAATATCAACATACCGCTGTCGATTGCCTGCGGCGCCATCATCGGATTCGTCTGGGCCGCATCGGTTGCACAGCACTTCCTTTCCGAAGAGCTTCCGAAGGAATGGGAAGGGCGTGATGTCACGGTGATCGGCACAATAGACAGCCTGCCGATCAAGTTCGAACAGGGAGTTCGTTTCAATTTCCTGGTCGAGCGCGTACTCGATGACCGCAGTACGGTCCCGATGGTTCCTTCCAGGTTGGCACTGTCGTGGTACTCCGGATTTTTGCAGGAAGAGACGCAGGCCGTCGCCGAGGTTCAACCCGGCGAACGATGGCAATTGACGGTTCGGCTGCGACGGCCGCACGGCAATGCCAATCCTTACGGTTTCGATTATGAAGTCTGGCTGCTGGAGAAAAAACTGCGCGCCACCGGATATGTGCGGCCTGACCATAAATCGGCAGTAAAAAATCAGCGGCTCGACCGCTTTGTCATCAGCTTCGGCAATGTCGTGGAACGCAGCCGCGATTGGCTTCGCACCCGTATTTTCAATGCGTTGCCGGACAAGGAATATGCCGGTGTCATCGCCGCGCTGGTGATCGGCGATCAGCGCGCAATCGATCAATCCGACTGGAAAGTTTTCAACCGGACCGGGATCAGTCACCTGGTTTCGATCTCGGGCCTGCACATCACGATGGTTGCCGGATTGTTCGCCGCGATCGTTTTCGGATTGTGGCGTCGGTCATTCTTTACGCGAGCGAGCCTGCCGGCGATTTTGCCGGCGCAAAAAGCAGCCGCATTGGCCGGCGCCGGCGCCGCCCTGATCTATGTGTCGCTGGCGGGGTTCGGCGTGCCGGCGCAGCGCACGCTGTATATGCTGAGCGTGGTTGCATTGGCGCTGTGGTTTGGCCGGATCACGAGCGTGTCGCACGTATTGTGCATCGCGCTCGGCGTGGTCGCGCTGCTCGACCCGTGGGCGGTGTTGTGGCCGGGATTCTGGCTTTCCTTCGGCGCGGTCGCGATCATCCTGTATGCATCGGTGGGACGCATGCAGCTTTACTCGCGCACGGATTCGTCGCGGAAGCGGTCTATCGCGCTGGTCAAGTCGGCAGCGTTGACGCAATACGCGGTCACCATCGGGCTGGTCCCGTTCACGATGCTGTTGTTCGGCCAGGTGTCGCTGGTCAGTCCGGTCGCCAATGCGGTGGCGATTCCGTTGATCAGTTTCATCGTGACGCCGATGTCGCTGATCGGCAGCGTACTGCCTGACCCCTGGTCCGGATGGATGCTTGGCATTGCCCATTTTTTCGTAGAATGGCTCGCGCGCGTGCTGACGTGGGCCAGCCAACTTCCGGCTGCGGTATGGACCGCGCCGATTCCGTCAACCGGCATATTCCTGCTCGCGCTGGCCGGCACACTCTGGTTGTTGGCGCCGCGCGGCTGGCCGATACGCTGGCTCGGCATGCTGGCCTGGATACCGTTATTCGTAAATGCGCCGGTTCATCCGAAGGCGGGAGAAATGTGGGTTACCGCCTTCGACGTCGGACAAGGCATGGCGCTGCTGGTTGAAACCGAGCGTCATCGCTTGCTCTACGATACCGGGCCGTTCTACTCGCCGGAGTCGGACGGCGCCAACCGCGTGATTTTGCCGTATCTGAAAGCGCGCGGCATCGATTTGCTGGATGCGGTTGTGATTTCGCACAACGACAACGATCATTCCGGTGGCGCCTTGTCCGTCTTCGGGGAAATCCGGGTCGGCTGGGTCGCTTCATCGCTCGCACTCGATAGCGCGGCCGTACGGGCGGCTCCCGGACATCGCCGTTGTGCGGCAGGGCAGGCGTGGTCCTGGGACGGCGTGGATTTTGAAATGCTGCATCCGACCATCGCAAGTTACGACAATGTCAAATGGAAGCCGAATGCGCGCAGCTGCACGTTGAAGATTTCGCTTGGCGGACAGGCGGTCCTGCTTCCCGGCGATATCGAAGCCGCGCAGGAAGCGGAACTGGTCGCGAGTATGCCGGAAAAATTGCGCGCGTCGGTTCTGCTTGCGCCGCATCACGGCAGCGGAACGTCGTCGACCATGCCTTTCCTGAAAGCGGTCAAGCCGGAATTGGCGCTGTTCCAGATAGGCTACCGTAATCGCTTCCGCCATCCGAAGGAGGAAATTTTCAATCGCTACGGCGCGCTCGGCATCACGCGCCTGCGCAACGATGATTTGGGTGCGATAACAATCAAAATCGGTTCTCAGCTTGATTATGCGGAGTACCGAAATGAACACGCACGCTATTGGCACGGGCGTTAGCACCGGTCTGCAACGACTACATCGGTTCCAGGTCGACCACCACCACTGCCTCATAGCGCTGCCAGCGCAGCAGGATGGCAAACGGCCGGGCACGCACCGCAGCCTTGATCTGCTCGGTGGCGCCGCGGATCGTGATCGGCACCGATATGAATGGACACACTTCGTTAAGTGACCAGATACGGCAGGGCGGCCGAAATTTCAGAAGATCCCATATCTGAGGGATGGTGTCTGGCATGAAAGCAAAGGTACTATTCTGCTCTCAATAGACATAAGCTCGTTCGGTTCGTAGTAAATAGATATTAAAAAATCCTGATTTTTACTGCTAATATCCCGCCGACAATAAGAAGTGTATTTATTGAAAATAATTAAAAAACATCTTAACGCTAAGCTCGACTTTATCCATTTTGGAATAATGGACTGTAGAGTGAAAATGGTACGCATAGGGTGATTTGTGTGATGCAGTGCTATCTCTACGACATGCAAAAAATTCCTTTCCACGATCCGCTTCCGACTCATAGGGCAGTTTGAAAATGGATAAAGTCGAGCTAAGTGCAGTCATCATAGTACGTGGGCGATAAACAAATAGGTCCCCTGCTATGGGGCAGGTGGCCCGCTTTAGCAGCTTGTGTTCTTAAAACAGGCAGCGTCATCGCTTTTACCTATTTTGCATCGGCCGCATGGGCCACTACAGGCACTATGCCGCGATCGTCGTATCCAACTTTTCCTGTCGAGTTGAATCAAGTTAATGTTTGCTACAACCTTGCACTCAATTAGTACGCGTTTAATATATCGGGCTTGAACTCGCGCACCGAAGCATCGAAGAACATGAAATAAAGACGTATTTCGACGAAATGATGGAGCAATGAACTGGATTGGTTGTACTAAAACGTATCGTCAATCTCCCATCAATAGGAGATTGACGATACGTCAGGATTCTGGAATGATGCCGCACCGATAATAAATAAAAATATACTGATCAGGGAAAAACGGTGCGGGTGCCTATTTACAGTCACCTTATAAGAATCTGTAGGTGACAAGCTGCGATTTTATTAGATCTCGCTTCAATCAAGTCAGTTCTCTTAGCGTAACAGGCAAAAATGATTTCTTCCATTTGGCATAGCCGCATCAATCGCTCCAATCAAATGATTACAACATAAGCGGTACAACTAAAACAAGAACACCAAAGCTAATTGGCTTGATATTGAAGTTGCGCCATATTGGCAAAATCATAGAGGTTTAGATGCGCTTCAAAAATAAAATAAAACAAGTTTGTATCACGCTTATTCGATTGGCGGTGCAACGGAAAATTGCTCCCGATCTAGTGGTTCTTGAACGCATTCTCAAGTACGTTTTTATTGCATCATTGCTAAGTTGGTCCAGTGTTCATGCTGGAGGAGTGTCGTATGGAACTGACTGTGATGCAACTTATACTTACAATGGCTTTCAAGAGCCATGGACTAGCGCCAACGGTCAAACTAAGCCATATGTTGGTCATACTGCACAGTATTGCTATTACGGTTATTACTCGGTACCTTGGAATTCAGGCACGGTATCGATAACCAACTACCAAGCGCCGAATCCGTATGTCTTATGTGCAGATGGAAGTAAGGAGTACGGGGTTGGTAACATCCAATATTTTTGCCTGAAAGTTTGTCCGGTTGGCCAAAAGTATTTCGAAGATGTAAAGCAGTGCCGGTATGTTGCACCCATACCGGAGGATAAGGCACCCCCTGCAAAGCCAAGCAACAACGGCCCGAGTTGTTCGGACAATCCCAGGCATCAGCAGCCGGCGTGCGGCGACCCGATCAATCCTGGCACTGGCAACCATTGGCAAGTCGAGCACGACTATGCAGCTGGTGGCCTGTCGCTTACGCGCACCTATAACAGCAATCCCATTAACAGCGATGCCGGTGCAGTACGCAGCTTCGGTGCTCACTGGACCCAATCATATGATCCAGGAAGGCTAAGCCGCATTCCAGACCCTACTCTATATCCGCATACTTGCTACACTCGGCAAGACAACGGCGCTATCTTGTGTGAGGGCTCTACTTCCACCACCAATCGCGATGGTGTTGCCATTGTGCGTGCTGACGGCAAGAAATACATGTTTAGCAAGAGCGGTGCTGAGTGGGTTGGTGACGCCGATGTGAATGATCGCATCACGGCAGCCTATGCTGCGGACGGCACCACTATCATTGGCTGGAGCTACGTATCGGCCCGAGGAGATGTTACTGAACGTTATGATGCGACCGGCTTGCTGGTGTCGATCACGGCCCGTGCCGGGACTACGCAGCGTATGACCTATAGCAATGGCATTACAAACGATACGCAGGTTGGACGCAGTCCCGTCGATGCACCGGGTTGTTCCAACGTGCAAGCCGGCGCTGTCTTGCCGGCCGGGCGTCTTTTGTGCGTGACGGATCACTGGGGGCGTCAACTGCAATTCGAATACGATATCCAAGGTCGTATTGTCAAAGCGATTGACCCTATCAAGCAGTCATATTTTTATGAATACGATGGTCCCTCCGGCGGTTGTCTGGTCAGCGGCGACAGCAACAACCGCGCCTGTTCAGCCAACAACCTGACTAAAGTTACCTATCCGGTTGGTAAGAGCAAGATCTATTACTACAATGAATCGGCATACATCAATGGCGGCACGGCCTGTATCAACACCGGCGTCGTTGGTAACGGCTTTGGCGGCTTGGTCCATCAACTGACCGGCATTGCGGACGAGAATGGTGTGCGTTATAGCAGTTGGACCTTTGACTGCCAGGGCAGGACCACGTCCAACGAACTGGCTGGAGGTGTTGGCAAAGTCACGCTGACTTACAGTGCGTGGAATGCCGATAGCGCGACTGCGACGGTAACTCATTATTTGGGCACGCCAGTCAATCCGCAGACGACCATACGCAACTACGCCTATCAAAAGCTTCTCGGCATTGCCAAGAATGCCGGCATCGATCAGCCATGCGCAGAATGCGGGCCTATTAAGGACCGCATTTACGATGCCAACGGCAATGTTGCCAGCCACACCGATTTCAATGGCAACGTAACGAAGTACGGGTACGATCTGTCTCGTAATCTAGAGACCAGCAGAGTCGAGGCCTTCGGCTCCTCGTACGCTAAAACCATCACGACTCAATGGCATCCAACGTACCGCTTGCCGACCAAGATCGCTGAGCCACTGCGCATCACGACGAAGAGCTACGATGCCAAGGGCAATCTGCTTTCGAAGACGGTGCAGGCGACCTCTGATGCCACCGGTGCACAGAGCTTATCGGCACCAGCGGTCGGCACGGCCCGTGTCTGGGCGTACACCTATAACGACATTGGCCAAGTGTTGACTGCCATCGGTCCACGCACCGACCTCGACGACACAACCCGCTATGCCTACGATGCCGCCACCGGCAACTTGGTGACTGTGACCAATGCGGCCGGCCATGTCACCACGCTCTCGCACTACGATGCCAACGGCCGGGTCGGCAAGATCGTCGATGCCAACGGCTTGACCACCGACATGACGTATTCCCCGCGCGGCTGGCTGACCTCGCGCACCGTAACCGGTAACGGCAGCGCCGAGACCACCGGCTATGAGTATGACGGGGTAGGGCAATTGAAGAAGGTGACGCTGCCCGATGGCTCGTGGATCGGTTACGACTATGACGACGCCCATCGCCTGACCGATACCTACGACAGCCTCGGCAACCGCATCAGCTACACGCTCGATGCGATGGGCAACCGCTTGAAGGAGCAGGTGACAGATCCGGCCGGTGCACTCGCCAGACAAACCACCCGCGTCTACGATGCGTTGAACCGGCTACAGGCAGTCACCGGCGCAGGACCGTAACGCGCAACGGGACCGCCGTCTTCTCCCCTAAACAGGAGATTGACGGTACGTCAAGTTTCTGAAATGATGCCGCCACAGAATGCATAAAAATACCATGATCAGGGAGCCGTCCGCCATGCGCCACACCTCTTTTACGCTGCGCCCGTTTGCCGGCGCGGTCTTGCTGGCGCTGCTGCCGGGTCTGTTGCTGGCCCAGCAAAACACCACCTATCAGTACCAGTACGATGCGGTCGGCAATCTCACGCAAATCACCGATCCGCTGCAACGCGTCACCACCCAATCCTACGATGCGTTGAACCGGCTCAAGCAGCAGTTGCAGCCGGCCCCCGTCGCGGGCGCACCCCGTCCCGTCATCGGCTATGCCTACGATGGCCAGGACCAGCTCGTGTCGGTGACCGACCCGCGCAACCTGGTGACCACCTACACCATCGACGGCCTGGGCAACCAGACCGCCATCGTCAGCCCCGACACCGGCGCCACCCGCAAGACGGTGGATGCCGCCGGCAACGTGGTGACCAGCACCGATGCCAAGGGCCAAACCACCCGCTATCAATACGATGCGTTGAACCGCATTACCCAAATCACCCATGCCGGCGGCCACGTGGTGAACCATGCCTACGATCAAGGCCCCCATGGCATCGGCCGCCTGACTCAGGTCAGTGACGCCAGCGGCGCCATCACCTATGCGTATGATCAACACGGCCGGCGCACCCGTGAAACGCGCACCATCAACAGCATCCCCTACGTCACCACCCATACCTACGATGGCGCCGGACGGCTGGCCACGACCACGTATCCGAGCGGACGTATCCTGACCTACAGCCGCGATGGCCTCGGCCGCATCAGCGCCATGTCCAGCAGCAAGGATGGCGACACGGTGCAACTCGTCCACAGCATCACCTATCAACCGTTTGGCGGCATCACCGCCTATGTCAACGGCGCCGGCGCCACGGTGCAGCGCCGCCATGACCTCGATGGCCGCCTCACCAGTTATACGCTGGGCGGACAAGCCCATACGCTCACCTACGATGCCACCTCGCGCATCACCTTGCTGTGGGACACCGGCAATGTGGCGCATACCCACCAGTACGGCTATGACGACCTGGACCGCTTGACGCAGTACACCGGCCCCGTCAGCACCCAGAGCTTTGGCTATGACGCGGTGGGCAACCGCACCCAACAGCAACTGGGCAGCACGAACACAAGCTATCAATATGGCGCCGCCAGCAACCGCCTGACCCAGATGGCCGGCAGCCAAACACTGGCGTATCAAAGCGATGCCAACGGCAGCGTGGTCCACAATGGATTGAATCAGTTCAGCTACGACACGCGCGGCCGGATGACCGCGGCCGTCACCGCACTGGGCCATGTGGCCTACACCGTCAATGCGCTGGGCCAGCGCAGTGCCAAGACCTTGCCCAACAGCAGCACGCACTATCACTACGATGGCGCCGGCCAGTTGATCGGCGAGAGCACTGCGCAAGGCGTGTTCCAGAAGGAATACGTGTACTTGCACGACATGCCGGTGGCGCTGTTTCAATAAGCCACCGTTGCCGTCCTGCACCACAGCGCACCAGAACACGTCATACCGAGTGCAATACTTACAATCACAACGCAATGCCGGGTTGCCGTCGCAGCCACGAAGGGGAGAAGCACGTGTTCAAACGATTCGCAATGGTCCTGCTGCTGTGCAGCCTGGCCGCACAGGCCACCGCCAAAGACAAGATCAAGGATAAGGAGAAAGACCAGGACAAGGTCGCCGTCACCTTGACGGCGCCGGCCGCCCACGGCAGCGCCACCGCGCCGGCCACGCTCACCGTGACGGCGGATGCCAGCGCCAAGCAAAGCAATCATCCGGTGGTCCAGGTCGACTTCTTTGCCGGCACGACCCTGATCGGCAGCGCGAGCACCGCGCCGTATGCGATCACCTGGCGCAATGTTTCTGCCGGCAATTATGTGTTGACTGCGCAAGCGATCAATGACAAGGGTGACCGCGCCACCTCCGAGCCGGTCCCGATCAATGTCAATGCGCCGCCGAGCGTCACGCTGACCGCGCCGGCGACTGGCGCCAGCTATACCGGTCCAGCGACAATACCATTGAGTGCGACGGCCACCGACAGCGACGGCAGCATCGCCAAAGTCGACTTCTTCCACGGCACGACCCTGATCGGCAGCGCTGCCAGCGCGCCGTACAGCATGACATGGAGCACCGTGGCGCCGGGGAATTACGTCGTGACGGCAGTGGCCACCGACAATCAGGGGGCGGCCACGCCATCCGCCATCCTTCATATCAATGTCAATGCGCGGCCGACGGTGGCGCTCACTGCCCCGAACACCGGCACCGGCTATACCGCCCCGGCCACGATCGCATTGCACGCCAGTGCGGCCGACAGCGATGGCACGATTGCCAAAGTGGACTTCTTCCAGGGCACGATACTGCTGGGCACCGCCGCCACCGCGCCCTACAGCGTGAGCTGGACTAACGTGGCCGCCGGCCTCTATACGATCACGGCGGTTGCCACGGATAACCAGGGCGCTGTCGCCACGACCGCAGCAATGGTTGTCAACGTCAATGCGCCGCCGAGCGTTTCTTTGACCGCACCCGGCAACAATGCCTCCTACATTGCCCCGGCGACAATCTTGCTCACCGCCAGCGCTGCCGACACCGATGGCAGCATCGCCAATGTCACCTTCGGCCACGGCAGCACGGTGCTGGCCACCGTGACCCAGGCGCCGTACCAGTTCACTTGGACCGATGCGGTGCCCGGCACGTACCCATTGACCGCCACCGCGACTGACAACCAGGGCGCCACGACCAGCTCAGTATCTGTGACCGTCACCGTGGTCGCGAACCAACTGCCCAGTGTCGCGTTGACGGCGCCAGTGAATCACCAAAGTTTCGTTGCGCCGGCGTCGCTGCTGTTGAATGCCAACGCCAGCGATGCCGACGGGACCATTGCGCACGTCGCATTTTATGCGGGGGCCACGCTGGTGGGCACGGTGCTGGAGGCGCCGTTCATGTTCCACTGGACCAACGTCGAGGCCGGCAGCTATACACTCACGGCCAAAGCGATCGACAACCTCGGAGGACAGACGATATCGGCGCCGGTGACCATTGCCGTGATGGCCAACACCCCGCCAAGCATCAGTCTGTCGGCCACCGCCAGCAGTACGGCTGCACCGGCCGCCATCACGCTGCAGGCGCAGGCTGGCGATACCGATGGCAGCATTGCCCAGGTCGCGTTCTTCAACGGCGCCAGCTTGTTGGCGACGGCGACCCAGGCGCCGTACGGGTTCGTGTGGAACGACGTGCCGGCCGGCACGTATGCACTATCTGCGCAGGCGACCGACAATGCGGGGGCGGTGACCGCCTCGGCGGCAGTCACCGTCACGCTGGCCGAGCAGGCGGCAGGGCCGGCGAAGGTGTACTTCATCGAGACCGATCACTTGAATACGCCGCGGCGCATCACCGATGCCGCCAATCAAGTGGTGTGGCAGTGGCAGAACAACGATCCGTTCGGCAACAACGTGCCGAGCAGCAGTGCCGGATTCGAATTCAACCTGCGCTTTCCGGGCCAGTACTTTGACAAAGAAACCAATCTGCATTACAACTACTTCAGGGATTATGATCCGGCCACAGGCAGGTATGTGCAAAGTGATCCGATTGGCCTGCGCGGTGGCATCAATACGTACGGCTAC
>MESE01000073.1:0-2961 GCA_001770855.1 Burkholderiales bacterium RIFCSPLOWO2_02_FULL_57_36
AGAATTTGCCAGGAACGTCGGAGCGGCCTGCAAGAAGAAACGCCTTATGCTCGCCCTGTTCTGTGTGACATTGGCCGTTGGCGCTACCATGTCATCCGCACAGAATCCACCAGCTGAGGGCGCGGAGTTGGAAGCCGCTCAGGCTGTGGCGCAGACGGTTCCAACCGCTGGCATTTCTGGGCAACAGATGGCTCAGGAGATAACGACTGCGCTAGATCAGGCGTTGCAGAAGCTCAAATCGAATTCTTCGATGAAGTCCTTCGGTGACAAACTTCTCGGGCTGGGCGTATTTATCGGCATGCTGTGGGGTGCGTTCAAGACTATGGCGGGGGGGAAGGGGATTGGAGAGTTGATAGGCGAATGGGTTCCAATTTTCGTAGGCGCCGGCGTTGTCGTCGCGATTATTGACCCTGCCTATGGGGGCGCTCGACAGATCGTGAGCCAGATGGACTCGCTTGCCTCGTCAGTCACGGGGGCCGATGTGAGTACCCTGACCGCGCTTCTTGGCGACTCTACGAAGCTCATCTTCAACAGCATCTATTTGATAGCTGACACGAGTTCGGCCACGGATGGGTCAGCCGCTGACCTGCTCTCCGGGAAGATCATGTACATGGTCGGATCGTTCATTTTTGTCAACATCATGAAAATGGTGACGATCTTCCTGGTGCTGCTTGCCGGGTGCGTCTTTCTAGCGACCGCAGCGATGGCAATGGTCAGCGTGGAACTTGTTGTATGCCTCGCTCCGGTCATGGTCCCCTTTCTGATATTCAAGCCAATGTCATGGGTCTTCGATTCATGGCTGCGATTCCTACTGGGCGCGTGCATGATGAAGCTGGTTGCAGCGTTCATGTTCCTGATTACCGGGAAACTGTTTGAAGCGCTGGCCAAGGTCGCGGCAAAGATCGCGAAAGACTCTGCAGGAACGGCTTCCATGGACACGCTGACAGCCGACGTAACGCTCTATGGATTCATGGTGCTGCTGGCAGTAATGGCTGCGCTGTTCATGGCCCAGGTGCCCTCTATCGCAACTGGACTCCTGCAGGGCAGTGCTGGCGGTGCCGGCTTTAGTGGGATCAAGGGCCTCACGCAGAGTGCCGGCGCCCGCGGTGCGAACTATGCTGGAGGCGCCGGTGGGCAAGCTGCAAAATCTGGTGTCTCATCTGCCTACAACAGCACCGTCGGTGCGCAGCGGGCATCGTCACTTGGGGCAAGTGACGCGAGAAGCGGAATGCCATCCGGTGCTACTCGTTTCAACAGCAACTCCCAGAATCGGGCGTATCAAAAGTCTTACAGGGCGAACGCACCATCCAAGGAGCAACCGGCCCCCCCGCAGCGATGACTTTCGGCGATGCCCGTGAGCGCGTCTGTCGAGGCAATTGACAGCCGAGCCTTCTGTGATACTTTTGGTAGAACAGAAACGGAATATCATGAGAAACAGCAAATTTTCCTTCATGGGCGCACTTCAGGAGTCGGCTGGTCGGGTTGGCATGTTTGCCACCTTCGCTTTGATGGTGCTGCTTGTCGTCTTTCCCCTCGTTGGAATTTGGCTTACTTGGGTCATTAACGCCTTTCAAGGCACCCTGACGACATTTGATTGGAGTCTCGGTGACAAGGGCCAAGTCCTTCCCACGAAAGGACTTCTTTTCCTCGCCGGCCCAGTGGCATTTCTCCTGGCCTTCCATCTACTCCGCTTCGTCACGGCCTTGATGGGGTCTGGTGGAGAAGCCGGTGTAGCAATTCCATTGACCGCCTCCATCGGGCTTTCGGCAGCAAGCGCCTGGGTCGTCAAGTTCTATGGAGCAACGTTTGCCATCTGGCTTGCCCTGGCCGACCACGGCCCGCAGGAACGGTACTGGCCTTTTGCGTCGGTCATTGGTCTGGGCCTAGCCTCGTGGTTGCTTGTAAAGAGCGAATTTCTCTATGGATTCAAGGCCAAGCCTTCTCAAGCTAGGGTTCGTGCCCAAAATACTGCAGGTGAGGTCGCCGTGCCAGATGTAGCGCGTGTGATCGTGCCGAAAATCACGTTCAAGGATATCCACGGGAACACAGACCTCAAAAAGCGCCTCCTCGCAGCCGGGCACGCAATCACTGCTCCGCGGGCAGAAGGGGCGAAGCCTCGAAACGGCATATTGCTCGGTGGCGACCCGGGCAATGGGAAGACTGTGCTCGCAGAGGCGTTGGCGGGTGAACTGAAGCTGCCATTCCTTACGCTCACGCATTCTGATGTGGCAAGCCAGTGGGTCGGGGAGCGTACCGTGCGGATCAAGGCGGCATTCGACCAGGCGATTCGAAATCAGCCATGCATGTTGTTCATCGACGAAATCGACAGCTTCCTCCCCAGCCGCGGCGACTCGGCCGGCCACAATAAGGAAGATAGTGATGTCGTTAACTCGCTTCTTACGCTGCTGGTTGACGTGCGCCGGCACCGGGTGGTGATCGTGGCCGCTACGAACTACATGGACCGGCTCGACGGCGCCGCTATTCGGGAAGGCCGATTCGACTTCAAAATTGAGGTTTCACCGCCGGATCAGGACGCCCGGGTGGGCCTGCTGAAGGGCGGAGTCAAGGCTCATACTCCAACGGCGCAAGTTTCACCGGAGGTGCTGCGCAGCGTGGCGCTGCGTTGGAATGGCTTTTCTGTGAAACGCATCCTCGCCGTTACGGAGGAAATGCCCTCGTACCTCGCGGACCAGGCCGGTGCCGGTGGGCGCACGGAGCAGTTGTCCTTTGATGACTTCATGAATGCCCTGCGCCGGATTCAGGGGCAGCGTGGTGCGAAACCTGAGAATGTGAAAAGCTTGAGCGAGATGGTGTTCCCAGATTTCACAAGGAACGCCCTGGCAATGATCGCCAGTCGCTTGGCTGATCCAGTTCGCGTGGAGCGGCTGGGCGGGTCCCTTCCGACTGGAGTGCTCTTCTTTGGCCCCCCGGGCACCGGAAAGACGGCCGCGTGCAAGGCGC
>MESE01000073.1:3041-8876 GCA_001770855.1 Burkholderiales bacterium RIFCSPLOWO2_02_FULL_57_36
TACACAAAGGCCAAGGAACTGCGGCCGACGCTCATTTTTATCGACGAAGCCGATGAGCTTCTGCGGTCGCGGGAATACTCACAGAACACGGAAGCAACGAACAAGCTGCTTACCCTCATGGAGGGCGTGAACGACCGGGTACGTGACGTGCTCTGGGTTGCGGCAACTAACAACCCCGATCAGATTGACCCTGCCCTCTTGCGCGGTGGACGGTTCACCGAGAAGGTTGAATTTGTCAGGCCCAGCGGTGCGCAACTGGCGGCACACCTCACGCAATGGCTTGCCTTTCGCAAGGTAGGTATGACTCCGGATCTCAGCGTAGAAGAACTGGTTCAACTTATGGGCGATCAGAGTATTGCCAATGCTGAGGCAATCTGCCAGCACGCCGTCAACAGCGCCATTAGCCAAACTGACGGGGACCAGATCGTTATTAGTCGGAGCGACGTGGAAGTCGCAATTACAACTGTTTTAGGCGATCGAGGATGAAATTGGGAAAGTTATTCACTACGTGCGCTGCAGCGATGCAGGTCATTTTCTTCGCGCCGCTCGCTTCGGCGATGGACCTAGCTAGCACCGCACCGACGGGTGCTCAGCTGGCTCGGGCGGCGACCTTTCCGATCAGTCAACCAGCTCAGCCGAATGATTGCGTGTCACAGGCCGGTGATTTCCATGGTGTGAACTCGTGGATCGTGCGGGCGATTCTTAAGGTTGAATCTAACTTCAACCCTAAAGCGATGAACAAGAATCGAAACGGGACAACCGACGTAGGCATGGCGCAGATCAACTCGATGCACTTTAAGGAGCTGAAGTCACACGGTATCGCCCCCGACGACTTGCTCGACGGATGCATTGCAAGTTACGTCGCGGCATGGCATTTGAAGAAGCAGATAACTGCGTATGGGAACACCTGGTTCGCGATCGGGGCGTATCACTCTGCAACTCCATGCTTTAACAAGCGGTATACGGGACTCGTCTGGAATGTGCTTCGAACATGGGGAGTGGTTCAGGGAAAGAAGGAGTCGCCAGGGTCCCTTGATTCTTGTGGGTCAACCCAAGTTGCCAGCTCGGGCAAGCAGCGGACTTCTACGGCCGGGACATCGGTTTTGGCTCTCGACGGCGAATAACCTACCCACTTGAACGGATCAACATGCTTGAAAGTGCCAATGCTCAATAACCCAACGAACCCAACCCATGGATCTGCAGCGATGCTCGATCAGCTGCAGCAGATCATGGTGCTCCCGAACGAGCAAAGAATCGCGTTGATGAGCGCGTGGTCGGCAATTGATCCTGCCGTCGCCTTTGCTGGCCGGGCCATGCCGGCAGAGGAGGTCATAGTCGAAGAGCCTGGTGCGGATACCTTGGCAAATTGGCTTGAGGCTATTGGGGACTTGCCCAAACGCCAGCGGTACGCGCTGATGGAGGACGCGCTTGGACGTGAAACGTCCCTCGGTGAGCGGGAGGCCATCCATGTCGCGATGTCGAATCTCACGAACTCGGACCCCTTATTTGCAATAGAAGTGTCAGTGACTAAATATGCTTATGAGCACCCAGTGCTGATCTGTCTGGGTGCATTTGGATTGATTCTCCTAACCTGGGCCACAGTTAAGGGTGCCTGGCGAATAGTTTTTTAGGTCACTCTCTCCCTCTCTCCATCAATTGCCTGCTTCGCTGCAGGCTTTTTTTTGCACTCCGCGGATCAGCGAATCGCCCGAGCGGTAGACCGGCACGGTCGTGGCGTCACCCCTGGAAGTAGAAACTACTACCCTGCGCGACTGGCCGGCAAATCTACTTGAGATTTTGGCTCAATGCACCGTTTCTGCAGCGTTGAGCGGGAAAGGAAATGTCCCTGAGTCCTTAGCATTGCTCAGTACTTTAGGGCAAATTCAATGGGCATTTTTTCCGCGCTACAGAGAAAGCCGTCCCCGGACCGCGACGTGATAGCCATCGGCACACCGAAAACGCTCCAGTCGCACCCGAACACTCCAGTGGCAGCATTTGAGGACGGCGCGAACAAGTTCGCCGAGATCTACGGCAGCAGCATGGTGTCCTCGAACCGAATGTTCATTCTCTCTCTCGTCGCATTATTGCTCGCCGTGACGGCGGTCGGTGCAGTGACCGTGCTGCTTCCCTTGAAGGAGGTGAGGCCGTGGCTGGTTGAGGTAGACGCACGAACTGGGGTGGTGAACAAGCCCATTGAGGTGCAGAAGGTAACTCCGAACATAGCTGTTGTGCAGGCTGAGCTCTCCCGCTGGATCGAGGCGGTCTACACACTGGACCCACTACGAACCAATGAGCTATTCAAATATGCGAACGTTCGCTCGCGCGAGAAGGCCATTGGCCAGTTCACTGAATTTCGGGTACGCGAGCGCGTCTTTGAGCGCCTGCAGCGGGAGCCTGGGCTGATTCGCGAAGTAAAGGTCTCCTCTGTTGATGCCTCCCAGACGGGAATCGCCTTTGCATTCCTGACCACTACTGAGCGGGTCGGACGTGACTCGGAGCCAAAAGAAAAGCGTCTCCGCCTCACGATGCATTACCAGCTTGATCCCCCCAAGAACCAAACCGATTTACTGGCCAATCCACTCGGCATGTATGTGGTTTTCTTCAATGAAGCCGAAGAAAGGGCTGCGCGATGAAATTCAGGCAACTCGTGGCGTTGGCCACAGCTATCTTGTGCCTCGGAGTCGCCTCGGCGCATGCTGAGCTTATTGCAACGCCGCTCACGGGAGACTCGCGACTTGTCCAGTTTGGATATGACGAGGACAACACATTCCTTGTTCTGACCAAGCCAAAGGCTGTGACGCACATTCAGTTTGCGCCCGACGAAACCCTCCAATCTGTTGCAGCCGGCGACACGGCGCAATGGGAGCTGACCCCGACAAAGAATCGCAAGAACCTGTTCATCAAGCCGAAATACGAAGATCTTGAGACGTCGATGTCGGTGATTACCGACAAACGCACGTATCAATTCGTTCTGAAGTCCACGGGCGATGGGAAGAAGTGGTACCAGCGTGTGTCGTGGCTCTACTCTGGCACCATGCTGTTGGAGTCGGATGCTCAGCTCGAGGCGACCCCATTGCCATCTGGGAAGGGTGCGAGGCAAGCGTCACAGCCCTCATCCATCGGCGAAGCGTCCCTCGGCATCAGCGCCGGCATTGATCCCATCAAACTCGACGGGCTCAAGCCCGAGAATCTCAGCTTCAGCTATTCGACCAGTGGAAGTGCGGCGTTCAGGCCTGTGATGGTTTTCGATGATGGGCGATTCACCTATTTCAAGATGCCAGCTGACCTGCAAGAGCTTCCTGCACTCTTTGCGGTAATCGAGGGGCAAGACTATGCGCTTGTGAACTATCACATCAAGGGCGACTACATGGTTGCCCAGCGTTTGCTCGACGTGGCTGTCCTGAAGTTGGGCAAAGCCGAAGTCCGTGTTACCAGATATAAGCCCAGGACCGGATTCTTTGGCACCTCCATCGGCTCGAGCGAGGGCGGCTGATGTCAAGCAGCACAAAGTCGATCATTGATCCCAATGATCCAAAACCTGGGATCCCCATCCGAAAGGGAACCCTCGGCGCGATTGTCCTTTTTCTGCTGATTGGCACTTTCGTGAGCGCGCTGTTTCTCAGTGGCGGGACCAAACAACAATCGCAACAGCCTACGGCTGAGAAGAAAGCGGACTCGCAACCTTCTGACTCCGGTAGCCGGGCTGCAATCGACGAGGAAGAACGGAAGGCCCGGCAGGCCACCGAGATAGAGGCCCGCAGGAACGGGCCGGCCGGGACCGCTGTGCCGGTAAACCCAACGAACAGCCCTGTTCCTCCAAACTTGCGAAGAGACAACCCGGATGCAGCGCTCGCCGAAGGAGCATTTGCAGCGACTGGCGTAAAACCCCGTGTGGGTGCGTCTGTTGCCGGCAGCGCGGCTGTGGACCGTGATGTAGAGACCGAGGTCGGCTCGCGGTCTTCAAAGTCAATGGTTTTTGACAACGAGGGGCAAAGTGCTGGCGGCGGTGCCTCAGGTTATGGGTTGTTCAGTACCGCGTCCACAGGTGCACCCGCTCCGCAGGAGAAACCCCGCGCGCCAACTTCTATTGCATTGCCTGGCCTTGAGGCTCTCTCGCAGATTCGTGCGCCGAGTTCCGCGATGACTATGAGCTCCGGCCAGCTTGCCGCGCTCAAGGCTGCCCAAACCCGCTCGCCTACAGCCGGGGCAGGGACCTCCGATAAGGCGTGGCTGAGTGAGTATGCCGATGAAGAGAAGAAGACCAACAAGGCGATCAAGAGCTACCGTACGGCCTCACGTTTCACTCTCCATCAGGGCAAGGTTATCCCTGCGGTGCTTGGTCGGAAGCTCAACTCCGATCTGCCCGGGGAGATCACTGCCTACACCACTGTCGACATCTATGACAGCCTCGGAAACGGGCACCTGCTAATTCCGAAGGGAACTGGTGTTGTAGGGCGGTACAGCTCTGGAATCAAGATGGGGCAGGAGCGAGTCCTCTTTGCATTTCAGCGACTGATCATGCCGAACGGCGAAGGATTTGACCTTCCCGCAGCTCAGGGCTCAGACCTCGCCGGCGCATCCGGGATCACCGGTGACGTTGACAACCACTTCTTCCAAATGTTCGCAAGCAGCCTATTCATCGCTTGGACGGCAGACAAAGTAGCGCAGCCCTCCAACGTAAACATCTACGGCGGACAGGCCCCTCAGTCTCCTGCAGGGGAGGTACTGGTGGACGTGGCCAAGACAGTCCTCGAGCGCCAAAAGAACATCCCTCCGACCATCACAGTGGATCAGGGGACCCGAATCAACATTGAAGTGAAGCAGGACATGGAATTCAGTGGCCCGTATATGAGGAGTAGGACGCAATGAGGTATCAGTTCTTTGTGCTCAACGCGGCGGTATCCGCGCTCCTGGCCGTAGTGCCGCAGGCAATCGGCTCGGCTCCGGAGCGGGTGGGGCAGTTTGACTTTAGCTACCTGACCAGTGGGGCCATGAGGGCAACTCCGGTTCAGGTTTTTGACGATGGCAAAACTACCTACTTCCAGTTTCGCGCTGGCGAGGCGGTTCCCGCGATCTTCCAGAACAAGGATGGCCAGATCGGGCTGCTCGTGCCGACACAGGAAGGGCCATATATTCGGGTCGCGGAGATTGGCGGGCGGTTCACCCTGCAGCTTGGACGCTCACAAGCGACAGTCGTCTATGCGGGTGCCGGGCGCGCAGACGTACCGCAGATTAGCGCCGTCGCGCCGAACGGGATGAAAGCTGAATATACGGGTGGGGGCTATCCCAAAGACCGAAGTGTCCAGCTCGTCGCATCCCTTGGCAAGGCGCAGGCGTTTCTCGGTTCAAACGCACTTGAAGCGAACAGCTACGCCACCCCGTTGAAGGGCGATGCGGTGACCTGGAAGGGCGGGGAGAGTCAAGTCTCAGAACACCAGCTCTGGTTCACGGTCGGTTCACCCAAAGTTGGTCCCGCAGCGCTGCGAGAGATCAGCCAATTGGCTAAGTCGCTAAAGCTTGCGACACGGATCACCATTGTTGGCCGCGATGATGAATCCTACAAAGAAGGCCTTGACATGGCGAGAGCCCAGGCGCTGCGCGATGCGATGTTGAAGGCGGGCGTACCTGCCGATCGGATCGTCCTGAAAACAGGCGTCCAGGGCGGGGCAAAGAATCGCCTCTGGCCGTCGGATGTACGGATTGAGACGATGCGCCCAACTCTCATTGCCCAACCTACGCCCAAGGCGGAGGCCGCTGCTGACAACAAGCATGCCTATGTCAAGGCCAATGTGGACGAACTGTTCAGGTCAGGTGCCATTACACGCGACCAGGCCC
>MESE01000074.1 GCA_001770855.1 Burkholderiales bacterium RIFCSPLOWO2_02_FULL_57_36
CATGGGCGGGCACCTCGCCAGCTTTGTGACTGACCAGCACGACATCTATGGCACTGACGTTAACTTGACTTCGCGCGTCAGCACTCTGGCCGGGCCGGGCGAGATTGTGGTAACGGCAGAATTGCGAGACCATCTCATTGTCGATGTTGACGTCGATATTGAAGACTTAGGCGAATGTCATCTGAAGCATGTACAAAATACAGTACGAGCATATCGGGCCGGCCCCGCAGGGCATGCGTCAGTTGTAATACCCATAAGAGAGTACACAGCACCAATCCAGCCCACGGTTGCTGTTATTCCGTTTGAGGCTCACAACAGCGAGTTGAGCCAGTTTTCGGTGGGTGCACTGCTTGCTGACAGTGTTATCGGTCAACTCTGCCGTACAGCGGATCTTCGGGTAATTTCTCGTTTATCCTCCAGCGTGTTCTGCGGTCGCAACGCCTCGCTGTCTGACATTGAGACGCATCTTGGTGCCACATTTGTTCTCAGTGGGAGTTATGTCGCGCAGGGTAACAAGCTGCTTATCTCCGCCGAATTGGCAGATGCACGGGCTGCACAGGTCATCTGGGCAGATCGTATAAATGGCGATGTGAGCGACCTTTTGCGGGTAGAAAGCGAAATTTCGCACTCAATTGCCGCTGCGGTGTATTCGGCCATCTTGAAAACCGAAGTAAAAAAGGCATTGACAAAACCACTGCCTACTCTGGAGAGCCATTCAGCGATGCTGGGCGCGGTGACGCTCATGCATAGAACCACTCGTGATGATTTTTTTAAAGCACATAAATTGCTTGAGCTTCTTATAGAACGTCACCAACGGCATCCTGTATTGTGGGCCTGGATGTCAAAATGGCATGTTCTTCAAGTGGAACAAGGATGGTCAGCCAATCCTGAAGACACGGCGAAACTGGCGCTGAGTCAGTCGAGCCGGGCTCTTGATATGGACTCTACATCGTCCATGGCACTATCAATTGACGGGTTTGTTCGTTGCAACCTTCTTAAGGATTTCGACGGGGCGCTTCAAAAGTATCGTGCTGCTATTGACGCAAACCCGAGCGAGTCCTTGGCATGGTTATTCATGGGCATGTTGTACGGGTTTACCGGCAAAGACCATTTGGCGCTGGAAGCCATCGAGAAGGCAATTGCCCTTTCCCCGTTGGATCCAGCTAAATATTTTTACCAATCGCTGGCAGCATCTGTCAATCTGTCTGCAGGCAACTACCTTCGCGCAATTGAACTAGCCCAGACTTCGCTACGAAGCAACACTACACATGTGTCCACACATAGAGCACTGATTATTGCGCAGGCCATGTCTGGGCAAATTGAACAGGCCAAAACGCAAACAACCAAGTTATTGGCACTGGATCCGGGATTCACCATTTCAAAATTCTTGGCGCGAAAGTCCGGCGCACAATTTGACGAAAAAGCTAAAACGTTTGCTGAGGCTCTTAGGATGGCCGGAGTGCCAACTTGATCGCTGCTGCTGCCGCTCTGTTTAAACGTAGCTTTTGGGTACCTAGATGCTAAACCTGCTTGGCGCAAAAAGAATAGTTGTTGTCGGTGGCGGTACAGCCGGATGGCTTTCCGCCTTAGAAATGCGCCACTCATTTCCACTGTCAGTTGAAGTGCTGCTGATCGAATCAGCGCAACTCGGCATCCTGGGTGCGGGTGAAGGCAGCATTCCCAATTTAGATTTAGCTCTTAAACGCTACCAGATTGACCGGACCACTTTCATGTCCGCTACTCAGTCAACCTACAAGCTTGGCGTATGTTTTGAGGGCTGGCGTAGCGGTGGAGAAGAAAAGTATCACCATATGTTTTCCACAATTCGGGAAGATCTGGGGCTCATGGAATGGCAAGAACACGGTTTCTACCCGTTAAGTTCAACCTTGCTGAACCGGGGCATGGCCCTGGATCGCTTTCCGGATGCCGCCCACCTTATGCAGCGCAAAGCCAGCCAAGCCGAGGTTGCAGCCCACATACAGCGCAGCGACAAAGAGGTCTTTGCTTATCATTTTGACGCCCGGCGCCTAGCAACTTTTTTGCGAGAGAAAGCGGAGTCTCGTGGCATCAAACGCGTTGATGCACTGGTACAGGCCGTTACCGTTGACCTTCAGGGGAATGTGACTACCGTTAACACCGACAAGGGTAATTTCGACGGTGATTTCTTCATCGATGCATCGGGATTTAGTCGACTGATTCTTGGCAAAGGCCTTGGCATCGAGTGGGAATCTTTTCAAAAGTACCTGATACTGGATGCAGCGTTGCCGTTTCTTCTCCCGCAGAAAGACAAAAACCCCTCTCTGATCACACATTCCAAAGCGATGAACAGTGGCTGGATGTGGACTATTCCAACTCAAGGCCGACTAGGTTGCGGGTACGTCTACAGCAGTGCACATATCTCAGAAACTGAAGTTCTACGAGAACTCGAGCTGCATTGGAAACAGGAAATCGTACCCGTCAATCGTCTACGTTTTAGTCCAGGGCGGCTAAAGAAGTGTCTGCATTCCAACGTTATGGCCGTGGGACTGGCGTCGGGTTTTGTTGAGCCACTTGAGGCGACCTCCATTGCTCAGACACTCTATCAACTCGCCTTCTTCGGCAATTTGATGCGGGAAAATCAGCGAGTGATTCCCGAGAGGGTACTGAATATTTTCAATGCCGATGTAGCCAATTTCTGGGATGGAATAGTTGATTTTCTGGTGATGCATTACGACACCAGTCGAGCCGACACACCATTTTGGATGGACGTAGGAAAAGCTGCACGTCCAGACCGCTATCTGGAACTAAAAGAAGCCTTCTCAGCGCGCACCCCTCGAATCGCCGATCTCGTACCCTACCAAATGGGTGGAGTCATACTTTTTGGGGTGGCGAGCTGGGAAACTGTTGGGTCAGCTATGGGCATAGTTTCGCCAGAGTCCACTGTTGCTCAATTGGCGCTGCTTGAGCAATCAGCTCATATAACGTTAGAAAATTTTATCGAACGATACCAACGCTCCGTGAGCAGCAATACAACGATGCTTTAGAGCCTCACCGTATCGGGCTATTCGCGGCGACATAGGCATTGGACAGACAAGGCAACCTAAGGAGATCAGGATGAGTGCATTGGGTGGATGGAGCAGTACCGGGGGATGGGGTGGATGGAGCAGCACCGGAGGATGGGGAGCGGGAGGCGGCGGAGGATCGGAACTCAACCCCATGCTGTCCGACGCATTGACGCAGAGCCGTGCGGCCTTGGTCGGTCCGTTCCAAGGTGCGACGCTGCCTATCGTGCTGCCAATACCACTGGACAAACCAGATCGCCTTGCGGAATGGGCCGTCGGTCCACGTCAGCAAATCTGTAGTCTCGAATTATTGTCGGGACTGCACTTTGGCACAAGTCAAGACAAGGAAACACTGATGCTAGGTTTTGTCGATTTGGAAAATAGCCATTTCAAGGGTAGTTCTCTTGTTCGGCTAACGCGGCCCTCAGCACACATATTCAAGCAGCAAGCCGACTTGGTATCAAACTACGCTGAGCTCCGTCAATCTCGGGGAAGCGAAATTCTGACCGAAACAATCCCCCAAGTTCCATTCTGGGGTTCTGTGGTCGGCCTCACCGCCCATCGCCACAAATGGACTTTGGAACTAATTGACCTTGCGTTGTTGCTTGCTTCGCATGTCGAGATGCGCTTCAAGCACGCCTTTGCTTGTCCGCGTCCGGTAGATCTGTCTCCGCAAATTCAGCCAATGATACCCACTCCCGGACACGCCAGCTGGCCTAGCGGCCACGCAACCGAAGCCTTCACCGTTGCGGCAGTTCTTCAATCACTGTTGCCACATGGCTCAAAATGCAAGGAGCAATTGGAGCGACAAGCCTCGCGTATTGCCGTGAACCGCACAGTGGCAGGCCTGCATTACCCGGTGGACAGCGCTGCAGGCCGGCTACTGGGGACTGCGCTGGCAGATTTTTTTGTAGCTCGCTGTACCGGCAAGCTCAAACTGCATGAGCGCGGTTTTGTCGGTCCCAAGTTCCACGGCCCCAAAGACACCGAGATCGACTTCGACCCACGCATCTCCATGACAGACAACAAGAGCGGCTACTACGAATACTCGTCGTCGGCATCGGCCATTGCCGCCTCGCCTCTGCTTGAATTCATGTGGACCAAAGCCGCCAAAGAGTGGCAACCCCTCAAGTAAGCCCGCCATGAGCTGGACCAAACTACCCAAGGGCGAGTTCACGGGCATCGATTGGGCCAAGCCCAATGCCACCACCGGATTTGACCCCTACCTGGTATGGGCCGAGGCTGACAGCTTTTCCGGCTATGGCGACAAGCGGCCAAAATGGTTGCCGGTTGCCATCGAACTCAAGCCGGACACGACGGTGCAGCAGTTCATTGCCGCCGCGTCGTCCAAGTGGCTGCACGTGCCGCCCGTCTACACCAGCCGCGCGGCGCCTACTGGCTTGCGGTTTTGTACCGCAAGGGTCAGGCCGGCCTTTTTCAAACACTTCCAGCCAGGAGGCAGTTTGCATGCGCTGGTGCTGCGGCTTGAACTGGGTCTGCCGGCGGCGGAGTATGCCGACGACTCGGCGGTGAGTCCACCGGCAAAACCGCCCGTGCATTCGAGCGGCCCAGCCTGGCAGGCCGAGACCCAAGCCGAAGGCCTGCTGTCCGGCAAGGTCCTGGCGCTGATCGACGACAGCCTGGCGCTGGCTCATGCCAGTTTTCTTCATCAGGGCAAGGCGCGCACCCGCTACTTCTGGCGGCAGGACGCCCAGGGCAAGGGACGTACGCCCGAAAGCATGGGTTATGGCCACGAGTTAACCGCTGCCGACATCAATGCCGCCATGCAGGCCAACACCTATAACGGCCTGGTGGACGAAAGCGCGGTCTACGTTGCGCTGGGGCTGTCTACCCTGGGCAGGAAGATGCCCAGGCGCGAGCACTTCTTTCACGCGCTGGATACGTCAGTCAGCCATGGCACCCATGTCATGGACCTGGCGGCCGGCCCGTGCACACTGCTGGCCCAGATGGCCAATGTGCCACCCACTTTCGACGCACCACCCAGTTGGGCGCTGGCCGATGACGACGCCAGCCGTGCGGCCTTGATTGCCGTACAACTGGACTACGACACGGTGAGAGATACGTCTGGTGGTTCCATGAACGTGCATGTGCTCGACGGGTTGATGTACGTGCTGTCTCGCTGCGCCGCCGACGCCAAGGTGACGGCCAACATCAGCTTCGGCACGCTGGCCGGCCCGCATGATGGAACATCGCTGCTGGAAGCTGCGATGGATGAGCTGATTGGCTTGCTGCAAGGGCGCCTGCAGATCGCGCTGGCTGCCGGCAACAGCTACCAGCTGCGCACGCACGCCAATGCGACGCTACTAAAAAATGAGCAAGTTGTGCTTCATTGGCGGGCGCTACCCGACGATTCGACCCAAAGTTTTGTGGAAATCTGGGTCGAGGAAGACCGCGACGGCCTGGAGATCGCCATCACCCCACCGGGGCGCGCGGCCTTGCCGCCGCTGAAGTTTGGCGAGTCGAGGATGTGGACGGGCGGCGGCAAGCAGCCGCTGTGCGCGCTGATTTACCCGAAGACTGTTGCCACCGGCCAGCGCGGCACCTGCGCCCTGCTCGCGGTCGCGCCCACGTTCAGTTTTGACGACAAGACGGCTACCGCACCGAACGGGGTGTGGCAGATCACGCTGACCAATACCGGCAAGAAGGCGGTCACCGTAGACGCTTATGTGGAGCGGGACGACGTGGTCA
>MESE01000075.1 GCA_001770855.1 Burkholderiales bacterium RIFCSPLOWO2_02_FULL_57_36
CAATTCGCTGGCGTAATTTACGGAACGATCAAGAATGGCCTTGGTTCCGCGCGAAAGTCCGCGTTACTTCATCGATTGCAGACAGGCCGGAAAATTCGAGCAATATGGAATAAATCTCGTTTGTCCGCGCGTCGCCCAGGCAAGGCGTCACGCAATCGATGAACTTGGTGTGTCGCTCCTCCGCGGTCAGCGGATTTTCGCGGCAGCCCTTGGGATGCTCGGCGATCTGCTTCAGTACCTCGCCATTCTTCAAGTGAACTCCAACAAGACAGTCCCCTTGAAATATCAGTTTCCTGGCAATAACCTCAGGCGACGGATTGCGCACGTGGGTTTGCACCAGCGGCATGAGGCGCGCCACGGCGGGATCAGGCTGCGAAATCGCATCCGCTGTGAAATGCGACAAGCGCGGCATGCCGTGAACAAGCGTCACGGCGGCACAATACGGCATGCTGAATCGCGCCTCCTTTTCATTGGCCGGTATCTTGTAGCGAACATTGTCGGTCATGATTTTCGACATGTGAACATCGATGCGAATAATGTCGTCCAGATCGAACGCCTGCCTGGCCTGCAGCGCCCGGATTGCGTCGATCCCGAGATGCGCGGATCCGCAGCAGGGATAAAGCTTGGCTACCGGTGAAAATTCGTCGATGGCCAGCAGCGCATCAGGGAACAGCGACGGCTGGAACACGCCATCGCTTTCGCCGCCGGCATACAGTTCCTGGAACGACCATTTCCCTTGCAACACATCCTTGTTTCCCTCGAACCCGTGCTGCGCCAGCTGCGCCGCCCAGATGCCGCCCTGCGCCGAAAATCCGGAGTGCATCGGTTTGGCCTCCGCGCCGAACTGAAGCTTGCTTCCAGCGGCCATGCTGAATGCGAGGCTCATCGCGTGGATAATTTTTTCACTGTCGAGCTTCATCAGCGACGCGCACGCTGCCGCCGTACCAATGACTCCGATGGTGGAAATCGTATGCCATCCCGATTCATAATGTTTCGGGTTCACCAGCTTGCCGATCTGCGCATTGACTTCCATGCCGACGATGAAGGCACGCACGACGTCGGCGCCGGTGGCGCCGATTTCCTCGCCAAGCGCGAACAGCGCCGGGGTCAGCACAGCGCTCGAGTGGATCACTGCCGGCATCACGTTGTCATCGAGTTCCCGTGCATGGGCGGCGCAGCCATTGACTGCAGCGGCGTCACGCGCCGATACCGGGAACGCATGCCGGACCGAGTTCGATTTCCGCGACGGGCCGGATTTTTCGTCCGGGATCGTGTTGCCGGCCTTCACGGACGCGGGATCCTCCACGCCGGCGAGGATGCAGCCGACGGTATCGGCGATGGCCAGCTCGGCACTGCGGATGGCTGACGCGGGAAAGCGCAGCGTATAGTCGGCGCACCAGTTGGCAAGCAGCTTGGTCAGGTTTATTTGTTGTTGTTCCATTTTGATCGCTCGACAAGGTTGCTAAATTTAACTGCAGATAAATTATTTCGAACCACCGCGACCCTCTTGTTCGAAATAATGCTCCACCAGTCGCACCCAGTACGTTGCGCCAATCGGCAAAAGCGCGTCGTTGAAATCGTAGCTGGGGTTATGCAGATCGCATGGACCCAATCCATGGCCGAACTCCCTGTCTTCGCCATCTCCGTTTCCGATCAACACATAGCACCCGGGTTTTTCCTGCAGCATGAATGCAAAGTCTTCGGAACCCATCGCCGGTTCGACGTCTGTTTTTACATTCTTTTCCCCAACGATCGAGCGCATCACGTCGGATGCAATATCGGTTTCTGCCTGGTGATTTATCAACGGCGGGTAGTCGCGCGCAAACTCGAAATCCACTGTCGCGGAAAACGCGGCTGCCGTGTGTTCCGCGATCTCTCTCATGCGGCGTTCAATCAGATCCAGGACATCCGTCGCAAACGTTCGAACCGTACCGCTGATGGTCATCTGTTCCGGTATCACGTTGGTGGCGCTTCCGCCGTGTATCTGGGTTATCGACAGTACCGCGGGCTGCATCGGGTTCTTGCCGGCCGCCACAATCGTTTGCCATGCCTGGGCAATTTGTATTCCAACCAACAGTGGATTGTTTCCCTTGTGAGGTTGAGCGGCATGCGCCCCCGTTCCCCGGACCCGGAGTTCAAATCGGTTGGACGAGGCCAGCATGGCGCCGCTGCGTACCGCAAATGTGCCGACCGGAGAACCGGGATAGTTGTGCATCGAAAAAACAGCATCGAGCGGACATTTCTCAAAAAGACCATCGTCGATCATTTTTTTGGCGCCGCCGTTTCCGCCCTCCTCGGCCGGTTGGAAAATGAGATAGACAGTGCCATCGAAATGCCGATTCCGGCTTAAATGCCGTGCCGCGCCGAGCAGCATCGCCGTATGCCCGTCGTGGCCGCACCCATGCATCTTTCCTTGATGAACCGATGCATGCGGAAATGAATTTTCCTCTTGCATGGCCAATGCATCCATGTCTGCGCGAAGACCGATGGCCCGATCGGAAGTGCCGCTTTTCACGATTCCGACGACACCGGTTCCGCCCAACCCGCGAATGGTCGGAATGCCCCACTCCGCCAATTTCGCGGCAACCACTTCCGATGTCCGTACTTCTTCAAAGCTGAGTTCCGGGTGCGCATGGAGGTCGCGCCGGATTTTCATTATTTCAGGCTGGAGTTCCAGGATCGGTTCAAGTAGTTTCATGGAAGTCTTCGGTAGGTTCAAGTTACGCATATTGGATAAATCGAAAATTGATTATTGATGCTCCTGGCGCGATTTCGCTATCTCTGTCAATCACTATCGCTGCAGCGGATTTCAACCGCAATCGATAAAAACGCGAACGCGCATTCCATTTTGGAATGGATGGCGGCCCAACGAGGCGCTCAACACGCCGTCGACTCCGCACATGTCTCCAGCAACCAATCGGAAAATCGTTCCAATGCGATGGATGGATACTGGTCCCTGGGGTAGACAAGGTAATACCCATACTCTGTCTTCATCGGCTGCTCGACCAGCAGGATCAGCGTCCCCTCGCGCAACTCTTCTTCGATTAAACAGCGCGCCATCAACGCGATGCCCAGGCCAGCCAACAATGCCGAAATCATCACTGAAAATCGCTCGTAGCGTTGCGTGTTCCGGCCATCGTAGATTCGGACCTGTTGCGCGGAAAACCATCGGTCCCACATCTGTGGCAGGTCGACGTGCTCCAGCAAGCGGAATCTCAACAGTTCCGCAGCACCTCTTTCCTGCATTCCACTTGCCAGCGCCGGACTGCACACCAGGAAAAGTTCTTGCCCCATCAGATAATGGGCATGCATCCCATTCCAAGTGCCGCGTCCGGCGCGGATTTCTGCCGAGAAGGCAGTGCGTTCGGATGTCGCCCCCGGTCGAGGAGCGAACTGGACCACGACATCGGGATAGCGCCGGGCAAATTCCCCGATACGCCGCATCAGCCACTTCTCGCCGAACGTAGCCTGCACGCCCAAATAGATCGCCGCATGGTCAGGGTCGAGCATGCGCGCCTTTTCCGTCGCGTCCGCCAGCATCGACAGGACCGGCTTGATTGCCTCCCAATAGGTCGTTCCCGCATCGGTCAACACCAGGCCTTGATGCACGCGCGTGAAGAGCTTGACGCCTAAATACTCTTCCAGCGATTGCAGATTCTTGCTTACCGCGCTTTGAGTCAGGAACAATTCCTCCGCTGCGCGCGAACAGGAAAGATGCTTCGCCGCGGCGTTGAATGCGCGGATTCCGGTCAGGGAATGCGGGAAGAGTTGCATGATCGTCCGTCCATATGCGTCAGTAGCTGATGTAGCGGATGTAGCGGATGCCGGCGCGATAACGCGGCAATGCCCATCCCGTCGCCGTCGCGGAGCGCCATGATGGTCACGATGCGGCGCCGGTGCGTGCTTTTTTCCGCAAATCGTTGGCCGGCGCAATCTGAACCAGCCGACTCATTCGGCTCGACGCAGCGTCTTCGTTCAGATGACAGGCCGAGAAATGCGCCGGTGCGACTTCAAGCAAGGGCGGCCGCTCCGTCTTGCATCGTTCCATCGCATGAATGCAGCGCGGATGGAAGTGACAGCCGGAAGGCGGATTCAACGGCGAGGGAATTTCGCCGCGCACGCCGACGAACACTTTTTTCTTAGTCGTGAGTTCGGGCGCCGACGCCAGCAGGGCCTGGGTATACGGATGATTCGCCCGCGAAAAAATCTGGTCCGACGCTGCAGACTCGAGAACCCGCCCCAGGTACATGATCACGACCCGATCCGACAGGTGCCGCACCACGGCCAGATCGTGGCTGATGAACAGGTAGGTGAGGTTCAGCCGATTGCGCAGTGACACGAACAGGTTCAGCACCTGCGCCTGAATCGACACGTCCAGCGCGGCAACCGCTTCATCGCAAACAAGGAATTCCGGATTGACCGCCAATGCGCGCGCAATCCCGACGCGGGCGCGCTGCCCTCCTGAAAATTGATGCGGAAACCGATCGATCATGAGCGGGTCCAGACCCACAAGCTCAAGCTTGCTTTCAACGTATTCTTTTTTCTGGGCACGGCCGACCAGGCGATGGACCACCGGCGCTTCACCGACAATGTCCGATACGCGCAGCCTCGGATTCAACGAAGCATACGGATCCTGGAAGATCATCTGGATCGCCAGCCGCGTTGCATGTTTTTGTTTCGTATCCATTTTGTCGAGATCTTCGCCCTTCCAGAATCGCGCGCCGGAATTCAAGCCGTGCAACCCGACCGCCATGCGGCCAAGGGTCGATTTTCCGCAGCCCGATTCGCCGACCAGCCCCACGACTTCGCCCGGATAAACGTCCAGCGATACCTCATCGACGGCATGCACGATCTCTTGCCTGATCCCCGCGCCAAACAGGTTTGCCACCTTCGCGGCAACATCCAGGGATTTCTCGAATTTCTTGCTGACCTTCTCCAGGCGCAGTATCGGCGTAACGGCAGGATTTGGCAGGTTTTGACGATTCATCTGGTCCGCCTTCAGGATTCGGCAACAGGGTGGAAGCAACGGACCGACCGTCCATTGCGCTTGGTCAGGACAGGATCTTTCTCGCACTCCCCGGAGGCTCGTTCGCATCTGGTGCGAAACGCGCAGCCCGCGCCCAGATTGAGCAGGGATGGGGTGGAACCCGGTATCTGGGCAAGCGGTTGTCCACGCGTATTCCGGCTCGGAATGGAGCCGATCAGGCCGACGGTATACGGATGCCTCGGCCTGTCAAGAACATCGGAGATGGAGCCGTTTTCCACAATCTTCCCGGCATACATTACGCAGATCGAATCTGCCAGTCCGGCCACCACCGATAGATCATGCGTGATCCATATCAACGCCGTGCCCGTCTCGCGGCACAGCGTCTGCATCTCGCACAATATCTGTTCCTGGATCGTCACGTCGAGCGCCGTAGTCGGCTCATCGCAAATGATCAGATCAGGCTTGTTGAGCAAAGCGATGGCAATCGCGACCCGTTGCCGCATGCCTCCGGAGAACTGGTGCGGATAGGCCAGCAGACGCTCGTCCGGCGAGGGAATCCCGACCCGGCCAAGGGCATCGCGCGCCATCTCGCGCGCGCGGCCGGCACTGACGTTCTGGTGCGCGTGTATGGTTTCGATCATCTGCGTATCGATGCGCAAGACGGGGTTCAAGGTCATCATCGGATCCTGAAATATCATT
>MESE01000076.1 GCA_001770855.1 Burkholderiales bacterium RIFCSPLOWO2_02_FULL_57_36
CTTCCGCAGTTGCGCTTCACTTCGCTCACTGTGGTCAGCTCGCGGCGGGACTTTCACCCACAGGAGTGCGCCCATGCTGGGCGCACGAAACAAAAAAGGCATCGTTCGATGCCTTTTTTCTCGCTATTCACTGCAAAGCGGTAGCGAAAGCGCCTGCAATATCTCCCCCTTGTCGCTCTGTACAAACGCGGCCACGCCGAGGTTTTTGGCCACTGCATTGCCTGGCGCCGCGAGTGAGCGCTTCAACTTTATCTTTCCGTCCCGCCCATCACCTGCCACTGCGATCGGGCCGGCCCAGTCGCGCACGACATAGTCATGTTTGAGTGTAACGCCGCGGTTTTCGCCGGCCCTGACCTCGGTTGCCAAGCCGTTTTCATACAGCGCCACGAACAGCTTGCCGCCTTGCGCAGCCTTGATATCGATTTCCACCGGAACGCCGCCCGATGCGACTTTGCCCACCGTTAAGCCGATATCGGCTCGCGCAGGCTGCGCATTGATTCGTTTGACCGATGCTGCAACGCCGCCTTGCCATGAAGAGGCCCAATTCCGCACCTCGCGGCCGGCCACGAATATCTCTGGCGTGTAGATCGTTCGCGTATTGGCCAGATCCGACAGCCAGCGCTGCCGTTCGGTGAATATCCGTTTGCCGAAGGGGTCCTTCCAGCCGATATAGTCCCAGTAATCCACATGCAACGAAAGCGGCACCACCTGGTCCGCGTGCAAGCCTGTATTGCGCAAGTTACTGACAAATTTATCCGCTGGCGGACAGCTACTGCAGCCTTCGGACGTATACAACTCCAGCAAGGCAATCGTATGCGGAGGACTTTGTTTGCTGCAGGTCTGCGCGATCGCCGCAGATAGCGGCATCGCGCTTGATAGCACCCAAAGCCCGAGAGTGACGAGAGTGTTGGTCATGACAGTTCCAACATGCGACCGACCGGCCAATGTCATTGGTCAAGCGAACCGCATGAACCTTACAAAGCGAATTTTTGCGAAGCAAACACCGCCAGCGGCAGCAACGCAATCACCGACGTAACGAAAATCCGCACCGCCGCACCGATCTGGCGGCGCTCGAACCAGGTCGCCATCGCCAGCGTAAACAACATGTACAACCCGATGAACCACAGCAGGCCTCCCGCGCCGAGTGCATTGAATGCCAGCCTGGTATAGATCGCGATCAGCGCCGTCGCCACGCCGATGACCAGCAGCGCCAGCATGTAAAACGCCACGTCCCTGCCGCTCGTGCGCGTTGGCCTTTTTTCTTTCAGCATCGCTTCACGCTGCAGGTTCACATCGCGCTGCAGCAAAAAGATCAGTAACGGATCGACCTGCGTGTACTGCACCACGCCCACTGCGGCGGCAGCCAGCAAGTCTTCACGTTTGACGCTCATGTGTCGCTCCTTCACCTGAATGTAATCACGGTTCCGATGGAACTGCCGCGCCTGCCTGTCGCCGGCGCAATCACGTGTCCTGTCTCGGTGACAGGGCCGAACGGAATTCCAATAAAATGGCAAACCGGGTCACGGCCTTCTACATCCGGTTTTGGAGTTCAATCAATGTCCGGGTCAGGAATCGGACCGAAAATCGATCGGCATGCTGGTTTTGAAAAACTCGCCACCGCATTATGAAATTCGCATCAATTTGTATTTAATCGATTTTCAATCTTAAATACAGTGATAAAAATCAAGCATTTACCTCGCATTGTTACGGCGAAATCAAGCACTCGCACCCGCTACGGTAAAATGCGCTCAACCCTTAATCCACAGAAGCATTTCAAGAAGCATATTCATGAGCAACGACAACAAAGGCAGCGCAAATGCGCCGGCCATCTCCAACTTTCTACGCGGCATCATCGAAGCCGACATCGCGTCCGGCAAATACGCCAACCGCACCGATGACCACGGCCTGCCGCTGCCCGAGATCATCACCCGCTTCCCGCCCGAGCCGAACGGCTACCTGCACATCGGCCATGCCAAATCGATCTGCCTGAACTTCGGTCTCGCCAACGACTTCGACGGCCGCTGCACCATGCGCTTCGACGACACCAACCCCGAGAAGGAAGAACAGGAATACGTCGACACCATCATCGATAGCGTGCAATGGCTCGGCTTCGGCTGGAAAGATGAAGGCGGCGACCACCTGTACTTCGCCAGCGACTACTTCGACAAGATGTACGCGATGGCCGAATACCTGATCAGCGCCGGCCATGCCTACGTCGACAGCCAGAGCGCCGAAGAAATGGCCTCCCACCGCGGCAACTTCAACGAGCCGGGCAAGAACTCGCCCTACCGCGACCGCCCCGCCGCGGAATCGCTCGACCTGTTCCGCCGCATGAAGGCCGGCGAGTTCAAGGATGGCGAGCACATCCTGCGCGCCAAGATCGACATGGCCTCGCCCAACATGAACATGCGCGACCCGGCGATCTACCGCATCCGCCACGCGCACCATCACCGCACCGGCGACGACTGGTGCATCTACCCGATGTACGACTACGCGCATCCGCTTGAAGACGCGATCGAATACGTCAGCCATTCGCTGTGCACGCTCGAATTCCAGGACCACCGCCCGTTCTACGACTGGGTGCTGGAACGCTGCGCCGAAGGCGGCTTCTTCAAGCATCCGCTGCCGAAGCAAATCGAATTCGCGCGCCTCAACCTCACCTACGCGATCACCAGCAAGCGCAAGCTACGCCAACTGATCGAAGAAAACATCGTCGACGGCTGGGACGACCCGCGCATGCCCACCATCGTCGGCATCCGCCGCCGCGGCTACACGCCCGAAGCGATCCAGCTCTTTGCCGAACGCATCGGCGTGGCCAAGTCCGACAGCTGGATCGACATGAGCACGCTCGAAGGATCCCTGAGGGACGACCTCGATGAAAAAGCCCCGCGTGCCACCGCCGTGCTGCGCCCGCTCAAGCTCATCATCGACAACTTCCCGGACAACGAATCAGTCGAATGCAGCGCCCCGGTCCACCCGCACCACCCGGACCGCGGCAACCGCACTTTCCAGATCAGCAAAGAGCTGTGGATCGAAGCGGACGACTTCATGGAAGTGCCGAGCAAAGGCTACTTCCGCCTCTACCCCGGCAACAAGGTGCGGCTGCGCTACGGCTACGTGGTCGAATGCACCGGTTGCGACAAGGACGCCAACGGCAACGTGATCGCGGTCCACTGCAACTACTTCGCCGACAGCAAGAGCGGCACCGAAGGCAGCGCCAACTACAAGGTCAAGGGCAACATCCACTGGGTCAGCGCCAGACATGCGGTCGAAGCCGAAGTGCGGTTGTACGACAGGCTATTCACCGACCCGAACCCGGATGCGGGCGGCAAGGATTTCAAGCTGGCGTTGAACCCGAACTCAAAAGAAGTGATTACCGCCTACCTGGAACATGGGATGTCGAATGCGCAGCCGGATGACAAGTTCCAGTTCGAGCGGCATGGGTATTTTGTGGCGGATCGGGTGGATTCTAAGGCGGGGAAGCCGGTGTTTAATCGGGCGGTGACGTTGAAGGATAGTTGGGGGAAGTAAATAAAAGAGCTGGTAGTTATTTTGGTTCTGATTCATTTAAATTGCGGATAGCAAAATGGAAAATGCACAATTAGAAATGTCTGACGATGAAGAAATAATCCCTTTAGATCAGCAAGAATCAGAAGAGGACGTACATCCAACAAAAGAGGAAAGTCGAGACGCTGTTCTTTTTAATACTGATTGGACTGTAGAGACGCTGTTTCGACAAATAGATAAAAAGAATATTAATCTAGATCCAAAATTTCAGAGGCGAGAGGCATGGGATTTGGCTAGAAAAAGTAAGCTCATTGAATCAATTCTATGCAGCTTCCCTATACCAAACGTGGTCTTGGCAGAGGATCGAGCAAACAAAGGACGTTATATAGTTATCGATGGAAAACAACGTTTATTCTCGATATCAAGCTTTATGCGAGATGAGTTCGAGTTAAATGGACTAACTATTAGGAAAGACCTTAACGGATCAAAATTCTCGCAGTTGAGCCGCGAGGACACTGATGTCATTGAAAATCAGCCTATCAGAACAGTCATTATTAGAAATTGGCCTACAGAGGACTATCTATATTCAGTTTTTTATAGATTAAATAGTGGCAGTCTTCCACTTTCATCCCAAGAGCTGCGCAAAGCTCTGCATGGAGGAAAATTACTCGACTATATAGATGATTTTATTCAGTCTAGCCAACCATATAAAAGTATATTTGGTGAAAAATTAGATAGGCGAATGCGTGATGTAGAACTGGTACTTCGATTTGTTGCGTTTGAGCGTTTCTTAAATACCTACAAAGGTAACTTGAAAACCTTTTTAGACGATACAGTTATTTTTTATGACACTAACTGGAATGCGGAGATTGCGACACTTGATGCAGATTTAAGCAAGCTAAATGATTCACTAATTACGACTAAAGAAATATTTGGCGAAGATAGCTTTAAGAAATGGAACGGCGAAAAATTTGAACCAAGAATTAATCGCGCAATTTTTGATGTTATCTCTAGGTATTTCTCTGATAGCACTTTAAGAGCTTCAGCGATCGATCATAAAGCAGGTATTGTTCAGCGCTTCAAAACAATTTGCACTGAAAATCAGAACTTTAAAAATGCAATTGAAAGAACTACAAAAACTCCTACGGCAACTAGTACCAGATATAGAATTTGGGGCGAAGAACTCGCTAATGAACTTGGCCGTCGATTCGACGATGCTCAAAGGAGGCTAGTGTAAATGAGTACGCTTAGTCCCTTTGAGCACTTATTCCAAAGATGTGATGAATTAATAAAAAAATATTTAGATCCAATTATTAAGGCTGAACAAGACGCATTAAATTCTAGTGAACCAGTTCAGGTACCACTTCCTGATTTTGACAGCCTAGCGGCTTTTCGATTGCTATCCCATGCTGAACTTGAAGGATACTTTGAGGCTAAAGCTAAAGAAACCTTAAAGATATTAGATCAGGATTTCGAGGCTGGAAAAATTGAAACTTCAAAATTTGCATCCTTGATTTTCCTTTTCATATTGAAGAAGCAAATTGCAAAAAAATGGACTGCTACAGGACTAGGTGACGACGCATCAATCAAAAATGCGGAGACTACGGATTTCAAAGATTTAGCTCAGCAAGCGCTAGGATATGGCCGGCAGTTCATTGAAGGCAACAATGGTGTTAAAGAGAACTCTATTCAGGTGCTATCGGCGTTAATGGGATATTTTAGTGACGAACTCGATCCAGTTTTACTTAAAGAACTAAATCTGTATGGAAAACGGAGAGGAGATGTAGCACACGACAGTTGGAAAAGAAATACTCGAACTTTCGAATCCGCAGAAATTGAACGAACTCGCTTGCTAACTATTCTTGATTTAATAAAGAACTTTTATGAATCGAACCTAGCGCCTATATATACACCAAGAAAAAAAAGGTGGTTTTCATTTTTTAAAACCCAGTGGTTTAGCAAAAGGAGTCTTTATCAATGGAATTAAAGCGCGATAAAGGGGTCAAGCTCGCAGTAAATGAACCACGTTCGTAGAACGTGGTTTTGCCTTACGCCCCCCAGAGGGGGGCACACGAGCGGACCTTCATAGAAGGCCCGCTAGC
>MESE01000077.1 GCA_001770855.1 Burkholderiales bacterium RIFCSPLOWO2_02_FULL_57_36
ACAACAACATTACAGGGCAACAGGAGCCCAATGTCGGGTTCGGCCGTCAGCACACGGTGCGCAAGCGGCGGATTACAGGCGCCAAGGATGCGATAGGAAGGCACGTCAATGCCGAGCTTGGCCTTCATCGTTGCCTGGACATCAATGTCAGTGAGCACGCCGAAGCCTTCCGTCTTCAGTGCTTCGATGGTTTGATTGACAAGGGTTGAAAAATCCCCCCGTTTCAGGCGAAGGTGAAAACCGTAGGCGGTATTACCCTCCACAGGCCGGGCGTCTGAATCATGTGTCATGAATTTCTCCAGGTGGATTTGTGGTACTAGTGTAGTGTTGCGCGCTTGAGGCGGATTTCTTCGAGTTTCACCGAGGCGATGGCGACCGTCTTGAGGGAGGGCATCTCGCGCTTGAAGCCGGCGGCATGCTCAAAAAAATCCAGGGCGGGTTCATTGCGCAGCAACACCCACAAGGTGACCTGTGTGCAGCCCTCTTCCTTCAGACCATCCCGCGCACCATCCCACAGCGCCAGGCCGGCGCCCTTGCGCCAGTGCGAAGGCCTGACATACAAGGCCCAGATTTCTCCGGTGGTGGATTTGCTGCCCTTGTCGCGCGAACGGTCAAAGCCAACGAAGCCGACAATCTGCTCGCCTTCGGTCACCACCAGCAACTGCGGTTCGCTGTATTCGATGGCCTCGCGCCAAAATGCCAGGCGTTTTTCAACCGAGATTTTTTTCAGGTCTTCCTCGGGCATGAAGTCTTTGTATGCAGCTTGCCAGGAGGCGACGTGAATTTCAGCGATGGTTCTGGCATCGTCGGTGGTGGCGGGACGGACTTGGTAGCTGGACATGGGAGGCGCTCACAGGAATCGGTGGTTCAAAATTCAGGGGGAGCCGAATTGTCGCAGCAAATACGGGCAGTGGCACCAGCACCCTGGCGAAACGGGAAGACAGGTCGGCATTGGCGCCCTCCCGCCAGATGACTGTCCAGCCTGCTGTTCTCACAGACTGCCGCTTTGACTCGTCCAGAGTTTCCCCAGGGGGTTTTCGCTTTGGCATTGCGGCCCATAAGGGGCTGCGGCCATGCTGGGGCTGGAGAAATGAAGTTGGTGCGATTAATTAAATCAGTTTTTCTTCGGGCGAGCTGATTTTTTTCAAGGGCTGGGTGCTCGTCAGCGGTGTCCGCAGCGGCACCTGGGTCTCGCCGCCGTTCCACATCGGGTCTTCGATGCTGTCAAATACCTCGCGCAGCTTTTTGCCCCAACTGTTGTGCAGCATCCGAAAGTAGGGGTTCTCGTG
>MESE01000078.1 GCA_001770855.1 Burkholderiales bacterium RIFCSPLOWO2_02_FULL_57_36
CTGGCTTTGCCGCAGGTTCCGGTGGTGCGGACCGTGACATTGGATTTGCCGTTCAGGTCCAGCGTGCCCTGGTAGGTTTGACCGCATTGCAGACTGATGGTGGCGCCGTTGGCAATGTTGGTCGGAATCGGCAAAACTGCTGTCGGGTTAGGTGCAGGCGAGGGTTCAGGAGCCGGCGTTGGTGCCGGAGTTGGAGTTGGAGTCGGGGCAGGCGCAGGCGCAGGCGCCGTCGCTGTGGTGCTCGCATATGCGCAGGCTTTGGTGACGCCAGGCACCGGATCGCCAAACACGACGTTGGTACACTGAATCGGACCGGTCGCCGTGCGGTATGCATAGGTGCCGTTGGCGCCGTAGCGTACCTGGCGTGTGCCGGAGTACGAGCAGGTTCCGCTTTCACTGGCGCAGTTGGTCCAGGCCGCAGTTGGCGCTGGTGCAGGAGCAGGTGCAGGAGTTGGCGCAGGCGCAGGCGCAGGCGCCGTCGTTGTGGTGCTCGCATACGCGCAGGCTTTGGTGACGCCGGGCACCGGATCGCCAAACACAACGTTGGTACATTGAACCGGACCGGTCGCCGTGCGGTAGGCATAGGTCCCGTTGGCGCCGTAGCGTACCTGGCGCGTGCCGGAGTACGAACAGGTTCCGCCTTCGCTTGCACAATTGGCCCAGGTCTGGGCCGGCGCGGGATCCGGCTCTGTCGTAGTTACCGTCGTTGCGTATGCGCAGGCTTTGGTGACGCGAGGCACCGGATCGCCAAACACGACGTTGGTACATTGAACCGGACCGGTCGCCGTGCGGTAGGCATAGGTCCCGTTGGCGCCATAGCGTACCTGGCGCGTGCCGGAGTACGAGCAGGTTCCGCCTTCGCTGGCGCAATTGGTCCAGCTTGTCGTCGTCACTGCAGCCGCATATAGCGGCGTACCGATGTTCGAATTATCAGCGGATGCCGACGCCTCTTGAATACTGTTGGAGGAGCTCGTGTCTTCATTCGTGGCCGGGTCCGAGCCGCCTCCGCATGAGACGACCGACATGACGAGGCCCGCACCCGCCAGGATGCGTGCCATAAGGCTGGCGGTAGATGAAAATGTTATGCGTTTCAAAATAGATCCTCATTGCTCCATGGAGCGTATTAATTAATTGCATAGCGCCATTCCGACGGGAAATGACAACAGGAACAGAAACTACGAGAGGTCATGCAAATTTGGAAAAAATTTCTTGAATAAAATAATGGCTAAATTCCAGGCAGCCAAGACGAAGACATTCCCGTGTGGAAATAGTTTCCTTGCGGATATAAATTAGAGAAATTTTTTCCTTAATGGGAGCTTGTATTGCTGTGCTGACAAAGCAGTTATTGATTCACCAAGGCGGTGACGTGCAGAGATTTTTTTAAAACGTGAATTTAAAAATTGTTTGTGTAAATCATGAGGGAATGGAGGAGGGCAGGTGCCACGTGAAACAGAAACTTGGCTCGTTCTTACAATGAGCGCTAACCTGAATCTGGCATGGCTGAATGCGGTAGGTAAGTGATGAGCGCGCCGGCAACTTCGGCGTGGCGCCGGTTAGTTATGAGGTCGTGCGAACGTCCGCGGGATCAACATCAGCCCCGCGCCGTCTAATTTGTGTTTCGGGTCGCGAGCGGCGGGCAGCGAAACGGTTTGGCGATAAGGACCATGCTCTAAGTGACGATACAGTCAGCGCGAACCCAACCATGCACGACGTGCTTGGCCAGATCGCGCAAACTGCGTCAGCAATGCAATATCGACTGTCGGTCTTTGCGAGTCGATATGAAACCGTCCAGAGCGGCAGGTGCTCCTGTTGCTACGGCATGCGCAGTAGAAAGATGCCGTTATTGGTGGTGATTGCCAAGGTTTTAAGACCGTTCGTTGCAATTCTCGTCACATCAATATGATTGCCGCTGGAAGTACTGTCCCGGTCGTATTCGAGAATGATGCTCGCGACGCCATCTTGAGCAATTTTTTGAACGATCGTCCGTGCCCCGCGATACAAGACATACAAATTGCCTTGTTCGTCGACCGTTAACTGACTCACATACACAGGCGCCGCCGAACCAAAACCGCCTGGAAGTGCCGTTCCGATTGTTGTGACAACCCGGTCCCGGGAGACTTTCTTGAAGTCTCCCGTTCCCGTCATATAAACGTATACATTCCCGGCCCTGTCCGCGGAAAACGCAGTCGATATGTTGCGCGTGGCGGCTTGCAACGGTTTGTCCAGTATCGGGCTCCGGACTCCGGCAGGCGAAATTCGCTCGATACCTGCGTACTTATCCCCTGTATATAAATTACCGTCGGCGTCACCCGCCAAGCCAAAGCTGGTATGTCCGATTTGGAGATGCAGGCTGACGACGCCTGTCGGCGAAATTTTCCGAATCGAGGCGGGGTTGCCAACATATACATTCCCAATCCCATCAATGGCCATATTGGTCGGTGCAGCAAGGTAGGCTGTTGAGTCGTAGCTCCCCGAGCTGCCCGCAAAAGTGCTGACCTCGCCGGACGGCGTGATTTTTCGAACGGCGTTGTTCCAGTTGTCCGCCACATACAAATCACCCTGCGCATCGGAGACAATTCCGGCGGGGCCGTCAAACAAGGCGGACATACCCGTGCCGTTGCTGTTCCCCGCGCGAAGTGCGGTGCCTGCCAATGTGATGACGTCGCCGCCGGCCGCCAGTTGCCGAATCGTGCTGTTCAACGAATCCGCGACGTACAGGTTTCCTTCTGGATCGACTGCAATGTCGAGCGGCGTAAAAAAACGAGCTGAAGTTCCAATGCCATCAGCGCTGCCTCTGCTGCCCGCCGTACCCGCCAACGTGCTGACCAGACCTGCCGGAGTGATCTTGCGGATCGTATTATTGCCGCTGTCCGTCACATACAGATTGCCGGACGCGTCAATCGTAATTCCTGCCGGATTCTCAAACATGGCATTATTTCCGCTTCCATCCTGGCTGCCATGGGCAGGATTGCCTTGCGTATAACTGTCCTGTCCCATCCCATGCCATCCCGCCAAGGTTGTCACCACCCCTTGAGGCGTAATCTTGCGTATGGCGGAGCTGGAGAAATAAATGCGATTACCGTTCTCTGCACAGCAAAATCCTTCACTCTTTGCTTGATCGACTACATAGAGATTGCCTGTCGAATCGACCGCGATACCCCTGGGGCTGGAAAGCAGCTTGAATTGCATGGGCGCGGCGGGATCGTCCTGCGCCACGGTCGTGACAACGCCCGCGGAAGTAATCTTGCGGATCATCTTGTTGCCGGTGTCCGAGACGTATAGATTGCCCGCCGCATCCACCGTGATACCGGACGGGCCATCGAAACGTGCGCCTGTTCCGGTACCGTTGGTATTTCCGGCGAGCCGATATTGACCTGCGAACGTCGTGACGACGCCGGACGGCGTGATTTTTCGAATGGTATTGTCGAACGAATCCGCAGTGTAGAGATTCCCTGCGGTATCGATCGCAATATCGTTAATTCCGGCGAAACGCGCTGATGTACCGGTGCCGTCAACGCTGGCGCTGGAGTTGAAATTTGCCGTGCCCGCGAACATGGAAACCGAACCTTCCGGTGTAATCTTGCGGATGCTCCTTCCACCATCGGTAACATACAGGTTTCCCTGCGCATCTCTTGCCACGCCGTACGGGCGCTGGAATCGGGCGGCTCTGCCTGATGTATTGACCGTGCTTGCGCCAAAGTCATTCCCGGCAAGCAGACTCAATCCCCGTGCACCTTCAAGAAAAATCGTTGTCTTTTTCGTCGTGGCGCCGATGGTGCCATTGACAACCACAGCAACACTATCGGCGACGCTACCTGCAGGTGGAGGAATGTACTGTGCCGTGTCGCCGCCGCTACGGTCCAGGCTGCCTGGACTACCGGCGTCCAGGCTCCAGGCAACCGTGTCATCCGCAGATGGTTTTGATGCGGTAAGGGTAATGCGTTCGCCCCCGGGAGTCGCACGCTCATTCTGCGCCATGATTGAAAATAGCCGGGCTTGCGCGGAATTTGTCGGGGTTGACGATTCAGGACTTGTTGTTGCCGGACTGGTTGGCGCGGGAGCATCTGTTCCCGAAGCGGCGGCCTTGGTTATCGCGATCGGTACAGTTGCCGATGCACTTCCTGCCGTTGCGGTCACATGGACCTCGGTGGCGGCAATGAGCGTGTCGGCCGGAGGCGGAATGTACCGTACGACAGCACCGCTCGTGCTGTCGAAGCTGCCCGGATCACCGGAGCGCAGGCTCCATTGAGGTTCGGTGGAAAAGCTTCCGAATGCTTGAAGCATGACGTTCCTGCCGCCTGCGGAGGTATGGTTGCTCTCTGCCTCGACAGCAAGTGAATCCTCGGCTTGCGGTGAATTTCCTGCTGCAGGAGACGGCTCGGGCGAGGTGCTTGCCCCGGGATTGTTTGCAGGGCCGGTACCATTGACCCCCTCGGAAGATCCACCTCCACCTCCACATGCGGCTAGCAGTGCACAAAAAAGAATAGTCGTTGCGCGTCGAGCGCAGGAAAACTTCAGGGAATGAGCCACCATTTGTCCAACCTAAGAAACACCTACGTACAGCTCCCTGTCAAATTTGTTATTGCTTTGAACCGATGTTATTGAAAAAGGACAAATCACGGTTGAGCACAATCAAGCTCTCAACGAACAAGGCCATGATTGACTGCATCGCCGTTAGAACGCCGAAAAAAACAACACCGTAACGGCCATGCTTGGCCACATGTCGGCGACGAGGAGAGCAGGAGCATTGAGAAAATGACAAAGGCATTGCCGAGGCTCGCAACGCATGGCGGCCCCGGTCGGAGCGGACATTCAAGGATTGTCGGGCCTTTAAAGTCGCAACTGAATTCGCTGGCGATGTGGAATCAGGAAATGGAGAGATACCGGCGCAGGCGTCGCGCTGCGTGGCCCGGAAAAGCGCTCAGTCGAATCGACGAGGGCGAACGACAAATGCAAGGCGCCGGCCTTCATTCCGGTTATTGAAAAAGAAGCTCAACGTCTTTCCTCGGAAATATACTTCTGTTTCAAATGAAATATTCTCTCGAAGCGAGTTGCTGGTTGGTCAACCGGTTCTGCACGGCCACCTTTTTTGCGACATATCCGAAGAAGCGATCGATATCGTTCCATGCATTGATCCTGTTGATATCAACCGAGTGCGCCCACAGGTGAAATACGCTTTCCTGTTCGCAAGAGTGGTCGAAAAGCGCATACATTCGTTCAAGCCAGCTATTGTGTTGCAATGCCAGCCGTAGTCCATCGGCGCGCTTGTTCCAGCGTCCTGCCTTGAGAAAATTGCGGAAATAAACTGCTTTCGTATGGGGATAAAACTGGATCGTCGTCGGAATTTCGAAACGGCTTAAGCCGGCATCGAAGCATAGATTCATGGAGCTTCTTGCGTACTCAAAACCGGCGGACTGCACCATTGCCGCATGCGCTTCGCGATACTTCCCGCCCGGGTAACTGAACCCGGCCACCGGCTTTCCCAGCAAGTCTTCCAGCCGTTTTTTTCCTTCCGTTATCTGACGATTTGCTTCTACCAGGCCGACGTTTTTCAGGTAACAATGATCGTAGGTGTGCGAACCTATTTCGAATTGGCGGCCGACATCCAGAATCTGCGACTGACACATGACAGGCAGCCCCTCGCGGTTTGTGATCGGAATATAAAATGTTCCGTTCAAACCGTTCTTGCCCAGCAGTTCAGCCATTTTCATGTCGGATGGATGGCCGTCATCCGTTGAAAAGGTAAATACAGCACTCATTTCTTTATCCCTTAATCGGGGTATTTCTTTCGCTGAAAAGTTAGTGTGCAACGGCAAGGCAGCGCGCGAATCTTTTTTAGGCTTCAGATCATTGAGTTCCATTGTGTTCTTTCGAAGGCTAGGCAGGCACTCTGCGGTTCAGCGCGGCAAGACGGCAGGCGGTCACAATGCCTGACGAGGCATCGTCAAACGTATACTTGCTGACGATGGAACGGCTGCGATCGGAAAACTGGCGGT
>MESE01000079.1 GCA_001770855.1 Burkholderiales bacterium RIFCSPLOWO2_02_FULL_57_36
GAAGAATTCAACGCATCACCTGTCGTCTTCCGTTGGAACAAGTTCGACCTTGGTGTGGCTTGATATGTAACATCATTAATGAAACGAACTACTAGGCGCTGGGCTGCGACTTTGACCAGCCACCCCACCATCCATAGGGGGGCACAGTAAGCCGCCAGGCCTTCACGAAAGCCATTTTTGAAGGTATCGACCAGCCCGTCGTTCGGGCTCGCATAGGTGGGAGTCAGGCGGCGCCACTGGGCCAGAAAATCTTGCTTGAATGTGGGCGACGGAGGTGCGTTTTGCATGGAAGATGTCTGTTGCGGCCCATCATAGGGACAGGACATGCCCCTTTCAATAGCCACTATTAGCGCAGCACCACGATATTTGGCCAATGTCGGCCAATGTTGGTTTTTTTATGGAACGCCCCGGCCATGGACTGCACTGGAGCCGCACCCGCAGCCTGTCCATGGCCTCGTCCAGTTCTGACGAACCTAGCTCCCAGCCCTTGGTCGTTCATCGTTTACGCCTGGGCACAAGCTCTTAGTGATCGGTTTGGAGGAGGAGCAAGCTTATGTAGAGGAAATCAAGGTATGGGCGTTGAATGCAGACAAGGGCTGGATACAAAATCGTGGTGCTCCGCTAGTACCCAACGGGAACCCCTGAATCTACGTGGAAAGCGCACCCGCAAGATGATTGCCATCGAGAATACGCACCCGGTAGCCCGGTACGGTCGCGACCTGACCGTGGCGCATCGGCTGCAAGACAGGCTCAAGCCGCTCGGCACTGCCCTGGACCAGGGCCCGCACCATGCCAGGCTCGGTGTGGTTGATCTTGTCGTACAGCGACGTGATCGAGACGGGCAGATCCTTGCGCGCCTTGGCGGCGGCGTGGATCGAGGGGCGCAGGCCAATCGCAGTGCCCCAGACTCCCCACACCTACTTCAATAGCCCAGACGATGGCTCAACTGGGTCTTCCGGCAGTTATCCAGGCCGCCGTCTGGGTCATGGTCAGTCGATAGCGAGCGCAGTTGAAGACTTCGAGGTTTTTCAACTCGTCCGCGAGCAAAGCCTGAAATCCCGGTGCCGACGCCTCCGTCAGGTCGAGCACCGCCAGCGTGGCCTGGAGTGTGTTTTTATCTCTGACCACCAGTCCCACGGCTTCGGTAAGCATTTCACGGTAGCGAAGGCGTACGGGGTCGGGCGTCCCCATGGACTCCAATATCACGGTGTACTTCTTCAACGAACGAC
>MESE01000080.1 GCA_001770855.1 Burkholderiales bacterium RIFCSPLOWO2_02_FULL_57_36
ACGCAGACTTGTCCTTGCCCATCGGTGAGGTCAAGGTCGAGCTTTTGCACCGCTTGTTGCGGGCCGCTGCCGGCGCTGTAGCGCACCACGACCCAGACCGTCTCGGGCAGGGTGGACAATATCTGCACTTGTTCGAGTGCAAAAGGCAAGGCCGGTTTGCCGGCTTGGCCTTCGCCTGCCATGAGGCCGATGCTGGCTTGCAGGGCGGCATCGAGCACGCTGGGGTGCAGCAGGTACTGGCTGCGGGTAGGCGCCACACTGGGTGGAATGGCGATCTGTGCAATGGCCAGCACCTGAGCTTGCGCATCCCAGCCTGCACTGACGTGCGTGAGCCCCTGGAAGGCGGGGCCATAGGCCAGGCCCATGTGGGCAAAGATGGCGTAGCAGTCGGCTACGGCAACAGGCTGGGTGCAATACGATTGCAGTGCGTTCAGGTCCAGCACCTGTGCCGATTGAGGCGGTACCAGGACTGCCCTGCCCTGGCTGTAGACGATGCAGTCGTCATCTTGTTGGCTGTAGATGTCGTAGGTCACGCTGCCGTTGTCTTGCTGCGCCAGGCTGATGTGCACCGTCAGCGGCGTGTCGCCCACTACCAGCGGCCGGGCAAAGACGATCTGTTCGAGCCGGATCTGGGCGGCGTCGCCGCCGAGTGCGCGTTCGACTGCGGCACGCGCCATTTCCAGGTGGGCCACGCCGGGCAGGATGCGCTGGCCTTGCACCACGTGGTCGGCGAGGAAGAATTCGTCGCCGGTAAAGGTGCTGCTGAAGCGCTGTTCGGAGAGATCCGAAGTGTTGACGTGCAGCAGCGGATGCAGCGTCTCGATACTGCCAGCAGGGACTGGGGCGTTGTGGACGGCGCCGCGGTCCATGGCGACCCAGTGCCGCTCCCGCGCAAACGGATAGGTCGGCAAGCTCAGGCGCTGCGGCCTGTGCTCGCCATACAGCTCATGCCACGGCAAATCGTATCCCTGGCAATACAGATCTGCCAATGCATGCAGACTCTCCTGATACTGCATGCGATCTTGGCCGCCTGCGTTCATCTGGCTCAGCAGTTGCAATGCATACTGCGCGATGGCCTTTTGTGGAGCAAACTCGCGGCTGACATGGCCGGCAAACAGGTTGGGCAGTTTTTCCCGGCTGCCCAGCTGCTGCCACACCCGCAGCGCATCATCTCGATCCTGGATTACAACTGCGGCGCGGTGGCTGAAGTGCTGGCGGCCGTTGAGCAAGGTGTAACTCATCGCCCGCAATTCCTGTGCCGTCCATGATTTACGCTGCAATGCTTCAATCAGGTCGCGCACCTTGTCCTGCAGCGCTTGCTGCGACTTGGCCGATACTGCAAGCAGATGCAATGGCGCCGCAGATACGCCCCCTTGCGCGCGATGCTCTTGCTCATGGCTCTGCACCACCATGTGCGCGTTGGTGCCGCTCATGCCGAAGGCGCTCACCGCACCCAATCTTGGCTTGTCCTGCGCCGGCCACGGTTTGGCCGTCTTGTTCAGATAAAAAGGACTGTCATCCCAAGGAATGTAATCGCTCTCGTTGTCGCAATGCAGGCTGGCAGGAATGATCTCGTGCCGCATCGCCTGCACCAGTGCGACCAAACTTACCAGCCCCGAGGCGGCCAAGGTATGGCCCAGATTGCTTTTGCTCGAAGTCAATGCGCAAAAATGACGTTCCTGGGTATGCTTTCTGAAGGCGTCGTACAGCGCATTGATTTCGATCGGATCGCCCAGCCTTGTGCCGGTGCCATGGGTAACGATATAGCTGATGTCGCGCGGCGCGATGTGATGTTTGGCATAGGTGTCTTGCAGCAACCGGGTTTGCGCGGCGCCGCTGGGCGCGGTGATGCCGTTGGTCTTGCCGTCGTAGTTGATGCCGCTGCCGCGAATCACCGCATGAATCGGGTCGCCATCGGCTTGCGCCTGGCTCAAGCGTTTGAGCACCAGCGCTACCACCGCTTCACCCGGCACCATGCCATTGGCATGCTTGTCGAAAGCACGGCACTTGCCGTCGCTTGAGAGCATACCGGCCTGTCCCATTGCAATATAGGCGTGATGGGTCAACAACAAATTCACGCCGGCGACAATGGCCGTATCGCATTCGCCCGCACGCAGACCCAGGCACGCCTGATGCGCCGCCACCAGACCCGACGAACACGCGGTATTGATGGCCAGCACCGGGCCGCGCAAATTGAGAACATAGGCCAGTCGTGCCGCCAAAATCGCATCGTGGTTGGACGTGATGGTGCCGTTGTCGCCTGCCAGATACTGGTAATCGCCTTGCTCGACGCCGACATAGGTGCCAATAGTATGGGAATCGAGTTGTTCCTTGCCGTAACCGGCATCTTCCAGTGCGCGCCAGGCTTCTTGCAACAGCAGCCGTTGCCGCGGGTCAATGACTTGCGCTTCGCGCGGCGACAGTTCGAAGAACAGCGGATCGAATTCGTCTGCGCCGGGCAGTACGCCCAGCCATTTTCCATTGGTCTTGCCGGGTTCTTTTACCGGGTCGCCGTAGTGCTTGCGCCAATCAAAGCGTTCCATCGGGATCTCGCCGACGGCTTCCTGCCCCTCCTGCAAGATGCGCCAAAGATCGTCCACGCAACGCGCACCGGGAAAGCGTCCGCTCATGCCGATAATGGCAATCGGCTCGTTGGCATCGATTGGCATGGCGCCCGTTTGAACGGCGGCACTCTGCTGCGCCGGAGCAGGCGCCTCGACCAGCGCGATGACATGCGCCATGGTGTGCACATGCTGTGCCGATGCAGTAACCGGCTCGTTGCCTGCCTGGGTGCCGGGCGCATAAAACACGCCCATGATGGAACGATAGGCGTCGAGTAAGTGTTGCCCTAATTGCGCAAGTGTCGGATGGCTGAAGAAGATAGCCGGGGTCAACACGATGGCGTAGTGCGTGCTCAAGCGCTTTGCAAATTCGGCCAGGCTGATCGAATCAAAGCCAAAATCGGCGAGATTTTCTTCGGCATCGAGTTCGTCACGCGCAATCTTAAGTTGCGCGCTGGTCTGCTCTTTGAGATCCCAGAGAATGCACTGTTCCAGCGTAAAACCCGTCATCCGGGAGTGACGCCCCTTGCCGGGAGCGATGCCGGCAGTGGCCGCAACCACGCGATCCGCTTGCTGCGCTTCGGCGGTAGCGTGCAATCCGAGAAAGCGGTGAATGCGCGAGGGCTGCCCCGCCATCACCAGCGGGTTAGCCGTTTCCTGCCCCAGCAAACGCTCGAAGAGTGCAATACCGTCCTGCGCAGCCAGCGCGCGCTGGCCGCTGGATTTGAGATACAGGTGCGCCTGGTCTTTGTGGCCCAACTCCATTCCGCCGTCCGCCCACAGCGGCCAGCCGATCGCCACCGTATGGCCTTGCGCCAGCCCCTGACGCACCAGCGCATTGCGCTCGTGTGCATACGCCATCTGGAAGCGATTTCCCATGGCGTAGCCGCAGGAACCGAAGTCACCGATGACGGCCGACGAAGACGAGAAGTAGCACATGAAATCCAGCGGCTGGCCGCGCAGCACCTCGTCGAGCGCCAACGTACCCTGGATCTTGGGCGCGAGCACCTGCTGGAACTGGCTGGCCTTTGTGTCGAGAATGCTTTGCTGCCCTTCAATACCGGCGCAATGCAGGACGCCATGAATCGCGCCGAATTTCTGGTCGGCGGCTTCCAGGCCGGTACGCATCGCCTGCATATCTGCCACATCTGCTTGCAGGTAATGCACTTGCGCACCCAAGGCTTGCAATGCATCGAGCGTGGCTTGTTTGGCGCTGTCCAGCGGTGCACGTCCGGTCAGGATCAGTTTGGCATGGTAGGTCTTGGCGAGATGGCGGGCAAAGAGCAAGCCCAGCCCGCCACAACCGCCGGTAATGAGATAGGTGCCATCTCGGCGCAGCGGCGAAGCCTTTGATGTCAGCACCAACGGATGAATGCCGGTGATGTACCGTTGGCCTTCGCGGTAGAGCACGCTTTGCGGCTTGATCGATGTGAGCTCTGCCCACAGCCGCCGGACCCAGGTCTGCATGTCGGCATCCGCTCCGGCCTGAATTGCCACCGTCACCTTGGTCTGCGCAAGCACAAGGCTCAATGAACGTTCAATGCCGATCCATGATTCCAGATACGCTTGCTGTTGACCATCGCTGCCCTGGCCCGCCAGCAACAGTCGGGGGCACGGCAGTTTGGTTTGCGCCAGTGCCTGAAGGATGTAGACGATGGGCAGTGCATCCTGCACGAGCGCGGGAGATTCGAGCGGCCACAGGTAGAGGATCGCATCCACGGCGCCATACTTGCTCTGAATGTGCGTGAGCGCCTGGGTGTAGCTGGCGGCGTCGTACGTGTGCACACCATAGGATGGCGTGTATGCACCATCACCGGCGTCGTGTTGCGATACAAAAATGAGCCGGGTTTGCGGCGACACATCGGCCAGCGCCTGGCGCACGGTTTGCTGTTGTTGTTCGCTGCTCACAAAGCATACGATCGTGCCGAGGCTGGTTGAATGCGCCGGCGTAAGCGCTGCTTCCTGCCATATCTCTTCAAACGTCATCAGCGCGGGCGCTTCCGATCCTGCCAATGCCGCAGTGCCGGCAACCGGCGCGACGTGCGCGGTGATGGACTGGCTTGATGCTGCCTCGGCAATGCCGCCCTGCATCTGCCGGGCCGATGGATCGATTTCCGGCACCCAGTAGCGTTCCCGGGCAAACGGGTACGTCGGCAGGCGCAGGCGCCGGGGCTTGCGCTCGTCGTACAATTTGGCCCAGTCCACCGTCAGGCCCTTGACCCACAAGGAGACGAGCTTGGCCAAATGGCCGTCTTTCGCTCTCTTTAACAGAGTGGCTTGCAACTCGGCATCCTGATTGATTTCTTCAAATACGTCTTTGCCGGTTTTAACATTGCCTTGATAGCTGCCTTCGATGTTATCGCTTCCGTTCAGCGTTTCGTCGAGCTTGCTGCATAATTCTTCCTTGGTCGTTACCAGAAACCCGGCGCGGTGTTCCCATTCCGCCCGCCCGACCTGCAAGGTGTACGCGAGATCGGTCATGTCGATGTCTGCCGTGCCGTCGCGCAGCGCCGCATGCAACTGCGCCATCTGCAGCCGCAACTGCGGCTGCGTCCTGGCCGACAGCACCACCGCCACGGCGTCGGCTCGCTTGGCCGGCACACTCACAGACGCCACTTCTTCAGGCAAATACTCTTCAAGGATCACGTGCGCATTGACGCCACCGAAGCCGAATGAACTGACGCCCGCGCGACGGGGCAATTGCTGCCCCGATTCATCCGTCGCGCAAATCCACTCTTCATTGCATTGCGCCGCCCGGAACGGCGTGTTCTCCAACTCAATCAACGGGTTGAGTTGTTTGAAATGATTGGTTGCCGGCAGTGTGCGATGGCGCAGCGCCAACAACACTTTAATGATGCCTGCCATGCCTGCCGCAGATTCGGCATGGCCGATGTTCGACTTGACCGAGCCCAACGCACAGTGCCCGTCGCGCAATGTGGGATTGAGCGATTCAAATGCTTCCTTCAACGCCTGCACTTCGATCGGGTCGCCTAAAGCCGTGCCCGTTCCATGCATTTCGATGTAGCCGATCGTCGCTGGGTCGATCCCGCTCTGGCTGTAAGCCGCCGTGAGCAGCGCGCGCTGGGCATTGACGTTTGGCGCCCGCAAGGAATTGGACCTGCCATCATGATTGACGACGGCGCCGCGAATCACGGCATGGATCGTGTCCCCGTCTTCCAGCGCCTGACGCAGCGGTTTCAGGAAGACGCCGGCAATGCCTTCGGCGCGAACGAATCCATCGGCACTCGCATCGAGCGTTTTGCACCGCCCTTGCTTCGACAACATGCCGGCATTCGCGCTCGCCAACAGGACCTTGGGCGTCAAGATCAAGTTCACGCCTGCAACAATAGCGGCGCTGCTTTCGCCCCGGCGAATCGACTCGACTGCCCGTTGCATCGCCACCAGCGAGCTTGAGCAGGCGGTGTTGATGGTTTCACTCGGACCGGTCAGATTGAACCAGCGTGATACGCGGTTCGGAATCATGGAGGCGTGCGTTCCAGAGTCGATGTAGGCGCCGCTGCTGGCCATCAAATCGAGCCTTGGCGCCAGGATTTCGCCGTAGTCGATATTATGAACCCCGACAAACACACCGATCCGCTGCTTGCCCCAGCTCAATGGATTGTTGCCCGCACTTTCGGCAAGCTTCCAGACCAGTTCGAGCAGCTTGCGTTGCTGCGGGTCCATGCACTCGGCTTCGCGGCGCGAGATGCCAAAGAACGCAGCGTCAAATAAATCCACGTCCTTGAGCAGGCCCGCCCATTTGGGCATGTCTTCTTCCATCAATCCCGGGTAGGTGTGCATGGCCTGCCAAATTTCCGGGCGCTCCTCTTCGATCAAGCCGATACCGTCGCCTGCGCGAACCAGCAAGTCCCACAACGCATCCGGCCCGTCGCTCGCCCCTGGAAACTCGCAACTCATCGCGACGATGGCAATCGCGTCATCGGGCAGTTGCCGATCCGAAGATTGTTCGCCAACCGACCCGGCGTCAGGCTGCGGTGCGCGGGCCTGGCCCGGCTCGGCCCCCAGGTAACCGGCAATCTCACGAAGCGTCTGATATTTGAACAGCAGCGTTGCCTTGAAGGACATGTGGAACACCGATTCGATTTCGCCGGCAAGCCGCATGCATTGCATGGAATCGAGGCCCAGTTCGGAAAACGCATCGCCGTCGTCGAGCTTGCGCGCGCGTGCGCCGAGCACCTTCACAAAGACACGTTCCCGAAGCACACGCAGCAGCTCGCCGTCCTGCGCATGGCCGTCATCGCGGCGATCAGCGTCACGCACGTCGCCCTCGTCCGTATCGCGCCACAGAATCGTCATTTGCCCGCCCTGGTACGCCTCCTTGACGGGCCTTCGTTTCAGCTTACCTGCGCTGGGGCCGACAACCGTGCCTTTGGGTGCAAATACGATGTCGTGCAAGGTCACCCCGTGGGCGAACGCGACTGCCTTGCGCATTTCTCCGGCGAGCGCCTGGGAGGCGCTGTGCGTAAGCGATGGTTCGATCTCCTGTATCGCGACGATTTTTTCAGCACCATCATGTTCAACACCGAACACGATTGCCGGAAGTGCATGCTCAGAAGCGGCTTGGGCAAGCGTTGCTTCGATCTCGGTAGGAAAGTGATTTTTCCCACGGACGATGATGACTTCTTTTTGGCGCCCTGCAATATAGAGCGCGCCGTCCCGCACGAAACCCAGATCCCCGGTTCTGAAAAACCCTGCCTCCGCGGTATCGCCGATGGTGCAGCCGAACGCTTGCGACCCGAATGCGGCCATGCCGAAATAAGAATGCGCCATTGCCGGCGACTTTACCCATATTTCACCGACCTGCTCCGCATCGCACGACAGACAGCTATCAGGCGCGACGATCCGAATCTCGGTTCCGGCCAGAATCCGGCCACAATTGGCGATGTACACCTGCTCGTCGCCGAACGTGCCGGCGGCAAGTCTCGAAGAACGAAACGACGCTGCGTCCAGGGCAGCGAAATCGGGCTGATCGGTCTCCTGCAAGGTCGATATCGCACCGGTTTCAGACAAGCCGTAATGCATCCGAAACGCCGTCTTCGTCGCACCGAGGCTCTTGAATTTCTCGAAAAATCGTTCGTATGTCTTTCTCCTGACAGGCTCACCGCCGCAGATGATATGGGTCAGGGTCTTGAGACAATCCGGCAGAACTTCGTCGATGTCGATGGCTTCGGCGCAGAAGTCGAATGCGAAATTCGGTGCGCCTATATGCGTGGCGCCAAACTGCTTGATTGTGTCAAACCAGCAGCCGGGACGCTTGAGATAGTCACCTGGATAAATGAAGCTGCAGTCGGCGCCATTGACGAAAGGCACCAGCAAACCGAAGTGCAAGCCGAAGTTGTGCGATTGCGAAAGCCAGGTGACGACATGGCTGCCTGTATCGATAGCCCATTGCTTTGTCGCCGCATCGATCTGATGCCACGTATTGCCGTGAGTTAGCGGGATACCTTTGCAGTCGGAGGTAGAACCCGATGTATACAGGATCAAGGCCAAGTCGTCTTCACTTGCCTTCCGAATGTCCGATGTGGTATCCGCCTCCGCGGCAACGGCGCCGACCATGGCGCGAGGCACGGCAACACACAAATCATGACTTTGCAGCTGCCGCTCTGTTTCTTGGTCCGTCAGCAGGAATGCCGGCTTCAACTCTGCCGATATCTGCCGGATCTTGCTGATCTCTTGCGGCGTGAGTTCAGGCCCGGATAAAGCAATCGGCGCCGCGGCCACATTTGCCCTGAAACAGGCCAGCAGGCTCGCGGAATAATCCAGCCCGTGCGGCAATACGATCAAGACTGCTTCTTGCGGCGCAAGCTTCTCCTGAATCACGCGTGATATGCGCTTCGAAAACGCAGTGATATCCAACGCGCTTGCATGAACTTCCTTGCTCGCACTGGAGTCGAGAAACCGGAAAATACCTGGCCGGCTGCCGTTGATTCCGACGGATTCCAAACAATCTTGCAATCGTGAGATTTGCGTGAAGGCTAATGGCAACATAGGTATTTTTTGAAATTTTTTAATTAGGTCGCACAGCAAATGTGCTGCGTAAACGATGTGGCTTGAAACGCCACGCCCGGCAATCGGCCTTCTTCTAAAACAGAAATTTCTGGTGCAAATCGGTCAACGGAGTCGTTTTTTGAAGCAAGGCAGGCAAGAAGATTTCTGTCACCAGCAGCGGGTGGCCGCGGAACAGATACATGGTCCTTCGTCCCCAAAGGCTGGCCGGCGCCGCCGGCAAAACGCGTTTAACCGCTTTCCATAACGGCCTGGAGCGATTTAGAAGGACCATTTGGCGCGTTTTCCAGACCGGGGACTTTTTTTGAAACAATAGTTGCCCGAGCGGCTTGTTGCCTAATTGAAGGGATCGGCGATTTCGACCTTGGGCTGTCGCGGAGGGAATGAGTGTGCGCGCAAGAAGTAATGGCATATCTCCATCCATCAATGCAATTTCTCGAACCCGCCCAAATTTTTGTTGCGCCGTATCGAACAGGCTCCGCTCGTCCAGGAAATACGGCGCGCGCCCCTCCGAAAGAACATCAACGTGCACAGGACGGCCTGTGAAATGCTCCACCAGCTTGGTCATGGAGAACTCCCAACTGATCCATGTGCGCACTTGGGGAGATGCACGGCGCAATGTGCTGCCGCAACTATCTCTCCAGCCCCTGCTTGTTCTTTTCAGCTTCGATGTTTCGGTGTTTTGTTGCGGACGAGTAAACCGGTAAATACGGCTGGATGCGCTTGTCATGTTTGTCTCTGTTTATTTTTTTCCGCAGATTTTATATTCTGCTTTCGACTGCGTTGTTGCACCGTCAAACTAATAAGTAGAACAGGCAACAAAGGTACAAAATTTCCATACTTCTTTTAATTCGGCATTGCTTTACAGATACCAGCCTGGGTTAGTGTGATCGGTATGGACTTGGCTTGTCATCACGCGTCCAATCTTTCACCACAATAGGTCGGTACCAACTCTCATCGATGTCGGAATCACTGGAAATTTAGTTGCATATGAAACAACCTCCTTGCTCAGTTCGACTTATCAAATCAACCTTGGAATTAAGGGCGATTTAATTGGCAATAAGTTAAATGATTTTAATGCAATTTTACTATGCGATGTAACTTCATCAAGTTAATCCATGCATCTTATTGCGATAAGACTCAACAAAGCCTTCCAACGCGCTCACGAAAAATTCATTCTTGAAAGGAAAAACACACGGGAAGAAAAATTACTGATCAAAGGATGTTTCCGGCTTACGTCCTGTGACAGATGAATACAAGGTGCCGGTCAAAAAATCGGGACAATAGTATGGCTTTAAAGCGGTACGTAAACGGGAGGTAATCGAGTAGCTGCGGCGAAATTCGCATGTTGTTGGAGAAGAGTGGATGGCGTTGCACATTTGCGGAAGATGATTTCATGCAATACCAAAGCACTTCTGTTTTCATCCAGTGTTGGCAGACCTACTGGATTTTCTTGCCATGACAATTGTTGATATTGGCGGGTCGCTTGCACGCGACTCAATTGAAGATATTGGATGATGACCCAGGTGGTGAAACCAAGTAAAGCGATGCCTTCAAGCCCAGTTGTCAGACACGTTCCCCGTTTTCTTGCAGGAATTGAAAATCCTGATAGACGCTCTATCCCTGCTGCCGATGCGAACAATTCCAACCCGATGCGCCCTGGTCCTTGCATCGTTCGGCAATACGATGTCGCTGAAGAATTTCGCTTGCCTTTATTCGCTAGCTAGTTCGAAGGCCGTCCAGACTTGCGCAATTGATCAGGTAAAGATAAGTACCAGAATAATGATTAAAACGATGGTTCCAAGGCCTATATACATTTAATTCTCCTCAATGTTGATCTTTTTTGTGCCGGAGGAACCTTTATGCGCAATCGGTTAATCAGCAATGATCAGCATAGGGAAAACGAAAATTGATTCCATGCGATATCGCAAATGCGGCGCATGAAGAGCCGAAATAGCGGGATTAGAGAATACGTATAAGAAATGGTACCCGCTAAAAGTAAATCCACCGGGACATGTGTTGCTTGGGGGAATCCAGAATAAAGGGAGCCCGTTCAAAAATTGCTATGCCATCAGCAGATTCTCTCGCCGAGCACGCCAGAAATCATCGGGCGTATCGACATCCCATAAAGCAGGAAGCTCCACCCAATCTTTACCCGGTTTCCAGCCAAGCTCCGATAATCGGCGGCGCGTTTGCGCCATTACTTGCGGGGTTCCCCAGTCTATCGTGCGGAAAGACTGCAAAAGCGACCTGTCGCGCTCCTGATGGTCCCCGTGCGCATTCGCTCCCACCAGCACATAACCGCCGTCCTCTGCCGGTATGAACGTCATGCGGCATCCTTGACGCAGCGATTCTCCTGCAGCATGCATGGCAGCGACGGAGAATGCGGGACAATCCGTACCGATCAACAGCACGGTGGCATGCTTGTTCAAAAGCGTCAGCAGGCAAGTCGACATGCGTTCGCCAAGATCGCCATCGCACTGCCGATGCAAGGCAAGACCATAACGATCGGCACATTCGGCAAAGAACGGATGATCGCTTGCGCCTGCGGTCCATAACGATACCTGCCCTGGCGCTGCGATACATGCGGTGTCCAGCGTACGCAAGCTCATCGCACGTTGCGCTGCCGCCGCTCCCTCTTCGCCGAGCAAAGGAATCAAGCGGGTTTTTGCGCTACCCGCGACCGGCGCTTTGGCAAAAACCGCGATATGCATGGAGGCAGTCATTCCGAAACACGATAGCCGTATGCAAGCGCCAGCTTGCGCGGATCGGTGCCGAAGAAATACGCCAATCGCAAGCGCCACATCAAAAATATCGTGCGCCAGACGCCGTGTTTTTCCCAGCGGCGAGAAGAGGTCGTTACGCATTGTCGTAGACATGCCGGCCGGCCGATCCGTTTCAATCGGCTGCTCAGCTCAATGTCTTCCATCAACGGAATCGCCGCGAAACCATGCTGTCGAGAAAACGTATCGCGACGAACGAACATCGCCTGGTCGCCGGTGACAATGCCGGTGACGCGTGAGCGTAGATTCATCATTGCGGCAATCATCGACATCAGCGGATGTGTACCGTCAAACCGGATATCGAACCGGCCCCAATGGCAATCCGCCAAAGCCGCTGAGATCAGTGCATCCGCATCCGGCGGCAAGATCGTATCCGCATGCAGGAACAACAGTGCATCGCCTTGCGCCTGCGCGGCGCCGGCATTCATCTGATTTGCGCGCCCTCCTTTTGAATGGACAACCAGATCGGCAAACGGTGCGGCAAAAGCAGGCGTGCCGTCGCTGCTGCCGCCATCGACGACGATCAGTTGCGCGCCGCGTGCGCGCAGTCCGGAAAGCGCACTCAGGAATCGGGCAATGCCGGGCGCTTCATTGAGCACCGGAACGACAATTGACAGGCTCATCGCATTTTGTGTCTAAACGTTTTTATCCACGCTGCCATGCATGGTAGCGCTTTACCCACTCCAGCAACCTGACCGGCGTATGTGCGCGCTTCCATGCGCCGGCCACATACTTGTTGGCTTCGGCCAGCGTCGGATAGATATGAATCGTGCCCAGAATCTTGTTCAGGCCAAGACCGTGTTTCATCGCCAGCACGTATTCCGCAATCAAATCGCCCGCATGCTCGCCGGCGATCGTCACGCCCAATATCCTGTCTTTTCCCGGCACCGTCAACACCTTGACGAAGCCGTGCGCTTCCTCATCGGCAATGGCGCGATCCAGATCGTCGAGCTCATACACCGTCACTTCGTAAGGAATATTTTTTTCTTTTGCTTCCTGCTCATTCAAGCCGACGCGCGCCACTTCCGGCTCGGTAAACGTAGCCCAAGGAATCACCGAGTAATCCGCCTTGAATTTTCGGAAGCGTCCGAACAGGCCGTTGACTGCCGCATACCAGGCTTGGTGCGACGCGGTATGCGTGAACTGGAACGGTCCCGCCACATCGCCGGCGGCGAAAATGTTTGGATACAGCGTTTGCAGATAATCGTTGGTTTCAACCGTATTTGCTTTTGTGCTCCGGATCCCCAATTCCTCCAGTCCGTAACCCTTGATATTGGCGGCACGCCCGACCGCGCACAGCACGACGTCGAATGCGATGCGCACTTCGCTGCCGCCGGATTCGGCCATCAGGATTTTTTCGCCATTGTCGACCAGGAATTTCGTCGCCTTGTGCCCGGTCAGCAGATTGATACCCTCCGCGCGAAAGCGTGCCGCCACCAGCGCCGACACTTCGATATCTTCACGCATGAGGATACGCTCCGTCATCTCGACCTGGGTCACTTGCGACCCGAGCCGCGCAAACGCCTGCGCCAGTTCGCAGCCGATCGGCCCGCCGCCGAGTACCACCAGCCGCTTCGGCAGTTCGCGCAAATCCCACAAGGTATCCGACGTCAAATAGCCGATTTCCTTCAGACCTGGAATCGGCGGCACGAATGGCCGCGCGCCCGCCGCGATCACGATATTGCGCGTGGTCAGCGTGCGTGTGCCGCCGTCACCATCCTTGACTTCGACCGCAAACGGCGACACGATTTTCGCATCGCCCTGCAGGCATTCGACGCCGAGTCCGGTATAGCGCTCAACGGAATCGTGCGGCTCGATGGTCTTGACGATACGCTGCACGCGTTCCATCACGGCGGCGAAATCCACTTCGGCGGATGCCGACGCCAGACCGAACTCCGTCGCACGTGAAACATGCGACATCAGTTTCGCCGAGCGGATCAATGCCTTCGACGGCACGCACCCGGTGTTCAGGCAATCGCCGCCCAGTTTGTGCCGCTCGATCAACGCGACCTTGGCCTTGACGGCTGCCGCAATGTAAGACGTCACCAGGCCGGCTGAGCCGCCGCCGATCACCACCATGTTGTAATCGTAACGTTGCGGACGCGGCCACTTTGCATATACCTTGCGCGCCTGAAAAAAATCGATGGCCTTTTTTGCCAGCAGCGGAAATATTCCAAGTAACACGAATGAAAGTATCAGACCCGGCGACAGGATGCCTCTAATCGATTCAATCTGCGCCAGTTGGGTACCTGCATTGACATAGACCAGCGTACCGGCCAGCATGCCGATCTGGCTGACCCAATAAAAAGTCAATGCCCGCATTGACGTCAATCCCATGACCAGATTGATCAGGAAGAACGGGAAGATCGGCGCCAATCGCAGCGTGAATAAATAGAAGGCGCCGTCCCTGGCGATACCCTCATTGAACGATTTCAGCTTGTCGCCGAAGCGCTGTTGAATCGAATCGCGCAGAATGAAACGCGCCGCCAGAAATGCGAGCGTGGCGCCGACGCTGGATGCAAACGACACGATCAGCGTGCCCCACCACAGCCCGAAAATCGCACCCGCGGCCAGAGTCATGATCGCTGCACCGGGAAACGACAATGCGGTAACCGCCGTATAGAGAATAAAGAACATTCCCGCGCTTTGCCAAGGATGCGTTTGCGCCAAGGCCCGCAGTTCTTCCTGGCGCGACTTGAGCGTTTCCAGACTCAGGAAGCGATCAAGATCGAACATGAAAAATGCGGTGATCGCTAACGCGACCAGCAACAACAGGATTACACGTTTTGTTTTCATTATTTTCCCTTGGCGCATCCGAAAAATGACCGGAGCTTGTCATTCCAACCTCTGTCCTGCAGACAGCGCTTTCACTATCTCATTCGGGTGGTCGCTACAGCGGCCAAACGATTGGCTTCCACACAAGAAAATCGGTGCGCCGGCTATCGCGCTTGCAGTTCAGGAACGGCTCACGCCAGCGCGCCGCCGCAACTGCTTCCCGCACCTGCGGTACATCCCCAACAATGATCGGCAATCACGATCTGATTGCCTTCCAGCTGCGTGTCCAGCAAATGCGACAGGTGCATGCGTCCCTTTCCATGCTGCTTCAATGGAAGACCGAGCATCTGATTGAAATCGCAGTCGTACAGGTAGCCGCGCCAGTCGACCGAGATCAGAGAGCGGCACATCACGTGATCCAGATTGGCATCCTGATGCGATGAGCGGAGCAACTGCATGTAACTGCCGAACTGCCCTTTCGACACCAACGTGCTGCCAAAGCGCTGGATCGGCATATTGGTAATGGTAAACATCTGGTTGAAGCGGATGCCGAACCGTTCGCCCAGAAAGCGGTCGTAATCGGCTTTCAGTACGTGTTGGGATGGCGGCAAGGCTGGTCCTTGCGGATTAAACACAAGGTGTAATTGCAATCCGCCCGTGGCATTACCGTATCCGAGTGCATTCAGCTTTTGCAGGACACGGATACTGGTTTGGAATACGCCTTTGCCGCGCTGCTTGTCGACGTTGTCTTCCAGATAGCAGGGCAAGGACGCCACGATCTGTACTTGATGGTCAGCCAGGAATTGGGCCAATGTCTCATATCCCGGTTCTTCCAGGATAGTCAGGTTGCAGCGGTCAATCACCGTCACATCCAGGGCGCGTGCCTGCTCGACCAGATAACGGAAATGCTGGTTCATCTCGGGCGCGCCGCCGGTCAGGTCCAGCGTCTTTATCCGCCCGGTTCGCAACACGGCAATCACCTGATCGACCGTCTCGCGCGTCATCTGCTCGGTACGAGTGGGGCCGGCATTGACATGGCAGTGGACGCAGCTTTGATTGCACGTATAGCCAAGGTTGACTTGCAGCGTGTCTGCCGGCCGGGTACGGCGAATCGGGGGGAAATCAGTGACTGCCAGCAAAGGAAGCGTTGCGCGCATAGTAAAAAGCCGTTGGATGGAATGGGAGCTAGGATAAACCGAAAAGAATTTTCCCGTTGGTCGCGGCAAAGCGGCTGAACTTACAAACGATGCGAATTGGATGGCGTTCCCGAACGCAATCCGCCCCGATTCCCGTGGAAAATGCTCGCCGCAGCTACGTCAGAGATATTTAGCCAATAGCGGCGCCAGATTTTCCCGGGTCGCGGCCGGCATTGCGGACGGCGGCGTGACCAGCGATTTGGCGAGCGCGTCGTGTGCAGCCGATGACGGCGGATTCGCACCCAAGCGCTTGATGCATGCGCGCAGTACAGTCTGCGCATTCACCGCATTGTGCATCAGGTTTGCAATCGCCATTTCGGCAGTCACGGCGTCGTGACCCGGATGCCAGCAATCGAAATCGGTAACCAGCGCCAAACTTGCATAGGCGATTTCCGCCTCGCGCGCCAGCCTGGCTTCGGGCATGTTGGTCATGCCGATCACGGATGCGCCCCACGAGCGATACAACTGCGATTCCGCATACGTGGAGAAGGCCGGCCCCTCCATGCAGATATACGTGCCGCCGCGATGCAAGGTCGCGTCCGGCAGATTGCAATCGGCGAACGCCTGCGCCACCGTATCGCTCAACGCGCCGCATACCGGATGCGAAAACCCGATATGCGCAACCGCGCCTTCGCCGAAAAAAGTGCCGATGCGCCGTTTGGTCATGTCGATGTACTGGTCCGGCAACACCATATGGCGCGGCGCCAGTTCTTCCTTGAGGGAGCCTACCGCCGACACCGACAGCAGATAATCGACACCAAGCTTCTTCATCGCCCAGATGTTGGCCCGAAACGGTATTTCAGTCGGCAAGAATGAATGAGTCCGTCCATGCCGCGCCAGAAAAGCCACATCCACGCCATCCAGCGTTCCGATCGCAATTGCATCGGACGGCGCTCCGAACGGAGTGTCGATACGCACTTCCCTGAGATCCTGCAGGCCATCCATTTTGTACAGCCCGCTGCCACCCATGATGCCGAAGCGAATTTTTTCCATATCGAGAAATCCGGAGTTTAGTTAATTGGTACGAGTTAGCGGAAGGAACTTACAGCAATTCGCAAAATCATGCCGGCCATAGCGGCGGTTCATCCATCAGCGCAACCTGCTCCCGCAGTTCGAGAATGCGGTCTTGCCAATAGCGTTGCGTATTGAACCAGGGGAATGCCAGCGGAAAGGCAGGATCATCCCAACGCTTCGCCAGCCATGCCGAATAATGGATCAGCCGCAAGGTACGCAGCGCTTCGATCAAATGCAATTCACGCGGATCGAAGTCGGCAAAATCCTCATAACCGGCGAGCAGATCGGACAGTTGACGCACCATATCGGCACGCTCGCCGGATAGCAGCATCCATAAATCCTGCACTGCGGGACCCATGCGGCTGTCATCGAAATCGACGAAATGCGGGCCGGCGTCGGTCCACAGCACGTTGCCGCAATGGCAGTCGCCATGCAAGCGCAGTATCTTGAATTCACCGGCACGATCAAAGCAGCGTTTGACGCCTTCAAGCGCCTGCTCGACAACGCTGCGGTAGGCAGCCAGCAGTTCATCGGGAATGAATCCATGCGCCAGCAGATAATCGCGCGGTTCGTAGCCAAAACTGACGATATCCAGCGTCGGACGGTCGCGATAGTGTTCAAGCGCGCCGACCGCGTGGATCCGGCCGATGAAACGCCCCATCCATTCCAGGGTCGCGCGGTCCTCCAGTTCCGGCGCGCGGCCTCCATGCTTGGGAAATACCGCAAAGCGGAAGCCGTTGAACGCATGCAGCGTTTTATCGCCCACAGCCATAGCAGGCACCACCGGAATTTCGCGTTCAGCCAGTTCATCGACAAGGCGGTGTTCTTCGAGAATGGCAGCGTCGCTCCAACGTGCGGGACGATAAAACTTGGTCACCAACGGCGGGCCCTGCTCCATCCCTACCTGATAAACACGGTTTTCGTAACTGTTCAGCGCCAACAGGCGGCCGTCGCTGTGGAGGCCGATGCTGTCGAGCGCGTCGAGGGCCAAGTCCGGGGTCAACGCTGAAAAAGAGGGGGAGTCTGGAGTCATGGCGTCATTGTACGGGGATCCGAAATTGGTTACGAATGCCGGCTAGACCGCTAATCCGTGAAAATTGACCTCTTTTCCAGTATAAATTGCTATATAAGATCAGTAATGTCCGCTCAAATTCCGATTGAAATATGTGTGTGAATCTCATAAATCATTTCTTTGCGCTCGCACTGTCCATGCGGCCGAGCGCGCTTGCCAAAAAAATTAACCCCGATGGTCTGTGGCCAATCTTGGCATGCAGCGTTCCCACATCAGGTTCGCCAGCATCTTCCCTGCGTTCGGCTGATGTGGTAAAAAATTTCGGTGGGGTGGCTGATCAATTCAGACTTCCATTACGTGATCTGGTTCGTGTGCACATCATACTGGGAGCTCAATTCGGCCGGCGTCTTATCACCCCGGATCGCGGCTTGGGTGAACTTGGCCTTGAATACCGCCGTATGATTCCACCTGGGCCATTTCATCTTCTCTGCTCCTGTTGCGCACATGCCGCGCTCTCATTTGAGCAGAATTTCCACTTAGCCATCTGGCTGAATTTCCGAAGTCACTTCTTATTTACGCGACGCTTCAATATAAAATTGAACTTCAATCAATATAACCTTCAAGACAACCAATCTCTGAGCGATTGATAAACCGACAAAATTCCATCGCCTAGGAAATAAACGCATACCCAAAGAATGGCGATTATTAGAGAATCGCGGGTTTTCAAAAATATTTTTTCGAATTCTGATGCCGTCAGTATCGGCCCTGCCATATGAAGAAGGCACATTGCTTGAAATGTACGGTAAGCCGATAAAATTAAAACTAATTCCAAACTCAAATACATCACAATAATGTAAGGCAGGCGATTCGATTGTGAGCTAGCAGCGCTAGTAATAGCTAAATTCAATGTTTGAAGCTTGTAAATGCCAAATCCCAAATAAAGAAAAACCAATATAGTGCCTGGATATAAGCAATGAATAAATTTTTCTTTACTCTCGACCAGTATAGTTACATTCGCTTCGATCGATCTTATGCCGAGAAATGAAAGTGTTACAGAGCGCATGCAATTTTTCAGCATTTTATTCATAATTGGGCAGTTTAAATCTCTATATCACAGAACCGATATTTCGGATTTGTGTATAAATTTTCGATAACCTCCTCCATTTTTAGAGAGAGGTATAGGAAGAAACTAAGCAGCCAAAGCCGATTTCTGCTTTAGGGTGATGCCGGCAATGCTACTGCACCGCAGTAGAGAGGTCTCCTTTGTATTCGTTGGGTGGTCGACTCAGATCTGAATATTGAACCACGATATCGACCCACGTATTAACAGGCTTGCCGTCGATTTCACCAGGTGCAAAATGCACTTGTCGGAATGCGTTAAGTGCAGCGTTGTCGAAAGCTTCTGGCAATTCACTGCTCAACACGATAATACGGTCGACCAACCCTTCATCGTTGATCCATATTCTTACCGATATCGCCCCTCCTAAGCCGTGGTCTTCAGCTTTGCTTAGTTGTGGATCAAATTTAGTAAGTGGCTCTGGCATTTTACTCAACGACTCAGCAGAGAAATATGCGGTCGGAATGCCTGATGCCGCCGGGCTTTCGCTAGGAACGGCTTGCTGTTCGACTGTGGCAACCACTTCCGATGCTGAAACGGCGGTTGGAATGGGTAGTTCGCTAGAAGCTACATCGGCCGATGTAGCTTCTAGCGATACAACTATTGGAACTGCTTTCGACACCTCTTGGCGTCCGAGCCCCCCAGCGGAAGGCACATGAGCCCATGAAATCACCGCGCCATGCATAACGAACACTGTTATTAAGGCGGGAAGATTGTAAGTATGCAACGTGTTAAATGCTCTCTCAATAATGAGTTTCAGTTTGTCACTAGGTTCGAATTGTCCCGAAACTAGCCCAATATGTTGGCAACTGGTGCCTCAATTATCTTTCTTAAAATACCAATATGCGCGAGTACGAGTGCTGGAAGGATTTGCTTGTACCTTGCAGCCATCGATAAACGCTCCATTATTGCTACATCCTCCGCCAATTACGAACCGAACAAATTTTTCATCGATCTTCACAACTCCGCTAACTGGTGAAGGAGGCAATCCACCTCCGGCAAAAGCGGTGTATAGATCGCTTTGATCAACAACTCCATCCCCATTGCGATCACCGGCCGCTGCTGTACCTGTCAAATAGTTGATTTGATACCCACGGGCGGCGCCAAGATTCGGCGTGCACGACGAAGATGCCGGTCTTGGCGTATTCGTGCCGAAATATGTCACACCAGCCACTGTTATAGGCGTATTTACAACTTTCTCTCCTGTCTCCATCGGGATATACCAACCTTTGAAATTTACGCTGGTAGAATCAACCGTCGTGGTGCTCGCATCGAAGTTGGTGATCTGCGTCAAATCACCCAATAGAACGGTTGTTACGTCGGCTGGGTCGGTTCCCTGCTGCACTGTGTCTTTAACCATAAAAAACATATTAGTCACGTCTTCCTCGCGGGGCACTTCACGGTTACCTGACCCTACCATTACAAAAGCAGTTTGTGCGCCGCTAAGGTAGCCCAGTACGGCGTCAGCCGGGTAAAGGAACTTTCGGTCATCGCTGCCACCGTCATTTCCGACATCGCCTAGCTGTGCAAGCTTGTAAAATTTCCAGCTTGCCGAATTGGGGTCACCGACATCGAATCGATGAATGTTTGCTCCGGTGTCGACAGCATAAAGCCGGTCGACACAGCCGTCATTGTCGGTATCGAGCAGTGTTACGTCAGATGGAAAACTGTATTTCTTTAAATCGGCCGGTTGAATCAACTTGATGAGAGCTCCCGTAGCTGCATTGATCACAAACACGCCACGACCCATTGTCGGGCTTCTCACTACGCCGGTAGTTCCCTGATTGTCCTTGTCTTCCTGAGTCGGATCATAGCCAGCGCCGAAAATCAGCGCTCGGGTATAGGTACCCGCGTTGCTGAGCGAGCAGGCAACTCCAGTAGTTTTCATCAGATTGACTACTTTTGGTTCAGACCAGGTAGAACCGAGTTCCGAGAATCCAACGTCATTGTAGGACTTCTTCCACATGAACTTTGGATCGTCCGGATCGCTGACATTGAATGCATAAATTACGCGACCGCCGCGTCGCATTGTCACAAATAAATGAGTTGTCGATAGATCGGGGGACTGATAAACGCCGATATTGCCGTCGAAAAAGTAATCGCGCTTAGTCGGCGTAGGTGTTATCGCCATGTTTGTAGTCGGAAATTTAATTACCGGACTATTGTTGTACAAACGGCCCAGCGTACTGTAATGCTCAGGCGCGACAAACGCCCATTTTTCCACGCCGTCGGTACTTGCATCGCCTGCTTTGACTGCACGCAGAATACCGTCATTAGAGCCATAGTAGGCTACCAATCCGATTGGTGAACCATAGTTCACTACAACGGGACGTGAATGCAGCACGTCTCCATGAATCGAAGCACGCGTATCAGTAAGTGACCCATTGCGATTCTCGTCTTCCTTATTATCCATGCCCCGAATCCAGTTAATCAAGGTAACCGCATCAACGGAGGAACCTAGACCCACCGATCCGCCGGTTGAAGGAGTAGTCGGACCGGTCGTGATGGCATAAGTGATGGTGGTTGACGTAGGGAACGAAAGGCTATTGGTCCCGGTGGTCTTTGTGCCGTTATAGTCCGCCTGGTCTGCACCCGCGACAATAACAGTAGAACTGGAAAAATTATGCGCGCTTGCCGTCGTAAGCGTGACTGTCGCCACGTTGCTCGCATTGCCGGCCGTGCGAGTTAGCGAGGTGACGACACGGGTTGGAATGCCTGTAGCGGTAATTGAACTGGCAGTGGTAGCCGGTGATGCCGGAACAATGGTCGTAGTGCCTGTCACCTCTGATGACGAGGTGACAGTGAAATTGAAGCAGACGATGCGATCACTCGTAGACGACGCCGTATTGCCGCAGCTTGCCCCGACCCCGGTGATGGTTTGGGCCACATTATCCATCGACGTGCCTGTGCCCTTGACCATTATCGTTAAAATTCTGCCGTTATTGCCGCCACCCGCTATTGTTAACGTGGATGCGCACGAACTGGGGAGACTGGCAAGTGCGACCTTTACCAGTCTGGATCCGCTTCCCGCGACTCGTGTGATTGAAGTATTAGTAACAGTGCCATCACTGCCGGCATTGTTCTTGCAGGTAATCGCTGATTGACCTGGCGTGCTGATGATGTCCGGTGGATCGAGTACAGTTGCAGTTGTCTGGATATTGCCGAAATTAGTGGTTGGCGGCGTGTAAATGAAATTATTTGAATCCAGCACAGAAACCGTGAACGTTCCGTTGTATTCACAAGCCGTGGTAGCCGGCCAACTTGAGCATTTGTTGCTCGCTGTACTCATTGAAGCCGAGACGTCCGCACCTGCAATTGTCACCGATTGACCAGTTACGAACCCATGCGCAGGTAAGTTTACAAATACTTCACCATTGCTATAGGTCAAATTGCTAGCGGTGACGGTTTGCGACACGCCGCTGCCGGCCGCAACCGTAATGCTCCCTGTCGCCGGCGTTACGGGCGTTTCGTTTATAGGGAACGAAAAATGAGTAGCGTCTATTTTGGTGACGCTCCACGTCGCATTATAGGAGGCGACGCTCGCACCGCTGATGGTGATTGTATCGGTTGGTGAAGCCAGCCCAAGATCGGTGGAGGTAGTAACGGTCACTGTGGGTCCGGCACGCGTCAGACTACTGATGCCAGCGCTTGTCCCCGTAAGAGCGGTGACTAGAGTTCCATTGCTTGTGGCAAACGCGCTCGGTGTCGCATTGGCTGTACAACCGGCAGCCGGACAAGTAAACATGGTTCGGCCCGCATGACCGAGGGCTCGCAGTTTTTGTGCGGCAGCGCCTTTGTCCACAATATCGCCGTCTGGAGAATCATACTGGCCGCCCAATCCGCTTGGTTTGAAGGACCAAAATCCCACACTTGGCGCCACACTGGATGTCCAGTAGCTCTTTGCACTAGGCTTGATAAAGCCGGTCACGTTATTTACTGCCGGAGTAGCGATGCCGTTTGTGTTAGTGGAATCCGCGAGATAGATCGTATCCTCGCCAGATGCATTGGTCGTCAAGCCAAATCGGTACTCCTTGAGGTTGCCCACCCACCTTGGTCGGCCTCCGTTATCGGGGCGGAAAACCCCCATATATATCTGGTTCAGATAAGTACCTTGCGTGTTCACGCTTACCGGAAGACTTGCAGAGGTGAACACGCTATCAACAGCTTGGGTCTCATTGAATATATTATTTAAACAGGTCTGGATTGCTTCTTCGCTACTCGCACTGCAGTAAGCACCGCCACCGACCTCCGCCATACTTTTAAGTAACGCCGTTTGATCAGTATCCTGATGATCTTTATATACGTCGATGGTATAGGTAAAGACTTTGCTATTGGCGCAAATAGGCGTCGGATCACTGGAACACACGGTAGGCGTTCCTTTTTCTTTTAGGAAACGCGCCCATTCGTCCGCATAATTTGAGTTCGTAGCCGTTGCTGAAGTCGCAATTTGAGCTGTATTGAAGTAACTCGCGTTGTCCGTGTCCCCGGAAAAAACCAGATTCGGATCACTTAAAGCAGTGGGCGCTGTATCTTGACTGGGATAGCCATTGCCAATAAAAATGATGTAATTTTTAGAGCACGGAGCCGCCCAAGATAATGGAGTTTGATATCGGTCGTTAACGGCACTTAAGAGCGCATTTCCCGGGACATTGCCCGCCGTGTAGGGTGCGACATTGTATGACCCGTTATCGGTATAGTCGCGCTTAGCGTCATTTGCTCCGTATCGGTCCATGCTACCGAAATAGCGATATGCCTCGTACATCACATTGCTGTAATTTGTCTTGGCTGAAGCGACTTTTTCGGTCGGGCTATTGAAGTTGGGTTTTATTCCCGCCAACATAGTGGAAATCGAGATACGGTTGCTCGTGCTCATGTTCCGAATACCGTACCGCACATAGCCGCCGTCAGGTCCGCCATCGGTAAACATCATCAACCCGATCCGGATTTCATCGGTTTGCGCCCCAATCGCATTTACCAGGGCATTAAGCTCTGACTCTCCCTGTTTGATACCGTTTGGCCATCCCTGGCTAGCCGATGCCCAGTTGGCGCTGTTGTCGAGGATAATCAAAACGTTCGGCCGATTGCCGGTGACTTCCGCGCCGCCCTGATATAGGTCGATGTCTTCAGCAAATGCGGCACAGGATACGATTAAAGTTGCCGCTACTGAAATATTTTGCATTTTTTTAAAGAGCATCATGCTAGACCTCCAGACTGACTAATTTATATGATTGCTTCATGCAACGGATCAATTCCCGGATGACCGGCGTATCAATCAAGAGCAACGCTTTGTGCTATCCGATTTGTAGGCTTCGGCAATTACCCGGTCCATGCGCATGGTTACACCTTGAACCAAGTTCGCTTTCGCTTTTGTAGCAGGATCGTTAACCGACGCGGCTACCTGCCAAGTAACCCGCGCGCAATCAGACTGGTTATTTACCGGGCTTCCTGACGACACACACTTGTTGTCTTCCACACTGGCTAAAGACAATTCGCTAACAAGAATGGATACTGAAGACTTGAGACATGGGGGCGCGAGGGTAACCGGATATACGCCGCCGTTGACATTCACATTCAGTGCCGTGGGTGCCGTGCTCGGGGCGGAAAGGTAAGTTCCTTTACTCAATACCTGATTGATTGCTGACTGAGCCGCAGTCATGGCCTCCTGCTGATATTGCATATTCCCGACTACTTTCAAATTCCCGGTACTAATGCTGATAGCGCTCAAGGCGAGCAAGGTCATGAGCACAAGCATGACCAATGCCACGATTAAGGTCGCACCCCTTTGGGTAGCATAGTGCCGTGCCCGTGTACCGATCATGGCATCCTCCTCCCGGCGATATTGGTGGCCATTACGCTGGCCGAGTAGACGTTACGTTTATAGCTGTCATTGAATGCAGTCAAAGCAATGCCGGCAGAATTCAAAATGTACTGCTTGCTATTGGAATAGCCGAAGGTTGGCTCCGTGTTTCGCGCCAATAAAAAAACCTTCACTGCTACAACAGTGCTCCAGTCGGCAATCACCCCATCCGAATAGGTATCTGGAGCGCCATCGACTACTGGAGAATCGATGCCATATTCCAGCTGTAAATTTTCTATTCCTTCCGCGATGGGGATCGTTACCCAAGTACCGCATGCCGTAGTCGCGGCGGCCGCACATGTGGCACTAGCCGGGCGTAGCTCAGCGAGCCTCAGAGTCGGAATGCCATCACCAGTACCGGAACAGTCGTTACAGGTACTGATATAGTAAATCTGTACTACCAGACGGCGCAGGGTACTTAACGATCCACTCAAACAAGTAGATGGCGTACCGGCAGGTATGGCTTTGTGTCGAGTGAACTTGGTTGTATCATGATCCACCACGAACAGCGATTCAGCCGGAATGTCAGAGCAATTTGAAACTTGCAAATAGTGGCCGGAACCAAGCGAAGAATATGTTGAATCAGTTGCGCCATCGCCGTTGGTGTCGACATTCGCATCTGCAACATTGTCATTGTTGGCATCGATGTTGATGGCAGTCGTGCTTACCCTACGAATAACCAGAATATCGGTATTAGCCTTTCGGTTGGAAATGCAGCTTGGTGTCGCATCGCTGTCCCTGTATCCGAAAATTCCGACCGGCACCAACGTATTCGCGCTCGTGTTCCATCCATATCCGGCCGAAGCAAATCCCATATCTGTAAGTGTGATAGCGCAAGGATCGGTCGTGGTCCAAGTCGGAACTGGACGCCCGGAAAATTCGCCGTAGAATCCCGCCAACTGGATTTCTCTTCGCATCTCCTCGATGCCATAACGACCGTTTTCAATTTGCCGGCTACTTTTAGTTAATTCGGTGCGGGATGCCGAACTTTCGAGAAACACGTAAGTCAGGGCGGCAAGTATGATTAGCCCTATGGCAGACGCGATCATTAACTCAATAAGCGAAAAGCCTGCCGCTCGCTTTCGCAGGCACGGGCGCATATTATTGAAAAGGGGATTCATGTTCTGGTCGCCATTTTGTTTAACTTGCAGCCATGTTGGGAACGCGAACAATCGTAGTGACGGCACGACGACTGGCAGCAGAATCATAGGAACCGCTGCCGCACGCAGTTATATTGGAAACCGATGTGTCGCCGATTCCCTGCCATGCCACAGACACCCTATATTCCGTGTTGGCCGTAATTGTTTCGATGCAGCCCCGGCCTTCAATAATCGTACCTTTGTTACTCATTTCGGACGCGCCTTTGAGTTCCTTGCTCCATTCACATAAGTCAATAGCCGCGCGGTCGGCGAGTGATATGCAGTCGGACGCATCGGTCGCTCCTACTCCCACCGGAGACGCGACATCTGTACCATAGCTGGCAATATTAGAAATATTGCTTTCAATTCGGCTCGACATGTCTTGCAGCAAGACTAGCGCCTGTCCCCGCTGATAGGCTTCGAGTTCAGCGGTGTTCGCTTTGCCCTGGAGTGCTGCAAGTCCTAGCAGCCCAAAAGTGAGAATGATGATAGCCATCAAAACTTCGATCAATGACGAACCTTCGATTTTCCCGTGGGGACGGAAGTCTATTCTATGCATACGTTGCGTCATTAGCAGCTCCCCTTTTTGGACATAGGCTGTGCGGTCAACCCGACAGTAACGCACCGCGATTCCGGAGTGACGCCATCAGCGAGATCAGCAATCTGGAAGGTTACGGAACTGCCGGCACGTCCGCTTCTGTTAAATGTTATCGAAGACGGCCCAGTACCGCTGCCGGTACTGATTGTCAGTTTTGGGTAAGCTCCTTGAGTCTTGACGGTATCGCCGCCTGCGCCAGAAATACTCCAGCCGTTTTGCCATGCACTCGTGGTGCTTGTGCTTGCAATCGTCACATTTTCGTTTTGCTTGATTGCTTCGCTGCGGGCAAGGGTCAGATGGGAAACAAGGTCGAAGCTTGCACCCCGAACTCTTTCGTTGACAATAAAACTCTTGAACGAAGGTGCGGCAAGTCCAGCCAACACGGCCACAATGATCATGACCACTACCAACTCCACGAGAGTGAAGCCCTGATTTTGGTGCGTTGTGCGATAGGTCGACTGTTTCATCACTTTTACCATTTAGTCGAAGGAACTTTTACTCCGGCATTGTCGAGCGTAAGAGTCCCATCGGCCACCTGCGGACCACCGCTAATAGGCGCGGCAGAGATTACATAGGTGCGTAAGTTGCCGCCGACGTTAGCTACCGTCATGGTGTAATACCGGCTTACATCGGATGGCACGGCAAGCTTAAGATTACTTGCGAACTCGGCATTGGTTGACGCCGTCGCGTACTCTCTGGCATCAAGAAGGATTTGCTCTTGCTTATTAGCGACGGAAAGCATAAAAGCTTGCGCCGTAGCGCGATTGGACTTAATCACATACTGAACGTATGAAGGATAAGCAACCGCCGCTAGAATCCCAATGATAGCCACCACTACCATCAGTTCAATTAAAGTAAAACCTCGATGTGCATTGCTTTTCATAGATATCTTCCGGCATAAGGCAAATTGTCAGGTTGCATATAGGTAAATTGCATTGCCCACAAGAAACGTTTTTAGTATGGACATCAGATCTTGCAAAGTAAAATCGAGATGACAAAAGGTTGCTTATGGGGAATAAACGGTATGAGATCGGCCAAAAATTAATAGATCGTCAACGTTCCGAAAAATGTAAATGACGCATCATTACTGCTAAACAATATGGCTTTCCGACTATCACCCTTCTCTTCAGGAAATATTGATTACAACCTCCCTCTCGATTAGATGATTCCACCGTGACGACGCGATACACTATCGGTTCATCGTTCAACGGTATCCAACCAATCCCATGCAACTCGATCAGCCCCTGTCCGACAAGGAATTCAACGAACTCGACCAATTCCTGCTCTCCGACCGCTGCGGAGACGATGGCATGACCATGGATTCGCTGCACGGCTATCTGACTGCGCTGGTGATCGGCCCGGACACGATTCCATTATCCGAATGGCTTCCGCGCGTATGGGGTGCATCGCCTGACGATGCGCCGAAATTCAAGACAGAGAAGGAATTTGAGCGAATCGTCGGCTTGATCGCGCGCTTCATGAACGAGATTGCGATCACGTTTGAAGCGGCGCCGAAGGAATTCGAGCCGTTGTTTTGTGAATATGAATGGGAAGGCCGCTCCGTCATGGATGGCGAGGCTTGGGCGTGGGGCTTTTGGGAAGGCATGAATTTACGACCAGCGTCATGGGAGCCGATCCGGAGCTCCGATATTGCGCCGCTGCTGCGTCCGATTTACCTGCTTGGTGCGGAAGAAATCGAAGAAGAAGAACTGGAACTGGTCGACGATCCCGTCAAATGCCACAAACTGACGGTACAGATCGAAGCCGCGATTCCTGAAATTCATCGCTTCTGGCTGCCTTATCGCAAATCCGCAATTGCAACCATACAGCGCGAAACGCCCAAGGTCGGTCGCAATGATCTTTGCGCATGCGGCAGCGGCAAGAAATTCAAGAAATGCTGCGGCGCCGATCCGGTTGTGCATTGAATGCCAAAACTAAACGCGCTCGATCACCAACGCAATCCCCTGCCCGACACCGATGCACATCGTGCATAACGCGTAGCGCCCTTTGATCCTGTGCAGCTGATTGATCGCCGTCGTTACCAGCCGCGCACCGGACGCGCCGAGCGGATGACCGAGCGCAATCGCGCCGCCGTTCGGGTTGACGCGCGGATCGTCATCCTGCAATCCCCAGTCACGCAGCACCGCGATGCTTTGTGCGGCAAACGCTTCATTGAGTTCGATCACATCCATTTGCTCCATCGTCAATCCCGTTTGCACCAGCACCTTGCGCGCCGCCGGCCCCGGCCCGATTCCCATGATGCGCGGCGGGACTCCCGCGGTCGCCATGCCGAGCACGCGCGCTTTCGGCATCAAGGTATACTTGTGCGCGGATTTTTCGCACGCCAAAAGTAATGCGCAAGCGCCGTCGTTGATGCCAGACGAGTTGCCCGCTGTGACCGTGCCGTCCGACCGGACAATCGGAGTTAGTTTGGCAAGCGCCTCGATCGATGTGTTGCGCGGATGTTCATCCTGCGTCAGGATCTGCGAATCTCCCTTTTTCTGCATAATCGTCACCGGCGTGATTTCCGCTTCGAAGACACCGTTCTGTTGCGCTGCAAGTGCCTTGGTTTGCGATGCCAACGCAAACCGGTCCTGCGACCGGCGGTCGATACCGAATTCACGGGCGACATTTTCAGCGGTCTCGGGCATTGAATCGATGCCATGCTGCGCCTGCATCAGCTTGTTGACGAAGCGCCAGCCTATGGTGGTATCGACCATTTCCATATTCCGTGCGAACGCCGTCTCCGCCTTGCCGACGACATAGGGTGCACGGCTCATGGATTCGACGCCGCCCGCAATCATCATGGTCGCCTCGCCCGATCTGATCGACCTCGCCGCACTGCCGATCGCATCCAGCCCCGAACCGCAAAGACGGTTGATGGTGGCGCCCGATACGCCGACCGGCAAACCGGCAAGCAGACCGGCCATGCGCGCAACATTGCGATTATCTTCGCCGGCCTGATTGGCGCAGCCGTAAAGCACATCGGAAACCTGCTCCCAGTCGACATTGGGGTTGCGCACCATCAGCGCCACCAGCGGTATCGCGCCCAAGTCGTCGGCACGCACCGACGACAGCATGCCGCCATAGCGGCCGAAAGGTGTGCGGATTGCATCGCAAATATAAGCAGAAGTGATCATGAAATTCTCCCGAATGCGCAGCAGTCTTGAAAACTCTTTTGCTCCCTACTCGTCAAACCGAGCCCATGCGAATCTCTACCGGGCCTGTGTATCTGCCCTTGAAATCAAGGCTTGATGAAATGTTCGCGGTAATACCGCAATTCTTCGATCGACTCGAGAATATCCGCCAGCGCAGTGTGTTTCTGATGTTTTTTGAAGCCGTTGACCAACTCCGGTTTCCATCGCCTGCAAAGTTCCTTCAACGTAGATACGTCGAGATTGCGATAATGAAAAAACGCTTCCAGCTTCGGCATGCCGCGCACCATGAAGCGGCGATCCTGGCAAATCGTATTGCCGCACATCGGCGATTTTCCGTTCGGCACATACTGTTTCAGGAAATCGATCAATGCGCTTTCGGCATCCGCTTCCGAAACGTTCGATGTCTTTACCCGTTCGATCAAACCGGACCGGCCGTGCGTGCCCTTGTTCCATGCATCCATGCCGTCCAGAATTTCATCGGATTGGTGAATCGCAAATACGGGCCCCTCGCCGATAATATTCAGGTTGGAATCGGTTACCACAACCGCAACCTCTATAATCCGGTCGGTGTCCGGATCCAAACCGCTCATTTCCATATCGACCCATACCAGATTGAATTCGTTCGGACGTTCCACCTGGTTCGGTATTACATTTACTTCGGTCGCTTGTGACATAATCGTTTTTTCCTTGGCCTGATTGTCCCGCCATTTTCTCATAGGCAAAGAATGTCTTCTTACGCATTTTCAGTTTTGTTTGTCAGTCTTCTTGCCGTCAGCGTAATCGTTCGATTCTGGCTTGCGTCACGGCACATTCGCCATGTGCTTGGCCACCGCAATGCCGTTCCGCCGCAATTTACCGAGAAAATCCCGCTCGCCGCACACCAGAAGGCGGCGGATTACACGGTTGCAAAAACCAAACTCGGTCTGGTGATCTTGCTGGTCAACACCGCAGTGCTGATCGGCTTTACGCTGTTGGGCGGATTGCAATGGCTGTCCGTGAAAATACTCAATCTTACCGGTCCCGGCATGACCTATCAAATCGGATTGCTGATCGCGTTCGCCGCCATCTCGGGCATCATCAGTTTGCCTTTCGATTATTACAAGCAGTTCGTGCTTGAAGCCAGGTTCGGTTTCAACAAGATGACCCTCGGCCTGTTTATTGCAGATATGGTGAAGGGCACGCTGCTCGGCGCCGCGATCGGATTACCGTTGATCTGGGTGATTCTGACCTTGATGGAAAAATCGGGCGACCTGTGGTGGCTTTACGCATGGATCGTATGGAGCGGATTCCAACTGCTGATGCTGGTGCTGTATCCAACCGTTATCGCACCGATGTTCAACAAATTCACGCCCCTTACTGACGACAGCTTGCGAACCCGCATCGAAAATCTGATGAAGCGCGTCGGTTTCGCTTCGAAAGGCCTGTTCGTGATGGATGGATCGAAACGCAGCGCGCACGGCAATGCCTATTTTTCCGGATTCGGCGCCGCCAAGCGCATCGTGTTTTTCGATACCCTGCTGTCGCGGCTGGCACCGCAGGAAATCGAGGCGGTGCTGGCGCATGAACTCGGCCATTTCAAATTGAAGCATATCGTCAAGCGCATCGTCGTGATGTTTGCAATCTCGCTCGGGTTTCTTGCGCTGCTTGGCTATCTTAAAAACCAAGCATGGTTCTACACCGGCCTTGGCGTCGATCCGATGATGGGCGCGAGCAACGATGCAATGGCGTTGCTTCTGTTCATGCTGGCCTTGCCGGTATTTACCTTTTTCCTGGCGCCGCTGATGTCGATCAGCTCACGCAAACATGAATTCGAAGCCGATGCATTTGCCGCTGAGTACAGCAGTGCGCAAGACCTGGTATCCGCATTGGTAAAATTGTATGAAGACAATGCATCCACACTGACCCCCGATCCGCTGCATTCGGCGTTCTACGATTCGCATCCGCCGGCGACAGTACGGATCAACAAGCTGCTTGCAAGCTGAAACGGAGCTCATCATGGTAACGACTTCCGAATTGTTGAAAAAAAAATCCCAGCATCAGGACATCGGTCTGGATGACGGTAAGATCAATGAGTATCTGACTGCGCTCGATGGCTGGACCCTGCAGGAAGGCAAGGTCGTCAAAGCGTTCGGATTCAAGAACTATTACCGAACGCTCGCATTCGTCAATGCGATCGCCTATGTGATCCACGCGGAGGATCATCATCCGGAACTGGTGGTCACATACAACCGCTGCGTGGTCAAGTTCGACACTCATTCGGTGAACGGCGGACGCGGCGGAATCTCCGAGAACGATTTCATCTGCGCCGCCAAAGTCGATGCTATTTTTCAGACGTCTGTATCCTGACGCATGGAAAAAACTATCGGCACGATCATCGCAGCACACGGCCGCCACTATCTCGCGCAGACCGACACAATCAAACTGCAGTGCGTTACGCGCGGCAAAAAAAGCGATATCGCGGTCGGCGATATCGTCAATCTTCAAATGACCTCGCCGAACCAGGGTGTAATCGAATCGATCCAGGAGCGCAGCACGCTGCTGTACCGCTCGGATCAGTACAAGTCGAAACTGCTGGCGGCCAACGTGACGCAACTGTTCATCGTGGTCGCGACCGAACCGGGGTTTGCGGACGATCTGGTGTCGCGTTCGCTGGTCGCGGCGGAAGCGTCAGGCGTCGCGGCCCACATTATTCTCAACAAAATTGATGTGACCGAGTCGCTGGCGAAAACGCGTCGACGCCTGGCCTTCTATGCTTCCCTCGGCTATACGGTGCACGAGGTTTCGGCCCGAGCGGCGCCTGAAGCGACCTGTGCCACGCTCGGGCCGCTACTGGCCGGGCAGTCGACGATCCTGATAGGTCAATCCGGCATGGGGAAATCCTCGCTGATCAACTTGCTGGTCCCCGATGCCGACATTGCCGTGCGCGAAATTTCGGCGGCGCTCGACACCGGCAAGCACACCACCACGTTCACTCGTTTATACAAGATCGATGCGGATACAGCAATCATCGACTCGCCCGGCTTTCAGGAATTCGGCCTGTATCAGCTGACTGAGGGCATGCTTGAACGTGCATTTCCGGAATTTGCACCTTACCTGGGTCAATGCAAGTTCTATAATTGTCATCACCTGATCGAACCGGATTGCGCCGTCCTCAGCGCCATCAAAACTGGCGAGATTGCCTCGATGCGTCATGCGCTTTATCAACAATTGCTGCATGAATCGTCGCAAAAGTTATATTAGAATCAAGAATATCTCTAATTCACGCTGGCATTCTGCACGCCCTTTCAGTGTCTTTTAGCAAAAAAATCCCTTATAATTGAAGCAGTTACACAACTTCGGCGGCAGGCGCCAACCTTGCCGCCGTTTTTATTTATGGCAATCAAACACTTTCTGCAGTTTTCCGACTTCACGCTCGACGAATTCGAGCATGTAATTGAACGCGCTCATATCATCAAGCGCAAGTTCAAGAACTACGAACCGCATCACCCGCTGCTCGACCGCACGCTGGTAATGGTGTTCGAAAAAAATTCCACCCGCACCCGCCTGTCGTTCGAAGCCGGCATGCACCAGCTCGGCGGCGCGGCAATTTATCTCAATACGCGCGACAGCCAGCTCGGCCGGGGCGAACCGGTCGAAGATGCGGCGCAAGTGATGTCGCGCATGTGCGACATCATCATGATCCGTACCTTCGGCCAGGACATTATCGACCGCTTCGCCGCCAATTCGCGGGTGCCGGTCATCAACGGCCTGACCAACGAACACCATCCATGCCAGGTATTGGCGGATGTTTTCACCTTCATCGAACAGCGCGGGTCCATCGCCGGCAAGACCGTCGCATGGATCGGCGACGCCAACAACATGCTGTATTCATGGTTGCAAGCGGCGGAAATTTTCGGCTTCCACGTCAACGTCTCTACACCAACGGGTTACGACATCGACCCATCGCTGGTGTCGCCCACCAACACCCGCTTTACCTTATTTTCGAATCCGTCGGATGCCTGCGTCGGCGCGCATCTGGTTACCACCGATGTGTGGACCAGCATGGGTTACGAAGAAGAAAACGCAGCCAGACTGCAGGCATTCGACGGATGGATAGTCGACGCGGCCAAGATGAAGCGGGCACAACCCGACGCGTTGTTCATGCATTGCCTGCCCGCGCACCGCGGCGAAGAAGTCGCTGCAGATGTCATCGACGGTCCGCAGTCGGTAGTCTGGGATGAAGCGGAAAATCGTCTGCACGTCCAGAAAGCGTTGCTCGAATACCTGGTGCTTGGCAAGCTCGATTAATCATAACCCCTAGTTCCTCCTTACTTACACACTCCTAGCCTGCGAAGCAACCATCATGTCGACCATACTTCAATCCGTTCCCGTGAATCAAAAAGTGGGCATCGCCTTTTCCGGCGGGCTCGACACCAGCGCAGCGCTGCACTGGATGCGCCAGAAAGGCGCGATTCCATACGCATACACTGCCAATCTGGGCCAGCCTGATGAACCGGACTACGATGCTATTCCAAGAAAAGCCAAAGAGTACGGTGCCGAACAGGCACGCCTGATCGATTGCCGCGAACAGCTGGTAACAGAAGGGATCGCCGCACTGCAAAGCGGTGCGTTCCACATCTCGACTGCCGGCATCACCTATTTCAACACAACGCCTTTGGGCCGCGCTGTGACCGGCACCATGCTGGTCGCTGCGATGCAGGAAGACCAGGTCGATATCTGGGGCGATGGCAGCACGTTCAAGGGCAACGACATTGAACGTTTCTATCGTTACGGCTTGCTGGTCAATCCATCGCTGCGCATCTACAAACCCTGGCTCGATGACCGCTTCATCCAGGAACTCGGCGGACGCAAGGAAATGTCGGAGTTCATGATCAAGTCCGGTTTTAGCTACAAGATGTCGGTCGAAAAAGCGTATTCGACTGACTCCAACATGCTGGGTGCGACGCATGAAGCGAAAGATCTCGAACACCTGAACAGCGGCATGAAAATTGTCGAGCCGATCATGGGTGTCGCCTTCTGGCGCGACGACGTCGAGGTAAAGCGCGAGGAAGTGAGTGTGCGTTTCGAGGAAGGCCGTCCGGTGGCGCTCAACGGCGTCGCCTATCCGAATCTGGTCGACCTGTTATTGGAAGCCAACCGCATCGGCGGCCGCCACGGTCTCGGCATGAGCGACCAGATCGAGAACCGCATCATCGAAGCGAAGAGTCGCGGCATCTACGAAGCTCCCGGACTGGCATTGCTGTTCATTGCCTACGAACGCCTGGTCACCGGTATTCACAACGAAGACACCATCGAACAATACCGCGAAAACGGCCGCAAGCTCGGACGCCTGCTATACCAGGGCCGCTGGTTCGATCCACAAGCAATCATGCTGCGCGAAGCAGCGCAACGCTGGGTCGCCCGTGCCATCACCGGCGAAGTCACTGTCGAACTGCGGCGCGGCAACGATTACTCGATCATGAATACGGAGTCGGCCAACCTGACCTACCATCCCGAACGCCTGACCATGGAAAAGGGTGAAGGCGCATTCTCCCCGCAAGACCGCATCGGGCAACTGACGATGCGCAACCTGGACATCGCCGATACGCGCCAGAAGCTTGGCATCTACGGGAACGTCGGCTTGCTGGATGCGAATTCATCCGTTGCATTGCCGGGCCTTCGAAAAGACAGCGACAAATAACGCCTTTCCCTCACCATCAGACACCACATCATGACCACTCAATTCGATAACGTCTCAGTCATCACCAAGTCCAATATTTATTTCGAAGGAAAATGCGTGTCGCACACGGTGCTGTTCGCCGACGGCACGAAGAAAACCATCGGCGTGATTTTTCCATCGAAACTGGTCTTCAATACTGGTGCGCCGGAAATCATGGAAGTGAATGGCGGCAAATGCCGGGTGCGCCTGAAAGGCGAAGAAGAATGGAAAACCTACGAAGCGGGGCAACGATTCGACGTGGCGGGAAATTCAAGCTTCGATATTGAAACCGTCGAAACGCTCGATTACGTCTGTCATTTCGGCTAGACGTTAGGCATCGCATCACACCTCGCGGGAAGCGCGCTATGCGCTTTTCAAACCAAGCTTTTCTCGCGCCGTGTACAGCATGTGCAAGGTGATCTTGCGCACCTCGGCCTTGCTGGTTTCTATATGCGATTTCAGCAGCATGCCTGCCTGTAATTCCTTACGCTGCATCAGCATGCGCAAAATTTGCGCATGCTCCTCGTAAGTCGCGGTGATCCGACTGTCCTTCGTAAAATCCAGGTGACGGATGATGCGGATTTTTTCGGTGACCTCGCGATGCACGCGCGTCATTTCGAGGTTGCCGGTCGCTTTCACCAACGCCTGGTGAAACGCTTCATCCAGCAACGATAACTGCGCACCGTCGGCGAGGCGTTCCTCGGGCGGCACCAGCCAGATTGCCTGCAATTCGGACAAATCCACCGCCTGCTCCGCTTCACAGATCGACTGCACCGCTGCCCGCTCCAAAATCACGCGCAAATCGTAGAGCTGTTCAAAGCGCTCGAAGTCGAACGGCCGCACGCTCCAGCCACTGCGAAAACCGACTTGCAGATAACCCTCTCGCTCCAGGCGGTAAAGCGCGTCGCGTATCGGCGTGCGCGAGACATTGTAGCGCTGCGCCATCTCACTCTCGGTAAACCGCTCGCCGGATAGCAGGCGGAAGTTGAATATATCGTCCTTGAGTTTGCCGTATAGCTGCTCCGCAAGGAGATTCGCCTGGCTGGTTTTGGCCGTCATCAGAGCCCCGCCGGAAAATGACATGCTACGCTCCTGCCTTCGGCGACTTCGCGCAGCACCGGCGCCTGCTGTTCGCACAGCTCGGTTCCGCGCGGACAGCGGCCCAGTAGCCGGCATCGGTTCGGCTCGGGATCGATCGGACTCTGCGGATCGCCGCCGATCAACAGATCGGATTCGCTGGATTCTCCGCCGGCGAGACCGCCGGGCAGCGACGCTATCAGTGCACGCGTATAAGGATGCGCCGGTCGATGGAACACTTCATCGGCCGGTCCGCTTTCAACGATCTGCCCAAGGTACATCACCAGCACCCGGTCGCACAATAAACGCACTACGTTCAAGTCATGCGACACGAACAAGAAGCTCATGCCCAGCTCGCGTTTCAGCGTATCGAGCAATTGCAGGATGACGGCCTGCACCGAAACGTCCAGCGCCGCTGTCGGTTCGTCCAGCACAAGAAGGCGCGGACGCGTGACGATCGCACGCGCGATGCCGACGCGGGCTTTCTGGCCGCCCGACAATTGATGCGGATAGCGGTCCAGCAATTCCTTTTGCAGGCCGACCAGTTCGGCGCAGTGCTCGACTTCCGCATCGATCTCGGCGGACTTGCGCAGGTCGGACAGCAGGCGCACCGATTCTGCAATCGTCTGACGCGCCGTATACCGTGGATTCAAACTGTCGGTCGGGTCCTGGAATACCATCTGGATTTCACGCCGCAATGGATGCACCGCCATCGCGCGCGCCGCGATCAAGCCGATGCTTTTACTGTGAAACCGGATCTGGCCCTCGGTGAGGTCGAGCGTACGCGTCAATAACCTGACCAGCGTCGATTTGCCGCAGCCTGATTCGCCGACCAGCCCGACGGTTTCGCCTGCCTCGATGTGAAAATTAAGACCATCGACTGCATGCAAGAATTTTTGTTTCCGGTGCACCTCCACCGGAAAGTGTTTGACCAGATCGATCGCTTCAAGCAATAGATGCATGCATGACCTCCATACTTGGCTCAATCAGGGGATAGTGGCACGCCACGCGTTGTTGCTCGCCTATATCATGCTGCGGCAGCGCGCGTTCGCAACCGGCTTGCCGCTGCATGCAGCGCTCCGCGAAGCGGCATGCCGGCAAGTCGGTGCGGCGCAGGTCGGGCAAATTTCCCGGAATCGATGCAAGGTTTTCCAGTTTTGCCTGCCCCACCGGTGTGGCGCGAATCAGCTGTGCAGTATAAGGGTGGGCAGGTGCGCGAAACAAGTCTTCGGTCAAACCGGTTTCGACTATATGCCCGGCGTGCATCACAGCAATGCGATCGCAAAATTCACGCGCCAGGCCCAGATCGTGGGTAATGAGCAAAGTCGCCATGCCCTTTTCGCGGCCCAGATCGCGGATCAGGCGCATGATCGCCGCCTGCGTGGTGACATCCAGGCCGGTGGTCGGCTCGTCGGCGATCAGCAGGCGCGGACGGCACGCCAATGCGATGGCGATCATCACGCGCTGGCACATGCCGCCGGACAGTTCGAACGGATATGCCGAATAGCGCCGTTCCGGATCGGGAATACGTACTTCCGACAGGCATTCGATTGCGCGTGTGCGCAGTGCCTTGCCGCGCAAATCGGTATGCCGCGCCAGCACGTCTTCGATTTGCCGGCCGACCTGGCGAATCGGGTTCAATGCAACGCGCGGGTTCTGGAAAATCATTGCCAGCTCGCGTCCGCGCAAGGCCTTCATCGCGGCGCCGTCATTGGCCAGCAAATCCTTTCCGTCGAATCGAATGGCGCCACTGGTGATTCGCGCCGCTGCATCCTGGATGCCGAGCACCGCGAACGACAATACCGACTTGCCGGAACCGCTCTCCCCGACCAGCCCCAGCGAACCGCTCTCAGGCAACGCAAGGGAAACATGCTCCAGCGCGCGCACGGTGCCGCTGCGGGTGCGGAACTCCAGCGACAGATCGGCGACTTCAAGCAATGCGGCAGTGCCGGCGTTCATGTGCGTCTCCTCGGATCAATTAAATCGCGTAACGAATCACCCAGCAAATTGAAACAGAACACCGCCAGCATCAACACCGCGCCGGGAAACAACGCGATCCACCATTCGCCGGACACGATATATTGCGCGCCCTCGGCCACCATGATGCCCCATTCGGCCGCGGGCGGCCGTACGCCGAGACCGATGAACGACAGGCCGGCGGCATTCAGGATCGCCCAACCCATGTTCAACGATACCTGCACCGTCATCGGCGGCAGGATATTGGGAATGATGTGATGAAACAGCACGCGGATTTCGCCGTTGCCGGCCAGGCGCGCCGCCTCGACGAAGCCGGCGTTTTTCAGCACGCTGCTTTCGGCGCGCGCGACGCGCATGTAGAACGGCAAATTGATGATCGCGGTGGCCAGCACGATGTTGGCCACCGTGTTGCCCAGCGCGGCGACGATGCCCATCGCCAGCACGAACAACGGAAACGCCATGATGGTGTCCGACGTGCGGCCGACCAGGCGTTCGGTCCAGCCGCCGAAGTATCCGGCGAAAGCGCCCAGCAGGCCGCCGATAACGCACGACAGGCTGACCGCCGCCACCGCGATACCCAGATCGAGCCGGGTTGCGACGATCACCCGCGACAGGATGTCGCGGCCGAGCGCATCGGTACCGAACCAGTGGGCCAGCGTCGGCGGCGACAAAGGCGGGCCGACGTTGCTGGCCAATGGATCGAAAGGCGCCAATACGGGGCCGACCAAGGCCAGCAGCACGAACATTGCGAACAAGCCGGCCGCCACCAGCGACAACGGATTCTCGGCAACGACATAGCGCAGCGTATTCCAGCGCCCGGCCCAGGCCGAAGGCCGATCAGCCTTCGAGGCGAACGCGGGGATCGATGAGTCCATATGCAATATCTATAGTCAGGTTGAGCAGCACGTAAAGCAAGGCCATTACCAGTACGAAACCCTGCACTGGCGCATAGTCGGAAGACACCAGCGCTTCGATTGCAAACGATCCGATGCCGGGCCAAGCGAATACTTTTTCCACCAGCACATTGGAGCCGAGCAGAAACGAAAACACCATGCCCAGCGTGGTCATGACCGGCAGCAGCGCGTTACGAAACGCATAGCCGAATATCACCGTGCCGGACGACAAGCCGCTGGCCCGCGCGGTCCGGATGAAATCGGCGGACAGCACGCCGAGCATCGATGCGCGCGTCATGCGTGCCAAGGGCGCCAGCACAAACAGCGCAAGTGTGATCGATGGCAGCGCCAGTTGACGCAGTGCAGCCCAGAACACTTCCAGGTCGCCGATCAGCAAACTGTCGATCAGGTAAAAGTGCGTAACGCTCGGCGGCGCCGAAAGGTAGGGGTCGAGCCGCCCGAGCGGCGGCGGCGCCCAGCCCAGCAAAAAATAAAACACATAAGCCAGCAGCATGCCGGTGAAAAAAGTCGGCAGCGACACGCCCGCCGTGGTGATCCCGCGGCATAGATGGTCTATCCACGAATCCGGCCGCGTCGCGGCCAGCACCCCGAGCGGAATCGCGATCACCACCGCCAGCAGCAAGCCGATCAAGGTCAACTCAAGCGAGGCAGGCAAGCGCGTGACCAGTTCGTTCAACACCGGCTGTCCGGTGCTCAGCGATACGCCCCAGTCGCCTTGCGCCAGGTCGCGCAGGTACAACCCGAACTGCACCAGCAGCGAACGGTTGAGGCCGAGCTTTTCACGAATCTGCTCGACCGCTTCCGCAGTGCCGGCCGGTCCGGCAAAAAACGCCGCCGGATCGCCCGGCAGCGCCCGCGTCAGCAGGAAGGTCACGACGATCACCCCGATGATGTTCGGTATGGCGCCTACCAGCCGCTTGAGAATTGACGTTAGCATTCCTGCACTCCGATCATTGACCCGGGCCTAGTTCTTGAACAGCTGGCGGTAATCGGGCTGCATGTGGAACCAGTAGGTATATCCCTGCACATGCTTTTGCATGGCCACATCCGCCATCGGCTGCAGCAAGGGCACTCGCGGCGCGTCGCTGTAGGCGATATTGATGAAGGTTTTTACCTGTTGCTGATAAGCGGTCTTGTCGGTTTCGAAACGGGCGCTATCGACCATCTTGTCCAGCCCCGAGCTCTTGTACGACATGGTATTGAACACGGCGTTCTGACCATGGTAGGTCCAGAAGAAAAAATATTCCGGATAGTTGAGCCATCCGCCGAACCGGTTGATGATCATCGGCATGTCCTTCTTCAACAATGCGGAACGCCAGTTGGAACCCGGCACCTTGTTGATCGAGGTCTTGATGTTGATCTGCGCCAGCGCTTCCTGGATCAGGATCGCAGTCGGCTCCGACACGGTGCCCTGGCCGAGATCGAACGACAGCGTGGTTTCGAAACCGTTCTCGACGCCGGCCTCTTTCATCAACTGTTTGGCCTTGGCCAGATTGGTGGCGTAAGGCGTAGCGGTTGGCCAGTCGGCCCCGGTGACCGGTTTGACGGCGCCGTACATCGGCACGCCGCGTCCGTACATCGCGGTTTGCATGATGCTCTCGTAAGGCAGCACATAAGCGACTGCCTGGCGCACCTTGGCATTGTCGAACGGCGGCTTGGAGACGTTCATGCCGAGGTAGAACAGTGAATTTTCGGCAGGTACGCTGGCGACCTTGACATTACCTTTTTCCTGCGACATTTCCGCAAAATCCTTGGGCGGCATGTCGTATGTCATGTCGATATCACCCCTGGACAGCAATGCGCGGCGGTTGCCGGCCGACGGCACTTCGCGCTGGATGACGCGGCTGAGCTTGGGCAACGGACCACTCTTCCACGCATCGAAGCGTGCATAGGTGATTTCCTGGCCCGGCTTGTATGACTCGACCTTGTATGCGCCGCCGCCTGCCGTGTTGTTCTTGAGCCAGACCGCGGCCCACGGGTCTTCCGGCGTCGCATGACGCTTGGCCAGTTCGGAGTTGTAAATCGATGCCACCGGCACCGCGAGATCCGGCAGGGTCATCTTGTCGCGGCGCAGAAATTTAAGACGGAAAGTTTGATCGTCGAGCACTTCGAACTGTTCGGCCTTCTCGATCGATCCGGCCTTCATCTGGAAGGTCGGGAATCCGCCCATCGCCAGCGCCCGCTCGAACGACCATTTCACGTCCTTGGCGGTGACCGGCGTGCCGTCATGAAAGGTGGCGCCTTTGCGCAATTTGAAGGTCACCGACGAACCGTCTTTCGCGACTTCCCAGCTTTCCGCCAGTTCCGGCTCCAGCTTGGTGAAATCGTAGCTGGCGACACCATTGGCAAGTTTCTTCTTGCCGAACGTCAGCAAGCGGTCATAACTCATCCATGCCACTGCATACGCCGGCCGGTTCGCGCCGACGCCATGAATGTCGAGCATGTTCGGGCTGGTTTCATTGGCGACGATCAGGGTTTCCTTGCGCTTATCCTGCGCGCCGGCCGGGGCCATCGCTATGCCAGTCAATAATGTTGATGAAAGCAACCACAGTACTGCACGTTTGATGAAGGGGATAATCATGCAAGCTCCTTGGTAAAGTTAGTTGGCGGCGTTGACGCGAAATGCTCGCCAACCGCCGAATGTGGATATACAACGAACGGTATGCTGAACAATGGGTACCCATGCCAATGCCGCATTTTCATCTGCCGGCATGATCCAGGCTTCGCGCGGACGGCCGTGTCATACCCATTTGAATCCTGGATTAACAATTCGCCGGACGAAAAGCTGCTGCGATACATCTCGCGCAACGTTGCAATGCTTATGGTTTCTGGAATCCGGTACATGAATGCGATCTTGAATACAAGAATGTACCCAAGACTAGCGATTTCCATGCCTGATTGAAATTTTTTCTTAAGCTATTGATTTTTAATGGTTAAGAAAAAGAATCTGTAACGGATTAAGAGAATTGGATACGGGTACCGCACCAAAACAGTGATTGAAGTTGTGGAATGGTGCATATAAAGCACCATTCCAGCTATTCAAGAAAAGAAGGGATTACATCGAGGTTCAAACAAAGATCGGCTCAGGTTCCAGCATCACGCCGAACCGCGCCTGCACATCGGCCTGAATTGCCTGCGCCAGACATGCTATATCCTGCCCGGTCGCATTACCGCGATTAACCAATACCAGCGCCTGTTTTTCATAAACGCCGGCTTGGCCGATGCTTTTACCTTTCCAACCGCATTGATCGATCAACCAGCCTGCAGCCAGCTTGACACTGCCATCGGGCTGGGCATGACTGACCAATTTCGGATACCGCAGCAACAGCGCATCGCGCTGTGCCGCCGCAATCACGGGATTCTTGAAGAAACTGCCTGCATTGCCGATCATGCCCGGATCGGGTAATTTGCGCTGGCGGATGGCAATGACCGCTTCGCTGATCTCTTGTGCAGTAGGGTTGGCAAGTCCGCGCGCCGCCATCTCCTGCACAACATCCGCGTATTGCAAATTCGGCTGCCATCGCTTGGGCAACGCGAAAGTGACATCCAGAATCACCGCGCGGTCGCGCAACCGGTGCTTGAACACACTATCGCGATAACCGAATTGGCAAGCGGCTTTATCCAGTGTGAATATTTCGCCATTCTCGAAGTCGAAGGCGCTGAGCGAATGGAAGCAATCCTTGAGTTCAACGCCGTAGGCGCCGATATTCTGAATCGGCGCCGCACCGACGCTGCCGGGAATCAGCGACAAATTTTCCAAGCCGCCCAAACCCCGCCCAATGGTCCACTGGACAAAACTGTGCCAGTTTTCTCCTGCCGCCGCACGAACATACACGGCATCACTGTCTTCGCTTACGATCTCGATGCCCTTGCTGCACATATGCAAGACAAGACCGGCGAAATTCCGGGTAAACAGTATGTTGCTGCCCCCGCCCAGCACCAGCCGCGGCAACACGCTCAGTGCAGCATCGTTCCTGATGCCAAGCAAGGTATCGACGGAAGACACGCATACATAGGCGTGCGCATTGACCGCAATACCAAAAGTATTATGGCTGCGCAGTGGAAAATCAGATTGGATGGAAATGCCGGATGTCATACGGTGGCGATTATATAGCTTGCTTCGCCACTGAAAGCGTAATAAAGCGAATTGCATGATGCATATGCAATGGTAATCGACACTTTTTGCGGTTCGCGGCGGGCGGCCCGATTGCTATAGCCACCTGCTTTTTTGTCCGTTAGAATGGCCATTAATTAAATAGCAATTCAAGGGCGTTACAGCAGTTTGACCAACGTCCACACCAAAGGAACCCGAGCCATGCCATCGTTTGATGTTGTTTCTGAAGCCAACATAGTCGAAGTCCGAAATGCAGTCGATCAAGCCAACAAGGAAATCACCACCCGCTTTGATTTCAAGGGTAGCGACGCGCGTATCGAACAAAAGGAACGCGAACTGACCGCCTTTGCCGACGCGGAGTTCCAGTTGGGCCAGGTGCGCGATGTATTGACCAACAAGCTGGTCAAGCGCAGCGTCGATGTGCGATTCCTGGATATAGGCAAGGTTGAGAAAATCGGCGGCGACAAGGTCAAGCAAGTCATCAAGATCAAGAACGGCATCGAGTCGGATGCCGCCAAAAAAATTGTCCGGATCATCAAGGACAGCAAGATGAAGGTACAAGCCAGTATCCAGGGCGATGCGGTACGCATTACCGGCGCGAAACGAGACGATCTGCAGGCAGCGATGGCGCTCCTCCGCAAGGAGGTAGCGGACTTGCCGCTCGAATTCAACAACTTCCGCGACTAGATCGCAAGCCCTGTCCATGTCGCGCCGCACGCCATTTCCCACCATCGGCTCCTCCGCAGGCGAGCCGATGGGCGGCAAGCCCGCTGCAGTCGGCCAACTCGCAGTCGGGCAGCCGCCTTCAGCGGTCCAGTATCAGACTGCGCTGGAAAAGGACTTCCCGAGAATTTTGGCAGCGATCCAAAGCTTGTGGGGCTACCCTGAATTGAACAGCTATTTTCGCAAGCTCACGCTGGATAGCCGCGGTGACCGGGAAGGTTTTCCCAAAGAGGTTTGGGAAGAAATATTCACGCTGTTGTACCTGCACCAGATCATTGTCCCCGAACCGTTGTTTTAGGATGCCACAATGCGTCTCAGAAATCTCGTAGTTTTCGCCGTCGGCCTGGGTTTGCTTGCTGGTGCTGCATTTGCGGCAGAGGTCGGCGTGGTCGGCCTTTTCCCTGGCAAGGCGGTGCTGGTCATCAACGGCGGCACACCAAAAACCTATTCGGTTGGAAGCGCCATCTCGAACACTATCAAGCTGGTTGCCGTCAATCCATCCACCGCAACGCTTGAGATTAACGGAAAGCGCCAGGCCATCGCGATCGGTGAACACGTCAGCCGTACCGAGCCATCGTCACAGTCAAGCGTTACCCTGAAGGCCGATGGACGAGGCCATTTCATGGTGCAAGGCCAGATCAACGGCGGCACCGTCAGAATGCTGCTCGACACCGGCGCCACAATGATTGGAATTTCCGCAGCCGATGCGATTAGGCTCGGGATCGATTACAAGAGAGGTCAGCCCGGCATGGTCAACACGGCCAATGGAACTGCGCCCGTGTATCGTGTCATATTGAACACCGTGAAAGTCGGCGATATCGAGCTCAATCAGGTGGAAGCATTGGTACAGGAAACCGGCTTGCCGTTTGCATTGCTCGGCATGTCATTTCTGAACCGCACCGAAATGCGCCGTGAAGGCGAACAGATGACGCTGACCAAACGCTTTTGAAGCATTTCGGAGAAATCCAGATTGCGTATCGGGCATACTTTCCCGATACGCAATCAATGCTTTCAATCACGCATCCGGATCTTTTACGTGGCGTCGTTGTTTGACCGCCGCCGCCAGTCCTTCCAGTACGCCGATGCTTTCATCCCAACCGATACAACCATCCGTAACCGATTGGCCATAAGTCAACTCCTTGCCGGGAATCAGGTCTTGGCGGCCCGGCACAAGATGCGACTCGATCATCAGGCCCACGATGCGCGTATCGCCTGCCGCAATTTGCCGTCCGATATCGGCGCATACCGGCACCTGGTTCTCCGGTTTTTTTGAACTGTTGGCGTGCGATGCATCGATCATCAAGCGCGATGCAAGGCCGCTGGCGGCGATATCCTTGCAGGCGGCATCAACGCTTGCCGCATCATAGTTCGGGGACTTGCCGCCGCGCAGAATGATATGACAATCCTCGTTTCCGTTGGTCGACACAATCGCGGAATGGCCGCCCTTGGTCACTGACAGGAAATGGTGCGGCTGCGATGCCGCCTTGATCGCATCGACCGCAATCTTGATATTGCCGTCGGTACCGTTCTTGAATCCGACCGGACACGACAGTCCCGACGCCAGTTCGCGATGCACCTGCGATTCGGTGGTACGCGCACCGATTGCACCCCAGCTGATGAGGTCTGCAACGTATTGCGGGCTGATCACATCGAGAAATTCCGTCCCGGCGGGCAAACCCAGCTCATTGATCTCCAGCAGCAATTGGCGCGCGATGCGCAGGCCGTCATTAATCCGGAAACTGTTGTCCATGTAAGGATCGTTGATCAAGCCTTTCCAGCCGACTGTGGTACGCGGTTTTTCGAAGTAGACGCGCATCACGATTTCCAGTTCGCCAGCGAAACGCTCGCGTTCCTTGACCAGGCGATGCGCATATTCCATCGCCGCTTTCGTGTCGTGGATGGAACAAGGACCGATCACCACCATTACCCGGTCATCCTGGCCATGCAGGATGCGGTGCAATGCGGTGCGCGCGCCGGCCGCGGTATTCGCGGCTTTCTCCGAGCAAGCGAATTCGCGAATCAAGTGTGAAGGCGGTATCAGTTCTTTCATTTCTCTGATTCTCAGGTCATCGGTGCGCGGCATGTTTTCTCCAGTCGTTAAATCTGTATAAATGAAAAAACCGCCATTGCTGGCGGTTTTTCAAGAAATTCGGTTTGTTTCGTATTCGTGTCGCTTTTACGTAAACTTACCGCTTTTCCACCGCCGTTGGGCTGGAATAGCTAAAGTAAAAATAAAAGTAAAAGCGCGCGAAGTTCATATATTCAATAATTTTGAAGCAGGACTTGCTCAATAGTGCAATAAATCAAAGCATTTTGCAAGCGCGGCCTTTGTTCGCCCTTAAGGAGATCCGGCCCGGTTCCGGGAAGAACGGCCGATCAACCCGTTCCACCGACCGTTACGCCATCGATACGCAAGGTTGGCTGCCCCACGCCGACCGGCACGCTCTGTCCTTCCTTGCCGCAGACGCCGACACCCGAATCGAGCCGCATGTCGTTGCCGATCATCGATACCCGGTTCAATACATCCGGGCCATTGCCGATCAGGGTCGCACCTTTCACCGGATAGGTTACCTTGCCGTCTTCGATCATGTAGGCTTCGCTGGCTGAAAATACAAACTTGCCGTTGGTGATATCGACCTGGCCGCCGCCGAAATTGACCGCATACAGCCCGTTCTTGACCGACGCCAGAATTTCCGCCGGATCCTTGTCGCCACCCAGCATGTAAGTGTTGGTCATGCGCGGCATCGGCAGATGCGCAAATGATTCACGCCGCGCATTGCCGGTGACCGGCATCTTCATCAAGCGCGCATTCATCGTATCCTGGATATATCCTTTCAGGATGCCGTCTTCGATCAGGGTGGTGCACTGGGTCGGATTGCCTTCATCGTCGATATTGAGCGAGCCGCGCCGGTCGGCGATGGTGCCGTCGTCGACCACGGTAACGCCCTTGGCGGCAACGCGGTCGCCGATCCGTCCCGAGAAAGTGCTGGATCCCTTGCGATTGAAATCGCCTTCCAGGCCATGGCCGATCGCTTCATGCAGCAAGATCCCCGGCCATCCCGGTCCAAGGACGACTGTCATCGGACCTGCCGGCGCAGGACGCGCGTCGAGATTGACCAAGGCCGACGCAACTGCTTCGCTGGCATAGCTTTCCAGTAGCTCATCGCTGAAATAAGCATAGCTGTAGCGTCCGCCGCCGCCGGAACTGCCCATTTCGCGGCGTCCATCCTGTTCCGCGATGACCGTCACCGAAATGCGCACCAGCGGACGAATATCGGCGGCGAGCACACCGTCGCTGCGCACCACCAACACCACATCGTATTCTCCGGCAAGACCAGCCATGACCTGCACCACACGCGGATCCTTCGCGCGCGCGATACGTTCAATCTTTTCCAGCAATTTCACTTTCGCGGTCGCATCCAGCGATGCCAGCGGATCCTGCGGCAAATACAGCGAGCGGCCGCCAACCGTCTGTATCGACGATGCGACTTTCACCTTGCCCGCGCCTTGACGGGCGATAGTGCGGGTTGCCGCCGCGGCCTCATGCAACGCGCGCTCCGAAATCTCGTCGGAATACGAGAACGCAGTCTTGTCGCCCGATATGGCACGCACGCCCACGCCTTGATCGATGGAGAAACTACCGGTCTTGACAATGCCTTCTTCCAGACTCCAGCCCTCGCTTTTTGTGAACTGGAAATACAGATCGGCATAATCGACGCGATGGGTAAACATGGTTCCCAGGACGTTAATCAACTTGGATTCATCCAGGCCGAATGGCGCCAGCAACACATCACGCGCAATGGCCATCGATTGGAGGTTCGGTTCAAATAGATTCATGATGTTTGGCGCGCGCGAACAAGTCCGCGACAAGAAGTTGATTCAATAGAGCTTCAATTGTAGAGCATTCGGCTGATCGGCGTTCCTTGTTCCCGCAGTGCCGACGGTGAACTTGCCAATGGGACAAAACCGTTCGATTACTTCAGTTTGCGATGCCGGAGCGCCGGCAGGCTTTCCCGTACGCCTTGGAAATGGTGGGGTTCGATATCTCCGATTACAACCCCTTCGCCTTCCGCGAGCACGTCTTTTATTTCACCCCAAGGATCGATCAACATGCTGTGGCCCCAAGTGCGCCGGCCATTGGGATGATGGCCGCCTTGCGCGGCAGCAAGGATGTAGCACTGGTTCTCGATTGCCCGCGCACGCAGCAGAATTTCCCAGTGCGCTCGCCCGGTGGTGTAGGTGAACGCAGCAGGAACGACGGTCAATGTGCAATCACCCAATGCCCGATAGAGTTCCGGGAAACGCAGGTCATAGCAAACCGACAGTCCGACTTTTCCGAATGGCGCATCGAAGCTCGCCACCTTGCTGCCGGGCGTGATGGTGCGCGCTTCGTCATACGATTCATCGCCTTTGGTAAAACCAAACAAATGAATCTTGTCGTAACGCGCAATCTGCTCGCCTGCGGGATCGAATACCAGAGTGGTATTCAAGACCTTGTCCGCTTCCGGGGCAACCATCGGCAGCGTTCCACCGATCAGCCAGACGCCGCAATCGCGCGCCATGTCTGCCATGCAAGCCTGAATCGGTCCCGCACCGGCATGTTCCGCACAACCGATCTTGTCGGTTTCATGCATTCCCATTACAGGCCAATACTCGGGAAGCAGCACAAGTTGCGCTCCGCGCCCTGCAGCTTCCTGTATCAGGCGCCTGGCGGTCGCGAAATTCTGCTCAAGCACGGGCGTCGAGACCATTTGAACCGCTGCAATCTTGATCAACTCTTTAGCCATTGCCATTACTCGTCTCAACCGCCGGAGATCCACTCGGCACAATGGGCGCGGCTTCCGCCTTGCGCTCAAGTTTTTTGATTGCCGGTTCCTTCCAGGGACCGGTGATTTGATATTCTACAGTGAACGCTCGCATCAATGGGTCGCGCAAAAACAGTTGCGCAAGAAATGAACCCAGCCCGACCACGGGATTGATCACCAATCCGTATACCAGCGAAGCAGCCCCCGCATTGATTTCAGGAATGATGACGACATGGAGATTCTGCGATTCTTTTGCGATATCGACTGATCCGTCCATTAATACAATTGCACTGATACTGCGCATTTTGAAATTGTCCGTCTGCATCATGCCGTTCGTGATGGAGGCGGTACCGACCACGCCGTCGAATGCGAAACCCTCCGAAAACACGTCGCGGAAATCCAGGGTAAGCCGACGCGGCAACGATTGCAGGCTAAGTACGCTTAACAGCTTGGCGGCTCCCGGGTCGACCTTGAGAAATTGCCCGGCCGCGATGTCGAATTGAATCTGACCGGACAGGCTTGGAATATCCAGTGAAAAAGGCAATCCTTTCCAATGGATATCGCCATCCATCTTGCCTTTCCCACCGCGCAGCACATTTACGAATCCGAAGCGGTCGAGCAACTTTCCTGCGTTCAGGATATCAAGCGCATAGGTCAGATTTGTGATGCTTTCACCATCCTTGGTAATCCACTTTCCACTAGCTTTGAAGACGCCATCCGAATTTTCGATGGCAAGTTTTCTGATACGCCATTCGCGACCGGATTCACCAATGGCATTGTTTGCGAGCAATTCAAGATGCCCAAATTTCTTGCCGAACAATTCAAAATTTTCAGCAACGATATCCAGCGCGGGAAGCTGTGTCGACGTATTTTTTCCTTCCAGTAAATCGGTGACTTCCGATGCAGCCGATTGCGGAATAATCAGGGAAGCGAGACGCGCCGTGACCCGGCCCAAACCGCGCCCGGAGCGCGACTCGTTCCATGTGACATAACCCGACGCCTGCGCAGAATCGATGTTGGCTTGCCAAACGCCTTTCTGATGCGATGCACCGACCACCACATTATCCAGCTTCTTTCCCATTACGATCAGTTCCGTGGCGCGTGCCGCCAGGATATTCGGCTCGATATACTGTGCAATGCCCAACGTTCCTGCCTGTGAGGATGCGGGCACAGGTTCAGCCGGCATGTCGCCGCCGGCAATCGACGTCACGCTCGTGCGCCATGCATCGATGTCGAGCGAGTTCAGATTGACGTTTGCGATCAACCCGCTGTCGGGTTGCGGTGCCGGCGTATTCACCCCGATGCCACCCTGCACCACTTGCCAAGGACTGTTTTTATCGGTTGATTTCTGCCGCAAATAGCGTGCTGAAATCGCCGACCCGAGCGACAATTTAATCTCGTCGCGCATGATTGTCACGTCTTCCGATGTCAATCCGGTCAATTCGAATTTAAGCGGCATGCTGTCATTGGCGGCCTTGCGCAATGGTTCCGGAAAATCGAGCACAATGCCCTGCAACGTCGATTCAACGACGATTTCAGGGTGACCCTTTTTCACATTGATGGAAGCGCTGTAGCGCGTGCCGCCATTGATCTGCTGCAGCAATCGCTGCGAAGTCGGTCCGGCAAATGATTTTCTCAACCCTTCCGCCGACATGCTGCCTTCCACTTTCATCGCGATGGCGCCATCGCTTTGAGTGCCGCCGGCCAGGGCGACCGGACCACCCAGAAAATTCGCCTTGATACCGTTTAACGCAAAGCCCTTTTCATTGAACTTCAACTCTCCGTTGGCTTGCAAAATCGGCGGCATCGCTTCTTGCAGCGTCACCGTGTTGCCGGCAAATTGCAAGCTGCCTTGTACTTTGCTCTGCTCCAGACGGGCCAACGGCATCTGCAACTTGAGCGAGAGTTTTGCGTTTCCGCTCGCCTTGGTCTTTTCGGTAAAATCGGCAATCCAGCCGGCAACCGGACTGTCATTGGTATAGCGCACAAAATCCTGCAAGGCTCCGGCGGCGCTGCCTTCGATATCCAGCAGACGATCATTTGACAACAGGTCGGGAACCACGGCTTTGACGTTGGATAGCGCAACCCCGCCGGTTGTGGCGCTGTCGGCTTTGATTTCCATGCGCGACCGGTCTACGCTGAAATCCCCCTTGATTTCTTCCAGGAGCGGCCAAAGCGGCGCCTTGCCGTCTTTGGCGAAGTCGCCCGGCGTATAGTTCAGCACGCCGTCGTCAATCTTGCCGGCAATGGAAAATTGGCCCTTTGATTTACCGGTCTGCTTATCCGGATCAAACGGAAAATTCGCCAGATCGCCTTTGACGACGATTGCGACATCCCGCATTCGCCCCGCCGCCAGCGCACCGCTCAGCCAGCCGCGCAGTGCTTCCGGCGTCTGCAACGGCAGATAGCGGCCGATCTTCGTGAAATCGAATTCCGAAATCCTGGCCGACAAATCGATCACGTTCGGCGCCGTTCCCTGGCCTTCTCCGAGATGCAAAACCTGCTTGCCGGATAGGGAGCCGATGACGCCATCCTGTACGAAATCCATACCCTCAACCTGGAAAAGCAATTGATCTCCATCCTGGAATTTCCAATTTGCCTGCAGCTTGAGTTTGTCAAACGGCATGAGCGGATCCGCGAAGTATCCCGGCAGATGCAACACAGCGGTGTCGGATGCAAGCTTGAGAAATCCGCCCTGGTCGCTCGCCTCAATCCGTCCACTCAGGTTTTCGAAGCCGGGAATGCCCGGCACAGCCGCTTGGGCCGGTTTGGACTTGGTTTTTGCTCGAGCCGGGCGCGGATCCTGAGGACTCATCGTCAGACCGTCAAACTGTCCCTTGATGGCATACGAAGTGATGGCTGGATAAACCCCTTCCCATTTCCCGGAAAAGTCTTTCAGTGTTCCACGCGGCGAGTAGTCGGCCAGGATCTGGCGTTGACCGGCCGGCACTGGAAGACGCTCGACGAATTTCGCCAGCGTATGCAAGTCGAGTTCGGTTGCGCTTACTTCCATTCTCTCGGCTTCGGTGTCGGTCGCCGGAGAGAATGATTGCCTGATCGTCGTCGTCGGCAGCGTCAGACCATCATTCGTCTCCATCGAGAAATCGGTCAACGCGATCACGTGACCGTGTTCGCCAAACGTAAACAGGCCCTCCTTCGGCCTGACGCCGAATTCTTCGCGTGCCGATACGCGACCGTTGACCTGCACCAGATTCAAAGTCTGCAAATCTTTTTGCAAACGGGTTGTTACATTCGCCAGCGTCAGATCGGCAGTGAAGTCGGCAACCTTGGCATGATCGAAACGCAGCCACGCGCGGATCGAACCGGTCCCGCTTTGCACTTCGAACGGATAATCGAAATACGGTTTCCAGACCGCCAGATCGGTATCCTGCCAATCGGCATACAAGGTGCCCGCCCACAAACTGATGTCGGAAACCTGTCCGGCAAAATAGGGATGATCGAAATCGGCGCGAATATCGATCGGCGCGGCAAATGCCGGCGGCGGTGTTGCCTTGAGCGCGAACTTGTGATTTCGGCCATGATTGTGCAGCACCAGGTCCACATCGTTCAAAACAAGTTCGGGCGCGCCGCGCATTCTGTCGTTCCAGCGCACCCATCCATCGCGAATGACGATTTCGCGTTGCGACAGCACCCAGTCCGCCCCTTTCCCATCGCCGCTTCGAGCCGAATCGATTAATATTCCGGCGACATAAAGCCTGCCTTCAGCGTCCCGCTCAATGTCCATATCCGGACGGGTGATTTCGAGCGTATCAAGCCGTAAATCGGCGACCATGACGGACCACCACGACAGGGTGGCCGACACCTTCGGCAAACTCAACGCCTGCTGGCCTTGCTTGTCATGGATAACAACATTATTGAGCGTTAAACGCGGCCTCAGTCCGCGCCATGAAGCATGGATCGTTCCGATCGACATCGGCCTGCCGATTGCGTCGGTCGCGATTTGCTCAACTTGCACCTTGTACCGGTCGATGTTCGGCAACACCGCATAACGTAAAACAAGAAACAACGCGCAAAAAGCGAAATAGGCGATCACCATCAAACCCAGAAGGATCCCAAGCGCATGATGTGTCGCGGAATTGATAGTGCGATAACCATCCACGGCAGCAAGCCGGTAGCTGGCTAAGCGACTTTTGATCCGGCTTGATCTGGTTTGTTCAGTGGACATCAATCAGAAAGATAACGCGAATGATCCGGCGAAATATAAAATGGTTTAACGGGCAAGCCAGGACGGCATGTTCGCATGGATATCAAAATCCCGACGCCGAGCGCCTCTAAAAAGCCTAAAATATCTTTTCCTCCCATTAACGAGCGTGCCTCTTTTGACCACCGCCAATGCTTCCCGGTTCTTTACGCGTTGGATAAACGCCGACCCAGCCCGCGCCGCAATGGTAGCCGAGCTTGCCGAATTATCGTTGACTCCGGCTGTTTTTGCTCAAGTATTACAAAATGAAACAGCGGCCGGCATGCCCTTGCCCCGGGCGATGCGACGGGTCCGCAATCTGGTCATAGCGACACTGATAACCCGCGATTTGAGCGGAGCAGCCGACTTGGCGGAAGTGGTTGCAACCATGTCGGCATTCGCTGAATTTGCGGTACAGACGCATGTTGCCGCCATCGCGTCCGACATGATCGCTTTGCACGGCGAACCGATCGGCCAGGACTCGGGACGCCTCCAGGAGCTGATCGTACTGGGCATGGGCAAGCTGGGCGGCGGTGAACTCAATGTATCGTCGGATATCGATTTGATATTTGTCTACCCGGAAGACGGGGAAACCCGAACTACTTCCCCGGAGCAGCGGCAACTTTCAAACCATGAATTTTTCATCCGATTCGGCAAGAAGCTGATCGGCGACCTGTCGGCCATCACGGAAGACGGCTTCACCTTCCGCGTCGATATGGCGCTGCGTCCGAACGGCGCGTCCGGTCCGCTGGTCGCCAGCTTCGGCATGGTTGAGGAATACCTGATCGTTCAGGGCCGCGAATGGGAACGCTATGCATGGGTCAAGGCGCGTGCCGTGACCGGCTGCGAAACCGACATCGCTGCACTGGCAAGCATAGTGCAGCCGTTCGTCTACCGCCGCTATCTGGATTTCGGCTCAATCGACGCAATGCGCAACATGCATGCGCAGATCCGAGCCGAAGTAAGACGTCAAGAGGCGAAGCATCCCGATCGAAGCGACAACGTGAAGCTCGGACGTGGCGGCATCCGCGAAATTGAATTCCTGGCCCAGGTATTTCAGCTGATCCGCGGCGGGCGCGATCCTGCTCTCAGGGATCGCTCCACCCGTGCGACACTGCATACACTGGCAGAAAAACGTTTGCTCAGCCCCGAGGTGGTCGAGCAGTTATTGCAAGCCTATACTTTCCTGCGCGACCTGGAACATCGCTTGCAGTATCTGGACGATAACCAGACCCATACATTGCCAGCGAACGAAGAAGACCGTTTGACGGTCGCCCATATGATGGGATTTGCCGATATCGCGTCGCTGCTTTCCGCGCTGGAGGCGCATCGCGTATTGGTTGCCGCGCAGTTCGATGCCATTTTCAGCGACAAAAAAAGCGGCCAGGCATCCGATCCTGACGGGCCTGGCGAGCCGGAGATTTGCGCGGCAGTGTGTGTTACCGATAGCCGGGAAGCCATCGAAACACAATTACTTGCGCTGGAATTCGACAATGCGTCTGCCGCATCGCGGCGCCTGCTCTCGACATGGGAATCTCCTCGCCTTCAGGCGTTGTCCGAGGCCAGCCGCGAAAAATTGGTGGGATTGGTCAATACCGCTTTACCGATGATTGCGGAGATCACGGAAGCGCGTACCGCAACACTGGGCAGATTGATGGACTTTCTGGAGGCGATTGCGCGCCGTTCCGCCTATCTCTCGCTTCTCACCGAGTATCCGCATGCGTTGACACGAGTAATCCGCATGATGGCGGCCAGCGGTTGGGCGGCTAAATATCTAACGCTTCATCCCCTCGTTCTGGATGAACTGCTGGACGATCGCACCTTTGACGGTGCGCCGGACTGGTCTGCTTTTTCACAGGAATGCCAGGCGCAACTGGATGCGGTACCGGGCGACACGGAACGCCAACTGGATGTATTGCGCGAACTGCATCATGCACAATTGTTCCGTCTTCTGGCGCAGGATCTGGAAGGCGACCTCACCGTGGAGCGGCTGGCCGATCACCTGTCGGCATTGGCCGATGTACTGGTTGCGGCGACCATGCGGGCGGTCTGGCAAACCGTCAAGGACCGGCATCGGGATGTACCGAAATTCGCGGTCATCGCGTACGGTAAACTCGGCGGCAAGGAGCTCGGCTATGCCTCCGATCTCGACGTGATATTTTTATATGACGACGATCATCCTGACGCACCGATGAATTACGCGAAGCTGGCGCAGCGTTTCATTACCTGGATGACTACCCATACTCCGGCCGGTATCCTGTTCGACATTGATACCGCGCTCCGTCCGGACGGAGCCAGCGGCCTGCTGGTATCGCCTGTATCGTCTTTCGAAAAGTACCAGACGATGTCGGCGTGGCTGTGGGAACACCAGGCATTGACCCGCGCGCGTTTCTGCGCCGGCGATCCGGACATTGGCGCACGGTTTGAAGCGATCCGCGAGAAAGTCTTGCGTCAGCAGCGCGACGAGCTGAAATTGAAGCAGGAAATCCAGTCGATGCGAAAAAAGATGCATGACGCGCATCCCAATCGCTCGCAGCTGTTCGATCTCAAGCATGATTCCGGCGGCATGATCGATATTGAATTCATGGTGCAGTATCTGGTGCTGCGCCATGCCGCCCAATATCCGCAACTGACCGCTGATCTCGGCAATATCGCGCTATTACGGATGACGGGCGACTTGAAGCTGATCGATCAGCAACTGTCGTACAGGGTCGCCGACGCCTATCGTACATTTCGCAAGCTGCAGCACCAGATCCGGTTACAGGGAGAAGACCGGGCGCGGGTCAGGATCGAGTTGGTGGAAAACGAGGTGGCCGATGTGGAACGGCTCTGGGCCGAAATTTTCAGATAGCCGCACGGACTGATTCATCACAAAAAAACGCCCCGGCTCAGCGGGGCGTTTTTCATTTCGTGCGCCCAGCATGGGCGCACTCCTGTGGGTGAAAGTCCCGCCGCGAGCTGACCACAGTGAGCG
>MESE01000081.1 GCA_001770855.1 Burkholderiales bacterium RIFCSPLOWO2_02_FULL_57_36
GTCGCTGCTGCCGCCAAGCAACTTCACGGGTAGCTTCACGCTCAAGGTCGTTGCCACCGCAACCGAAACCGCGACCGGCGAGACGATCGGCACCACAGCTGATCTGGTAATTACCGTCAAGGCCGCGATGGCAACATTGCAAAGCCCGCTGGTGCTGGACTTGAATGGCGACGGCGTGCGCACCACCGCGCTGGGCGACACCGCAGGCACGTTCGACTTGATGAATACCGGCCATGCGGTGCGTTCCGGCTGGATCAGCGCCGACGATGCGTTCCTGGCGGTGGACCGCAACGGCAATGGCAAAATCGACGATCGCAGCGAATTGTTCGGTGGGGCCATCGGCGAAGGCTTTGCGCAACTGCAGAGCTTCGACAGCAATGGCGATGGCGTGGTCAACCAGCAAGACACCGGCTTCAGCAAGCTGCTGCTGTGGCAAGACAAGAACAGCAACCACGGCACCGATGCAGGAGAGCTCACATCGCTTAAGGATGCCGGCGTAGCGTCGCTCAACACTGGCTACCAGGCCATCCCGGAGCTGCAGAACGGCAACCTGTTGCTGGAACGCAGTGTGGCGACTTGGGCCGATGGTCGTACGATGGACATGGTAGATGTGTACTTCCGCGTGGATCAACGACCGGTCACAGAACCGATCGTCGAAGTCAAACCGACAGTCCAGATAGGCGTACCATCGTCCGCGACCATTACGATCAGATCGCATGCGAAGGAAAAGCCAATCAAGGTAATGGGACCGCTGGGGCCGTTGTTCATGGCCAATGGCGTGGCCACGGCGGGCAAGCCGGTCACTGATGCCGAGATGCCGGTCATCGATTGGAGTGCATCTGCAACCTCCGGACAAGGCAGTGTCAATGCTATATTGGGCGACGGTTCGGATAACAACTGGATCACCGATTTCCTCGGAACCAAGGCGCAGCAAAAGGATTTAGCCAAGGCGACTGGGTTGAAAGTGACGCTGGGCGGGAAGTAACAGACATATGACACCTACGAAATTCGGTTTAGTTTTTGCTTTTTTAGTAGTGCTGCTTCCAAGTAGTGGGATAGCGAAGTTGAATCTTGAACGCGCTGCAATCCTATTTCCTGACCAGTACTTTGAGTTCACCGAGCCCATAGACCCCGGCACAGGTTGGTTTGCGCTCAAGGCGAGTAATGCGTCCTGGGAGCTTGTGCCGGTTCATTTACGCAGCATGCGGGTTGTTGTCAGGAATTTAGGCCAGGTGGAAGACATGAAGCTGGTATCAGATCAACCTGATGCGCTGTTTCTCCTAAGGCATTCGACTCTAAGAGCAGGTAAAGTCGAGACGCCGAGATTAGAATTGAAAGACAATCAGCTTCGACCACGTGATGGCCATGTGAACATTCAGTGGCGCGGGAAAGGTTATAGATTTATTGAGAGCGGACTTGATGTCGAATTCGTCTCCGATAACACGAAAACCAGATTGGGTCAGTTACGAAAAGCGAATGACGACGAATATTACTCGTCGTTGGTTTGGGCAGGCGATCTCGACCGAGATGGTCAGCTCGATGTCATTGTTCAATACTCATCGTATGACACACAAAAAGTGTGTCTGTACCTTTCTAGTGTTGCTTCTCAAGGTAGTTTGGTTAAGGAAGTTTCATGCTGGTCGCAAGGGGGGTAGTCTTGTTTTAGCTCGGAAGGTTGGGGTAACGCTTCATCAGCCCAATACTCGACGCATATAGTCAGCGTTCTCTTTTCTTCAGAAAAAAAGCCACTTGCGCGAAGGCGACCGCTACTCGTTGCAGTTGGCCGGCGACGTTCCAGGGGAAATGTGACGACGGAAAGGTTGCAGCATTTTTATACGGGCCGATTCTATCCAAGAATGGCAAGGTCGGGCGAACGAAAATCACAGGATATTTTGACCGCTGGTATTACGATGCATGGGAAAAATGCCCAAAGGTGTGCAGCTGAAGTAGTTTCACTGCAGCTGATTTTGCTAGCATTTTTAGGCATTTTATTTTAGGCGCTTATAAATTCGCCGGCCGTTTGACGGGCTTGTTCTCCGGCTTGTTTTCTTTAGGCGCAACTGGCGCCTCCGCCCCAATCGGAAACTCCGCTCGACACTTCACCCCCGCCGGCACATCCAGCTTCGGATTGCCAATCTCCAGAAATACACCAAACGTGCCGCTGGCCGCATCCACCACCTTGTCGATGATCTTGACTTTGCCGACATAGCGTCCGCCTACCGGCGCTTCCGGATTGACGTTGACGTTCATGCCGGCCTTGACCTTGCCGAACACCGCCATCGGCAAGATCACATGCACGCGCAGCGGATCGAGCTGCGCCAATTTCAGGATTGCCTTCTTCTGACCGCCGGGTTCGACGATTTCACCGGGATACAAAAATTGATTGACCACCACACCGTCGAACGGGCTACGGATGGTGCGCAAGTTCAGCAGGCTGCTTTGTTGCTGCCACTCGTGCTTCGCCATTTGTTTATTTTCTTGCGCCAGCTGCAGTTCGGATTCCGCCAATTTCATTTCGCTTTCCGCTTCATCACGTTCTTGCGCCGTCATGAAATTCTGCGTATGCATATCGCGCCGACGTTGATACTTGCGTTTAGAAAACTCGATCTTGCTCTCGGCGGTTTTGGAGGGCGCGGTCATTTCCGATTTAAAGCGTGCCAAGGCAGTCGCCGCCGATTCCGCTTTTGATTCCAGGGTTGCTACTACCTGTCCTTTCGCAACCTTGTCTCCTCTGCGTACATGGACCTTGTCGAGCAGCCCGATAACCGGACTACTGACATCTACGGTTTGCATGGGTTCGATCAGGCAATCGAACGTAGTCGCGGCATGAATATTCGTGAAGGCTATTGATGCGAGGAAACTAAAGGAAATAACGAATACGGGTTTGAAATTCATTGTTGAAATTCTGAATCATTGATAAAAAAATTAACTATTGTGAAGTGTTGTATTGAGTGTTGCTAAATATCAAAGTTTATCGATGGTAGCGCAGAATGCTTGATAAAATTCAAATAGTTTTAGCATCGTAATAGTTTTCTTGAATTAACCGCCAAGTTTATGACAGGACAGGTCAAATAAAAACAAAAATCCTGTCTTCCATCGATATGATGCGGCCACAGGCGGCATTGCTCATGCAAGTCTTGAGATGATTGCTGCCTGTAATAAGCGTTGATAAGTGGCACTGAAAAACGCGATATTTATGGAGAGAAGTTTGTCGTATCTAAGCTGTTTTGTCCGGTGTGCGGTTGTGGCAAGTATTGGCCTTGCAGTGGTTCCCGTCCAGGCGCTATCGCTCGCCGATGCTGTTCTGCTGGCACGGCAATCCGACCCGACCTATTTAAGCGCAAAGGCAAACCTTTCCGCATCACGCGAGCGCTCCGGGCAAGCGGTTGCCAACCATCTTCCACAAATCTCCGTGACTGCAAATACCAATGCAAACCGGCGTACCTATGACACGCGGGATTCACCATTTCCTGCAGCGAAAGACGAATACAACAGTAAGAGCGCTCAGCTCAGTGTCACGCAACCGTTATGGCGCAGCGCGAACCGTATTGCGATTATTCAAGCGGATGCCGCTGTTGCGCAGGCTGATTTCCAGCTTGCAGCGGCAGAACAGGATTTGCTGATACGTTTGGTGCAAGCGTGGTTCGACGTCATGCTGGCGCGCGACATTGTCGCCTTTACTGAAAGGCAGTCCGATGCAATGAAATTTCAGTGGCAGCAGACGACGCATGGAGCCGGACTAGGGCTGGCTACTGTAACGGCGGTGGAGGAGGCGCGTACAAAACATGATCAGGCAATAGCAGACCATGCCATCGCAGAAACCGATCAAAGTATCAAGCTTGCCGTCCTGGAGCAAATTATCGGACCCGTGTCGCGTTTGAGTCCGCCTTTGCTGTCGGATGATTTTATCCAAGCCGATTTTCGTTCCGGCACATTGGAAGATTTGCTCAGCCATGCTGAAGCAGCCAGTCCGGCGATACTGGCTGCTTCCCGTGCGCTCGATGCGGCCACCGAAGAGATCCGCAAACAGCGCGCAGGACATGAGCCGACACTGGATATCGTCGCAACCTATGGCCGCAATGGCCAGGGTGCGGGCTCTTTTCCGGGGCAAAACGGTTATGACATCAATCAGCGTGCAATCGGATTTCAGTTGAACATTCCGTTGTATTCCGGAGGCGGGCAAAGTGCCAAAGTCAGAGAAGCGGTCGCGCTTCGCGAAAAGGCAATGCAGGACCTGGAGTCCGCCCGAAGAAATGCGCGCTTGGCGGGCAAGCAGGCGTGGTTCGGCTGGCAAGCCGGCAATGCGCGAAAGACTGCGGCTCTGCAATCGGTAAAGTATTCAGTGGTTGCGTTAAAAGCGTCCACGACCGGAAAACTGAATGAAGTGAAAACCGAGTTGGATGTGTTGCAGGCGCGACAGCAAATGTACAGCTCGCTACGGGACCTGCAAAAGGCGCGCTATGAAATGATTACCAGTCATTTAAAACTCAAGGCAGTCGTCGGCCAACTTATCGATGCTGATCTGGTCGCTCTGGATAAATGGTTTGTCAGTTACGAAAGCAGAACCGCCGACAGCTCAAGGTTGCAGCATAAAACAGAACCGCGCACGCGATGAGATATGACGAGAGAAATTTGGTGATCGTTGCAGGATCAAGAGCGTTCCAAATGCAGCAATGCGTCGATCATTGTTGCAGCAAACCTGCCATGGAAATGAGCCGGCCTTTAGGTGGGAGTATTACGCGATGGCATTGAGTTCAGTCGAACAAGACGACAGCAGCGCAGGAAGCTGGTCTGTCGAAAGCGACGCTGATATATGGCGCTCATTCGCTGCGCCTACGAGCGACGCACAGTTTTGCCAGGCATGGCTTGCATTACTGTGTCGCCAACTTCCGGATGTCTCGGCCGGTGTCGTGTTGTTGCAATCGACCGAGGCCAACACATTTTTACCGGTAGCAGTATGGCCGGATGTGGTGCGCGATCTGGCGTTTCTCAGCAAGGTCGCGGAGCGCGCGTTGATGGAAGGGCGCGGGGTGGTGCACCACCCCAGCGATCCGGCGCACCGGGACGGAAAAGAGGACCGGAGGCAGAGGAGAGAAAAGCGAGGCGGAGAAAAAGAACGACGGCGCATTCACGTTGCCTATCCTGCCGAAGTGGCGAATCGCATGGTTGGTGCCGTCGTGCTGGAAGCAGCAGTCCGTCCCGAAGGAGAAATTCACGCATTGCTGCGCCAGTTGCACTGGGGCGTTGCATGGTTGCACGACTTGTTTCATCGCCGCGAACTGGCAAGCATCGAAGGCAAGGGTGAGCGCATCGGTTCAGTCATGGAGGTGCTGGCCACTGCGTTACGCCGCGGCCGTTTGCAGCAAATTCTGTTTGACGTTTCCAATCACATCGCACGTCATCTTGGCTGTTCGCGAACGTCCATCGGTTTGGTAACCGATGGCACAGTGCGGGTTGCGGCTTTGTCGAACGCCGCCTGGTTCGAGAAAAATGCCGGCATCATGAAGCTATATGTGGCGGCGATGGAAGACGTTTGTGACAAACTGACGCCGATTGCCTATCAGCGCCCCGAAGGGGCTGAATCCGTGGCGGGCGTGGTGCAAGACTCCGCACACGCCCGTCTGGTGCGCGAAAGCGGCGCTCAATCGATCCTGTCGATGCCCCTCTTGCTCGGTGCGGAATGCGTTGGAATACTGACGCTGGAGCGCGATACCGGCGCCGGATTCAACGATGCCGAACAGATTTGGCTGGACACGCTCACCAGTCTGTTGCCCGCGGTAATTGACCAGAAGCGCACAGCCGAACGCGGTTATATCGCGCGCATACGCGACGATACACGCAAGTTGATGGAGCGCTTGTTCGGGCCGCGTTATCTGATCTGGAAATTCAGTGCGTCGTTGTTGCTGATTTCATTGATGGTGCTGACAATGGCCGATATCGATTACCGGGTGTCGGCCAAAACCGTGGTTGAGGGCGAATTGCAGCGGGCCGCCGTTGCGCCTTTCGAGAGCTTTGTGGCGGCGAGTTATGTGCGAGCCGGCGACACCGTTAAACAGGGCCAGGTCCTGTGTCTGCTTGACGATCGCGATTTGAAGCTGGAGCAACACAAGTGGAACAGCGAGCGCGAGCAGCACAGCCGCAAGCTGCGCGAAGCGATGGCCAACCACGAGTTGGCGGCGGTACAGATTCTTGGTGCGCAGGTGCAGCAGGCCGAGGCGCAACTGGCTTTGGTAACCGACCGTTTGACTCGCGTGAAAATCACTGCACCGTTTGATGGCGTCATTATTTCCGGCGACTTGAGTCAGTTGATCGGTTCACCCGTGGAGCCTGGCAAGAAATTGTTCGAGATTGCACCGTTGCATGCCTACCGCGTGATCCTTCAGGTCGATGAACGCGAGATGCGGCATGTCAAACTGGGACAGACAGGGAGGCTGATGATTTCCGGTGTGGTCGGCGACCCGATCCCGCTCAGCGTCAGCAAGATAACGCCGGTCGCCACCGCGCAGGACGGACGCAATTTCTTCCGCGTCGAAGCCAAGCTCGAGCAGGCCCCAATGCATCTGCGTCCCGGCATGGAAGGAATCGGCAAGGTCAACGCCGGCGAGCGCCGCTTGTGGTGGGTGCTGACGCACTCCTTCACCGACTGGCTGCGGCTGTCGTTGTGGACCTGGCTCCCATAGGCCGCGCGCATGGGACGTTCCGTTTTCAGTCAATCGTGGCATAGCGCAGCCGAATTGCGGCCGCGGCTCCTTTCGCATGCGCGCATTTTTCCGCACACCTATCGCGGACAACGCTGGTACGTGTTGCAAGACTCGACCGGAGGACGCTATCACCGATTGTCCCCCGGCGCCTACCTGCTGGTCAGCCGGATGGATGGCAGCCGCACGGTTCAGGACTTGTGGGATGAAGCCTGCCGCGCAGGCGGCGATCAAATTCCAACTCAGGACGAAGTAGTGGAATTGATGATGCAGCTCCATTCGAACGATCTGCTGCATTGCGACGTGACGCCGGATGCCGCGGAATTGTTCGAACGCTATAACAAGAAGCGCAAACAGAAATGGAAACAATGGCTCACCAATCCGATGAGCCTGCGCATACCGCTGATCAACCCGGATGCTTTTCTGACTTACTGGGTCGGCCGCCTAGCCTGGATATTTGACCGGCGTGGTGCGCTGCTCTGGTTTGCCATGGTGCTGCCGGCGTTGGTGCTGGCCGGATTGAACTGGACCGAGTTGACCGAAAATCTTTCGGATCGGGTGCTGGCGACCGACAATCTGGTGCTCCTGATACTGGTATTTCCGCTCGTGAAGGCATTGCATGAATTAGGCCATGGTTTTGCAACCAAGGTGTGGGGCGGTTCAGTTCATGAAATGGGGATCATGTTCCTGATATTCGCACCGGTGCCGTACGTCGACGCCTCGGCTGCTTCAGCATTCCGCTCCAAGCGTCAGCGTGTCATCGTGGGTGCCGCCGGCATGCTGGCCGAGTTGTTTGTCGCCGCAATCGCGATGTATGTCTGGGTGTCGGTTGAGCCAGGTACGGTGCGCGCCATTGCATTCAACGTGATGCTGATCGCAGGTGTCTCCACCATCGTCGTCAACGGCAATCCATTGCTGCGCTACGACGGGTATTACATCCTGTGCGACTTGATCGAGATTCCCAACCTCGGGCAGCGCGGGACGCGCTACCTGACTTATCTTTCCGATCGCTATCTGTTTGGCGCGACCGAACTCGAATCGGTGGACGAAACACCGTCCGAAAAACGCTGGCTGGCAGGTTACAACATCACATCCTGGTTTTACAAAGTATTTATCACGGTCTCGATTATCATTTTTGTCGCTGGTGAGTTTTTCATCTTTGGTGTGCTGCTTGCCATGTGGAGCGCCTTCGGTCTGTTTGTAATGCCGCTGTGGAAGGCCGGCAAGCACCTGCTGGAAAGCCCGACATTGCATCGGCATCGTGGGCGTGCCGTCAAGTTGACGATCGGAGTCATCGCACTGTTTTTCCTGTTCATCAGCGCGGTGCCGGCGCCGTTGCGGACCCAGGCCGAAGGTGTCGTGTGGCTGCCCGATCAGGCATTGGTAAGGGCCGGCGTGAATGGGTACTTCGATCGCTGGCTGGCAACGCCGGGATCGCAGGTGCGCCGCGGAACACCGCTGCTCCAGATGGCGGATCCGCTGCTGGCAGCGGAACTGGCGGTGGCTCGCGCCAAGGTGACCGAGATGGAGGCACGATACGGCGTTGAACAATTCGTGAGGCCGGTGGAAGCCGATGTCATCCGCCAACAACTCGAACATGAACAACGTTCACTGGAACGCATCAGCGAGCGTTACGCACGTCTGACCGTTTATAGTCAGATCGATGGCGTGCTGACTGTCTCGAATGAGCAAGACATGAACGGACAATATTTCAAGCAAGGCGAATTGCTCGGTTACATGCTGGACCGGAAGCAGTTGATTGCGCGCGTCGCCATCCTGCAGGAAAACATCGGTTTGGTGCGCCAAGGTCTCAAGAACGTGGAGCTGCGATTTGCCGATGCGGTGCCCAGCACCTACCCGGTATCGGTGCTGCGCGAGGTACCAAGCGGACTGGAAGAATTGCCGACCGCAGCACTCGGACCGAACGGCGGCGGCTTCATTCCAATCGATCCGAACGACAGCAAGGGCCTTAAAACGTTGGAGCGGGTGTTCTATGTCGATCTCAGTTTGCCGGTCGAAGCCATTCCCAGTGCATTCGGCGGCCGTGTCTTCGTCAGATTCAATCACGCCGGAGAGCCATTATTGAGCCAATGGCATCGTCGTCTGCGGCAACTATTCCTGAGTCGATTCCATGTCTAATGTCGGAGCCTTGATCAAGGGACGTGCGCTGAACCTTTCGGATGGAGTTTATCTGGAGCGTGCAGACCAGCGCGAGCCGATCATGGAGGAGTATTTGCGAGCGTTGATCGCACGCCTGCCCCAATTGAAGTCGCGCAAAGCGCGGCTGCGCAGGTTCGTTGCGGATGCCAATGCCGCCGAGCCGTCGGTGCAAGTGCTTGACGACGCGGGGTTGGTCGCCGATTTGCGGATCAGTTGCATCGCAATGCGTCAGGAGGGCTTCACCGACAAGCTGTTGGCGCGCGCGTTTGCCGTGGTACGCGAAGCATCGCGGCGCACGCTCGGCATGCGGCACCATGATGTACAGATGATCGGTGGCTGGGCGCTGCTGCATGGCATGATCGCCGAGATGGAAACAGGCGAAGGTAAGACGCTGGTAGCGACCCTGGCCGCTTGTACCGCTGCAGCAGCCGGCGCCGCGGTGCACGTGATCACAGTCAATGATTATCTGGCCAGCCGAGATGCCGAACAGAATGGGCCGCTGTTTAGCTTTTTCGGGCTGCGGGTCGGGGTGGTGGGGGAGGGCATGTCTCCCGATCAGCGCCGCGCCGAATATGCGGCCGAAGTCGTGTATGTCTCCAACAAGGAGATCGTTTTCGATTATCTGAAAGACCGGATAGCCACCGGCGGCGCGCTGGCGACGCATTACCGCTTGCGCAGTTTGTATCGCGCGGGCCAGCAGCCCAACCTGCTGTTGCGCGGCCTGCATGTCGCGATTGTCGATGAAGCGGACAGCATTCTGATCGACGAGGCTCGCACGCCGCTGATTATTTCGGAAACCATTCCGGATGAACATGGCGGCGAGCTGTATCACACTGCCATCGAACTGGCCGGGCGTCTGGTGCGCGGAGAGCATTTCGACATTACCGCGCATCGCGAAGTATGGATCAAGGCAGCGGGCGAACAATTCATGCGCGAACTGACGGCGGATCTGACTGGCGTCTGGACATCCACGCTGTGGCGCCGTGAATTGCTGGAAAAGGCGTTGACCGCGCTATATTGCTATCAACGCGACCAGCACTACATCATTGCCGAAGGGAAGATCCAGATTGTCGACGAATTTTCCGGTCGCGTGATGGAGGACCGGTCATGGGAGCGCGGTCTGCACCAGATGATCGAAGCCAAGGAAGATTGCGAAATCAGCGGCCAGCGCAAGACCCTGTCGCGCATGACTTATCAGCGATTTCTTGGGCGCTATCTGTTGTTATGCGGGATGACCGGAACTGCTCAGGAAGTGATGCCGGAGCTGCGGCGCATCTATGACCTTGAGGTATTCAAGATCCCGACACATGTACCGAGCAAGCGCAAGCGGCTGCCCAACCGATGCTGGCTAACCGATGCGGAACGTTGGCAAGCGGTTGCCGAGCGCGCCGTCGAGTTGAGCCGTGGTGGAAAGGCGGTACTGATTGGCACACGTTCCGTGGAAGCTTCGGAACGACTCAGCGGCTACTTTAACGAGCGCGATATTGCGCATGCGGTTTTAAACGCACGCCAGGACAAGGGAGAGGCAGAAACCGTTGCCCAGGCGGGTCAGCCGGGACGAATCACCATCGCAACCAATATGGCGGGACGCGGCACCGACATTCGGTTGGCAAAGGAGGTAATGGAAAAAGGGGGCTTGCATGTCATTCTGACTGAGTTCCACGAATCGGCCCGGGTGGATCGTCAGCTTTTTGGGCGCTGCGCGCGCCAAGGCCAACCCGGCTCGGTGGAGGCATTGGTCAGTCTCGAAGATGAACTGTTTTTACGATTTGCGCCTTTGCTGCATGGCGTTGCATTGCGCGCCGTCCGACAAGGCCGGACAGTACCACCGCGGCTATTGAGCCTGCTGGTCGATTTCGCGCAGATCATGGCCGAAAGGCACAATGCCGGAATTCGAATGTCGACCATCAAGCAGGATCGAAAACTGCAGTCGTTGCTTGCTTTTTCCGGAACGCCAACCTAGGTTGAGCCGGTTTTCGATTCAATTCTTTAACTTCTCTTTTTATTTCTTGCAGAAAAAGCTTATTGACTTCAGTCAGACGCAATCAACCCAGCTGAATTCAGCGTCCTATGCCGGTCAATCAGATCAAGCAAGTCCAGAGGCGCAGCTACCAATGCATCCGCACCCCACACGCTTGGCTCGACATTTCCGCAATAGCCCCATCCTGCTGCAATCGTGGGCATGCCGGCCGCTTGTCCTGCCTGTATGTCACGCAGATCATCGCCAACATACCAACAACTCTCCGGCGAAAGCTTCAGACGTCGAGCCGCTTCCAGCAAGGGAGCAGGATGCGGTTTCGAATGCGGGGTTGTATCACCGGAAATAACACATCCTGCATTTTGCAATCCGATCTGCGGAACCAAAAGGTCTGTGAAGCGGGCAGCCTTGTTGGTGACGATGCCCCACTGTAGATTGTGTTGGGGCAACCACTTGAGCAAAGCCGAGATGCCGTCAAACAATTGACTCTTAATCGCAATTTCTGCTGCGTAATTATCGAGAAACTCGTTCCGCAATTCCTCGTAGGTTTCATCGCCTGGATCAAGAGCAAATGCGGCACCGATCAGCCCGCGAGCACCGGCTGATGCAACCGGTCGCAGCAATGCATAAGGCGTCGGATCAAGTGCTCGTGCAATTTGTAGTTTGTTTACTGCCGCGGCCAAATCCGGCGCGGTATCGGCCAAGGTTCCGTCAAGATCGAACAGGATCGCGCGGGGCGAGGGTAGAAAAATTGGAGATTTCATCTTGTGCTTCGGCTGTCTGCCGACCCTGGACTGTCCGGCAGCCGGTAATCTACGAGATACACTTTTATGCCGAGCGAGTACAAGCGATCAGATAATTGACATCGGTATTCTGGTTTAATGAATATATCTTCGTGAGCGGATTATAAGTCATGCCTTTTAGCGTATTCACGGTCAATCCCGCATTCCGGATATGCTGCGCCAACTCAGCGGGGGTGATGAATTTTGCATAGTCGTGCGTGCCTTTTGGCAGCAGGTTCAGCAAGTACTCCGCACCGATCACGGCAAACAGATATGACTTCGGATTACGGTTCAGCGTCGAGAAAAATACATGCCCGCCAGGTTTGACCAGCGCGGCGCAAGCTCGCACGATAGATGCGGGATCCGGCACGTGTTCCAGCATTTCCATGCAGGTCACGACGTCATAGCCTGCCGGTTCGCGCGCCGCCAATTCTTCGGCGGCAATCATTTCGTAATGCACTTGCACGCCTGATTCCAGGCTGTGGAGGTCTGCTACTTTCAGTGCTTTTTCGGAGAGGTCGATGCCAGTAACACGCCCCCCTTTTTTCGCCATCGATTCAGCCAGTATTCCACCGCCGCATCCGATGTCGACTATGGTTTTGCCGGCAAGCGGCACATGCGCATTGATCCATTCGAGCCTCAATGGATTAATTTCATGCAACGGGCGGAATTCGGACGTCGGGTCCCACCAGCGGTGAGCAAGATCGCTGAATTTTTGTAGCTCTAAGGGGTCGGCATTCATGGGGTAAATGATAGCTGGAATCCTGGCAGATTGCCGAGAGTCGGTGCTGTAAATATCTGGCGTGCCTTGTTTGATCGCCTGCTGAAAACTTTTAAAGATAAAAAAACCCCGCCGAAGCGGGGTTTTAATTCAGATGCGATCAATTATCGGCTACGAGTACCGACAACTTCGATCTCAACACGACGGTTTTGAGCGCGGCCTGCAGCGGACTTGTTGTCTGCAACAGGTTGCTTCTCGCCCTTGCCTTCGGTGTAGACGCGATTGGCTTCAACACCTTTGGATACCAGATAAGCTTTTACGGCTTCAGCACGGCGAACCGACAGCTTCTGGTTGTAGGAGTCAGCACCGATCGAGTCAGTATGGCCCACGGCGATGATAACTTCGAGGTTAATAGCTTGTACCTTGGATGCCAAATCATCAAGCTTGGCTTTGCCGTCTGCTTTCAACACAGCTTTGTCGAAATCGAAGAAGGTGTCGGCAGCAAACGTGACTTTTTCAGAAACCGGACCAGGTTTGACGGCAGGAGCCGGAGTTGGGGCAGGTGCCGGGGCTGGTGTCGCAGGAGCAGGAGCAGGAGCAGCTTGAGCGATTACGCCGTCACAACCGACTACGGTTGCATCTGCCGGAGTCCAGTAACCTGTGCGCCAGCAAAGACCGGTTCCACTGCGAACTACTGCAGCGCTACCGTCTTGCGCATATGCGCTATGAGGTTTGTTTGCCGGAATGCTTCCAGCTGTCTGCGCAGATGCAGAAAAAGCAACGACTGCGGTCGCAGCGAAGACGAGTTTTACTAATTTATTCATGTTTCTCCTCTCGGTTGAGATATCCGCAGATTAACTGCGCAACAAATTAACGACATCAAAAATGGTTAGTGTTCAGATAATAGCATGCGGTTCAACTCATCACACGTAAAAGATTGTCTAGATGCAATAAGTGTAACTTACCTCCATTTTGCCACAGGGTCGCCCATATAGAATAGATTGCTAAATCGTCTAAACCACGTTTTTAAGGGATTGTCTGGTTTATGCAACAGGCAACGGCAAATAGTTTTTTCTTCCAAATAAGCGCTTTTGCTAAGCGGCTATATAAAATTTATTTTAAGCAGGTTATTTATTTAATAAATCTGATGGGATTTTCACACTATTCGATCTTGGTGGTCTTGTAATAAAGCAAAGTCAGGCGATCTAATTCGATGTGCCTTTGACTTCGATGACGACACGCCGATTCGGGGCCAGGCATTCAACTAATTGTTTTCGGCCAACCCTATCGCCGCAGTCCATGATCGGTTGCGATTCCCCTGCACCGAAGGCTTGGATGTTCGAAGCGATGCCCTTGCTTTTTAAATACGCGGCTACCGTGCCGGCGCGTTTTTCCGAAAGCTTCTGATTATATTGTTGCGTCCCGATGCTGTCGGTATGTCCAGTAATCATGACGCTTTCGATTCTGGTGCAGGTCGCCAGCTTGTTCAAGACTTCTGCATCGATACGGCGTTTCGCTGCATTGCCTAATACCGCTTTGTTGAATACGAAGGTTTGGTCATTTACCAGCGTAACCGTGAAATTGCATCGTATCGGCGCAGGGGTAGTGACCACTGGCGCGGGAGTGGATGCGATGGGCGGCAGTGCAGGAACTTCGGGTGCCGTTATTTTTGCCACGGGCGGAATCAGTTGCCCATCGCATCCGGCTACCGCGTTGGCTCCTGTCCAATAGCCGGTTCGCCAGCATAATCCATAGGGATTGCGCAAAATGACGCCTCTGCCATCCTGTGCGTAAGCGCTGTCGCCGGTTTTTGCCTGGATATCGGTAATTGTTTGAGCGAGCGTGCCGACGGCGGCCGAGCCTATGACAAGGCCAATGGCCAGTTTGATAAACATGTTATTTTCGCGGATTGAGTGTGTAAACAAAGCGGAGCGTGGGTAATTCAAACCGCATTTAAACATATTTTTTTATCAAAACGCGACTTTTGTCGAGTCCGGCCGTGCATGCGAATGAGCTCCGAAAGCCATGGTAAGGGCCTCTCGCATGTTAAAATCTCCTACTTTGAAGCGCCATGCGAAAACGTCGTATAGCTGCTTCCGTGTGTAGTCAACCTCACTCCAAAAATCAACGACCTGCCAATGGATCAATTCGCCAAAGAAACAATTCCGATTTCGCTTGAAGAAGAGATGCGCAAGAGTTACCTCGATTACGCGATGAGCGTGATCGTAGGTCGCGCATTGCCCGATGTGCGGGACGGTTTGAAGCCGGTGCATCGCCGCGTGCTGTTCGCAATGCATGAAATGAACAATGTCTGGAACCGGCCGTATGTCAAATGCGCGCGCGTGGTCGGCGAAACGATGGGTAAGTATCATCCGCATGGCGACCAGTCGATTTACGACACGCTGGTTCGCATGGCGCAGCCTTTTTCGCTGCGTTATACATTGGTGGATGGCCAGGGCAACTTTGGTTCCGTCGATGGCGACAATGCCGCGGCGATGCGTTATACCGAGTGCCGCCTGGACAAGATCGCCAGCGAAATTCTGGCTGATATTGAAAAAGACACAGTCGATTTCGTACCGAATTACGACGGCAAGGAAAGAGAGCCGTCGGTATTGCCTACCAAGATTCCGAATCTGCTGATCAACGGTGCGTCCGGTATCGCAGTCGGCATGGCGACCAATATTCCGCCGCATAACATCACGGAAGTGATCGATGGTGCGCTGCATGTATTGCGCAACAGGGATTGCACGATCGATGAGCTGATCGAAATTATTCCGGCGCCCGATTTTCCGACTGCCGGAATCATCTATGGCGTGTCCGGCGTAAGAGACGGCTATCGCACCGGCCGCGGCCGCGTCGTGATGCGCGCCAAAACCCATTTCGAGGAATACGGCAAGGAACACCGCACCGCGATCATCGTCGATGAACTGCCTTACCAGGTCAACAAGAAGTCGCTGCTGGAGCGCATCGCCGAACTGGTGCGCGATAAAAAGCTGGAAGGCATTTCCGACATTCGCGATGAGTCCGATAAATCCGGCATGCGAGTCGTGATCGAATTGAAGCGCGGCGAAGTGCCGGAAGTGGTGCTGAACAACCTGTACAAGCAGACCCAGTTGCAGGACACCTTCGGCATGAACATGGTGGCGCTGGTCGACGGGCAGCCGAAGCTGCTGAACCTGAAGCAGATGCTGGAGTGCTTCCTGTCGCACCGCCGTGAAGTCGTCACGCGCCGTACCATATTCGAATTGCGCAAGGCGCGCGAGCGCGGTCATGTGCTGGAAGGCTTGGCGGTAGCGCTTGCCAATATCGACGATTTTATTGCAATCATCAAGGCGGCGCCGACGCCGCCGATCGCAAAATTGGAGTTGATGGCGCGTGCCTGGGATTCGTCGATGGTGCGTGAAATGCTGGCCCGTACCGGTGCGGAAAATTCTGGCGGAATCGACGCATTCCGTCCCGAAAATCTGCCCAAGCATTACGGTATCCAGACCGATGGTTTGTACAAGTTGTCCGACGATCAGGCGCAAGAAATTCTGCAGATGCGTCTGCAGCGACTGACCGGCCTGGAGCAGGACAAGATCGTCAATGAATACAAGGACGTGATGGCGCAAATCGCCGACCTGCTGGACATCCTGTCCAAGCCGGAGCGAGTGACAATTATCATCACCGACGAACTGACCGCGGCGAAAAATGAATACGGCGAAGGGGCAAAAGATGTGCGCCGCTCGCAGATCGAATTGAACGCAACCGATCTCGGCACTGAAGACTTGATTACGCCGCAGGACATGGTGGTGACGCTGTCGCACACCGGTTACATGAAATCGCAACCGGTGTCCGAATACCGTGCGCAAAAACGCGGCGGACGCGGCAAGCAGGCGATGGCGACCAAGGAAGACGACTGGATCGATCAGCTGTTCATCGCCAATACGCACGATTACATCCTGTGCTTCAGCAATCGCGGACGATTGTATTGGTTGAAAGTATGGGAAGTGCCGCAAGGTTCACGCAATTCGCGCGGCAAGCCGATCGTCAATATGTTCCCGTTGCAGGATGGCGAGAAAATCACCGTCGTGCTGCCGCTCTCCGGCGAAAACCGTACGTTCCCCGAAGATCATTACATCTTCATGTCGACCAGTTTGGGAACCGTCAAGAAGACGCCTCTCAGCGATTTCAGCAATCCGCGCAAGGCCGGCATTATTGCTGTCGACCTCGACGAAGGCGATTTCCTGATTGGAGCAGCACTCACCGATGGCAAGCATGACGTGATGCTGTTTTCCGACAGTGGAAAAGCGGTGCGCTTCGACGAGAACGATGTGCGGCCGATGGGACGTACCGCACGCGGCGTGCGTGGCATGAACCTGGAAGAAGGGCAGCAAGTCATTGCATTGCTGGTCGCGGAAAACGAGCATCAATCGGTATTGACCGCCACCGAAAACGGTTATGGCAAGCGCACGCCGATTACCGAATACACTCGTCATGGACGCGGCACCAAGGGCATGATTGCGATCCAGACCAGCGAGCGCAACGGCAAGGTGGTCGCCGCTACCCTGGTGGAGCCGAGCGACGAAATCATGTTGATCACGACCGGCGGCGTGTTGATCCGTACGCGTGTGGCGGAAATCCGCGAAATGGGCCGCGCAACGCAAGGCGTCACCCTGATTGCGGTGGAGGATGGGACCAAGCTGAGCGGGCTGCAGCGCATCGTCGAATCCGATGTGATTGATGAGGAAAATGGCAACGTGGAGGAATAATGCGCCGTGTCGGAACGTTTACCCCATTCTATTTTCCCCTGCAACCGGAAACAAATGATCTGACTGCGTAATCATGACGATGGATGACAAACTCAAGCCGTTGCGCGATCAGATCGACGCAATCGACAAGCAAATTCTTGATTTGCTCAATCACCGCGCACGTGTCGCGCAAGAGGTCGGCCACGTCAAGGCCGAAACCAGTGCGCCGGTATTTCGTCCGGAGCGCGAGGCGCAAGTATTGCGCACCGTGGCTGAACGCAATCCCGGCCCGTTGCTGGCGGGTGATGTGCAAACGGTTTTTCGCGAAATCATGTCTGCCTGCCGCGCCCTTGAAAAACGCGTCACGGTAGCGTATCTGGGACCGGCGGGTACCTTCAGCGAACAGGCGGTGTATCAGCAATTCGGCCGCGCCGTCGAAGGCTTGCCGTGCGCTTCGATCGACGAAGTATTTCGTGCGGCAGAAGCGGGAACCGCGGATTTCGGTGTCGTTCCGGTGGAAAATTCGACAGAAGGTGCAATCAATCGTACCCTCGATCTGCTGCTGCAGACCAGCTTGCTGATCAGCGGAGAGGTGTCGTTGCCGGTGCATCACAGTCTGATGAGCAAGACTGGCTCCATGGACGGCATCACGCGCATCTGCGCGCATTCGCAGGCCTTGGCGCAATGCCAATCCTGGTTGAATCAGCATTATCCAAACATCGAACGGCTAGCGGTTGCATCCAACGGAGAGGCGGCACGGATCGCCGGCGAAGACCAGGCCGTTGCAGCGATCGCGGGCGAGATTGCCGGGCAAAATTATGATTTGCAGGTCGTCAACGCGCATATTCAGGACGACCCGCACAATCGCACGCGATTCGCTGTGATCGGTCGATTGCAGACGGCCCCGAGCGGCAAGGACCAAACCTCGCTGGTGCTGTCAGTGCCGAACAAGGCCGGCGCGGTTTACAACCTGCTGGCGCCCTTGGCAAAACATGGTGTATCAATGACCCGGTTCGAATCCCGCCCGGCGCGCATGGGCACTTGGGAGTATTACTTCTACGTCGATGTCGAGGGGCACGCGAAAGACGAAAAGGTTGCCAATGCACTGGATGAGTTAAAACAGAATGCGGCTTTTTTCAAGCTGCTCGGTTCCTATCCTTTTAGTTTGTAATTTCACCGTCATGTCATTCGAGCGATTCTCGTATTTCGCATGCATGCGGCGTATCTACCGATAATCCAGTTTGTGGAATCCATTATGTCGATCCAGTTCGGGCCTGATTATATTCGCGCCATAGCCCCTTACCAGGGCGGAAAACCCATTTCGGAAGTGGCGCGCGAATTCGGGCTGGATGAGGCGAAAATCATCAAGCTCGCGTCCAATGAAAATCCGCTGGGAATGCCGGAGTCCGCCAGGCAGGCAATGCTGAAGGCGATGACCGAGATCGGCCGGTATCCCGATTCGAACGGGTTTGAACTGAAAGCCGCGATCAGCGCCAAATACGGCATTCCGTCCGAATGGATCACCCTTGGTAATGGAAGCAACGACATCCTGGAACTGGCGGCGCACGCTTTGGTGCAGCCGACCCAATCCGTCGTGTATGCGCAATATTCTTTTGCGGTCTATGCATTGGCAACGCAAGCGGTAGGCGCGCGCGCGATCGTCGTGCCGGCCGAAAATCATGGCCATGACCTGGCGGCGATGGCGCGGGCAATCATGCCCGACACCAAACTGATTTTCATTGCCAATCCGAATAATCCGACCGGCACCTTTATTCCGGCTGCGGAGATCGAGGCGTTCCTGAAGCTGGTGCCATCCGATATCGTTGTCGTGCTCGACGAGGCGTACAACGAATTTCTGGCGCCGGAATTTCAGTACGATTCAATCGCCTGGGTCAGGCAGTACCGGAATTTGCTGGTGTCGCGCACCATGTCCAAGGCTTATGGGCTGGCCGGATTGCGGGTCGGTTTCGGAATTGCGCAGCCGGCACTTACCGATTTGCTCAATCGCATACGCCAGCCGTTCAACGTGAATTCACCGGCGCAGGCTGCCGCGATTGCTGCATTGAACGATACGGCATTTCTGCAGAAAAGCGCACAAGTGAATACTGATGGCTACCATCAGTTGACGCAAGCGTTCAACGCGATGGCTCTCGAGTATGTGCCGTCATTCGGCAACTTCGTGCTGGTCAAGGTTGGCAATGAAGATGACGCAGGTGCGCGAGTAAACCTTGCATTATTGAAACAGGGAATTATTGTGCGCCCGGTAGGTAACTACGGTTTGCCGCAATGGCTGCGCATATCGATTGGCTTGCCTGAAGAAAATGCAGCATTTATTCAAGCATTGCGTAAAGTGCTGGTATGAAATATTGTATTTCCCGAATTCTTAATCAACCTATCTAAGCCTGTTCCGTGTTTAAAAAAATCGCGATTTTCGGTGTCGGGCTGATCGGCGGCTCATTTGCGCTGGCGCTCAGAAAAGCGCGTGCGGTCGAGCAGATCGTCGGCATCGGACGCACTGCGGCTTCCCTTGCACGCGCCAGGGAACTCGGCATCATCGACGTGGCGAGTACATCAATAGAATTTTCTTTGCAAGATACCGACCTGGTGTTGATCGCTGCGCCTGTGGCGCAGACTGAAGCGATACTGACGGCGATTGCGCCTTACTTGAAGCCAGGAACGGTGGTCACCGACGCGGGCAGCACCAAGACCGATGTGGTTGCCGCGGCACGCAGGGCGCTGGGCGGAAAGATCGCGCAATTCGTACCGGGCCATCCTATCGCGGGACGCGAATTGAATGGGCCGGATGCCGCAATTGATGACTTGTATGTCGGCAAAAAAGTAGTGCTTGCAGCCTTGCCTGAAAATACTGATCGTGATATCGCGAAGGTAGTGAATGCGTGGCAGAAATGCGGCGCCGTCATTCATCATCTGACGGCCGAAAAACACGATTGCGTATTTGCCGCGGTCAGTCATCTGCCGCATTTGCTGGCCTATGCGCTGGTCGACGATATTGCCAAAAAGCCGCATGCCGACTTGCTGTTTCAATATGCAGCCAGCGGCTTCCGCGATTTCACGCGAATTGCCGGCTCTTCGCCGGAAATGTGGCGCGACATTACATTGGCCAATCAAGCAGCGGTATTGGCTGAGCTGGATTCCTATATGGCGCAATTGTCGCAATTGCGCGGAATGCTTGCAGCGGGGAACGGTCCCGCGATCGAAGAAATTTATTTCAATGCGCAACACGCGCGGCAAAACTGGATGCGTGCGATAGAAGCCGCTGAAGAGCAAAACAAGCAAGGCGGCGACTGATGAAACATTACCCACATTTTCTTTACCTGCAGCCCGCGATGCATGCTCATGGCACGGTGCGTTTGCCCGGCTCCAAAAGCATTTCCAATCGCACGCTGCTGCTCGCCGCACTGGCGGGTGGCACAACGCAAATCATGGACTTGCTCGCATCGGACGACACGCATGTGATGCTGATGGCATTGCAAAAGCTGGGCGTCAAATGGGAGCAGGTTGAGGACATGCAGAACTATATCGTGCATGGCGCGCGGGGCGTTTTCCCGGTGCACCATGCGGACCTGTTCATGGGCAATGCCGGTACCGCGATTCGTCCATTGACCGCGGCCTTGGCAGTGATGGGCGGAGACTATACGCTGCATGGCGTGTCGCGCATGCATGAGCGGCCGATCGGCGATCTGGTCGATGCACTGAATGCGATCGGCGCGCGAATTGAATATACCGGTGTCGCGGGATATCCGCCGTTGCATATTCAGCGCGGCAATATTACTGCGCAGCGCATGCAAGTGCGCGGCAACGTGTCAAGCCAATTCCTGACGGCGCTATTGATGGTCTCACCCTTGATGGCGAAGGCGCATCCGGTCACGATTGAGGTCGTGGGTGATTTGATTTCCAAGCCGTACATTGAAATAACCTTGAACCTGATGCAGCGTTTCGGTGTCACTGTTGAGCGCGACGGTTGGCAATCGTTCACGATGCAGCCTGGTCAACGGTATGCAAGCCCGAATGTTATTCATGTTGAAGGCGACGCTTCGTCCGCATCCTATTTTCTTGCGGCGGGTGCGATCGCCAAGGGACCTGTGCGGGTTGAAGGCGTCGGGCAGGACAGCATCCAGGGCGATGTGCATTTTGTCGAAGCGTTGCGGCAAATGGGCGCAACCGTCACCATGGGTGAAAATTGGATCGAGGCAAAATCGAATGGTGTGTTGAAAGCAATCGATGCCGATTTCAATCATATCCCTGATGCGGCAATGACCATTGCCGTGGCGGCGCTGTATGCGGATGGCCCGAGTATGCTGCGCAATATAGCGAGCTGGCGTGTCAAGGAGACAGACCGGATCGCGGCAATGGCAACCGAATTGCGAAAACTCGGTGCCGTCGTCGAGGAAGGCGCCGACTATCTGCGAGTGACGCCGCCGGCGCAGATACAGGCCGCCTCCATCGATACTTACGACGATCACCGGATGGCGATGTGTTTTTCACTCGCATCGCTTGACGGCGCCGGTCTTAGGGGCAACAAGATTCGGATCAACGATCCGCAATGCGTCGCCAAGACCTTTCCGGATTATTTCGATGCCTTTGCGAAAATTACGCAAGGCGATCTGTTCTGAGCACAATCCCGCATTCCGAATCTATACTTGTTCGTTTAACGTCTGACTTGCTTGTCATTCAATTGGAGCGGACAGGTATCTTGCCCCTTTTCCACACATTATTCTTACCATGACATCATCCGATATTCCCGTGATTGCAATTGACGGTCCTACCGCGTCCGGCAAAGGCACCGTTGCGCAACGGGTTGCGAAAACGCTTGGGTTTCACTATCTGGACTCCGGAGCCTTGTATCGGCTGGTCGCCTTGTCCGCATTGCGGCGAAATACACCCTTGTCCGATGAGGATGCGCTTGCCGACTTGGCCGGTAAGCTTCCGTGCACTTTCGACGGTGAAAAAATATTGCTTGCCGAAGAAGATGTAAGCAATGCCTTGCGTGCCGAAGAAGTCGGCAATGCAGCATCCCGGATCGCGGCCTTGCCGACGGTAAGACAGGCATTATCCGAATTGCAATTGCGGTTTCGTAAGCTGCCTGGTCTGGTGGCTGACGGCAGGGACATGGGGACCGTTATTTTTCCGCAAGCCGACTTGAAAGTATTCCTCACTGCAAGTGTCGCGGCGCGTGCGCAAAGACGTTATAAGCAATTGATTGAGAAGGGTTTTTCTGCTAATATGCACGACCTTCTGAAGGATTTGGCCGAGCGTGATGCGCGAGATGTTAACCGGGCAGTTGCGCCGCTCAAGCCCGCGGAAGATGCATATTTGCTGGATACGTCGGACATGACTGCCGACCAGGCGGTCGAACAAGTCCTGCAGTGGTATGCCGCTTTAAAAAAGTAGTGTGAATTTTGCAGTCCCATTGGTGCCCGACCGGACGCAAGGTCATGTCGGGTGTTGATAAACCCTAACCCAATATTTGGCGCAAACCCGCGACCAGAATTGGCTAACCTGTTCAAACTTATGTCAACTGTTGCTACCTCCCCTGAATCTGCTCCTGGTATGGAAAGTTTTGCCGCACTGTTTGAGGAATCGCTGTCGCGTCAAGACATGCGATCCGGCGAAGTTATTTCCGCTGAAGTCGTCCGCCTCGACCACAATTTCGTGATCGTCAACGCAGGACTCAAGTCCGAAGCGTTCATACCGATCGAAGAATTCAAGAATGACAATGGTGAACTCGAAGTCACCGTCGGAGATTTTATTTCCGTTGCAATCGAGTCTTTGGAAAACGGTTTTGGCGATACGATTCTGTCGCGCGACAAAGCCAAACGTCTGGCCTCGTGGCTCTCGCTTGAAAAAGCGATGGAGTCCGGCGAGATTGTTATCGGTACCGTCAACGGTAAAGTAAAAGGCGGATTGACCGTCCTGACCAACGGTATTCGCGCGTTCCTTCCCGGTTCGCTGGTCGATACCCGTCCGGTCAAGGACACCACGCCGTTCGAAGGCAAGACACTCGAATTCAAGGTCATCAAGCTGGATCGCAAGCGCAACAACGTGGTGCTGTCGCGCCGTGCTGTCATCGAAGCATCGATGGGCGAAGAGCGTCAGAAGCTGATGGAAACCCTGAAAGAAGGCACCGTCGTCACCGGCGTGGTCAAGAACATCACCGACTACGGCGCATTCGTCGACCTCGGCGGCATCGATGGCTTGCTGCACATCACCGATCTCGCATGGCGTCGTGTGCGTCATCCTTCGGAAGTGCTCACCGTCGGCCAGGAAATCACTGCCAAGGTCCTCAAGTACGATCAAGAGAAAAATCGCGTTTCGCTGGGCGTCAAGCAGTTGGGCGACGATCCATGGACCGGTCTGTCCCGTCGTTATCCGCAGGGCACCCGTTTGTTCGGCAAGGTTACCAACCTGACCGACTACGGCGCATTCGTGGAAGTCGAGCAAGGTATCGAAGGCCTGGTTCACGTGTCCGAGATGGACTGGACCAACAAGAACGTGGCGCCGAACAAAGTTGTCCAGCTGGGCGATGAAGTTGAAGTCATGGTGTTGGAGATCGACGAAGAGCGTCGCCGCATCAGTCTCGGCATGAAGCAGTGCAAAGCCAATCCATGGGATGACTTTGCTCTCACGCACAAGAAGGGCGACAAGGTCAGCGGCGCAATCAAGTCGATCACCGACTTTGGTGTGTTCATTGGCTTGGCCGGCAATATCGACGGCCTGGTTCACTTGTCCGACCTGTCCTGGACCGAGACCGGTGAAGAAGCTGTTCGCCGTTTCAAGAAAGGCGATGAGCTGGAAGCCGTTGTTTTGGCAATCGATGTCGAGCGCGAGCGTGTTTCGCTGGGCGTCAAGCAACTGGAAGGCGACCCGTTCAACAATTTCGCGGCAATGAACGACAAGGGTTCGCTGGTTACCGGTACGGTGAAATCGGTCGAGCCGAAAGGCGCAGTGATCCAGTTGTCGGAAGAAGTCGAAGGCTACCTGCGTGCTTCGGAAATCTCGCGTGATCGCGTTGAAGATGCCGGAACCCATCTGAAAGTGGGCGACAAGGTCGAAGCGATGGTTCTCAACATCGATCGCAAGGCGCGCGGCATTCAATTGTCCATCAAGGCAAAGGATTCGGTCGAGACCCAGGAAGCCATGCAAAAGATGTCTTCGGACTCCAATGCCGCTTCCGGTACCACCAGCCTGGGTGCGTTGTTGAAAGCAAAGCTCGACAACAAGAGCTAAGCGCCAAGTACGTACATGACAAAGTCGGAATTGATTGCCCGTTTGGCTGAGCGTTATCCGCAGCTGGTTGCAAAGGATGCGGATTATGCGGTCAAAACCATTCTCGATGCGATGGCGGATGCTTTGGCAACCGGCCAGCGCATCGAGATTCGGGGCTTCGGCAGTTTTGCGCTGAATAGCCGGCCGCCGCGTATCGGGCGTAATCCGAAGTCGGGTGACAAGGTGATGGTGCCTGAAAAGCGGGTACCTCATTTCAAGCCAGGCAAGGAATTGCGTGAACGGGTGGACGCCATGGTCGGGCAACCGATCAAGGAAGACTGAGTCGTTTGCAGTGAAATAAGAACGGCATCTTCGGATGCCGTTTTTTTTAGTTTCGGCCGCTGCTGCGGCTGCTTAACTTGCTGCGCAAGTTAGCCTTCACTGAACTTTCGTTTCACGTACAATTTCGATTGTTTTCAGTATCGTTCGACCATGCCTGGACCAGCAAGGCACCATAAGGAATCGGCACCATGAAGATCATATTCAGAATTGTTGCAGCCATTTTGTTCGTCATTTTTTTCGGCTTCGCGCTAAAGAACACACAGGAAGTCGCGCTGCAGTTCTTTTTGGGTTATGAGATCCGTGGACCATTGGTTCTTCTGTTGCTCGGATTTTTCGCAGCCGGTGCGGCCCTGGGTGTCCTGGCAATGACGCCGACCGTTTTGCGTTACCACCGTGACGTATCGAAACACAAGAAGACCATCGTCGTACTGCAAAAAGACAGCGAGGCGCAGCAACTTGCCCGCATGCAGCCGCCGCAACCGGATAGCGTTGTCAACCCCTGATTGCGACTATCTTGCCGCGTCGCGATTAATCTATAAAAAAGCCCCGCATGGAATTTGAAACCTGGTGGTTGCTTGGCATCCCGATATTTTTCAGCCTCGGATGGATTGCCGCGCGTGTCGATATCAAGCAACTCATTTCCGAATCGCGCAGTCTGCCCAGCAGTTATTTCAAAGGCTTGAATTTTTTATTGAACGAGCAACCCGATAAGGCAATCGACGCTTTTATCGAGGTAGTAAAGCTTGATCCCGAAACGGTCGAGTTGCATTTCGCGCTGGGAAATCTGTTTCGTCGGCGCGGTGAAACGGAGCGGGCGATCCGGATTCACCAGAATCTGCTGGCACGTCCGGATATGCCCCTGGAGTACCAGATCCATGCGCAGTATGAGTTGGGCCAGGACTACTTGAAGGCCGGACTGCTTGACCGTGCAGAAGAGGCATTCAACAAGCTGGTAGATACCCCGCACAGCGCTCAGGCGCGCAGAGCGCTTCTGGAAATCTATCAGCGCGAAAAAGAATGGACACGTGCGATCGAGGCGGCAAAAGCATTGCAGGAGTCCGGCGCCGGCAGCCGCCAAAAGGAAATAGCGCAGTTTTATTGCGAACTGGCGCAGGACGAACTGGTTCACACGCATCCCGATGCGGCAATGGACATGCTGGAGAAGGCCCTGGCTGCCGATCGCAAGAACGTCCGCGCCACCATGTTGATGGGCGATGCCTACCTGGCCAAGGGTGATACGGAAACCGCCTTGCTGACATGGCGCAGAGTGGAGCATCAGAGTGTTCCGCACGTTGCGTTGGTTGCGCAGCGGCTCATGGACGGTTATCGGACCGTAGGGCGTCCGCAGGAAGGCGCAAATTTGTTGAGGAGCTATCTGGCTGACGCATCTTCCATCGATTTGATCGAGGTGGTGTTCAAGGCGACGCTTGAACTGAATGGTGTCGAAGCGGCGAACCAGCTGGTGAGCGATGAGCTGCGTCGCACGCCGACTTTATTGGGGCTGGATAAATTGCTTGAGGCGCGCCTGTTGAATGCGATGCCTGAAGTCCGGCCGGAATTATCCCTGGTGAAGAATCTCGTGCATGGCTACGCGCAAAAGCTGGCGCGTTATCAGTGTGGCCATTGCGGATTCAAGGCACGGCAGTTTTATTGGCAGTGTCCTGGTTGCAGCCAATGGGAAACCTATCCGCCACGGCGTACCGAAGAGCTCAATGTAATGAATTAAGACCTTGACCGATACGCAATACGGCGTGGACCTGACCATGCCGTATTGCAAATAATTTGCCTGACGCCTGAAAAATGTTGTATAAATGCCAAGTCTTCCGAGAGCATACTTCATGTTCTGGGTTGACATGTCCACACAAACTTATCGGAGAGATACTGAAATGTTTAAACGACTAATATCAGGTATTGCTGTTTTTGTTGCGACCATCGGCTTTGCTTTTGCTCAGGTCGATGTCAACAAAGCGGACCAGGCGGCGCTTGACGGCATTAAAGGCATCGGTCCCAAGACTTCCAAAGCGATTTTGGATGAACGTAAAAAAGGCGGCGACTTCAAGAGCTGGGATGATTTTGAAAATCGCGTGAAAGGCATCGGCGGGAAAAGTTCGGCAAAACTTTCGCAGGCCGGTTTGACGGTAAGCGGTCAAGCAAAACCGGATGCGCCGGCTGCGGCATCGAAGGTCGCTAAAAAAGACGCCAAGCTTGAAGCAAAGAGCGCTAAAGCAGATTCGAAGAGCGACGCAAAGAGCGATACCAAAGCTCCAAAAAAGATGTGAAGAAAGAAGAAGCAAAGAAATAAAGAATCATGTTGCTGAATTCAAACCCCACGGTCCAGATCGTGGGGTTTTTCATATGAGCCGTCATGCAGATCTTATACATGCCACGGCGTCTACGATTAAAATGGTGTTTTTAGCGCATCACCTTGAAGACACCATGCCTTATCAAACTATTGAAGATACAGTTGGAAATACGCCGCTGGTACAGCTTAAGCGGATCCCGGGCGACGATGCGGTGCGCCGCAATAATGTCATTCTCGGCAAGATGGAAGGCAACAATCCGGCCGGATCGGTAAAGGATCGGCCGGCGCTGGCCATGGTGAAAGGCGCCGAAGAACGCGGCCGGATCAAGCCCGGGGATACGCTGATCGAGGCGACCAGCGGCAATACCGGCATTGCACTCGCAATGGCGGCCTCCATGCGGGGTTACAAAATGATCCTGCTGATGCCTGAAAACCTGAGCCTGGAACGGCGCCAGAGCATGACGGCGTATGGCGCGCAAATTATCTTAACGCCAAAAAACGGCGGGATGGAGTACGCACGGGATCTGGCCGAGCAAATGCAAAAGGAAGGGCAGGGCATTATTCTCGATCAATTTGCCAATCCGGATAATCCGCGATCGCACTACGAGTCGACCGGCCCCGAAATATGGCGTGATACCGATGGCCGGATTACCCACTTTGTGAGCGCGATGGGTACCACTGGCACCATCATGGGGGTATCGCAATACCTGAAAGAACAAAATCCGAAGGTGCGAATTGTCGGAGCGCAGCCGGAAGAGGGTTCGCAGATTCCGGGAATCAGGAAGTGGCCTGAAGAATATCTGCCGAAAATCTATGACAAATCAAGAGTGGACCAGATTGAACAGGTAAGCCAAGCAGCATCAGAGCATATGGCGCGGCGATTGGCCGCGGAGGAAGGAATATTTTGCGGCATTTCCGCCGCAGGCGCGTGTGAAGTCGCTTTGCGCATTTCTCAAACCACTGAGAACGCAACCATCGTTTTTATCGTATGCGATCGTGGGGACCGCTACTTGTCCACAGGGGTCTTCCCTGCCTGATCGCAGGGAAGGGATTACTGCTGCTGGTCCGAGTCCGCTTCTTTCGGCTTGAATTGCTTGTCGCTGATACGGAATTTGTCACGGCGATCACCCATCAGGATACGCAAATCGCGAATGCTCAGATCACTTACCTCGTGCATCCGAATCAACAACGACGCACCCACAGGCAGCCTGCGATGACGGATTTTACTGATCACCGGCGGCGCCACTTCAAGCGCACGGGACAAGGCTGCATCATTTTTCAAATGCAGCTTCTCAATCAACGAATCCAGCAAGTTGTTTGGATCATATGCAACTTGATCGGCCAGTCGGTTACTGCTCGTATTCTCTAGCTGAGTAGTCATAATCTCAATAATTCCACGTTGCAAATATGTTTATAGGACATTGCCCGAAAGTGTCTGTTGTACTTGATGTTACAACACAATTTCCTGAAAACAGGTTTTGTGCAAGGATGCAAATTACCTACTGATCAGAATATATTGTATTACGGCAATATTATAACATAATTTCAAAAAGGCAATAAAAAAGATGCTTTTCGAGCAAATGTTGTTGTGTTAACCATTCAAATTATAACGGCATTCAATTATTTTAATATTCTTCGGATTTTCTTCTCTGGCTGGCGTCAAGTACTGAGCCGATACATGGTTTGCATTGAATCAACTTATCTTATCCAATCAAACTAATAGTACTTTGATAATTCACAACCACCGAAGATTGAGGAAAAGGTTGATAAAGCAAATACTTTATTTTCTTCTCCGATAACATTGTTCGGGAAAAGTTTCTTCGATTGCCGAATTAATAAAAAATATAAAGACAATTGCGATGCTTGTATAAAGCATCGCGCATACATGCAGGGAAAAATTGCAGTGGATTGATTCGACGCAGAGCGGCTACGGTTTCTCAATGGGCACGCCTGATAACGGATCTGCCGCCCTTATTCGATCACAAAGGTGGTCCCAGCCTGCATTGCCCAGACGACGCAGGGTCGCGATATTTTTTTCAAAAATCTCTGAAGCTTCCGGGAACGCGGCTACTGCAGCATCGATACTTGCTTCGCGCAACAAGTGAAGTATTGGATAAGGTGAACGGTTGGTGCAATTATCGATATCGTCCGGTTCTGTCCCGGCAAATTGGTAATGCGGATGGAAACTGGCAATTTGAAATTTCCCCGTCAATCCCAGCTTCTCGACGACCGTATCGGCAACGTCCAGGAAATCGTTATAGTCCAGGAAATCAGTCAATGCTTGCGGATGAATCAGCAAGCTTGTATCCAGCGTTGCCGGGTCGGCGTCGCGCAGAATTTCCAGTTCTGAAATGAGTGCAGTGCATAATTCTTCAGCTGTCTTGGCATCGCTGACGGCATACCGGATCTGGTTTTTTACATAGACCGCTTTGGCAAACGGACACAGGTTCAAGCCGATCACGGCATGGACAAGCCAGGCTTGGGTTTCCGCAATGACCTTCATTTCATCGATGGTTTGAACTGGGCTCATTAGTGCGTTACCGTTTAAAAAAATCGGGGTTATAAATTGGCTTTAAGGCACGCCATCAGGGTAATTGTGCGCGCGAATTCAAAGATATGCATATTCGAATTGCAGTACTGAGCGGGTAAATCGGATATCCTTCGGCATCCCGATGCATTGCCCCAAAAATCAATCAACACCACGAGTCAATATGGCCATCAAGGCAACCATTTTCAAAGCCGAGCTGCAAATCGCGGACATGGATCGTCACTATTATCAGGATCATGCGCTGACTATTGCGCGCCATCCGTCGGAAACCGACGAAAGGATGATGGTCCGGTTACTGGCTTTTGTGCGGCACGCCGATCCAGCCTTGAATTTCGGCAAAGGACTGAGTGATGTGGATGAACCCGATCTTTGGAAAAAAGATTTGACCGGCGCCATCGACCTCTGGATAGAAGTCGGCCAGCCCGATGAAAAGCGCATCCTTAAGGCCTGTGGCCGCGCCGCACAGGTTATTGTCTATAGCTATAGCAGCAACAGCAGTATTTGGTGGAGCCAGATCAGCAACAGGGTAGAGCGTGCCAGGAATTTGACGGTGATCAATTTGCCTTCGGCGATCAGCCTGGCTTTGGCCAAGTTGGCACAGCGCAGCATGCAGCTGCAATGCACGATCCAGGACGGACAGACTTGGTTGACCGGCGATGGCGAAACCGTCCAGCTTGATCTGACGCTGCTGAAGGCGCCAACGGAATACCAGCGCTAACGGCTGCGCGCAGTCCTGACTGCGCGACCAAGATCAATGACCGACATTGCGTAAAAAAAACTGCGATTGTATTTGGTGATCGCGAAAAAGTTGTTCGTGCCGAGCCAGTATTCCGTCGGCTCCAGGCCGTTTTGCAGGTCGACCAGACCGTACGGCATATCGGACGGGAGCTCCATTGCGGGGGAGACGCCTGCTGCCTTCAATTCTTCGAGCGTAAATTTGGCTTCCAATCCTTGGCCGATGAATGCTTCCCAGATGTTGCTGTCGGCCGCGACCGATACGGGAAACGCCGTCGGTTCGCCGGACTTCCATCCATGCTGTACCAGAAAGTTCGCAACGCTGCCGATCGCATCCACCGGAGAATCGCGTAAATCGATCTTGCCGTCGTTGTTGAAATCGACTGCAAAGCGGCGAATGCTGCCTGGCATGAACTGCGGCCAGCCGATCGCGCCGGCATAGGAGCCGAGCAGTGAAAACGGATCGATTGCCGACTCCCGAGCAAACAGCAGCGTATTTTCCAGCTCGCCGCGGAAATAGCGCATGCGCGCCGACCGATTCGGTGTGTCAGGATAGGCGAACGCAAGTGTGGTCACGGCGTCCATCACGCGGAAATTGCCTGTGTTGCGGCCATACACCGTTTCGACGCCGATGATGCCGACAATAATGTCGGCAGGTACGCCGAATTGCGTTTCGGCGCGTGCCAGCGCGTCCGCGTGCTCATCCCAAAAAGCCACGCCGGCCGCGATACGAACCGGATCGATGAAACGGGCGCGGTATGCTTGCCAGTTTTTCGGCCGTCCGGGCGGCGCCGGCTTCATCAATTGAATCGCTCGATCCACGTATTGCACTTTTCCGAGTGTTGCTTCCAGTTCGGTACGGTCGAATTCATGCTTGGCCGCCATCTGATCCAGGAAGTCGCTGACCTCCTTCCATTGTGCGAAGTTGGCGAATTCGCCGGCATCTTGCTGTTGCAGCGACACTTTGCGCACCTGCACAGCAGGTTTTTTGAGTGAAGCAGCATTCGCGTCGCCGATGACGGCAACAAAAATCGATAGCGCCGATAAGCTGACAGCGAATTTGGAAAAAATTGAAAAATGCATTTATTTGGATTCTGCTAAAAGCGACTGGAGTCGGGAAACAAGCGCAGAAGAATTTTTCTGCGCAGCCTTGCTGGTGTCGGGCGAGCCATATCGGATTGATTCATAGAGTTCCAGAAAACGCGCCGCGGCGGTTTTCTGAACCGGGTTGAGCGGTGACGATGCCGATGTCAGGCGCATTGCATAGGCGCGCGGGCCTTCGTGTTTGGCGGGTGCGCAGCCACGCCGCGCCATTTGCCGGCACAAAGCCTGGTACAGCCTGTCCACTGGATTGAGTTTTTGACGATTCCTCGTCAAAGGCAACGCCACCACCGCCGTCACGATGGCGCCTAATCCGAACATCAGGCCGGTCAGCGTGCGCCAATCCACATTGTCGAAGCCGAGTGACTGTATCAGACTTCTTTGCCGGTCAGGCGTGTAATTCAGCACCCATTGATTCCATGAGTTTGTCACTGCATCCCAGTTGTGCCGCAATTCGCGCAGTGCTTTCATCCAGGCGCCTGGCGTGCGATCCAAAGTGATCAATCCGCCAAACAGCCGGGGTGGAATTGCACCGGCCAGGTTTCGTTCGACGCGTTCCGGCGCAACTGCCGCAGTCGGATCGACCCGGGTCCAGCCGCGATTTTTCAGCCAGACCTCGGCCCATGCATGCGCATCGGACTGGCGCACGGTCATGAACCCGTCCACGGTATTGATTTCGCCGCCTTGATAGCCTGTCACTACCCGCGCCGGAACGCCGAGCGCGCGCATCAACACCACAAAGGCGCTCGCATAGTGTTCGCAAAATCCGGCCCGGGTCGAGAATAGAAAATCATCGACCGCATGTTGCCCGAGCAGCGGAGGCTCCAATGTATAACTGAATTTTTCCTGCCTGAAGTATTTGAGAATTGCATCGACTGCTTCCGTATCGCCACGCAGATGAGACCTTAGCCGGCCTGCCAATTCAAGTGTTTGCGGATTGTATCCGCGCGGCAGTTCAAGCCATTCGCGTAGGACCGCATCGGATGCGTTAGGTTGCAATTCATATTCAACATAGGATTCCGCGTCGTAGCGTATGCGTTGGCCGATTGGCTTTCTTGTCAATATTTGCAGTTCCACGGAAAGACGCGACGGATTGTCGGTCACTTGCGGCGCGGTCAGCGGCATCTCCAGCGCAAGCAGCGCGCGGCGTCCGTTGGGTTCAAGTGTGACTTGGTAACGGATTGGTTCGCCGCGCGGTGCAATGGCGACCGGTCCGGTGAAATTCATGCGGGCTTGCAACGGCGTCCAGGTGCGGCCGTCGTAAGCGCCAAACACCGGTCCGCGCCAATATAAGTTGGCGTTCGGCGGCGGTTTATCAATGAATTTCGCGCGAAACGCGATTTCGCCCGATAGTGCAAGCTCCGAGATATTGCCCGGCGACATACTGTCCGATAGTCCGCTGCGCGCCGATTGCGCATCGCCGGGCAAGCCCCATAACGGGCCCTGGATGCGCGGGAAAAGGAGGAACAAAACCAGCGTGAGCGGAATCGCAAGCGCGACGATCAGCGTTCCGAGCGCGAGACGGCGCTTCAATGGCGGCGCTGTTCCGGTATATTGAAATGACAATTGTGCAGTCAACATCAACACGACCGCCGCGACCATCATGGCCGCGGCGAGGATCGACTGCGAATAGAAAAAGCTCGCGAGCATCAGGAAGAAGCTCAGGAACACGATCACGAACAGATCGCGCTTGGCCCGCATCTCAAGCAGCTTGAATGCAAGCAGCAGCACGAGCATGGTCACACCTGCTTCCTGACCGAAAAACGTCTTGTAGGTCCAATAGACGCCGCCCATCGCGAGGATGGAAATCGGCAGCAGTATCCATCTCGATGGCATCCGGTTGCCTCGAAAAGTGATCCAGGTGCGCCACAGCAGCAACGCCGCGCAGACCGTCGTGGCCCATATCGGCAAATGCGTAACATGCGGCGCGAGCACCATCACGCATGCCGCAAGCAGTAGAAGCGTGTCGGCCTTGTCGCGCGACATCGGGCGCATCGCGCGCTGCAGGAATGCGGTGGAGGCGGACGGTGCGGAGCGCATTTTCATCAGGCGCCCTCGTATAACGCAAGCGCCTGCAGGCACGCTTCCTGATGCGCGGGGCCGAGTGCCGCGGGAAAGTTAATATGGGCGAGCCGGAATGCGTAAGGCAAGCCGCGCATTTCGGCTTCGACTACCCAACTGGTCAATCGCGATAGCTTCGATTCGAGATCCATGCCGTGCGGGAGCCGGGAAAAATCCAGTTGCAGCTCACTTGCTGCGCCGCCTTCGAAGTGTTTGCTGACCAGCGTTCCACCCGCCTCGGTGCCGAGCCTGGCGATCTGTCGCCAGGCGAGCCGCTTCATGGAATCGCCCGCCTGATAAGCGCGGATGCCGGCAAAATCGTCATGTCCGGCGCTGCCCTGTCCGTCTTCCTGTATCTCGCTGATGGCGGGCAGCGGCGGGGCATTGTTTTCCGGACGCGGATAGACCAGGGCTTTTGCATCCGGCTGCCAGTAACTCCAGGCGCGCAACAGGCCGAGCGGGAAACGTGTCTGCAATCGGACTCTGGGTGCCTGCAGCCGGCCTCGCTGCCGTGCCGGTGCGCTCAACACGATCCGGCACGTCCCGTGCCCGGGAACGTCTGCCGCCTGTGCCAGATCGGGTAAGCCTTCTCCGATGAATCCCAGCCAGATCGCGTAGCGGTCGTGTTTGCGGCGGTTGATCAGGTGCAGTTCGAATTGCGCTTCTTCGCCGGCAAACACCGCGGGCGCGCGGCCGGCCGCCAGGTACAGGTGGGCCAGGTTGCGAAAGGTAAGATGCATGTCGATCACCCCGCAGCCGGCGATCAGGAAGGTGAGGGCAAAGCCCAGGCCCAGACTGTAATTGACCGAGCCGATGAACAGCACGACCAGCATTACCCCCAGGCCTAGTCCCGGTTTGGTCGGGACAATGAATACCCGGCGCTGGTTGAGGAACGCTTCGCCCGGCTCCGCGCCGCGCAGCTGGAATAGCCACTTGTTGGTGGCTTTGATAAAAGCGTTTTGCAGCGTCCGAAGCATGAATCAGTGCTCAGACGCCGACGGATTTCATGAGCTGCAGCACCAGGTCGCGGCTTCCCAATGCGGCGCCGCCGGTCGACTTTATCGGGCGCAGCCGGTGGGCTGTGACCGGAACCAATACCGCCTGCACATCTTCCGGAATCACATGGTTGCGGCCCTCCATCGCAGCCCATGCGCGCGATGCCTGCAGCAAGGCAATCGCCGCGCGCGGGCTCATGCCTTCGGCGAACATGCCATTCTGCCGTGACGCTTGCGCCAGCGCCTGTACATAATCAATCAATGCGCTGGAGGTGTGTATCTGTTTGAGCGCGGCTTGCGCCGTGTCCAGCTCAACCGGCTGCATGGCGGTGCGCAATTCGCGCAACATGATGCGGCGATCTTCTCCCAGCAGGAGCGCGCGCTCCGCCGTGGCATCCGGATATCCCAGCGAGATGCACATCAGGAACCGGTCGAGCTGCGACTCCGGAAGCTGGAACGTGCCGATCTGGTGGGTTGGGTTTTGTGTCGCGATGACAAAAAAAGGCGCCGGCAAGTCGCGTGTGACGCCATCGGCGCTGACTTGGCGCTCTTCCATTGCTTCAAGCAACGCGGACTGGGTTTTCGGCGTTGCGCGGTTGATCTCGTCGGCCAGCAATACCTGGGTAAATATCGGGCCGGGGTGAAACGCAAATCCGTTTTTCTCACGGTCGAATATCGAAATGCCCACGACGTCGGCCGGCAGCAAGTCGCTGGTAAACTGGATGCGGTTGAACTTCAATCCCAGCGAGACAGCCAGCGCGTGCGCCAGCGTGGTTTTCCCGACGCCCGGTACATCCTCGATCAATAAATGACCGCCCGACAACAGGCACACCAGCGATTGCCTGATCTGCAAATCTTTGCCGACGATGATTTGACTGACTTGTTTGGCGACGGCATGGATTTTTTCGAACATGGGTTTCCTGGTACGAGGTGTTGGCGATTTACGCGATACGAAACGATAGAGACGCGCTCATTCTGACCTACAATTGAGTAATCGCAAACAGCAAGGATTCGCGCCGACAGCGGGAAAGAAGTATGCGCATTCTTTTTTCGCTAAACTTGTGGGATTCTATTCGAGAACACCAATGACGTGCTTCACCAGCTCATGAAAACCGGCTTTTACACCCATCCCGATTGTAAACGCCACGAAATGGGATCGTGGCATCCCGAATCGCCTGCACGGCTGCAGGCGATTGAAGATCAACTGATTGCAAGCCGTATCGACGGATTATTGGATTACCGCGAAGCGACTTCCGCCGACCTGACCGAAATTGCGCGGGTTCACAGCCCCGGCGCCATCGCATTGATCCGGGATAACGTACCGAAACCCAGGCTGGCGTTGGCGGGCGACGATCCCGGTGCGGCCGCGGCACGGCATGCGGGCTACTATCCCCTGGATGGCGATACGTCGCTCAATGCCTATAGCTGGCGGGCGGCGCTGCAGGCGGCCGGCGCGGCGATCGCGGCAACCGATGCGGTGATTGCAGGAGATCTCGACAATGCATTTTGCGCAATCCGCCCACCCGGCCACCACGCCAGGCCAACCGAACCGATGGGATTTTGCCTGTTCAACAATGTTGCGATCGCAGCCAGGCACGCGCTCGACGTATACGGTTTGCAACGCGTGGCGATCGTCGATTTCGATGTGCACCACGGCAACGGTACCGAGGAAGCATTTATCGATGAGCCGCGGGTGCTGATGGTGAGCTTTTTCCAGCATCCTTTTTATCCGTATACCGGTGTTGGAAGTGATGCCCGCATCCATCGAAATGCAGTCAATGTACCGGTGCCGGCTTATACCAAAGGCGATGCCATACGCCAATTGGTGTCCGAACAATGGTTGCCGGCGCTGCATGCGCATCGTCCGGAAATGATCTTCATCTCGGCCGGATTCGATGCTCATGCGGAAGACGATATCGGACAGTTGGGGCTGGTCGAAAGCGATTATGCGTGGATTACCCGGCAAATCATGGCGATTGCGAAACAATATGCGCACGGCCGGATCGTCAGCTGTCTGGAAGGCGGTTACAACCTGTCAGCGCTCGGGCGTAGCGTGGTTGCCCACGTGAAGGCTTTGGCAAGCCTGGATTGAATTCGGGGTATTTCCCGCCGCGCGGGAACGGCAAGCGCCTGCTAGCGAGTAAAATGGCGCCTTGATTCCGCAAAATAAGTTACGCATGTCTATCCAATGGTACCCAGGTCACATGAACGCCGCCCGCAAAAAGGCGGCGGAAGCCATGGAAAAGACCGATATGGTGATCGAAGTACTCGACGCCCGGCTGCCGCAGGCAAGTTGCAATCCGATGATCGAACAGCTGCGCGTGTTTCGCCAGCGCCCGTGCCTGAAAATTCTGAACAAGAGCGATCTGGCCGATCCGGTCGCCACGCATACCTGGCTGGAACACTACAACAAGCAAAAAGGCGTGCACGCGGTCGCGCTCAGTTGCAAGAAGCCGGCCGACGTTGCGAAAATTCCCGGATTGAGCCTCAAGATCGCGCCGCATCGCGGCACGCCGTTGAAGCCGCTACGCATCATGATCATGGGCATTCCCAACGTCGGCAAGTCGACTTTGATGAATGCCTTGCTCAAGAAAAGAGTCGCGAAGGTCGGTGATGAACCGGCGGTGACCAAGATGCAGCAGCGTTTGTATCTTGGCAATAACATGGTGTTGATCGATACTCCCGGCATGCTGTGGCCCAAGATCGAGCATCCGAGCGACGGCCTGATGCTTGCGGCCAGCCATGCGATCGGCAGCAATGCGCTGATTGAAGAGGAAGTGGCGACCTTTCTTGCCGATGTTCTGTTAACCCGTTATCCGCAGTTGATTGCGGCGCGCTATGGCTTTGCGACGGAAGGCATCGATGGCGTCAGCGTGATCGAAGGTGTCGCCAAGCGCCGCAATTTACGCTTGAAAGGCGGCGACCTCGATCTTGAAAAGGCGGCGCATACATTCCTGCAGGATTACCGCACCGGTGCGCTGGGGCGCATCAGCCTGGAAACGCCGGTGAGCCGCGCTGCGCTGCTGGGGAGCTATCAACCGGCGCCGAAGCTGGGTCTGGAAGCAGAGGCCGAACGCGAAGAGTGATGTGGTTTTGACTTCCGCTACATAGAGCGGTTTGCGTATGAATGTACCGGCCGCACTCTCCCCCGATGTAAATTCTTCCTCATCCCTCCTGCCGCCGGGAAACGAAATCCTTTCCCGCCCGATTCCAAACGCCGCATTCCGTGTCGCGGCGGAATTCAATGTGCCTCATGCAATTCAATCGCTGCAATCGCGCAGGGTTTTATTGGGCATGTTTGCGCAAAAACAAAATAACGGACCGGCATTGCCAATATTTTAACAACTCAGTTACAAGCAAATTAACAATGAAATTCCAGGGGAGTTCAGGGCGGTAGTCATTCATCGGTCGCCATTATCGAGAAGGAGTGCAGCATGCCTGTCACACTGAGTTACCCTGGGGTATACATTGAAGAACTGCCGAGTGGTGTGCGCACCATCACCGGCGTGGCGACCTCCATCACTGCCTTTGTCGGAAGCGCGCCGATGGGCCCGGCCGAAGAGCCGGTGATCATCAATAATTTCGGCGACTATGAACGAACCTTCGGCAAGCTGCACCCAAACTATCCCTTGGGTTATTCGGTCCGTGACTTTTACCTGAACGGCGGTGCAAAAGCGGTCATCGTCCGCTTGTACAAAAAGAAAGCCGGCAACAACGTCAACGCCAATGCATCGATCAAACTCACCAACCTGCCGCTGGAAGCCGCCTCGCCGGGGTCATGGGGCAATACGCTGCGCGCCCGGGTCGACTACAACGTGTCGGCCGACGTCGCCGCGCGCTACGGCCTGGCTGCGGCCGACCTGTTCAACCTGACCGTACGCGATACCGCAACCGGCATCACCGAAACCTTTCTCAACCTGACCGTCAAGGAAAGCCCGCGCCGCGCCGATCGTGTGCTGGCGAGCGAATCGTCGCTGCTGCATGTTGCGTCCTCGGCGACGATGCCGGGCACCACGCTGCCGCCCAAGCATGGCGACGTGACCCCGGGCAAGGATATCTGGAAGGAAGATACCTTGTCGACCGGTGTCAAGGACCCGGACGACAAGGCCGAAGACAGCGCGCCGCTCGACCAGGCGGCGTACGAAGGCGACCAGGTCGCCGGCAAGGGCATCTTCGCTCTGAAGAAGACCGACTTGTTCAACCTGCTGTGCATCCCTCCGGACACGCGCGACGGCGATACCGCGAAGGCGGTATACACCACGGCACTCAAATACTGCGTCGACCGGCGCGCGATGCTGATCGTCGATCCGCCGACCAAATGGAAGAAGGCGGGCGATGTCACCGCTTCATCAATTGCCGACGATCTCGGCCTGTCCGGCGAAATGGCGCGCAACGCCGCGGTATTCTTTCCGCGCGTAATCCAGGCCGATCCGATGCGCGACGGCCAGCTCGATACCTTCGTCCCGTGCGGCATCGTGGCCGGTGTGATGGCGCGCACCGATACCCGGCGCGGCGTATGGAAGGCGCCGGCCGGCATCGATGCGGCGCTGAACGGCGCGCAAGGCTTGGCGCTGAATCTGATCAACGAAGAAAACGGCATGGTCAATCCGCTCGGCGTGAATGCGCTGCGATCTTTCCCGGCGGTCGGACGGGTGGTGTGGGGCGCCCGCACCGCACGTGGGGCCGATCTTCTGGCCGATGAATACAAATATATTCCGGTGCGCCGCACCGCGCTGTTCATCGAGGAGAGTTTGTACCGCGGCACGCAGTGGGTGGTGTTCGAGCCGAACGATGAACCGCTGTGGGCGCAGATCCGTTTGAATCTCGGCGCTTTCATGCACAACCTGTTCCGCCAGGGCGCGTTCCAGGGACAGTCGCCGCGCGATGCGTATTTCGTCAAGTGCGACAAGGAGACGACGACGCAAACCGATATCAATCTAGGCATCGTCAATATCGTGGTCGGCTTTGCACCGCTGAAGCCGGCGGAATTCGTGGTGATCAAGCTGCAGCAGATCGCCGGCCAGATCCAAGCTTAAGGAGGCAGCGCCATGGCCCAGTTCAGCGCAAACGCAGAGCGTTTCGATCCCTACAAGAATTTCAAATTCCGCGTCTTCTTCGAAGGGAACACCACGCCGGTTGCCGGCATCAGCAAGGTCAGCATGTTGAAGCGCACCACCGAAGTCGTGAAGCACCGCGAAGGCGGCGATCCGAGCAGCAGCCGCAAATCGCCCGGCCGCACCGAGTTCGAGGCGATCACCCTTGAGCGCGGCGTCACGCACGACAAGGAGTTCGAGCAATGGGCCAACAAGGTCTGGAATTTCGGTTCCGGCCTGGGCGTGGAAGTGTCGTTGAAGGACTTCCGCAAGAACCTGCTGATCGAGCTGTACAACGAAGCGGGACAGCTTGCGCTTCGCTATCGTGTCTACCGCTGCTGGGTGTCGGAATTTCAGGCGCTGCCCGACCTCGATGCCAACGCCAATGCGGTTGCGATTCAGCATCTCAAGCTGGAAAACGAGGGCTGGGAACGCGACGACGAGGTCGCGGAACCGGGCGAGCCTACCTTCACGGAGCCGGCGTAATCGCGCGGCGCCGATCCGTCATCGATTCTTTGGACCATGACTGCGCTGAACGCCATCGCCTTGCTCGGCGCCTGGGAACAGGCCGCCGCGCAAACTCCTGTGCGCCGTGCATTGACTTTGCTGGCTGCAGCATGTCCCGAAAAAACCGCGGAAGAGTGGGCGGCGCTGCCGATCGGCGAACGCGACCGCCAGTTGCTCGCGGTGCGGGAAAAATTATTCGGCACGCATCTGGAAGCGCTGGCGACTTGCCCGGAATGCGGCGAGCGTCTTGAACTGAATTTCAAAACCGACGACATTCGCACACCGCCGCCCGCGCCTCGCGAGGAAGTCGAAGTCTGCGCCGATGGCTATGAAGTGCATTGCCGCTTGCCCGCCAGCGCCGACTTGCTGGAGGCGGCACGGCCGGACGCGGCGGATGCACGTGAAGTATTGCTGCGGCGCTGCGTGACGCTCGCTCGACAGGCAGATGCGGCGGTGGAACCGACCGCGCTGCCGTCTCCGGTGCTGGACGCGGTGATGGCGGCGGTAGCGGATGCCGATCCGCAGGCCGAGGTGCGTATTGCGATGGATTGCCCGGCTTGCCGCCACCGATGGTCGATGGACTTCGACGTGCTGTCTTATTTGTGGAGCGAGATCGATGACTGGGCGCCGCGCTTGTTGCGCGATGTGCATGCGCTGGCCAGCGCCTATGGCTGGAGCGAACGAGAGATTCTGGCGCTGAGCGCAACGCGGCGGGGTTTGTATCTCGAGATGGTTGCTGAAGACGGGTTTTGATTTTTAAAGGAACAAAATACACCGAGCGCCGGAACGGGCAACTTTAGCCCGGTTTCGATTGGAGTTTATCGCGGGTTCTGTAAATAGTTGATGCGCACTACCCCCATCCCAACCTTCCTCTTGCAAGGGTGCCCTTGGCTCCCTTCTCCCGCAAGCGGGAGAAGGGTTGGGGATGAGGGTGATTGAACGAGCCCAGCCTTTGCAACATCCCTCACCCCCAGCCCCTCTCCCACTTGCGGGAGAGGGGAGCAAGACGCAGCACTGATTTGTGGGCAACCCTCAGGCAAGCGGCGAGGTGGGGCCGAATTAGGGTGGGGGTGGGAGCGTCAATCTAAAACGCTGTCATTCACTAACGTAAAACTCAATCAGGAGTACGCGGTGGCAGACTTCTTTTCCAGCCTTCTTGATCGAGCGTTCGAACGCGCACCGGTGCTGCAATGGCGGCGCCCGTCGCGGTTCGAGCCCGTCATGGGAACAAGAAGCATGCCGGACGACGGCCTGCACGAAAACACCGGCCCTACGCAAGAAGACCGCACTCCGGTGCGCACGGCGCAAAATCGGCAGGATGCCGATGCTGCTGTCATTTCCTCCAGACACGCGCCGGCTCCGCCTGAGCACGGCAGGCAAACCGCGGCCAACCTGCGAGACCGCAATGCCGATTCCGCATCAGCGTTGCACGCTGCGCCGCCTGAGCCGAAGCTCGATACGCAGCGCGACGGCAGGCCCGTGCCCCAACGTCGCCAAGTCGCCGAACCGGCGCCGCTAGAACCGATCGGCCCGCTGCACAAACCGCTCGCGCCGCCCGCATCGATTACCCATACCGAAAAAGTCGTCATCGAAAGGAAAATCGAAAAGGAAAGCGTGCGGGTACAGGTTGCCGGGCTCGCAGATGCATCCGGCGCGCGCCGCGCTGCAACGCCAAATCGTGCCCGACTGGATGCGGCATCCGCGCAAATCCGCCCGCTAACCGTACCGGTCAAGCCGCCGGCGCCGCCGGCAAAGGCAAACACCGGCAAGCGCGAAGCAAAACAGGATGCCGCAGCGTCGCCGCAGAAATCCGCCAGCGCCGTACCTGCCGTTCCGATGCTGGCGCCGCAAGCACGCCGTCCAGCGCTTTCACCCATGCAGGCGCAGCGGACGCGTGCGCCGCAAAGTCCGCCGCCGATCCAGGTCACGATCGGCCGGATCGAGATCCGCGCCAATACATTGGCAGCGCCGCCACGAGACACGCGGCCCGCAGCGCCACGGCTGAGCCTGGAAGACTACTTGCGCTCGCGCTCCGGAGGCGGCAAATGAGCAACCCTCTTGCCATTGCCGCCGTTACCGCGGCGTTGAAGGATTTGCTGAATAACGGCTTGTTGGCCCACGACCTGTCATCGGTCGGCAGTTTCTCGGTCACTGCGTTGCCGCCGGACCGGATTGCCACCGGCCAGAATGAGCCGAACCAGCTCAACCTGTTCCTGTATCACCTCACGCCCAATCTCGGCTGGCGCAACGATAGCCTGCCGTCGCGCGACGCGCGCGGCGCGCGCCTGGCCAATGCGCCGCTGGCGCTCGACCTGCATTACCTGCTGACCGCGTACGGCACCGAAGACCTGAATGCCGAAGTGCTGCTCGGCTTTGCAATGCAGATGCTGCACGAAACGCAGATATTGACGCGCCAGCAATTGCGCACGGTGCTCGGTGCACCATCGCCGTTCGGCACCTTGTCGGCGCTGGACCTGGCCGACCAGATTGAACTGATCAAGATTTCGCCGGTATTCCTGAATACCGAAGAGCTGTCGAAAATGTGGACCGCGATGCAGTCGCGTTACCGGCCGACCATGGCATACACCGTATCGGTGGTGTTGATTCAGGCGGACGCTGCGGTGAGCGCGCCGCCGCCGGTGCTCAAGCGCGGCAAGCAGGACAGCGGCGCCACCATGCTGGCCGCGTCTTTCCCATCGCTGTCGCGGGCGTTGCCGGCCGGGTCCGACCTGATGCCGGCAATGCGGTTGGGCGACGATCTGTTGTTGACCGGCGCCAATCTCAATGCGCAGGACCTGATCAGCGTGCAGTTTGAAAACGACAAGGCGCAACTGGTGCGGCAGCTTGCGCCGCTTGCGCCCGTGCTGCCGCGCGCACTGAAGGTGCATGTGCCGGCGCCCGCGGAACATGCCGATGCGATGCATGAATGGGCGATCGGCATGTACACCGTTTCGCTGCGGATCGCGTCGCCCAACCAGCCGGCCTGGGCCACCAATAAGGTACCGATCGCACTGGCGCCGCAAATCGCGGTGAGCCCGCTCAATGCCGCCGCCGGCGATATCACGCTGACGGTGACCTGTGCGCCGCGGCTGCAGGCGCGGCAGGAAGCACAGACGCGCCTGCTGTTCGGCACCCGCATGATTGCGCCGGCATCGATCGCCACGCCGGCCGATCAGACCCAGCCGACGACGCTGACCTTTTCCGTGCCGGGCGCCGCCGCCGGCGAATACCTGGTGCGGCTGCGGGTCGACGGCATCGATAGCTTGCCGGTGGTGTTGAGCGGCACGCCGGCCAAGCTGGATTTTGATACGCAACAGAAAGTGACGGTCGCATGACTACCGACACATGGCTTGACGACAATAACCGCTACCTGGCGGCATCGCTGCAATGGCTGCGCTTGCGGCTGCAGCGCCTGCTGCCGCCGGAGGCGGTCGCGGAAGCGCCGCTGCCGCCACCGACGCCGGTGGCGCAGGCCGCCGCTACCGCATCCGCCGCCACCGCCAAACCGGGCCGCTGGAATCTTTGGGGCGGCAGGACCGCCGCTGCACCGATGATCGGGCTATCCACCGTTGCACCGAAGCTGTTGCAGGACGCATCCGCCAGCCAGCCGACTGTCGATGAATTGCTCAAGGCCGCCGCGGCCGAGCGCGATGCCGCCGCGCGGACCGACCCGCCGCCGGCGCTGCTGTTGCTGGCGCAACGATTGGACCTGTCGGCCTTCGAGCGCGATACCTTGCTGCTGTGCGCGGCACTGGAATACGACCCCGGATTGGCTACGCTGTGCGCGCGCGCACAGGGCAATCCGGCCTGCACGCTGCCCAGCTTCAGTCTGGCATTGTCGGCATTCGACGATCCCAGCTGGGATGCGGTTTCGGCGCAGCGGCCCTTGCGGTATGCGCACCTGATCGACGTCGGGAACAACCGCGACCTGCCGCTGACGTCGGGCCCGTTGCGCGCCGACGAACGCATCGTGAATTACCTGAAGGGCTTGAACGCGCTCGACGACCGGCTGGCATCGCTGCTCACGCCGGTAAAGGACGAAGACCCTTTGCTCGCGGCATCGCAGCAGGCCAATGCCGAAACCGCAATCGAGCGCCTGCGCGTGGCGGCGGAAGACGCCGTGTTGCCGGTGGTGCAATTGGTGGGCGCCGATGCAGGCAGCCGGCTTGCGGTCGCGCAGCAGGTGTGCAAGACCTTGAATCGCCGCCTGTACCGATTGGAAACGGACGCGCTGCCATCCCAGGCGGCGGAGCTCGAATTGCTGGCGCGGCTGTGGCAGCGCGAAAGCATTTTGCTGCCGGTCGCGCTGTACATCGATGCCGAGAATTTCGAAGGCGCTGCGGATACCGGCGCAGCGCTGCGGCGCTTCCTGGCGCAGGAAATGGGCGTTGTGTTTCTGGCGGTGCGCGACACGCCCTTGCGTCTTGCGGTCGACAGCTTTGCGGTGGATGTGGCACGGCCGACGGCCGACGAGCAATTCACGGCTTGGCGCGGGCACATGCCGGATGCGGCCGGCAATGCGGAGGCCGAAGCGGAAAACCATGCGGCCGCGCAACTGCTGGCCGGCCAGTTCAGCCTGAACCTGAACGAGATCCGCCAGGTGGCCACGCTGGCATCGAAAATGCCGGCCGGCGACAGCGCATTAAAGGACAGCGCATTAAAAGACAAATTATGGGATGCCAGCCGCGACCTGGTCCGGCCGCGGCTCGACGCGCTGGCGCAACGTCTGGAGCCGAAAGCGACTTGGGACGACCTGGTGCTGCCGCAAGAGCAGATGCGCATCATGCGGCAGATTGCCGGGCAGGTACGCGGGCGGCACAAGGTGTATGGCGAATGGGGATTCGGCCAGCGGATGAACCGAGGCTTCGGCATCAGCGCATTGTTCGCCGGTGAAAGCGGCACCGGAAAAACCATGGCCGCCGAAGTGATCGCCAACGACTTGCGCCTGAACCTGTACCGCATCGACCTGTCTGCGGTGGTCAGCAAATACATCGGCGAGACGGAAAAGAATTTGCGGCGGCTGTTCGACGCAGCCGAGCAGGGCGGCGCGATTCTGTTCTTCGACGAAGCCGACGCGTTGTTCGGCAAGCGCAGCGAAGTCAAGGACAGTCATGACCGCTACGCCAACATCGAAATCAACTACCTGCTGCAGCGCATGGAATCCTTCAGCGGGCTGGCGATCCTCGCGACCAACATGAAGAGCGCGCTCGATCAGGCTTTCATGCGGCGCCTGCGCTTCATCGTGAATTTCCCCTTCCCCGGAATAAAGGAACGCAGCCTGATCTGGGAAAAGGCGTTGCCGGCGGAAACGCCGAAGGATGGCCTGGATTTCAACCGGCTGGCGCGGCTCAATGTTTCGGGCGGCAATATCCACAGCATTGCATTGAATGCCGCGTTCATGGCGGCGCAGGAACGCAAGCCGGTCACGATGCCGACCATGCTGGCTGCCGCGCGCGGCGAAATGAAAAAACTCGACAAGCCGTTCAGCGAAGCGGAGTTCAAATGAATGCCGACGACGCAGCTCCTTCAAAGAGCAAGAACCAAGCCTCGCGCGACGTGACGTTGCATATCGAACGCGTGGTGATCGACGGTGTGCCGCTGACCGGCGCTCAGGCCGCGCAGTTGCGCGCCGCGTTGCAGGGCGAGTTGACCAATTTATTGGAACGGGATGGTGCCGGTTTCTTGCTTCAGGGCGGCGCAATGCCGAGGTCGACGGCGCCGGCAATCCAGGTTTTCGCGCCGGTGCGGCCAGCCGAACTGGGACGTCAAATCGCGCGCAGCGTGTATGCGTCGTTGAGTAATCCGCGATGAGCAGACAAGCCCGCGTTCAGAAGCCGATGGCGAAGCCGGTATTGAAACCGGCCTTGAAACCGGTGAGCGCCGGACTGATGCCACGCCAGGCACACAGCCCGGCTGCGACCAATGATGCCCTTGGCCCCGACCGCACGAATTTCCCCAATACCGGCTTGCGGCTGGTTCCCCACAACATCCATGATGACGATGCCGCCCGCGCGCTAGTGACCCGATGGCTGGTGCAGGAACTTGCACCGCTGCTCGGTCTCGATCCGAAGAGAATCGAGATCCGTACCGATGCCGAAGCGGAAAGCCGCACCAATGCGCGCGGCGCCAGCGGCCTGAGCGAGCAGCAGCGGATTTTCCTGCATCCGCAGCGTTTCCAGCCGATGACCGAGCACGGGCGCTACCTGCTCGCGCATGAATTGGCGCACGCCGCGCAGCGCAGCCTTGCATCGCCAGTCCCCTTGCCGACATTGCATGCACGGCAGGCGGCGGAAGAAGAAGCACATGAAATTGGCACGGCGTTTTCCACGCATCGCGTGGTGCAGCGGCCACGGCAGGCGTTGCCGCCGTTGGTGCTGGCAGCCGACAGCGATGTGCCGAGCCTGGCTGAATCCGTCCTCACCAGCCGCTCACGCGAAATCGCGTTGATCAAGAAATACCTGTCCGGATGGTGGGTCTCGGACGGCGATGTTTTCAACATCATGAAGATCCTCGACAGCGTCGCATTTCCCGTGGCGCAGGCGATGGTCCAGGCGCTGGAGCGCAAGGAGCGTTACTGGCTGGCGGATAACATCAATCCGCCGCATGTGTATGCGCACCGGCGCTCGGTGCTGGCGACCTATGGCGCGCTGGACAAGGGGCAGTTCGGCGCGATCGATCTGAAGGTATTCCGCGCGTTGCCGGCGATCGGCTTGACCACGGAAGAAACTGAAGCCGCGGCCTACACCTTGCGCAACCTGAGCGACGGCGATCGCCAGTCATTGCTGCGCTCCGAAAACGGCCCGGCGATCGCACGGATCATTTCCGCGCCGCGTCCGTCCGCCGCGGAACTGGCACGGATGCAGGAAGAAGCGCTGAAAGCGGCAAGGGACGAAGCCAAGCTGGCGGAAGAACGCACCGCGATCCTGGCGCACGAAAAGGACGACTCGGCGAAATCGCTGATCGACCAGGTGCGCACGCTGCTGTTGCCGCGCGCCGGCGGCCGGCAGAACCGAATGCCGAACGGCGCCGACGCGGTGACTGCACTCGATTTGCTGGGGCAGGCGCGCACCAGTCGGACCCGTTTTCTCTATGTGGCCGAGCGGATGGAGCAGGAAGGGCTGGTCGACGAACTGTTACGGTTGCTACCGTCCGGTCGTTACTTCGACACCAAGGACCATTCGGAAACGCTGGTGCAACTGGTGCGGTCCAGGTTGTCCTGGAAGAACGCGCAGCTGATTGAAGACTTGCTGTCCTACGGCTTGTTCGACTGGGCGATCCGCGACTACGAGGCACTGTTCGCCTATCAGTTGATCAAGCTGCTGCCGCTGACCGAGCAATACCGCTTCCGCCAGCGCGATGCCGGAAAATGGTACCTGCGCCTGCTGGAAAACCTGCCGGACGATGAAGCAAGCGGCAAGCCCTTGCCCGGCCTGGAAATCCGCAAGGCGGAGACCAAGGAAGAAATCAAAAAACTGAAGTCCGAGGGTATCGCCGTCGATGAAAACGAACTGTTGTTCAATGCGTCGCAACTGTATGAAAAGAAATTGCAGGACAAGGGCGCGACGCAAACCCTGCAGGAATTGATTGCCGCGTTCAAGGAAGCGAAAAAAGGCATTTACCGCGACCATGAAGCGAAAGACCTGTACCGGCGCCTGGTGGCGCTGGGCGGATCGTCGCTCGAACCCGGTCGGGAAACGCCGGGCGACCAGGTATTGCGCGAAGCAGTGGTGCATGAACTGGACCGGCTCGGCTATATCGACGAACTGTTCGGCCAGTTGCCGGAGTCCTTCCTGTACGCCGAACAAAACCGGGTCAGCACCGTCAAGATCATGCTCGCGCGCGATCCGGCGCGGGTGCAGGCGCATGCGCGTGAACTGGTCAGCCGCGGCGTCACCGACTGGATGGTCAAGGACCACGAAGCCTACCTGGCATACATGTGCATCAAGGCGCTGCCGCAGGACGAGCGCGACGGCTTCATCGCGCATCACGCGGAATTGTGGGAGCGCATCCAGGCCGAGATGAGCAAGTCGCAGCGCCAGTCGCGCGACCTGAATCTGTACATCGGCGACAAGGCCGGCATCGACCGCGCGTCGGTACTGGGTCAGCTCGCCGAATCCGCGACCTGGACCGAGGCCAAGCTGTTGCTGCTGGACGGTCTGGTGCGCATGGCGATCGCGATGACCGAGCACCGCTTCGCGTTCGAGCGCTCGAAGGAATTCAACGCAGTCGGCAGCAAGGCCTTGCAGCCGCTGGTGGAAAAATACCGTTTGTGGAATCCGGCGGCCAATCGTGCCGATTACAAACCGGAATTGTTGAAAGGCACCCGCTGGCACGAAGAAGGCATATTCGCCAGCCTGAAAACGCTGTGGCACGGCCTGGTCCTGCTGTGGAACCTCGACGTCCTGTTCATCGACCACAAGATCGGCGCCAGGGTCGATCTGGAAGACGTGCAGGATTTCATGGGCGGCGACCTGAAGGGCGCGCATCTGGCCAAGCCGGCCAAGAAAGGCACAGGCAAGGCGAACCATCCCGATGCCAACAAGGTCATGCTGCTGCTCGGCAGGGATGGCAAATCGGCGGAGGTGATACTACCCGAACTGTTGATCGATTCGACCAATATCCAGCTGGCTGGCTCCACGCTGCAATCCGGCCCGGTGACGTTGAAGAACCTGCATCTGCACGCCGCCTACGACTCGGAAGACCTGGGGCAGCCGGCCCAGGCGCATGTCGAGATGGACTCGCTGGAAGCCAGCGACCTGCTGCTGGCCAAGAGCGCCAGCATGATCACGGTGAGCAAGCTGATGTTGCAAACCCTGCGGCTGGCGGCGGGGACCGTCGATACCGTCACCGGCGGCAACAAGGGCGAGCGCAAGGGACGTTATGTGCCGTTCCCGCTGCTGGTGATTCCGTTGCTGGCGCTGTTCATGCTGCTGGCGTTGCCGGTGTATCTGTACAAGAAAATCGCCGGCTTGTTCAGCCAGGGTCTGGAGTCTGGAACCAAGGAACAGTTCGGCGCCGATATCGCGCAGCGCACCAAGGCGATCGATTTTTCGTTCAGCAGCTTGAGCGTCGATGGCCTGACAACCAGCGGCGGCCAGCATATCGCCAAGGTCGGCATCACCGATTTTGCGGTACGCGTCGGACTGAACAAGGCAACCCGCCTGCGCGCCGAACAGGCATCGCTCGACCAGCGGCTGGCGCAGTTGCAAGGCAAGCCGGCGGCAAAGGAAGCGGTTGCCAAGTTGACCGAGCGCAAGGCCGCGGTCGATGCCGAACTGGCGCAGGCGGAGAAAGACGAGCAGGAATATCTGCGGATCAAGAAGCAGATTTTGAAAGGCGGACTGACGCCGGATCAGCAGGATGCATTGCAAAAGCGGCTGGATGCATTGAAGTTCGAGGAAAAGGGCGCGGCCTTCATCGATATCGGTTCGGTCGAGGCGTCCGGCATTTCCGGTACCGTTACCAGCAAGGAGCCGATCCGCCTGACCGGCATCCACGGCGAAGGCGGCGGCGCGGCATTGACCGACCTGTTCGCACTGCCGACCGCGACCGACAAGGAATTGTCGCGCCGCTCCGGCGCCGGCGAGCGGCCGGATGCGCCGTTGGCGGACAAACAGGAAGGCAAGGTATCGATCGAGCTGGGCGATGTGCATACCGGCGAGGTCGCATTCGGCGGCGGGGTCCGCACGGTTGCCGATATCGATAAAAAACTGGCGGAACTTGAACCGGTGAAGAAGGTGCCGGAAATCGTGCCTCTGTATGAAAGCCTGCAATTGCTGCGCCCCAAGGCCGAGCGCTATGAATTGATGGTGCGGCATGGCCTGTCTGCGCTGACGCCGACGCAATTGGACGAGTTCCGCGAACTGCGCCGCGTGCTGACCGCGCAAGCGGATTTGATCGTCAAGTCGATCGATATCACGCGCTTGACGCTGGATGTGAATGCGGCCGACGGCCGGGTCGATGTCGGTGCCGCGTCGGCGCGCATCGCCGGCATCCAGTTGCCCGCCAAGGGTATCGAAATCGATGAGGTGATCGCGCGCGGGCTGGGTGTCGGCGCGCTGCCGGCGGGCGGGCTACTCAACTGGCAGGACTGGAAGAAAAATATAAAAGATGCCGACGGCAAGGTCGATCTGCTGCAGGCAACCGGCGTGCGCAGCAAATACCACGGCCTGCTGTTCGAGAAAGCCACGCTGACCGGACCCTATGCCAAAGTGAAGGACCGCGGCGATGTGCTCGAGGCGGGGCTGGAGAAGATGACGGTCGAAGGCATCGGCATTGCGCCGCGCATCGGCTTGCTGCGCCAGCGCCTGGCCGGGCTGGAAGAAAAGGCCAAGGTCGTGCCGAAACCGGACAAGGCCAAGCTCGATGCCGAGATCGCTGCGTTGCGCAGCAAGATTACCGAACTGCAGGGGCTGTCGGACGCGCGGGTGGCCGCCTATCTGCAACTCGAAAAAGCCAGGACACCGGAAGAGATTCGTGCGGCCAAGCAAGCGGTGGCCGAATCCGATCTGACCATCATCATGGGTCTTGCCGAATACGGCGCATCGCGTATCGAGCTGGAGGATTTCGGTGCGCGTGTGAGTGGCGCCGGCGATGTGCTCGGCTCCGGTTTCGACGTGGACCGCATCCTCAAGCGCGGTGTGCGCATCGAAGGCACCGGACCCGACAAGCGGCTGCTGCGCCGCTTCGCGGTAACCGGCGCGCACGTCCGTGAAAGCACGACGGACACCAGCGTGACCGGCGGCGGCAACTTCGAACTCGGCGAAGTCAAGACCGATATCCATGTAAAACGCAGCGGCGATTCGGTCTTCATTGACCTCGATCAAATCAATATCGCCTCGTTCTCCTTGTCGGAGATGCTGCTGACCGCAGATGAGGGCGGCGTCGGCATGCAAATCGGTTCTTCCGGCACCAGCAGTATCGAAGGCGTGAAGCTGACCGGCAAGCTGCGCATGGACAAACGCGCCGACGTGAAAGGCGAGGGCAAGTTCCCGTCCGATTTCCGTGTTGCGCATGCGGACGTCAGCGATTTTCGTATCGACAAAGTCAGTGCCAACGGTCTGGTATACCGCAGCATCCCGGACAAGATCGAAGTGGCGGTCAAGTCCGGCTCGATCGGCGGCATCTGGGCCAAGGGAATTCAGATCGACTTCCCTGAAACCAAGGATGGCAAATTGAGTGTGCTGGGTTCGGCCGGCATCGACACCATCAGCGATGTCGATGTCGCCGGTTCGCTGGTCGGCGGCTGGGAACTGGAGCGCGGCAGGATCAACGGCACCGGCCTGCAAGTGGACTTTTTACAGGAAGGCGAGATTGTCGCGACTGTCGGCGACCTGAGCGCAACGTCCGTATCGCTGCGCGGTCCCGACGGCTGGGCGCGTTTTTCGTTGAGGCACTTGTCGGGCACGGTCGGGGTCAAGGACGGCGTCTATACCTTGCGCCAGGTACGGCTCGGCAGCTTCGAAGTACCGGCCATCAACTGGCGTGCCGGTACCAAACATATCGAAGCCGACAAGATGGCAAAGATCGTCGATCTGCGCGTCAGCGGCAAGGTCGTCACGCGCAAGGAACCGCCCAAGCCGGGCGAGAAAAAAGCAGACGGCACGCCGGCCGATCCGAAAACGGTGGTGAGTTCGGTCAGCGTATCGGACCTGTTCATCGGCTCGATCCTGGCCGACCACCTGATTTATCGCGACGGCGACGACCGCGTCGAAATAGGTGTGCCCGACAAGGACCTGCCGCAAGAAATGAAAGGATTCAAGCCGCTGTATATCAGCAATGTCAGCATCAAGGATCTGGAGTGGGATGAGAAGAAAGGATTGGGCGGCAAGGACCTGAAATTGGATGTGAAGACCTTCGAAGCATCGGCGGTGTACTCGAATATCAAGGACGGCATGAGCGCAGGCTTCGCGCTCAAGGGCGTCGATATGGGTCTGACCTTCGTCGGACCTAACTTTATTGTTGGCAATACCGGTGTCATCGAAAAGACTGGCGGTTTCTACAAAGGCAAGGGTATCGATACCACCTTCAAGACCGGCGAGATCATCGGCAACTTTACCATCGAGGAAAACGCGGTCATCCTGAACTCGCTGGACGTGGACCAGGTCGTGTTCGGCCACACCACCTATACCGGCGACGACGGCAAGAAAGTCGAACTGGGCGGCGCCGGCATCGGCCATATCTTGATCGGCTACGTGAACGTCGAACTGGAGCCGGCAAAGGACGACAAGGGCCGGGACACCAAGAAAATCAAGAAGATCAGCGTCGATGAAATCGTGCTGACCGATGTCCATGCCGACAACTTCACCTACACCGGCAAATCGGTCAGCCTGAACGAGAAAAAGGAAGAGGTCACCAAGGACATCACGCTGTCCGCTCACAAGGCGTGGATCGACCGTTTCACCATCACCGGCGTCGAGCATGACATCGCGAAGAAGCTGACCACGCTGTCGGCCAAGATCGACAACCGCAACGAGAAAAAACCGGCATTCGGCATCGACAGCCTGTATGCGCGCATCGCCACGCATGTCGGCAGCAAGGAAACGGTGATGGAAATGGCGGCGGATGTGCAGGGCAGCGCAATCACCGGCGACAACATTTCATTCCAGAGCATCCCGCTCGGCAAGGCGCTCGGCGCCGGCGGCAAATATGAACCGGTCGCGCGCACCGCAATCGGCGGCAAGTTCCGGCTCGACCGGCTGGCGCTGCTGCATCCCGAAGTGCTGCTGACCGATGAAAAGGGACGCAAGACAGCATTCAAGACCTATGGCACCGACGCCAACAAGGGCAAAGTCGTGATCACCGGCATCAAGCCGGTGCTGTACCCGAACGGCACGATGGTGGTGCCGATCGAATCGATACGGGTCGACAATTTCCTGATCGAAAAATCCGGCATGCGGGTCACGGTGCCGCTGGTGGAGCTCAAGGACTTCGCGGCGGCATTGAAAGGCATGGGCAGCGATGAAGGCATCCAGCTGCTGGCGGCGAAAGCGAAGGAATTGTCGTTCAAGGACTTGCACATGGACATGAAGATCGACCGGTCTGCATCCGGCGATGACAGCGGCGAGAGCGATGAAGCGTCCGTACCGGGTCCGAAATTCTTTGCCGAACCGGTCGGCGAAATGAGCGGCAAACTTGAAGTGGAACCGCAACTGGGCTATGGGCCTGTCCCGGATCCGAATCTCTATCTGCCGATCCGCAATGGCAGGGTGAATTTCGAAGATGTCTATCCGTACGCCGTCAATCTGCGCGACGGGAAAATCACCCTCGGCAATTTCGGGATCAACATCCCGGTGAAAGACATCCCGAAAACGCCCGGCATGCATCCCGAGCAAGGAAAGTATGGCGTCATCGATTTCCGCGAAATGATCGAAGGCATCATGAACAAGCCGAAGGCGCCCAAGGACCCGACTGCCAAGCCGGAGCCGCCAGCCGATCTGTCGGGCTTGAATAACCTGCAGTTCGAAGGCCATTTGAAACTCGGCCGGGGCAAGATCGGTTTCGACACCAATAAAAGCGGCAAGCCGGACGAGGGCGACTTATACGCCGAACTGGAAGATGAAAAGGCGGGAGACAACACACTCAGATTCCCGTGGCGGACCGTCGGCAGGGATGTCGAAGTCAACATCACGCGGCTGCGCGCCAAACGGCTGGCGATCCCCGGCGGCAAGGAGTACCCGGCCGGCAAAACCGGTGAAGCAACAGTGACCGGGATCAAGATTAATGTGATCGGTCTGGCCAGGATGGAATTCACGATCAAGGTGCGTGTCAAGGAAGGCAAGATCGTGGGTATCGAATTCGGCGATGTGTCGGTGTTCGACCAGGACGTCGCCGGCGACTATCCGAAAGTGCAGGCGCAGCCGGCGCCGACTTTGAAAGAAGTGAACCCGAAAGGTGAGGAGGGCAAGCCATGAACCACAGCAGGCCGATCGTCCAGGTTGCGCGCGGCACGCCGACAGCAGGCACCTTGCTGGCGCCGCCGCGCAGCATGCCGTTGCCGCCCGCGGAGCGCGTGTTTTTCGAAAGCATGTTGAAACATGATTTCAGCCGTGTGCGTGTGCATACCGGCGAGGGCGCCGCAGCAGCAGCGTCGGCGTTGCAGGCAAAAGCATTCACCGAGGGCAGCGATATTGCGTTCGCGGCAGGACGCTATCGGCCCGATACGCCGCATGGCCGACAGCTCCTGGCGCACGAGCTGGTGCACGTTGCGCAGCAGAGCCGGGGCGGCGCATCGTCCGGTTCGGAGACGCGCGCCGCGCAGGCGGCACAACGCGCAGCGCACGGCGAAGCGGTATCGCCGCAGGCGCAAGGCGGCGCAGAGCAGGGCGTGCAATGCGACGACGATGAGAAAAAAAAGCCGGACGAGGTACCTGTGGTATCGCCGCAGGGCGGCACCGTTCATTTACCGACCTTCGGCCGTAAAAGAAAATCTCCGTTCGGCGGCGAGTCGCTGACGCCGCCGTTCGGATTCGAGTCCTCGACATTGCTGCAGCCGTCGCAGACAGTGCCGCCGCTGGACCTGCAATTGTTCCCGCCGGTTAAACCGCCGTATCACCTGATGCTCAATGCCGACATTCTTGCGCCGTTTTCGCAATACGGCACCACGCCCGGCGTCGCCGGCATGGATATCCGGGGCGACTGGGCCAGTGCGTACGTGATGTTCCGGCGCTATATGCCGGAAGGTCTGGCCGCGACATCGGCCAACACGTTTCTCGCGTCGGCCTACAAATCGTCGTTCGCGTTCAATCAGCCCGATATTTTTGACAAGTCCAATCTCGATTTCAAGACCATGTACCCGAAAGACAAGAGCACGCCGATCATCCCGCTCCTGTCGTCGAGTTCATTGACGACGATCTACGAGATGATCACCAAGAAGAAAAATACCAACGCCTTTTATTTCTAGCCATGACTTCATTCCCCGGTTCTCCTCAGTTATTGCGCGGCGGTCTGGTCCTGATCGACAACGAGACCGCGGCGGTGCTGCGCATCATCGCGCTGCAGTACAACCCGGACACGCTGACGCGCAGCTTCCAGATCAAGGGCGTCAGCGCCGAAAGCGGCGACCACCTCGAAGCGCTGCGGCTGAAAGGACCGCCGGTGGAAACCATCAAGCTCGAAGCCGAGATCGATGCCACCGACCAGTTGGCCGACGGCGACCCGCAGACCACGCAGATGGGGATTCATCCGCAGCTTGCAGTGTTGGAAACCATTGTCTATCCGAGCAGCAGCCGCTTGTTCGCCAACCGCAGCCAGGCATCGTCGGGTTCGCTCGAAATCGCGCCGATGCAGGGACCGCTGACGCTGTTCATCTTCGGCCCGAAACGCATCCTGCCGGTGCGGATCCAGGAATTCAGCGTGACCGAAGAAGCATTCGACACTTCGCTCAATCCGATCCGCGCCAAGGTCAGCCTCGGGCTGCGCGTGCTGACGGTGGACGACCTGGGTTTCGATGCGCGCGGCGGCGGCTTGTTCATGACTTATCTGCAGGCGAAGGAGCAGCTCGCGGCACAGAACAGGGCCGGCGAGTTCGGCGCATTCGGCATCACCGGCATCCCGTAAGGAGCACCTACTGAGCTTTTGGAAAATAAATGACAACGTCACGTATTGATGCGTTCGACCCCCACCCTAGCCCTCCCCCTGCCCGGGGGAGGGAACTTAGCCCCTTCCCCCTTGCAGGGGGAAGGTTGGGATGGGGGTAGTGCGTGTCAAACATCTACTAAATTCTCAATAGGAGTACACATGACCACCTACAACTTCCCTCCGACCAGCCGCTATTACGGCATCGAAACCATTACGAAGAAATTCGATGGCGAGCGCATGGTGACCTGCCTGCGGCGCAGATTCGTGCCGCCGCCGGAGCGCTTTTCCCTGCTGCAGGAACATGTGGTGGGCGAAGATGAACGCATCGACCGTGTCGCGGCAACTTATCTCGGCGATCCGCAGGCATTCTGGCGCATTGCCGATGCCAACACCGCGATGCAACCTGAGCATCTGACCGCCGAAATCGGCCGGCGCGTGCGCATCACGCTGCCGGAAGGCGTACCCGGCACCCCGAATGCGGGATTGATCGATGCTTAAGGGTATTCATCTGTCGCTGATGATCGGGCCTGCGGTGCCGCTGCCGGCGCCGCAGTCGGTGATCGATGCGCTGGTCAGCGTGCAAGTCACCAGCGGCAAGGAAAAAAGCGGCTTCCAGCTGACCTTCGCACTCAGCAAAAAGTCGCTGCTGATGACGACGCTGCTGCCGGTCGGCTACTTCGATCCGATGATCACGCGCGTGATCATCATCGTGTCGCTGGGCGGCTTCCCGAACGCGATCATGGACGGCATGGTCACCCGCCAGGAACTGACGCCGAGCAGCGAACCTGGGCAATCGACACTAACCATTACCGGCGAAGACCTGAGCATCCTGATGGACGTGGTCGAGATGCCGTTCATGCGCTATCCCGCGACGCCCGACATTGGCCAGATCTATGCAATTCTCGCCAAATACCTGGTATTCGGCATCGTGCCGCTGGCGATACCGCCGTTCATCAACGACGTGCCGCTGCCGACCAAGAAGATCCCGACGCATCAGGGCACCGACCTGGCTTACTTGAAGAAACTGGCCAACGACCACGCTTACGTGTTCTATGTCGAGCCCGGTCCGCTGCCGGGCGAAAGCATCGCCTATTGGGGACCGGACATCCGTATCCCGGTGCCGCAGCCGGCACTGAATATCAACATGGATGCGCATACCAATGTCGAGGCTATGAGTTTCAGCCTGGACGGCCTGGCGAAAAAAATCGTGGTGCTCGGCGTCTACGATCCGGTGACCGGCAAAGTGCCGATTCCGGTGCCGCTGCCGAACGTCAATATCTTCAGGCCGCCGCTCGGGCTGCGGCCGACCATTCCGTCGAAGGTGGAATTCCCGGACTGGTCGTTCAAGGAAGAGTTTCCCGGCATTATCGACAAGGCGCTCGGCGTGCTGGCGCGCTCGTCCGATTCGATCACCGTGCAAGGCTCGCTCGACGTATTGCGCTACGGCCATGTATTGCGCTCGCGCATGCTGGTCGGCGTGCGCGGCGCCGGGATGGCTTATGACGGGCTGTACTACGTCAACAGCGTCACCCACAACATCAAGCGCGGCGAATACAAGCAGAGTTTTCAACTGAGCCGCGACGGCTTGATTTCCATTACACCAAAGGTCCCTGTATGAGTGAAGCAAGCACCAGCGAACCGAAGCGGTTTTACGGCAAATACCGTGGCACTGTCATATTCAACAACGATCCGGAATTGCGCGGCCGGATCATTTGTTCGGTGCCGGCTGTGCTCGGACCGACACCGTCGAGCTGGTGCGAAGCCTGCGCGCCGCTGGCCGGCCCGACCGGCCTGCCGATGGGCGCCTACATGGTGCCGCCGCTGCTCGCCGGCGTGTGGGTCGAGTTCGAGCAGGGCGATCCCGGCAAGCCGATCTGGACCGGCTGCCGCTTCGGCACCGGCGATGTGCCGCCGCTGGCGCTGCTCGGCACGCCGGTATCGCCCAATATCATGATGCAGACGGTGGCGCAGAACTCCATGATGATCAGCGACATGCCGCCCACGCCGCTGACCGGCGGCATCGTCTTGAGAAGCACCACCGGCGCGATGATCGTGGTCAACGACAGCGGGATTTTTATCCAGAACGGCAAGGGCGCGATGATCACGATGGTGGGCAAGGCAGTGGATATCAATGCGGGGGCGCTGACGATTGTTTGAGTCTGCGTCTTGCTCCCTTCTCCCGCGGGCGGGAGAAGGGTCGGGGATGAGGGTGGTTGAATGAGCCAAGCCTTTGCAATCTCCCTCACCCCCAACCCCTCTCCCGCTTACGGGAGAGGGGAGCTAAGGCGCCCGTGAATTTGTAGTTAAACGCTCAATAGAAAGCACGCATAAAAAACGAATCAATAACAGGAGGTGCCAATGCCCGGATTTCTTATGCATGTAAACGCAGCCATCAAATGCATGCACACCGCAACTGCAACGATCGCGCCGTCGCAGTTGCGGGTGTTGGTTAGCGGTCAACCGGTCGCGACCATGCTGAGCAAGATCGGTGTGGTGGGCTGCCCGTTCCAGGTCCCGGTCGGCGCCGGTACCAAGCCGCAGCCATGCGTGATCGTGAAATGGGCGATGCCGTCCACCCGTTTTCTGGTCGGCGGCAAACCGGCAGCGTTGCTGCCTGCACCCGGCCCTGGCCCGGCTGCTTGCCAAAGCATCGAACAGATACCGCAAGGGTTTCCTACCGTGAGCACCGTGCAACTGCGCGTGATCGGAACCTGACATGATCAATCTCGACTTTCCATTCCATTTCGACAGCCGCGGCAGGACCGCATTGGCGGACCAGACCAAGCATATCCGCGACATGATCGAACAGCTGATCTTCACTAACCCCGGCGAACGGGTCAATCGGCCCGACTTCGGCAGCGGCGTGCTGCAACTGATTTTCGCGCCCAACAGTCCCGAGCTTGCAGCGACGGTGCAGTTCACCATGCAGGCGGCATTGCAGCGCTGGCTGGGCGATGTGATCGAGGTGCGCAGCCTGGAAGTGAGTGCGCTGGATTCGACGCTGACGATCGAGCTGGTGTACGCGATCCGCCGCACCGGTGAAATACAGACTGCGGCATTCAGCCGCAATGCCGCCACCCTTTGACCAGGAGCCGCGATGACTCTGTGCTGCAAACAAGAACAACGGCGCGATGCGGTCCGGCGCATGCAGGGTTGGAACGGTCTTGACTATGTCGAGGTGAGCGAAGACCAGCGCACGCTGCATGCGTATTTCCTGGGCAAGCTGCCGCCGGAGCTGAGCGTCAATCAACCGGGCATTGAAAAATATCTGCGGATCGAAGGCGGGCGGCGCGTCACCGGCATCCGCATCGTCGATATCGATCCGGTGGCCGACCCGGACCCGGAAAAGGACGATTTCCTGGTGCTGCGTCTGGACAAGTACGGTGATTTTTCCAGCTACACCTTGCGCCTGGTCGGCGTGCAGAACATCGATCCGCGCTATGACCATGTCGAATTCTCGTTCAAGGTCGGCTGCCCATCCGACCTCGACTGTGCGGCAGCTCCGCCGTGCGATGCGCCGTGCCTGGCGGAACCCGATATCAATTACCTGGCCAAGGATTACGCCAGTTTCCGGCAACTGATTCTCGACCGGCTCGCGTTGCTGATGCCGGATTGGCAGGAACGCCATGTGCCGGATCTCGGCATCGCGCTGGTCGAACTGCTGGCCTATAGCGGCGACATGCTCAGCTATTACCAGGATGCGGTCGCGACCGAGGCTTACCTCAACACTGCGCGCCAGCGCATTTCGGTGCGGCGCCATGCGCGGCTGGTGGATTATCACTTGCATGAAGGCTGCAATGCGCGCGCGTGGGTGTGCGTAGCCACCGACACCGATCATGCGCTGGCATTGGCGGATGTGGCATTCGTTACCGGGATCAACGACGGGCTGGCGGTGCACAAGGAAGTATTGACCTGGGATGACCTGCGCGACGTGCCGACCGCATCTTATGAAGTGTTCGAGCCGTTGTTGCCGAACCGGTCCGCGAACTTCCAGTTGTATGAAGCACATAGTGAAATGCATTTCTACACTTGGGGCGAAACCCTGTGCTGCCTGCATCGCGGCAGCACGAGCGCAACGCTTCTCGATCGATGGGTTACCGGCGATGGCGCACAACAGGAACAGAAAAAAGCCGATCACGACGGCGCTGAAAGCAATGACAAACCGCAGCGCGCCTTGCATCTGGCCGTCGGCGACATCCTGATTTTCGAAGAAGTACGTGGTCCGGTCACCGGCCTGGAGGCCGATGCCGATCGGCTGCATCGCCATGCGGTGCGGCTCACCAAAGTCACGCCTGGGGAAGACCTGATACTGCTTACGCAAGAAGGCAAACCCACTCCGTATGTCGAGATCGAATGGGCAGCCGAGGATGCATTGCCGTTCCCACTGTGCATTTCCGCGATGGGCGGCGCGCCGGATTGTGCATTGATCGACCACGTCAGCGTGGCGCGCGGCAATGTGATCCTGGTCGATCACGGCAAGACGCAGCTGCCGGAAGACTTGGGCGAGGTGCCGGCGGTCAGCAGCGATGCGGAGTGCGAATGCATCGGTCATCCGGGCGATGTGCGTACCGGCGCCGGTCTGTTCCGGCCCCATCTAGGCAAGGCGCCGCTGACCTTCAGCGCAGCCCTGCCGTCCGACGATCCGGTGCGGCAAAAATGGCTGCCGGCAAGCAGCTTGCTGAAACAGGATGTGCGCGCCGCGCTGCCGCAACTGGTTCTGACGACGCAAACGGAAACGGAATGGAAAATCCGCTACGACCTGATCGGCAGCTCCGCGAATGACCGTCATGCGGTGGTCGAGATCGACAACGACGGCGTCGCGCACCTGCGTTTCGGCGACGGTGAATCCGGGTTCCAGCCGCCGGCCGGCACGCGTTTCACGGCCACCTATCGCACCGGCGCCGGCATCGGCGGCAACGTCGGCGCGGAATCTATTTCACGCATCGTGCTCGCGTCGCCGCTGTCCGGCATCGCGTTCAAGGTGCGCAATCCGCTCGCGGCAACCGGCGGCAGCGCAGCCGAACCGATGGCGGAAGCCAAGCTGTTTGCGCCGCACCTGTTCCGCAAAACGCTGGAACGCGCGGTGATTGCCAACGACTATCGGACATTGGCCGAGCGCCACGCCGGCGTGCAGCGCGCATCGGCGGAACTGGTCTGGACCGGAAGCTGGTATGAAGCCGACGTGGCGATCGATCCGTTCGCCGTAACCCCGGCCAACAGCATGCTGCTGGACGATATCGAACGTGAACTCGAATGCCTGCGCCGCATCGGGCATGATCTGCATCTGGAGTGGGCCGACCATGTGCCGCTGCATCTGGAACTCGAAGTCTGCGTATTGCTCTATCACCAGCCCGGCCATGTCAAGGCGGCGCTGCTCGATGTGTTCAGCAACCGCGTGCTGGCCGATGGCAAGCTCGGCTTTTTTCATGATGACAACCTGAGTTTCGGCGGCGGCATTTTTCTCAGCAAGATCGTGGCCGCCGCGCAGGCGGTGCAAGGCGTCGAATGCGCGACGGTCAAGGTATTGCAGCGCCTGTTCGAGTCGGCGAACCATGAAATCGCCAACGGTGTGTTGCCGCTATCGGCAGCGGAAATCGCGCAGCTTCACAACGACCCGAATTTTCCCGAGCGCGGCAAGCTCGTGATCCACGTCCACGGAGGAAGATGATGCGCTGCCCATCCTGCGGTAACTCCGCCGCGTCCTGCGGTTGCTGCGAAGGCACGCGCGCATCGACCCCGGTTTCCGAATACAACCGGCCCGGCCTGGACGCGTTGCATTACCGCGTCGGCACGCACGGCAGTTTCTTCGACAGCATGAAGGCGCGGCTGGCCGGCATGACGGTCGAGGTAACCAGCGTCGACGGCAAGGCGCACGAGACCCTGCGTCCCTTGACTGGCCTGACCACGCGCGACACCAGCGATCCGGCGATCGCGCTGCTCGATGCGTGGGCCACCGTAGGCGACGTGCTGACGTTTTATCAGGAGCGCATCGCCAACGAAGGTTTTCTGCGCACCGCGACCGAGCGACGTTCGGTGCTGGAGCTGGCGCGCCTGGTCGGCTACAAGCTTCGGCCAGGCGTTGCCGCCAGCGTGTATCTCACCTATACGCTGGACGATAAGCAGATCGAGCCGGCGGAGCTTCCGATCGGTTCGAGCGCGCAAAGCGTGCCAGGCCCGGACGAATTGCCGCAAACTTTCGAAACCGCCGAAAAGCTGATCGCCCGCAGCGCGTGGAACAACCTGCAGGTCAGGCGCAAGAAGCCGCAGCACATCACCTTGGACAATGCGCTGTCGATCGAGCGGATTTACGCGGTCGGCGCCAATGTGAATCTCGACAAGGGCGAGCCGCTGCTGATGACCTTCAGCGCCGCCGGCGATCCATCGGTGTTGCGCACAGTGGCCAAGGCGGAAGGACAGTTTTCCGATGACCGCACCGAAATTCAACTGCAGCCGGTGCCGATACCGGTGGTCGCGGTGGCGCCGGCGCTGGCCGGCCTGGTGCGCGATATCGAGCCCCTGGTGACCGAACAATCGAACGGCGCGACAAAGCGCGCCCAGGCCCGGACCAAGGAAATCCTGACATCGGCTTATCTCGGCCTGTATACCAATCCGCTGGAGTGGCCGGGCGAGATCATGGTATCGGCCGACGGCCAGATCGAAGGGCCGGTGCTGGAACTGATCGGCCGCTTCGCCAGGGATGTGCGGGAGATTCTCAATGATCTGGAAATCCCCGCCGGCCCGGTCGTGACCGATCCATCGAAATTCATCAAGGAATTGCTCAAGCCGCGCCAACAGCAGGTCGCCGGCAGCGCGCGGCTCGCACGCAGTCTCGGCAAATCCTTCGAGCGCGGTTCGGACGCGCATGCACAGTTGCTGGTCAATTTCGCGCCGCAACTCAAGGAGAGTTATTACGCTGCGTGGTCGCGCGCCAACGTAAATGATGCGGTCCCGGCATTGCACGGCTTGTACGCGCTGCGGCTGAATGCGCCATTGTTCGGCGCCGGCGTATCGAAACAGCCGACCTATAACGATCGCAACCAGCTCAAGCCGCAAAGCGACTGGCTGGAGTGGGAGCTTGAAAGCGACGAGCGGCGCGACGCCGTGTTCCTGGATCAGGCTTACGAATCCATTCTGCCGGTCAGCTATATCGTGCTGCAAACCAAGGGCTTCGACGAAGTGCAGCGCAGCGTGCACCGCGTCGCGTTCGCCGAAACCGTGCAGCGCACCGCGTACGGCATCAGCGCCAAGACCACGCAACTGATCCTGGATAGCGACTGGTGGGCAGGCGACAAGGACACGATGGCGACCTTGCGCGGTACGCTGGTCCATGGCGAAAGCGAAGCGTTGGCGTTGGCCGAAGAACCGGTCGATATCGACGTGCAAGGGCAGGAGGTCGAACTGGCCGACCTGCATCAGGAGCTGGCCTCGGGCCGCTGGCTGATATTTTCCGGCGAACGCGCCGACATTCCTGGCGTTGCCGGCATCAACGCAAGCGAGCTGCTGATGATCTCCGGCCTCAAGCACGGCTACGACCCGAACCTGCCCGGCGACAAGACGCATACCACGCTGTTGCTGGCGACATCGACCGCCTATGCCTACAAGCGCAGCACGCTGACCATCCACGGCAATGTGGCCAGGGCCACGCACGGCGAGACGCGCATCGAAACGCTCGGCAGCGGCAATGGCGGCGCATTGCAAACCTTCGTACTCAAGCAGCCGCCGTTGACCTTCACCGCCGCGCCGACGCCGGCCGGTGCGCAAAGCACGCTCAAGCTGTACATCGACGATGTCGAATGGCATGAAACCGATACGCTGGCCGGCGCCGCGCCGAAACACCGCAGCTTCATCACCCGGACCGGCGACGACGACAAGACCGCGGTCGCGTTTGGCAACGGCCGCGAAGGCGCGCGCGTGCCGAGCGGCATCGAAAACGTGAAGGCAAGTTACCGGCAAGGCATCGGCAAAGGCGGCAACGTGCGCGCGGAGCAAATCAGCCTATTGCTGTCGCGCCCGCTCGGCGTGCAAAGCGTGATCAATCCGCTGCGCGCGTCCGGCGGCGCGGACCGCGAAGACCTCGACCAGGCGCGCGACAATGCGCCGCTGGCATTGATGGCGCTGGACCGGCTGGTATCGGTGCAGGACTATGCCGATTTCGCGCGCACCTTTGCCGGCATCGGCAAGGCTGCCGCGCGCCGCCTGAGCGACGGACGGCGGCAACTGGTGCACCTGACCATCGCCGGCGCCGACGACATGCCGATCGACACGACATCCGACCTGTACCGCAACCTGCTGGCAGCGCTGCGCCAGTTCGGCGATGCGGCCCTGCCGGTGCAGGTCGATCTGCGCGAACTGCTGCTGCTGGCGCTGAGCGCGCGCATCGCGCTGGCGCCCGACCATCAATGGGAACCGGTGGCGCTGCGCGTAAGACAGTCGCTGCTCGATCATTTCGGCTTCCGGCGCCGCGCGCTCGGACAGCCGGCGCTGCTGTGCGAAGTGATCAGCCTGATCCAGAACACCGAGGGCGTGGCCTGGGTCGACGTCGACCTGTTCGGCGGCATCCCGGAAAAGACCTCGGAAGCCGACGGCACGCGGCGCCTGTTGACGCTGGAAGAACTGGCCGACACGGTGCGCGACATCGCCGGCCCGGCGCCGCATGTGCAAGCCAACTTCGCCGAGGTGGAAAACGGCGCGTTGCGCCCGGCGCAACTGGCGATCTTCAGCGCCGCGGTGCCGGACACCATCATCCTCAACCAGACCAATTGAGTAAATCATGAGTGCACAAACCACCCATACCAACGATGCACGCATCGACCGACTCTACCAACTGCTGCCCGCGATCTACCGCATGCGCGACGCGGAGCATCAGCAGGCGCTGCAGGCATTGCTGCGCGTGATCGCGGAACAGGTCAACCTGGTCGAGGACGATATCGCCCGCCTGTACGACAACTGGTTCATCGAGACCGCCGAAGACTGGGTCGTGCCGTATATCGCCGACCTGATCGGTTACCGCCCGGTGCTGGATGCCGGCCGGCCGGGGCAGGGCGCGACCGAACAGGCGCGCGCGCTCAACCGGGTGCTGATTCCGCGCCGCAAAGCAGCCAACACCATCCGCTACCGGCGCGGCAAGGGCAGGCTCGGCCTGCTTGAATTGTTGGCGCACGATGTCGCTGGCTGGCCGGCACGGGCGGTGGAATTCTTCAAGCTGCTGGGCTGGCATCAGAACATCAATCATCCGCATCCGGCACGCGCGCAATTGGCCGACCTGCGGCGCATGAATCCGCTGGACCTGCTCGGCGGCCCGTTCGATACGCTGGCGCATACGGTCGATGTACGCCGCGTCAATTCGCAGCGCACGATCGGCCGGCACAACATTCCCTCGATCGGGGTATTCGTCTGGCGCCTGAAGTCGTATCCGGTCAGTTACGCGCCGGCCTACTGCGTCGAAGATACCGGCCCGAATTGCTATACCTTCAGCGTGCTGGGCAACGATGCGCCGCTGTTCATCAAGGCGCAGGCGCAATCCGCGGAAACCTGTGTGACGCAGGAATGGCAAGTGCCGGCGTCGCTGCGCCGCCGCGCGTTCGAAAGCGACATGGAACGCTTTTATGGCGCGGGCAAGAGCCTGGTGATCTGGGCCGACGGCTGGGGCGGCTCCAATCCGCACGATCCGCTGCCGGCCTCCGCCGTCATCGCCGCCGACCTGTCGCACTGGCAGTATGTGCCGCCAAAGAATTACATCGCGGTCGATCCGGTGCTGGGCCGCATCGCATTCCCGCCGGGCCAATTGCCCAGAAAAGGGGTGCGCGTCAGTTACCGCTATGGATTCAGCGCCGACATGGGCGGCGGCGAATATGCGCGCCGCCTGTTCAATCCGTCGCCGCGCAAAGCGGACAGCGGCGAGGAAATTGTTGCGCCGGTGTTTTATCGGGTCGGCAGAAATGAAAGCTTCCAGCGGCTATGGGACGCGCTCAACCAATGGAAGCACGACCAGCCAAAGGATGCGGTGATCGAGTTGACCGACAGCAGCGTCCACGCCGAACCGTTCACGGTCGAACTGGCACGCGAACAATCCCTGCAGTTGCGCGCCGCCGACCGGGTACGCCCGGTGCTGCGTCTGCTGGACTGGCAGACCGATCTGCCGGACCCGTTTTCGGTGGTCATGAACCCCGGCAGCCGCTTCACGCTGGACGGCCTGATGGTGACCGGGCGTAGCGTGCATTTCAGCGGGGCGCAGCAGCAAGGCAGCGAGGACCGCGAACGCTCAGGCAAGAAAGGGGAGCGCAACGACGATGAAACAGAAAAACACGACGACATCTGCGGCGCGGTGGTCGTAATCCGCCACTGCACCCTGGTGCCGGGCTGGGGACTCGGCCGCCACTGCGAACCGGCACGTCCCGCCGAACCGAGCCTGGAACTGTACAACCTGCGCGCGTCGGTGCGCATCGAGCACAGCATCGTCGGCTCGATCCAGGTCAACGAGGATGAAGTGCACGCCGATCCGATTCCATTGCGGATAGCCGACTCGATCGTCGACGCCGCCGCGCCGGACAAGGAAGCCATCGGCGCACCCGGCAAGGCGGTAGCGCATGTGCTGCTCACGATATTGCGCAGCACGGTATTCGGCATTGTCGATGTACACGCGGTGGAGCTTGCGGAAAACTGCATCTTCAACGATTGCGTCAACGTCGCGCGGCGCCAGATCGGCTGCATGCGCTTTTGCTATGTCGCGCCGGTATGCCGCACGCCGCGCCGCTACCGCTGCCAACCGGACTTGGCGATCCAGGCAGTGAAACAGCGCATCGCCGATCCGGCAAGTCAACAGCCGGAAATCAATTGCGAAATGCTGCGCGTACAACCGCAATTCACCAGCATCTGGTACGGCAATCCCGGCTATGCGCAATTGGCCTTGCTCTGCGCGCAAGAGATCAAGCGCGGCGCCGACGACGAATCGGAGATGGGCGCCTTCCATGACCTGTTCCAGCCGCAGCGCGAAGCCAACCTGCGCGCGCGGCTGGAAGAGTTCACGCCGGCCGGCATGGATGTGGGAATCATTCATGCGACATGACATTGTTTTGGTGTTGTGCCTGCGATCCGGCACGCGTTTTTCTAACCCGATATTGACCCAACAAGAAAGCTGACAATGAAAGCCGATATCACCCGCGATACCTTCGATCCCGCCAATCACTTCAGCCGTGTCTTGGACCAGCAGGGGCGCGTCACGCTGGACGCCAACGGCAACGAGCAAACAGCGATCCTGCTGCATTACCTGCGCGCGCTGGCGCGCGACCTGATCGGGCCGTACGGTGCGCCCGTCGACGGCGGCGGTTTCGTGCTTGCGCCCGACGACGATGGCAACCTGAGCATCGGCGCCGGCAACTTCTACGTCGATGGCATCCTGGTCGAAAACGAAACGCCGTGCCTGTACTCCGCACAGCCGGACTATCCGCTTGCATCCGACGACGCGCTGCAAAAAGAGCACCAGCAGCCGACCGGTAAAAATTTCTGGGTCTATCTCGATGTATGGGAGCGCCACATCACCTGGATCGAACACGAAGCGATCCGCGAGAAGGCATTGGGCGGCCCCGATACCTGCACCCGCGCCAAGGTCGTATGGCAGGTCAAGGCGCTCGACATGGACGCCGTGCCGGCCATCGATGAAGCGACGCGCAACCGGATCGCCGCGCTGGAAACCAAGCGCAAGTCCCTGAAGCGGCAACTGGCGCGCGCCACCGATCCCGCCAAGATCGCCGCGCTCGAAGCGGACATCAAGGCAGTCGAGCTGGAAATCGAAGCGCTCGGCGCGGCCGGCGGCGGCGCGTTGCCGGCGGTCGGCTGCGCCGCGCCTCTGGATCAATTGACCGGCATTAGTGCCGCCAGCCTTGCCGCACGCGTCGACCCCGGCCAGAAAACAGAAAGCCCCTGCCTTACCTCGCCGGACGCCAAATACCGCGGCGCGGAAAACCAGTTGTACCGCGTCGAAATCCATCGCGGCGGCGCGGCGGATGAAGCGACTTTCAAATGGTCGCGCGACAACGGCAGCGTCGCCACCGCATGGTTCGGCACCGAAGGCAACGATCTGCTGGTTGGCAACGCGCACGGTTTCGCCGCAGGCAACTGGATCGAACTGTCGCACGACACGCTGGAGTTGCACGGCCAGTCCGGCGCGCTGGTGAAACTGGCTAAAGTGGAGAACGGCATCTTGACGGTGGATCCCGCCAGCGTAACGAGCACCGATGCGCTGGCCTGGAGCAAGCTGCTGGTCAATCCCCGGCTGCGCCGCTGGTCTCAGGTGCAAACCGGCGATGTCGTGCTGGCCGACGGCGCAGTGCCGGTGCAGGAAACCACGGCTGGCGATCCCGCCTGGTTGGACCTGGAAGACGGCGTGCAGATCCGCTTCGCCGCCGATGGCAAGTACCGCGTCGGCGACTACTGGCTGATTCCCGCGCGCGTCGCGACCGGCAACATAGAGTGGCCGCCCGACGCCAACGGCAAACCCGCATTGCGTCCGCCGCACGGCGTACAGCATCACTATGCGCCGCTGGGTTTCCTGAACTGGGGCGACGAAGGCAAGCTGACGATCAACAGTTGCCGCTGCGAATTCAAGCCGTTACGCGAATGCCCGCCGTGAGGGTGAAGCGAAAGCAGCATCGGCGCAGCTTGCGGGCGCTGTTGCGTGCAGTGCTGCGCCGCCGGTTCCGGAATCGGTTGCGCCGTCCGGATGCGGCGGCTCAAAGTGCGACGAATATCGGGTCTTAACGAATCAATAGCTGGCGCATGTATTTCGAAGCTTCTTTCGGCTCACCACCGTCATCGGAGCGGACTATCTCGTCGTCCGCAATGCAACGGAAGCGGCCGATCGGTTTATCGATGAGCGGCCCACACCCGGTCAGCGGGAGATGCTAACCAGGCATGGCAGTTGCCGCGCGGCGCGTCCGGAACATACTGAACAGCCAACGTTCAGGACGAATTCACTTACGACTTTTGATCGGCCTGACCGGTCAATACGGTAGCCCGCTTGATGGAGCTTGAATTTGTCCGCTTCCGGGCATCAAATTCCGCAACATCGCCAAATATTCGACTCCTATTCGAAGCCCTGCGTAACGATTTCTTGCGTGAAGCAGGCAAAGAAGGTCGCCCAGATCGGCTAAAATGCCCAAGCACTGTTTCCTAAAAGCACTTTCACCGATCAGCAGGCACAAGATGGCGAAAACGCCAAGCAAGAAAAACGATTCATCCGCCAATCTCGGCTTTGAAGCCAAGCTCTGGCTCACCGCCGACAAGTTGCGCAACAACATGGACGCAGCCGAATACAAGCATGTCGTCCTCGGCCTCATCTTCCTGAAATACATCTCCGACACCTTCGAGGAACACCGCGCCAAACTTCTCGCCGGCCAAGGCGACTACGAAGGTGCGAACCCTGAAGACCCCGACGAATACAAAGCCGAAAACGTGTTCTGGGTGCCCGCCGACGCGCGCTGGCCTCATCTCCAGGCCAGCGCCAAACAGCCGAGCATCGGCAAGATCGTGGACGACGCGATGGTCGCCATCGAGCGCGACAACCCGCGCCTCAAAGGCGTTCTGCCCAAGGACTACGCCCGCCCCGGTCTCGACAAGCAGCGCCTCGGCGAGCTGATCGACGTCATCGCCACCATTGAACTGACTGCTGCCAGCGAAGGCGAAAAGACGCACCGCTCGGTCGATCTGCTTGGCCGCGTCTACGAATATTTCCTGACCCGCTTCGCCAGCGCCGAAGGCAAGAACGGCGGCCAGTTCTACACTCCGTCCTGCGTCGTGCGCTGCCTGGTCGAAATGCTCGCTCCGTACAAAGGCCGCATCTACGACCCCGCCTGCGGTTCCGGCGGCATGTTCGTGCAGTCGGAAAAATTCGTCGAAGCGCACGGCGGCAAGCTCGGCGACATCAGCATCTACGGCCAGGAGAGCAACGCCACCACGCGCCGCCTCGCCGTGATGAACCTCGCGCTGCGCGGCATCGAAGCCGACTTCGGCCCCGAGCACGCCGACACATTTCGCCGCGACCTGCATCCCGATCTGCGCGCCGACTACGTCATCGCCAACCCGCCCTTCAACGACTCCGACTGGTTCCGCAAGGACGATGACGTGCGCTGGCAATATGGCGTCCCGCCCAAGGGCAACGCCAACTTCGCCTGGGTGCAGCACTTCGTACACCACCTCGCGCCGCACGGCATGGCCGGCTTCGTGCTCGCCAACGGCAGCATGTCGTCCAACCAGTCCGGCGAAGGCGACATCCGCCGCGCGCTGATCGAGGCCGACCTGGTGGACTGCATGGTCGCGCTGCCCGGACAGCTCTTCTACAGCACGCAGATTCCGGTCTGCCTCTGGTTCCTCGCGAAAAACAAAAAGGCCGACGCCAAACGCGGCTTCCGCGACCGCCGTAAGCAAACCCTCTTCATCGACGCCCGCAAACTCGGCACGCTGATCGACCGCGTGCACCGCGAACTGACCGACGCCGATCTTGAGAAAATCTCCACCACCTACCACGCATGGCGCGGCGATCGTCTTTCTCCCTCCCCCCTCGCGGGAGAGGGCCGGGGAGAGGGGGCTGCAACGTATCAGGACATTGCCGGCTTCTGCAAATCCGCCACCACCGCCGAAATCGCCGCGCACGGCTACGTCCTCACACCCGGCCGCTACGTCGGCGCTGAAGAAATCGAAGACGACGGCGAGCCCTTCGAGGAAAAGATGCCGCGGCTGATCGCCGAATTGCACGCCCAGTTCGAAGAGTCCACGAAATTGGAGGAGGCCATCAAGGCAAACCTGATGGGGCTGGGTTATGGCGGGTGAATGGAGAGCAAGCACATGGGGCGCGGAAATCTCGCTTGAATATGGAAAGGCGCTGCGTGACTACGACCAGCCGAGCGGTAGTTTCCGCGTTTTCGGTAGCAACGGTCCGATCGGGTGGACGGAAAAGCCACTCGTTTCAGGGCCAGGCGTTATCCTTGGACGAAAGGGGGCCTACCGTGGAGTGGAATTTTCCCGCGAGCCGTTCTTCGTTATAGACACCGCCTATTACGTCGTTCCAAAGACCGAGTTAGATATGCGATGGCTCTACTACGCTATTAAGTATCACAAGCTTGGTGAGATTGACGATGGTTCACCAATTCCATCAACAACTCGGTCGGCGGTCTATGTGAGGGATTTCGATGTCCCACTCTTAGCCGAGCAAAAAGCCATCGCGGCGGTGCTTGGGGCGCTGGACGACAAGATCGAGTTGAACCGGCGGATAACCGTGACGCTGGAGGCGATGGCGCGAGCGCTGTTCCAGAGCTGGTTCGTGGATTTCGACCCCGTCCGCGCCAAACTCGACGGCCGCGCCCCCGCCGCCATCGACCTAGCCACCGCCGACCTCTTTCCCGAGCACTTCGAGCATGGTGAACATGGGATGCTCCCCGTCGGCTGGCGACATGTGACCATCGAAGAAGTCTGCGCCATCAACGCTTGGACGCTCGGCAAGAACGATGAATTGGAGACGCTCGAATACGTCGAGATTTCCGAAGTTAGTCGCGGCAACATCGCCAATATCGCTATCTATCCGCGTGGCGAAGAACCCAGTCGGGCTCGCCGCCGCCTGCGCCACGGTGACACTGTTCTTTCCACCGTTCGCCCCGACCGAGGCTCCTATTTTCTTGCACTAAACCCACCGGAGAACCGCGTCGCCTCAACCGGATTCGTGGTGCTTACACCAACGAAGGTTCCGTGGTCATTCGTCCACGCAGCAATGATTCAGTCTGAAGTCTCCGACTACCTTGGTCAGATGGCCGATGGCGGAGCCTATCCGGCCGTGCGTCCGGAAATCATCGGAGCCATGAAGATTGCGCTACCAAACGAACCAAAGATTCTCGACGCCTTTCACCGCACCTGCGCACCGCTCTTTGAGCGAGCTGAAATCAACCGCATCCAATCTCGCATCCTTGCCACCCTGCGCGACACGCTTCTACCGAAGCTGTTGAGCGGCGAGCTTTCCGTTTCCGAAACCACTAAAACGAAAAAGAAAACACAATGAACCTGATGCAACTAATCAAGCTGGTTTTGGATGACGCATACGCAGCAATTGTTGCGCCAGACGACGCTACAAAGGATGCTCAAATCAAGGTAGAAATGACGAATCTGTCGGCCGAGTATGGGAATCTAACAAGCAAAGCATGCGCACCAATCGACTATAGTAATGCCGTGAAGCGATTCGCATATATCTACAAGTACACTGTCGCACATGCGGATTACATCATGCAGCTCATCAAAGCATCGAACGAGCTGCGCGAGTTACTTGACAAGAGATCCATCGAAGTAGCATGCCTCGGTGGTGGTCCCGGCAGCGACCTGCTCGGAATTCTGAAATTTCTCATCCAGACAGGAGCAAAAGATCTCAGCTTGAAATGCTACATCTTCGACAAGGAACGGGCATGGGGCGACTCATGGAGTGATGTGGCGAGCTTGCTCAAGCCGCCATTCCAAATTTATCCAGTGTTTCAACAGATGGATATCACAGATGCAACAACTTGGGCGAGCTATCAGAAATTCCTTCGTGCGGACTTGTTCACACTGAGCTATTTTCTATCCGAGGTTTGGAAGATCAAAGACGCGGCAGAACCTTTTTTTGAGCATTGCCTGTCTCAAATGAAATCCGGTTCAATGATTCTCTTCGTCGACAACAATGATTCACGCTTTCGCGATTGGTTCGATGCAATGTCAAAGAGGCACAAGCTCGTTGTGATTGAATCGGCAGAAGGTGAGCTATGCTTTTCGAACGATGAAGAAAAAGACGATTTGGGCGTTTACTTCCGTAAGTTTGGGTGGCCGAAGAGAAAGAGCGATGCCGCGTGGCGGATAATGGCGAAAGGTTAGGACATGATCATCTCTGCCAGCTACAAGACGGACATTCCCACCTTCTACGGGGAGTGGTTTATGAATCGTTTGCGCGCTGGCTACTGCAAGATGGTCAATCCTTACAATCGGCGTGTCATTCGTGTTTCGCTTCAACGAGAGAACGTCGAAGGCATCGTGTTCTGGACAAAAAATGTTGGACCATTTTTGCAACATCTGCCCGAGGTAAAGCAGCGTGGTTTTCCGTTCATTCTTCAGCACACCATCAACGGCTATCCAAGAGTGCTTGAACAGTCAGTCGTGGATGCGCAGAAGGCTGTGGCGCATTTGCGCCAAGTCTCCGATGCGTTCGGTCCTCGGGTTTGCGTTTGGCGCTACGACACGATCATCAATTCTTCGCTCACTCCCCGCGAATACCATATCGACACGTTCTCGCGCCTAGCGAAGTCGTTGGAGGGCGCGACCGACGAGGTCGTAATTTCGTTTGCGCATCTCTATCAAAAGACGCTGCGGAACATGGAAAAAGCAGCCAAAGAGCATGGATTCACATGGTCCGATCCAGCTGATGATTGGAAGAGGAGTCTTGCTGCAGAGCTTGTTTCGATAGCCGCAGGTCATCGGATTCGCCTGACAGTTTGCAGCCAGCCTCAGTTCATCATGCCCGGCTGCTACGAAGCACGATGTGTTGATGCGGACCGGCTTACCGATGTTGTCGGCAACCAGGTCAAGGCTGGCCTGAAAGGAAATCGGAAGGAGTGCGGATGTTTCGAGTCCCGCGACATAGGGGAATACGACACTTGCCCACATGGCTGCGTGTATTGTTACGCGGTCCAGAATCAGGCGCTCGCAAAGGCGCGTTACAAGCAGCACGACCCGATGGGGGAGTCGCTGTTCCCGTTACCCGCCGACGCAGTTGAATCTGCCAAGAACGATGGTCAGCTCGGGCTATTCGGTGAAGCCGATAACCGTTAATCGCTTTAAGTGTTCAGAGCCGCCTCCGAACAATATGAAGACAGCTTCGCACATGTGGCGCATGGTTGCGCACATTTGCTGGAACCTGAAGATGACATTACGATGAGCAACGGGAACCAGGTGAGCATTTTCGCGGAGAGTGAATTGATGCGGGAGGCAGTTATCCGGAAATTCCGGATAGTTCGCCAGGAGCTTGACTTTCATTTAGACGCAAACCGCCAAAGATCATGAACCTCAACGAAGCTAACGTCGAAGAAGCAACCCTTGAATGGTTCGGTGAGCTGGGCTATGCCGTCGGGCCCGGGCAACTATTCAGCGGTACTTGCAAGTTCGATTTGAGAGCAGGATGAACCGATGAGCAAAAACAAACCTACGCCCACTCCCGGCGGTCGCTCCAAAAAGAACACCGCGGTCTCCCTGGTTCGCTCTTCGGCGGAGGAATACCTGACCTTTGTGGCTGCCAGCGGTCAAGGCGGCGTCGAAGCCCTTTACGCCGATGAAAATGTCTGGCTCACGCAGAAGATGATGGGGCAGCTCTACGATGTGGAGACTCACACCATCAACTACCACCTCAAGAAAGTCTTCGCCGACCACGAGCTTCCGGAGGATGCAGTTATTCGAAATTTTCGAATAACTGCCGCCGACGGCAAAACCTACGACACCCGGCACTACAACCTCTCCGCCATCATCGCCGTCGGCTACAAGGTGAACTCGGAACGCGCCGTCCAGTTCCGCAAATGGGCCTCTGGCATCATTGAATCTTTCACCATCAAGGGCTTTGCGATGGATGACGAGCGTCTGAAAAACGACGGCTCCATTCTCACCAGGAAGTATTTTGAAGAGCAGTTGCAGCGCATCCGGGACATCCGTCCCGTTTTGCAACCAACTGTTTATGCATTGAAATGACCATGGCAACGACCATCCAACAAATTGACTCTTGGCGCGCGGCCCGCTCAGAACATCAGCGTCTGGAATTCAAGGAGGCGAAGACGCAGTTCGATAACCGCAAGCTCTACAAATACTGCGTGGCCCTGGCGAATGAGGGTGGCGGGCATCTGCTGCTGGGCATCGAGGATGCGCCGCCGCGCCGCGTGGTGGGAACGACGGCGTTTAGCGCCCCGGTTGAGATGGCGGCAAAGATGTTTCAGACACTGGGTTTCCGTGTGGACATCGAAGAGGTTTCGCATCCCGATGGTCGAGTGCTGGTTTTTCATATTCCCGGGCGCCCTTTGGGTACGGTTTACGATTTCGAGGGTTCCTACCTGATGCGGGCGGGCGAGGAGCTGGTACCGATGAGTGAGGACCGCTTGCGAGCGATCTTTGCAGAAGGCCAGCCGGACTGGCTTTCGCAACCGGCCATGCAGGATTGCGACGATGACAAAGTCGTGCAACTGCTGGATACGCAAAGTTATTTTGACCTGCTGCACTTGCCCTATCCGGTGAATCGAGCGGGAGTGTTGGAACGCTTTGAGAGCGAGAAACTGATTCGGCGCGAGGATGGCGGATGGTCGATTACCAACCTGGGAGGAATGCTTTTCGCCAAGAAACTGGATCAGTTTGATCGGCTGGCTCGCAAGGCGGCGAGGGTCATCGAGTATGAAGGTACGAACAAGCTGAAGACAAAGACTGATAAGCCGGGCGTCAAGGGCTACGCGGTCGGTTTCCAGGGGTTGGTCGAGTTCATCAACGGACTGGTGCCGTCGAACGAGGTCATTGAGCAGGCGCTCCGCCGGGAGGTGAAGATGTTTCCGGAGATCGCGGTGCGTGAATTGGTCGCCAACGCGCTGATTCATCAGGATTTTACCGAGTCCGGCATGTCGGTGATGGTGGAGATATACGCCGACCGCATGGAGATATCCAACCCGGGAAAACCGTTCATTTCGCCGGACCGTTTCATCGATGAATACCAGTCTCGCAACGAGCGACTGGCCGACCTGATGCGTCGTCTGGGTATTTGCGAGGAGAAGGGCAGCGGCGTGGACAAGGTGATCCAGGCAGCCGAAGCCTTTCAGCTTCCGGCTCCGGACTTCCGCGTGGGAGAGAAGCGCACGTCGGTGGTGCTTTTTGGCCACAAGGATTTCGAGGAAATGGACCGGAACGACCGTATTCGGGCGACCTATCAGCACAGTTGTCTTCGGTATGTAATGCACGAAAAGATGACGAATCAGAGCTTGCGGGAAAGATTTCGACTTTCCGAGAGGAAAACCGAGGCAGTATCCCGCGCCATCCGCGATACGGTGGACGCTGGAAAGATCAAGCTGGCGGACCCGGAACAAACTTCATTGCGTTATCGGCATTATTTGCCCTTCTGGGCCTGATTTTCATTTAGATGAAAACTGCTGCATGATGCCGGAAACATCCTAACTCATTGAAAATATTAGATTTTTTCATTTAGACGCTAATCGCCAAAGGCAATGAACCTCAACGAAGCCATCATCGAAGAAGCCACCCTTGAATGGTTCAGCGAGCTGGGCTATGCGATCGCCCACGGCCCGCAACTTGCACCCGGCGAACCGGCGGCAGAGCGAACATCGTTTGCCGACGTGGTACTGGCGGAACGTTTGCGCAGGGCAATCCAGCGGCTGAACCCGATCATTCCCGAAGAAGCACGCGAAGACGCCTTGCGCAAGGTGCTGCGCATAGGCACGCCTTCGCTGACGCAGACCAACCGCGCCTTTCACCGGATGCTGCGCGACGGCGTGCCGGTGGAATACCCGCGAGCCGATGGCAGCATTGCCGGTGATCATGTGCGGCTGGTCGATTTCGGCGAGGTCGGCGTGAACGATTGGTTGGCGGTGAACCAGTTCACGGTAATCGAGGGACAGCACAACCGGCGGCCCGATATTGTTGTCTTCGTCAACGGGCTGCCGCTGGGCCTGATCGAGTTGAAGAACGCAGCCGATGAGGAGGCAACGATCTGGAACGCCTATGCGCAGCTCCAAACCTACAAGGCGGAAATTGCATCGCTGCTGCATTACAACGCGGCGCTGGTGGTAAGCGACGGCTTGCAGGCGCGCATGGGCTCCGTGACGGCGAACCAGGAATGGTTCAAGGTCTGGCGCACGATTGACGGGCAGCATGATGCCGCACCTCAATCTTTGGAACTGGAGATCTTGATCAAAGGGGTGTTCGAGCGGCAGCGCTTCCTCGATCTGCTCCAGCATTTCATCGTCTTCGAAGAAGACCCGGACTCGGGCACGCTGCACAAGATCATCGCCGGCTACCACCAGTTCCATGCGGTGAATGCGGCGGTGGAGGAAACGATGCGCGCCAGCGGCATGGCCGAGCGCAACACGCTGCGTCAGGACGAGGGTACCTACTGGGCGGGCCGCATGCATGGCGGCAGGCCGGGCGACCGGCGCGCGGGCGTGGTCTGGCACACGCAGGGCAGCGGCAAGAGTTTCTCCATGCTGTTCTATGCCGCGCGCGTGGTGCGGCATCCGGTGATGCAGAATCCGACGCTGGTGGTGCTGACTGACCGCAACGATCTCGACGACCAGCTTTTCGGCCAGTTCCAGCGCTGCCACGACATTCTCGGCCAGACGCCGGTGCAAGCGGGCGGGCGCGAGGATCTGCGGGCGCTGTTGAACCGCGCGAGCGGCGGCGTGGTGTTTACGACCATTCACAAGTTCATGCCTGAAAAGGGCGACGGGTTGGATTCAAGAATGCCGGAGCTGAGCGCGCGGCAGAACATCGTGGTGATCGCCGATGAAGCGCATCGCAGCCAGTATGGATTTGGCGGCAAGGTCAATAGGCAGACCGGCGAGATGTCCTACGGCTTCGCCAGCAACCTGCGCGATGCCTTGCCGAATGCGTCGTTCATCGGCTTTACCGGTACGCCTATCGAGAAGACCGACGCGAACACGCGAGCGATTTTCGGCGACTACATTTCGATCTACGACATCCAGCGCGCCGTTGCCGACAAGGCCACGGTGCCGATTTATTACGAGAGCCGGATTTCCAAGCTGAGCCTGAACGCCGCCGAGCTGCCGAAGCTGGACGCGGAGTTCGATGAGATCACCGAAGGCGAGGAGCTGACCAGGAAGGAGAAGCTCAAGACGAAGTGGGCCGCGCTGGAAGCGCTGGTCGGCGATCCGAAACGCATTGCGCTGATCGCCACCGATCTGGTCGCGCATTTCGAGAAGCGCGTCGAGGCGATGGACGGCAAGGCGATGATCGTCTGCATGAGCCGCCGCATCTGCGTGGATCTCTACAACGCGCTGATCAAGCTGCGCCCCGAGTGGGCCAGCGCCGATGGCGACGACGCCGAAGCCGAGAAGGGCAGGGATTGCGTGGTGAAGGTGGTGATGACCGGCAGCGCCGACGACGGCCCGGACTGGCAGCCGCACATTCGCAGCAAGGACAAGCGCCGCAAGCTGGCGAATCGTTTCAAGGACAGCCGCGATCCGTTCCGCATCGTGATCGTGCGCGACATGTGGCTGACCGGCTTCGACGCACCGTGCCTGCACACGATGTATGCCGACAAGCCGATGCAGGGCCACGGCCTGATGCAGGCCATCGCCCGCGTGAACCGCGTCTTCCGCGACAAGCCCGGCGGTCTGGTGGTGGATTACCTCGGTCTCGCCGATCAGCTCAAGCACGCGCTCGCGACCTATACCGAGAGCGGCGGCCAGGGCAACCCGACCTTCGATACCGCGCAAGCCATCGCCGTGATGCTGGAGAAACACGGCATTGCGAGCGGAATGATGCATGGCTTCAATTGGGACAACTGGACCACCGGCAAACCCGCTGAACGCCTTGGCCTGATCCCCGCCGGACAAGAACATATTCTTGAGCAGGACGATGGCAAGAGTCGCTGGGTGCAGGTCGTGATGGAGCTTTCGCGCGCCTTCGCCCTCTGCGCCGCCAGCGACGAAGCGACCGAGATCCGCGACGATGTGAGTTTCTTCCAGGCGATCCAGGCGGCGCTGAACAAGCAGAGCAGCAACAACCGCAAGACTCCGGAGCAGATCGACGCCGCCATCCGCCAGCTTGTCTCCAAGGCGATCACGACCGAAGGCCAGGTGATCGATGTCTTCACCGCCGCTGGTTTGCCCAGGCCGGATATCAGCATCCTCTCCGACCAGTTCCTCGCCGAGGTGCGCGGCCTCAAGCACAAGAATGTCGCCGCCGAGTTGCTGGAGAAATTGCTCAAGGACGAACTCAAGGTCCGCTCCAAACGCAATCTCGTGCAGAGCCAGGTGTTTTCCGAAAAGCTCAAGCAGACGCTCAACGCGTACCACAACCGCGCCATCTCCACGATGCAGGTGCTCGAAGAGCTGATCAAACTTGCCAAGGACCTCGACGCCGCCATCAAGCGTGGCGAACGCCTTGGCCTGACCGAGGATGAAGTCGCCTTCTACACTGCACTCGCCGCCAATGAATCTGCCGTCATCGCCATGGGCGACGACAAACTTAAACTTGTCGCCGCCGAACTCGTCACCCAGGTGCGCAAGAGCGTGACGATTGACTGGACACTGCGCGAAGGCGCGCGGGCAAAGATTCGCGTGATGGTGAAGCGCATTCTGAACAAGTATGGCTATCCACCGGACTTGCAGGATGAGGCGGTAAAGATTGTGCTTGCGCAGGCGGAGTTGCTGTCTGCGGGTTGGGCGGAAGGATAGGCGGCGTTTTGTTCCGAAGAAGCGTATAGACCAACCCGGGAAGCCACCGACTGGGCCATCGACTCTGCAAGCTGGCGAAGTTTCAGGAGGCAGGTGTTCGGGTCATCGGCGAAGTAGCGCTCGGCCAGCAAACCCAATCGCTCAAGCTGCTCGTCGTGAGACTTGAGTTGCGAAAAATTGCTTTGCCGGCGAACACCGGTCATGAGTTCTTCCTATCGCAACTCGTACCAGACGCCCCGGCCAGCACCGCGCTGACTAAGGTGGCCTTGTTCAACCAAGACCCGGAAATGCTGCTTGAGCGTGTTGCGATTTCCGTTGGTCAATCGAATCGCATCGCCCATGGTGATGCGTCCATGTTCCCGTGCGAACTCGACGATCTGTAGCGAAAGCTCAGGGAGCGAGGCCAGCACCAACTTTTCACGCTCGACCTTGCGATTGAGACGGCGGACCTGTTCAGCGAGCGCGCGCAGGAAGAATGTCAGCCACGGCTGCCAATTCGGCGCACTCGTGCGGATCGTGCCTTGCGTTTGTCGCAGCGCCAGGTAATAGGCCTCCTTGCTCTGCTCGATCACGCTTTCCAACGAGCTGTAAGGTACGTAGGCGTAGCCCGCCTGCAATAGCAACAAGGTGGTGAGCACCCGGCTAAGCCGACCATTGCCATCCTGAAATGGATGGATTTCGAGGAAAACCACGACCCAGATGCCAATGAGCAGCAAAGGATGAAACCGTGCCGCTTGGCGCTCCGCGTTGAACCAAGTGATGAGTTCAGTCATCAAGGACGGCGTATCGAATGGCGTCGCTGTTGCGAAGACGACGCCTAGTTGTTTCCCATCCTCATCAAAAGCCACCACGCTATTCGTGGAGGTTTTGTAATTGCCGCGATGCCAAGCGTCTTTCTCGCTGTAGGTCAGGAGATCGCGGTGCAGTTGCTTGATGTGGTTCTCAGTCAGTGTGATGTCCTGCCAGGACGAAAACACCAGTTCCATCACCTCGGCATAGCCGGCTACCTCTTGTTCATCGCGGGTCGCGAAAGACTTGATCTGCAAATTGGACAGCAGGCGCTCGACCTCGCGATCGGACAATCTGCTACCTTCGATGCGTGTGGACGAACCGATGCTCTCAATGGTAGCGACCCGCCGGAGTGCGGATAGCCGATCCGGTGCAAGCGTGCCGAGCGCACGCCATGCACCCTTGAACTCATCGACACCGGCGATGAGGCTCAGGATTTCTGGTGTTATCCGAACGGCATTCGTAGCGATCATGGATGCCAATATTACACCCATTTACACCCATTTCAATGTGGCAATTCAAAAAATGCGCATGGCTTAATTTTTTGCCATTTGGCAAGTAATTGGTGCAAAGCTGATGCAGTGTTTAGTGCGTTGCATTGACGGCTGAATCCAAGCGCGCATGAATACCCTCGCTCCGTCCTAAAAAACAAAAAGCCCGCAAGGCGCGAACCTTGCAGGCTTTTTTAGCAGTGCGAAAGGCAATCTGCCTTTCGCCGGCCGGCTGATTTACATCATGCCTTCCATGCCACCCATACCGCCCATGCCACCCATACCGCCGCCGCCCATGCCGCCAGCCGGCTTGTCTTCAGCCAGCTCGCACACCATGCAATCGGTGGTCAGCATCAGCGAAGCGATCGAAGCGGCATTTTGCAATGCCGAACGGGTCACTTTGGCTGGGTCCAGCACGCCCATTTCAACCATGTCGCCGTAGGTGCCGTTGGCAGCGTTGTAACCGAAGTTACCTTTGCCTTCCAGGACCTTGGCAACCACGACCGATGCTTCGTCGCCGGCGTTTTGAACGATCATGCGCAGCGGCTCTTCCATTGCGCGCAGAACGATCTTGATGCCTGCATCTTGGTCAGCGTTGTCGCCCTTGACCTTGATGTTGGCGCGTGCGCGCAGCAGTGCAACGCCGCCGCCGGGAACGATGCCTTCTTCAACGGCAGCACGGGTTGCGTGCAATGCATCTTCAACGCGGGCTTTCTTTTCCTTCATTTCGACTTCGGTGGCTGCGCCAACCTTGATCACCGCAACACCGCCTGCCAGCTTGGCAACGCGCTCTTGCAGTTTTTCACGGTCGTAGTCCGAAGTAGCTTCTTCGATTTGCACGCGCACTTGCTTGACGCGCGCTTCGATTGCGGCTGCTTGACCAGCACCGTCGATGACGATGGTGTTTTCCTTGCCGATTTCGATACGCTTGGCTTGGCCCAGATCGGTCAGTGCAACCTTTTCCAGGGTCAGGCCGACTTCTTCAGCAATCACTTGACCGCCGGTCAGGATCGCGATGTCTTCCAGCATTGCCTTGCGACGATCGCCGAAGCCAGGCGCCTTGACTGCGCAGGTTTTCAGGATGCCGCGAATGTTGTTGACCACCAGCGTTGCCAGAGCTTCGCCTTCGATGTCTTCAGCGATGATCAGCAGCGGACGGCCGGCCTTGGCGACTTGTTCCAGTACCGGGAGCAGGTCACGGATGTTGGAGATTTTCTTGTCGCACAACAGGACGAACGGATTTTCCAGAATCGCGGTTTGCTTTTCAGGATTGTTGATGAAGTATGGGGACAGATAGCCGCGGTCGAACTGCATGCCTTCAACGATATCGAGCTCATCGTTCAGGGATTTGCCGTCTTCAACAGTGATGACGCCTTCCTTGCCGACTTTTTCCATCGCTTCAGCGATACGCTCGCCGATCGAGTAGTCGGAGTTGGCTGAGATCGCGCCGACTTGGGCGATTTCCTTGGTGGTGGTGCATGGCTTGGCGATTTTCGCCAGCTCTTCGACGGTGGCAGCAACTGCCTTGTCGATGCCGCGCTTCAGGTCCATCGGGTTCATGCCGGCGGCAACGAACTTCATGCCTTCACGGACGATTGCCTGAGCCAGCACGGTTGCGGTCGTGGTGCCGTCGCCTGCGTTGTCGCTGGTGCGGGAAGCAACTTCCTTGACCATTTGCGCGCCCATGTTCATGAGCTTGTCTTTGAGTTCGATTTCTTTTGCGACCGAAACACCATCCTTGGTAACGGTCGGGGCGCCGTACGAACGCTCCAGAACCACGTTACGGCCTTTAGGGCCCAGGGTGACTTTAACGGCGTTGGCCAGAATGTTGACGCCTTCGACCATCTTGGCACGGGCGGCGTCGCCGAAAATAACTTCTTTAGCTGCCATGTTCGTTGCTCCTAAAATTCGTTGATTTGTATAGCCTGAAATTCAAAGTATCAAATTGCGCTATCCAGGCATGAGCCCGGACATTGCATTACTTTTGAACGATTGCCATGATGTCTTCTTCGCGCATGACGAGCAATTCTTCGCCTTCGACCTTGACGGCTTGTCCGGAATACTTGCCAAACAGAACGCGGTCGCCGACTTTGACGTCGAGCTGGCGAACTTTGCCGTCTTCCAGGATCTTGCCGTTACCGATGGCGAGAACTTCGCCTTGATCCGGCTTTTCAGCAGCAGTTTCAGGAATGATGAGGCCGGACGCAGTTTTGGTTTCCTGGTCGAGGCGCTTGACGATGACGCGATCGTGCAAAGGACGAAGGTTCATACAAACTCCTTAAATTTCAATAGGTTATGATTATTTGCGGCAAAGCTGCTGCAAAACGAAATTCACAATACAGCTTGGCCGCACTGGAAAATTCAGGTGGCTAGGGGAGTTGTTAGCACTCTCCTCTAGTGAGTGCTAATTATATGGGCGACCTAATGGTTTTTCAAGGCATGGTTTGATTTATTGGAATTACTTTGGGAATCCATGCCCTGTTAAATGTCTGTTCTTTGCTCAAGAAAGGGGGACATTGTCGGCGCGCCTCAGAATGATTTCCGGGGAAACTGCTACTCACTCTGTAAACATACGGAATTAAGCGTATGGAACGAAGCGCGTGTATTTTTACAGTAATTTCGTTCCACCCAGTCTTGAGATCCGCGCCGAGTGTAAAGGTTTCTCTGATCCAATCGTCTTGGTTTCTTTGCAACTGGAGTTTTGGATGCTATAAAGCAAAGGAACTGACATATTTCATGGTTATTTAGTACTGTATTAATATGCAGTATATGATTGAAATGCTTATGTAGTAACGGTTTCAGCAGACTTGCCATGACTGGATAGGCGGACACGCCGCCGGGATAGGCAGAAATTTTTTCACCCTATTTATAGTTAAACAGCTATGACCGAATTGCTCTACGTTGCCTTGTCAGTAATCGGTTGTTTAGTCATCATTAGCTACGGCACATGGGTTTTTTTGGTAAAGCTGAAGGCGAAAGACCGACCAGTGAAAAGCTTCTGGCAGTGGCTGAAAAACATATTTGAAGGAGTGATGGGGTTATGACTATGTTTGTTGCTAAGTCGTTTTTCTTAGTTCTGCCATCACCGCCGTTTAACACGTTATTCAACACTGACGCACCTGCGGTGCGCCGGTTAATGCGGCGTTATACGTAGAAACAGAGAGGACCAGGTGCCTTCAGATCTTTTTAAATCGGAAATCTACGCGCGGATATATAAAAATCGGATTTCTCTACGATTGATTCGAAAAAATAAAAACTTAGATGCGTCTTCTGAACAGCCATTTACATCCCATAGGCTCCTAGTAGGAGATTTCGTGGTTGCGGAAAAATTACTTAAAAGGCTCGTAAAAGAGTTGGTCGGGAATTTCTGGTTTGCACCGGCTCCCTGTATTTTGGTGCACGCAATGGAGATGACAGACGGTGGACTGTCACAGATTGAGGAACGGACATTGCTTGAACTAGGCTTGGGTTCTGGCGGAAGAAAAGTAAAGGTATACGTTGGCCCGGAGTTGAGCGACCAAGCTGTTATCGACAAATTGGACGAGCGGTGAAAACGTATAACATGACGCTGCACACTGTCACCTGCCCTGCGGTGCAGGTGAGCTTTCACGTTGAGGGTGTAGAAAAAGTCCAAAAATGCGATTTTATCGATTTTCACCTCTATATAGATCAATGACTTACAGCGCACGAAAATCGCCAAAACCATTTTTCCTACTAATGTCATGGACTCCCTCCATCTCCGAAATTAATTACACTGGAGGGTAAGCGAAGCGTGGGCATCGCATCTGAACAGGGAGGAATGCATGGCAATCGTACGAATTGGTCTTGATATCGCAAAGCTAGTATTCCAGGTGCATGGTGTGGATGGGCATGGCAAGGCAGTTCTGAAGAAGACCTTATCGCGCTCAGAAATGCTGGGCTACTTTACGAAGCTTGCACCCTGTTTGATCGGGATTGAAGCCTGTGCCGGAGCACATTACTGGGCACGCGAGCTCGCCAAGCTTGGGCACGATGTACGACTGATGGCATCGCAATTTGTGGCACCCTACCGCAAGAGCGGCAAGAATGACGCCAATGATGCCGACGCGATTTGCGAAGCGGTCGGGCGACCCAACATGCGGTTTGTGCCGGTCAAGACGGAAGAAGCGCAAGCGATTTTGACACTGCACCGAGCCAGGGATCTACTCGTCGCTGAACGGGTTGCCTTATCCAACCAGATTCGTGGGTTGCTCGGTGAGTTTGGCATTGCCGTTGCAGGCGGCATGGCCAGGCTGCGCAGAGTCATGTTGGAAATAGGTACAGGAAACCGTTCACTGCCGCTGCTGGCGAAGGAAACCATAGGCGAGTTGTATGAGCGCTTGCTGGTATTGGACCAAAGAGCGGAAGAGTATGAGCGCAAAATCAGTGTGCTGGCCAGGCAGAACGAAGTCGCCAGCCGCCTGATGCAAATTGAAGGCGTCGGGCCAATTACGGCCACAGCCTTGGTAGCCAGTGTGGGAGACGCTAAAGTGTTTCGTAACGGGCGGGAGTTTGCCGCATGGCTCGGTTTGACGCCAAGACAGCATTCCAGCGGCGGCAAGAGCAGGCTGGGCGGCATTACCAAGCGCGGCGATGTGCGGCTGCGCACGCTGCTGATCCACGGCACACGTAGCGCGATGCGCTCAATGCCTGGCAAGACAGACCGCAAGAGCCGGTGGGTAGTTGAACTGCAAAAGCGGTCTTGCAACAATGTGGCGGCAGTTGCATTGGCGGCAAAGCACGCAAGGATCATGTGGGCGATGCTGGCACGAGGAACCGAATACAAGGTGGCCGCTTAACTCACGGGGGAAGCAGTCGATCATTAACCAAAGGAGTGTCCCGCCAGCGATTGCGAGCAAGACGGGTTGATGGAGAAATGAGTCGGACTCACGCAGACAAGAGCCTGGTAACGACGTAGGCTGAGGTTAAGCCGTCCTACTAATGAGGCAGTGTGCGAGCGAATAACATCAGGGCCGGTACCGACGGGGACCACAGTAGGCCGGATAGATTTGTGCAGTCGATTTCATTCAACAAAAACCAAAAACGCTTGCAAAACGGAGGGAGTCCATAGAAGCGTCGTTAGGTGGCTGCGCACATGGCGAATCAATGTGATTAACAAGCGGAAGAAAAGATAAATATGGTTGTCATAGTAGTGGGGGTCTGGAAAACTTGCGAATGAGATTTTTGAAGTTCTGACTGCGATGGGTGACGATAAGGTCATTGCCTGGGCAAATCGGAATCTGGACGGTGAAAATGCCGTGGTTGTTCACGCGGGTTCAGGTCGTGATCTTAAAGACGTAATTTGCTATTGCGAGAAGACCGATTCGGTTCTAATCGAACTTGCGACTGGATCAGAAATTACGAATCAGGAG
>MESE01000082.1 GCA_001770855.1 Burkholderiales bacterium RIFCSPLOWO2_02_FULL_57_36
GCGGCCAAGATGGCCGGCGCCCACGAATTTATCCTCGAGCTGCCGGAAGGCTACGACACCGTGGTCGGCGAGCACGGCGCCTCGCTGTCCGGTGGGCAACGCCAGCGCATCGCCATCGCCCGCGCGCTGATCGGCAATCCGCGCATCCTCATTTTCGATGAAGCCACCAGCGCTTTGGACTACGAGTCCGAACGCATCATCCAGCAGAACATGCAGGCCATCTGCCGGGGCCGCACCGTGATCATCATCGCTCACCGCCTGTCCGCCGTGCGCGACGCCAACCGCATCCTGGTGATGGACCGCGGCCAGATCGTCGAGCAGGGCAGCCACGCCGAACTACTGGCTCACCAGGCCGGCCACTACTCGCGCCTGCACCGTCTGCAACAAGGCGGTGCCGCATGAGTGCTAAACGCGACCTCCTCAACCGCTACCGCCAAGCCTGGCGCCACTCCTGGCGCAACCGCCAAGCCATGGACGCGCCGCCGCGGCTAAACCACGAGCTGCAATTCCTCCCCGCCGCCTTGGCGTTGCAGGAGCAGCCAGTACATCCGGCGCCGCGCTATATCCAATGGACCATCATGGCCTTCGCCGCCTTGACCCTGCTCTGGGCCTGCGTCGGCGAGATCGACGTGGTCGCCACCGCCAGCGGCAAGATAGTGCCCAGCGGCAAGAGCAAGGTGATCCAGCCCAGCGAAGTGGCGGTGGTCAAGGCCATCCATGTGTACGACGGCCAGCAGGTCAAGGCCGGCGACCTGCTGATCGAACTGGACACCAGCATGACCGGCGCCGATGTTCAGCGCCTGGGTAGCGACCTGCTCGCGGCCCAGGTCGACAGCGCCCGCGCCCAGGCGCTGCTGGATGCCATCCTGCACAACGCGCCGCCGGCCAGCCTGGCCCAGCTGATTCCCCAGGCCAGCAGCGAGCAGCAACTGGCGGCGCAGCGTTGGCTACAAGGCCAGTACCTGGAACTGCAAAGCACCCTGGAGCAAAGCGCCGCCGCCATCGAACAGCGCAACGCGGAGATCCAGGCGGCGCAAAGCAGCGTTGCTTCCCTGCAACTCAGCCTGCCGATCACCCGCGAACTGGCCGCCGACTACAAACGCCTGCTCGACAAGCAATTTGTCGCCAAGCACGCCTACCTGGAGAAGCAGCAGGCTCTGCTCGACCAGGAGCGCGAACTGAGCACCCAGCAGTCGCGGGTGCGCGAACTCAGCGCGGCGAAAAAGGCCGCGCAGAGCCAGCGTAGCAGCGTGATCGCCCAGACCCGCCGCGCCATGCTCGACCTGCAGCACGAGGCCGAACAACGCGCCGCCGCCCTGAGCCAGGAACTGAAAAAGGCCCAGCAACGCGACCACCTGATGCACCTCACCGCCCCGGTGGACGGCACCGTGCAGCAGCTGGCCATCCACACCAACGGCGGCGTGGTCACCGAAGCCCAGCCACTGATGGTCATCGTACCCAGCGACCAGCCGGTGGAAGTGGAAGCCATGCTGGAAAACAAAGACATCGGCTTTGTAAGGCCGGGGCAAAGCGTGGAGATCAAGGTCGAGACCTTTACCTTTACCAAATACGGCGTGGTGGACGGCACCGTAGTCAGCATCTCCAACGACGCCATCGAGGATGAAAAGTTAGGGCTGGTCTACAGCGCGCGCATTCAATTGAAGACGGACAGCATCCAGGTGGGCGCCAATAAGATCGCGCTGTCGCCGGGTATGGCGGTCAGGGCGGAAGTGAAGACGGATAAGAGGAAGGTCATCGATTACTTCCTCAGCCCGCTGCAACAGTACGCCGCGGAAAGCTTGGGCGAACGTTGATTGACCTGCACCCCATATCCGTAGGAGCCAGCTTGCTGGCGATTCTGGAATGAGGCGTGCGGATTTGCAGAACCGGGTGGGTTAGCCGCGCAGCGGCGTAACCCCCCCCCAAGCCAATAGCAACATGCACGCAGGGAGCAGCGGTATGAAAGTGCTGTTTATCCACCAGAACTTCCCCGGCCAGTTTCGTCATATCGCGGCGCATCTGGCGGGGCAGCCTGGAGTGGACGTACTGGCCATCGGCCGCGAACAGGCCCCAGGGCTGCCGGGCGTGCGTCTGTTGCGCTACAAGCCTCATCGCCAGGCCAGTAGCCATACCCATCCCTATGTCCGCAGCTTCGAAGATGGCGTGCTGCACGGTCAGCAGGTCCTGCGCCTGCTGCTGGACCTAAAGGCCAAGGGCTACCGCCCGGACGTGATAGTCGCTCACCCCGGCTGGGGCGAAACCCTCTATGCCAAGGAAGCCTTCCCCAACACCAAGCTGATCCATTTCTGCGAGTACTACTACCAGACCCAGGGCGCCGACGCCGGCTTCGACCCGGAGTTTCCCCTGGAAATCCACGGTGCGGCGAGCATCCGCAGCCGCAATGCCCTGCACCTGCTCAACCTGGAAAACTGCGACCAGGCCATCACCCCGACCCGCTGGCAACACAGCCTGCATCCGGCCGCCTACCAGGGCAAGATCCAGGTGATCCACGAAGGCATAGACACCGCCAACCTGGGGCCAGACCCCGAAGCGTGCCTGCAACTGCCCAATGGCAAAGTGCTTAAGGCCGGTGAGCCGATCATCACCTATGTGGCGCGCAACCTGGAGCCGTACCGGGGCTTTCACAGCTTTATGCGCGCACTGCCGCTTATCCTTAAACAGCATCCGACCTGCCAGGTGCTGGTGGTCGGTGGTGATGACGTTAGCTACGGCAGTAGACCCAAGGATGCGCCCAACTGGCGCAGCAAGCTTTTGGCGGAAAATCCGCTCGATCTAAATCGTGTGCACTTTCTCGGCAAGGTGCCTTACGCCACTTATAAAAAAGTACTGCAAGTTTCCGCCGTGCATCTCTACCTGACGTATCCCTTTGTGCTGTCCTGGTCGTTATTGGAGGCCATGGCCAGTGGCTGTCTGATTGTGGGTTCGGATACGGCGCCGGTAAGGGAAGTGATCAAGGATGGCGAGAATGGACTGTTGGTGAATTTCTTTGATACTGAAGAAATTGCCGAGCGGGTGCAGGAGGTGCTGGCTTCTGCAAGGCATTACAGTGCAATACGCCAGGCTGCCTACAGAGCAGTACAGGGCTATTCGATATATAGAGGTAATGCTTGCTACATGAGGGCGTTACCAGTGGATTTAATTAATACTAAGTGGATGTTAAATCAACAGGGCGATCTTTATGTCGATGCATAAGCATGCGAGTGTTAAAGGTGAATGTTCTTTGGTGTTTGTTATAAATTTAGTATTTGATGGGGGTATCTGGTGATGATGGGGCTCTTGGTGTTGATTGTGTTGGGGTTGTATCTGGTATTGTCGGTCTATTTGGTAGTGTGTGCCTCTCGGTTTGCCAAGAAGTATTTCAACGTCGGTTGGCCGTTCGGGATAGTTGTTGGTTTGATTATGTATAATTTTGTCTTTTGGGACGCTATACCGACGTGGTACACCCACCATCACCTGTGCACTACTGAGGCAGGTTTGAAGGTGTATCAAACACCTGAGGAGTGGGCCAAGGAAAATCCTGAGCGGTACCAGAAGGCTAGAACAGCCTCTGAACGAGTGATTTCAAGACGCTCAAGTGATAATTCGGAGGCCACTCAATATCGGGTCGAGTATGCATCCGAGTTGGCGTTAGAGAATTATAACTCACGGCAGCGCAACTATGGTTTTAACACAGGCGTTGCGCGAGAGCGTGTCATCGATACCATTACTGGAAAAGTCTTATTTGAAGTTATTGATTTTCATAGCGGGGCTGGCACAAAGTCTTTGGCTGTCGGCGCTAGCAGCTTTGCTGATTATAAGTTTTGGACGGTCACTGGGCGCTGTACTCGTGCGTATCCGAGTATGTCAGATAGGTTCAAGTATAATGGTGACTCGTTTTCTGATTTCTTAATAGCCATGGAAAGGTGGAATAAATAATGATCTCTTCTTCTGATTTTTATTGGTTAGCTGCAATGATCTAGTGGGTAGCAGGTAATTCACTCTGCTCTTTTAGCGCTGCAAGTCGTACGGTAAGTGATTGTGATATGTAAGAGCTACCCTTGAGTTTTGTGATGTAATTTGTACGAACTAACATTAACTTCGATGGCTTGCGAGGATTCCATGCATAGTAAAATATATTTGCAGGTGCTGGTGGTTGCTATTGCATTTTTCACGTCTTTAGTTTTTGGAGCTCCAGGCGAAATAGAGTTCGCGATTGAATCCTCTGAAAAGAGGGTAAATTTCGCTGTCCCAGAAGAAATGATTCCAACCAATATATCCCCCCCCAAAGAAAGTGTCTCTAGTGCTTTATTAGTCCTAGATCCTAAAGCTTTAGGTGGCAAGGGTGAGTATTACGTGAACTTAGTACCCTTCAGAAGTCCTGAATTACTCGAAAATATGCAAAAGAAAAATTTAGTCGAGTCGATTGAGCAGGGCTCTATTTACTCAGGGTATCGCATGTACCAGAGATATGATAATCCAGTGTTTGGATTCATTTTAGTAGGTAGTACTAGCGGTGGTCGTCAAGTGTTTTTGAAGTGTGCAGCAAAAATCAACCCTTATACGAAGTGCACTTATTATGGGGCGATTTCAGGGGTTATTTCATACGAGCTGATCTTTCCCGAGAGTCAGATCGCCACGCTAGATAAGCTCGTAGAGCTTGCGGTGCTTAAAATCAATAAAATCATGCGCAAGGACTAATTAAAATGAGTATTACTTTTGAAGACGTTTCGCGCTGGAGAAATATGATCCTAAATGGGGATCGTGCAGGATTTTATTATGAATATTATAAGCGTACTGGTCAGTATCAAGCTCTGATTCAAGCCTCAATAACTTCATATAGTGGGGCGTTGGGAGGCATGGCTTTGGTCGGGAACTATCTGGCTAAACTTGATGGGGAGAATGAATATCAGCTTACGCTTGATGTGTTCTCAACACAAATTGCGCTAGGCTCATTAGATGGTATTGAGGCTAGTATGTTGGCTGGCAATGGAGGCTATCTTTCTGTTGAGGATATGGTTGGTATCGACTCTGGTGTTTGGGTGTCCAATGGTTTGGGCGACCTGTTTCCTGGGAATTTACAATTTATTTGGACTGCTGATAGTTGGAGTGAGCGGATAAATACTGGGTTTCTTTCTGAAGGTAGTAAGAATATTTTAGAGGCTGCTTTCTTAGATGCCTTTGCCGATTTTAAGCCGTGGGAGCTTGGTGTTAGAGCAGAGGATTTTGATAGCTCTACACATACGACAGCAATAGAGAATGGGATTTTAATTGTAAGAAATAATGAAACCCAAAAAATAGTCTTTATCCATGATTTGAATATTAGTACATCGGAAAGTCCTGCTTTTGCGGGATTAGATCTCTTTATAGATTCCTCCGATGATCTTATTTCCAGTCTCAGTAGTGATTCTGTTCAAGGTTTTATTAGGCAGTCTTTATGGGATTACTTGCAAGCCAATCGGGATAGTTTGGAAGGGTACATAGCTGGACAGGTTCCTCCTCGGATTTTCTGGAGTGAAGAAGCACTTAACAATGGTGTGATTCTAGAAGGTTACCGAAATTATACTCATGAAGTTCTCGATAGCCTCAGCCCACTAGAGAGTTCGGCGCTGAATACCATGAGTAGACAAAAGGCAATTCTTGCCTTCTCTAGCGTTGAAGGTCAAGGCGCAGAATATGCATTGCATTACTTTGAAAAATTAATACTTGACATTCAAGATCCTGCCGCAGTTGTTAATGAGTCTGAATATAATAGTCGCATGGAGGTTGTATTGGCGAGCGCCTCCCTAAGTGCTGTGGCTGGAGGGGCGGTCGGGCTAGTTAGTACAAGCACGAATATTGTTACTAGCGCTGGAGAAAATACCCTTGAAGGCAAAGCGATGAGGTTTGCGCTAGTCAATTTATCACCATTGTACTATATTCCGGGTAATGGCTCTTTGTCGTCCTATGAAAGCATTATCTGTAGTTTGGATAATTTCAATGAACAATATTTTGCTGATCGATATATGTTCTTGCTCGCGCTGCTTGAAGGGAATTCAAGGAATGAGGGTACGCCAAGAACATCCTTCGCTGTCGAGGATTTGGCAAGCGGTTTACGTAGCATTACTGATCCGGTTTATTACGCTACTTCTAATGGAGTAATAGTCTTCGGGCGTATTGCGTCCGACAACTTAGGCGATAACTCGCTGATTGGTTCTGAAAAAAATGATCGGCTCTATGGTGGTATGCAAACAGACTTGATCCAGGGAGCAGCGGGCCAAGACACACTCTACGGTATGGTTGGCGACGATATTCTGGACGGTGGCACAGGCAACGACATCCTCAACGGCGGCAAGGGTAACGACCGCTATGAGTTCCACAGTGGCGATGGCTCCGATCAAATTATCGATATCGATGGTCAAGGCAGTCTCTGGCTGGACGGCGTTCCGCTCACAGGTGGTAAGGAGGCATTGGCGGGTGCCGGGACTTGGAAAAGTGCTGACGGAAAAGTTACCTACGCGCTTAGCACCAACCCGGACCAAACGCAGACTCTGCATATTCAGTACGGCAACAATCTGATCCGGGTCAAAGATTTTGTGCTCGGACAGCTTGGCATCACTCTGGAGGACGGTGATGAAGCGCCCTTGCCAACTATCGATCCAACTTTAGTGGGAGACAAGAAGCCTCTCGAAGGTGAACTAGCCGGCACCGACGAATTGGGCAACGTCTTCACCTCCGAGGTGGTCGAGGAGCGTGCGGATAGGCTTTTTGGCGGTACAGGTCATGATCGGATTCAGGGGCTCGCCGATGATGACGTCCTGGAGGGGGACCTGGGTAATGACACCTTGGAAGGCGGCACCGGCAAGGATCGGCTCGATGGTCAAGCCGACAATGACCTGCTTATTGGCGGCGAAGACTCTGACATCCTGATTGGCGGTGAGGGCGATGATCAGCTGTATGCCGAGATCCAGGTGAGCCTTGAGACCGTAAGGGGGCAAACCGAAGGCAGCGGCCTTAAAGGCGACTGGCTTGCTGCTGGCTTAGGTGACGACCTCTTGGTGGGGGATATAGGCAACGATGTGCTGTTTGGCGGTGGTGGCAAAGACACGCTGTTTGGCGGCGCCGGTGATGATGTACTACTCGGTGACAATAACCATGTCGCCTGGAGCTTCGACTGGATTGTTGAGAGCGATGGCGACATCTTTGACCGCTCTTTTTGGCCTGTAGGTGGTGGTGAAACAATTAACCTGCCAGGTAGTGATTTTATCTATGGCGGTGCAGGCAATGACTTCCTTGTGGGCCTGGATGGAAATGACTGGTTGTTTGGGGAACAAGGTCAAGACACGCTTGTAGGTGCTAGCGGTGATGACCAGCTATTTGGCGGTGACGAAAACGATCATCTGACCGGGGACTACGGTCAAGCAGTGACAGAAGCGGACAGCTCTTTTTCGCTCTCTTCGGGCAATGACACCCTGGACGGCGGCGCCGGTGACGATTGGATGCAAGGCGAAGCTGGTGACGACCTGCTGATTGGTGGCGCCGACAACGACACCTTGAGAGGTGATGCCGACTACCTAGATGGTGCTGAACATGGTAGCGATCAACTCGAAGGTGGCATTGGCAACGATTCCTTGTACGGCCAAGGTGGCGACGACCAGTTGACTGGTGGCGATGGGGCGGATGTGCTGGTTGGCGACGATACCGACACTGCGCTTGCCGCGGCCTTTCACGGCAACGACACCCTTTATGGCGGCGCGGGCACAGATGTCATGGCCGGAAGCGGCGGTAATGACGAATTACATGGTGGCAGCGAGAACGACCAGATAAAGGGGGACAATGCCGTCGCAGGAGTAGCGGCCAGCGCTCATGGTAATGATGTGCTGTATGGCGATGCGGGCGATGACACTTTGTGGGGTAATGGCGGGAATGACACCCTCTATGGTGGAGCCGACAACGATCGCCTAATGGGCGATGCCGACGATGTCGAGATCACGTTCCACGGGAAGGATTACCTTGACGGTGGCGCCGGTAACGACTCTCTGTGGGGGCTTGCAGGCGACGATACTCTGGTCGGTGGTGGTGGTACCGACTACTTGGACGGTGGTCTTGGCAATGACCGCTATCTGTTTGGCCTTGGCGATGGCAGCCTGTCCGCACAAGGCAATACGGAAACTATTCAGGATAGCGAAGGCAGCAACAGTTTGGAGTTCGCCAGTGGCATCCAGGCAGACGACATTCGCATGACCCTTTGGCCGGGGCTATTGCAATTGCACTACAGCGCAAGCGACTCCCTGCTTGTTATGGGGGGGCTGAGTGGTGGTGTACAGCAGGTACGTTTTGCCGACGGCAGCCAGTACGGTCTGGATGCACTCTATGCGCGTAACTCGCAGGACACTGTCAGCCTGAGCTCTCTGACAGCTGGTAGCACGTTGGTTGGTAGCGCATTGGGCAATTCCCTGACTGGCACGGGTGGAAACTCGACTTTCCGTGGTGGTCGAGGTAACGACACGCTTAACGGTGCCGGTGGAGGCAACCTCTATTTGTACGAGCTTGGCGACGGCACTGACCACATCTATGACACCGGTGGCCACACTCTTCCGGACGGCACGCCAGCACCAAACCGTATTCGTTTTGGGCAGGGTATTACTGTGCAGGATGTTAGTTTGGCGGTGGGAGCCGGGGATACCCTTGAGGTACGCATCGCCGGCGAGGCCAGCGGTGTACTGCTGGTTCACAACTTCAACGCGACGGATGTCCTGAACAGTTCTTCGATTGGCCTGTTCGAGTTCGCGGATGGCTCTGTCCTGAGTTATGCACAACTGCTTGGCACGGGGTTCCAGACCAGCGGCTCGGCTGCTGCCGATACCCTGCGCGGTAGCAATCTAGAAGACAGCCTTTACGGCATGGCCGGAAACGACAACCTCAGCGGTGCAGCAGGGAACGATTTGCTGGTCGGCGGAGCGGGCAACGACAGCTTGTACGGCGGCCTTGGTGATGACAGTTACCTCTTCAAACTGGGCGATGGCCAGGACCGTTTGCGTGAGGACGGCGGCCATGACCAATTGCAGTTCGCAGCAGATATAGCAGCAGCTGATCTGCTCGTTACACGGTCTGGGGATGACCTGCTACTTAGCCACAGCAATGGCAATGATCGTCTGACTTTGGAACGTTGGTTTGCCTCTTCCGACCGACAGGGCTGGGTCGAGGACATTCGATTCGCTGATGGCACAACCTGGAGTGCTGAAGAGTTGACCTTATTAGCGCTACAGCAAACGGGGAGCGACGGTAGCGACACCTTGCTAGGAACCTCAGGGTTCGGAGACCGCCTGCTAGGTGGTGCAGGCAACGACTATCTGTACGGGTATGGCGGCGACGATGAGCTGCAGGGGGGAGCCGGTATCGATGTGCTGGAGGGCGGCGAGGGCAATGACACCCTCAGCGTCGGTGTGGGCGGTGGTAGTGCTTACGGTGGTGCCGGTGACGATCTGTATCTGTACAACCTTGGTGATGGTGAGCTTTATCTGGATGAAGAGTCTGGCTATGACAGGCTACGTTTTGGTGAGGGTATTCAGCCGCAATCACTGCAGTTTCGCAAAGAAGGCAGTAGTTTGTACGTGGACCTGGCTGGCGGCGGCCGTATCACCTTCCCTTATTGGTTCAATGGTATTGGCGAGCAGGTTGAGTTCTTGGAGTTTGCTGATGGCAGCACGCTGAGTGCTAGCGAGATCAGTCAATCATTTTTACTCCAACAAGGCGGATTCGGCGATGACGCCCTGTCTGGCACAGGCCTGGCCGACACCTTAATCGGAGGGGCTGGCTTTGACAGCCTGTCTGGTAATTCAGGCGATGATCGCTTGCTCGGCGAGGACGGCGCTGACTGGATTTATGGTGGTGACGGTCATGACGATTTGCAGGGCGGTGCCGGGCAGGATCAGCTGTTTGGCGATGCTGGTGACGATCAGTTAGATGGTGGCACCGGTGACGACTGGCTGCAGGGTGGTGCCGGTAACGACCGCTATGTGCAGCTGGGCAATGGCCAGGACCGTATTTTCGACAGTGCCGGCGATGACAGCCTGTGGTTCGCCAGTAGTATTTTTCCGGGCCACGTGTCGTTGACGCGCGATGGTGCAGACTTGCGGATTAGCATTGCTGACCGGACGGACAGTGTCACGCTCGCTGAGTGGTTCCGCGCGCCGCGCAATAGCATAGAGAGGCTGTGCTTCGCTGATGGTACGCAGTGGCTGGCTGCTGATATCGATGCGGCCTTTATTAGTATAAGTGGGGCGGGGCTGGTGCAAGGCACAGCACTGGACGAGTTGCTCTATGGCGGAGTGGGTAAGGATTCGCTGCAGGGGGCGGCCGGCAATGATTTACTTGACGGGGCCGGGGGCGCCGATTTGCTGGTTGGCGGCAGTGGTAACGATACATATGTTGCCGATAGCGACGATACGCTCCAAGAGTTGACTGGTGGTGGTATCGATACGCTTGTCTGGACGAGCAGCGCATCAGTTGTACTGCAAGCCGAGTTTGAGAATTTGCGATTGAGCGAGTTGGCGGGTCAACAAGCTGCCGGTAATACACTGAACAACCACTTATGGGGCAATACGGCGAACAACTCTCTGAATGGTGGTGGCGGCGTAGATACCTTGGAGGGGGGCTTGGGAGATGATAGTTATTACATAGATAGTGTGGATGATCAGGTAATTGAGCTGGCCGATCAGGGGCAGGACACTATTACAACGGCTGTTACCTACACGCTAGCGGTGAATGTTGAGAACTTGATACTTGGTGGTACTGCGGCGATCAACGGCACTGGCAATGCGGGAAATAATTCATTATTTGGGAATGGTGCCGCAAATACATTGTCGGGTGGGGCTGGGAATGACACGCTTAATGGAGGGGGTGGTAGTGACACCTTAATAGGCGGGGCGGGTGATGATAACTATTATGTTGCAGGCGTTGAATCGGTTCAGGAATTGGCCGGGGGCGGGGTCGACAAAGTCCTGATTTATGATCTCGGTGGAAATATTTCCAATTACACTCTTTCTGCTAACACTGAAAATGTTGAGGTTAGATATTCTTCCTACCATATATGGATAGATGGGAATGCCTCAAACAACATCATTGATGGGCGGTACGCACGTTACTATCCAAATCAGCAAGACCTCGTTACTTTCGACTTCATGGGCGGCGCCGGGGATGACACCTTGTATGGCGGGGCTGACTGGGATCAGCTGGATGGCGGGACAGGTAATGATGCAATGTATGGGGGGGATAGAGCCGATGATTACTATGTGGATTCGGCTGGAGACGTAGTTGTTGAATATGCCTGGCATTCTGGTCAGGATGTGGTGTATTCCTCGATAAATTACACGCTCAGTGATTATGTTGAGCTGCTTTACCTGACAGGTACGGCAGCTTTCGGTACGGGCAATAGCATGTCTAACAGCATAACTGGGAATGCGGGGGCAAATACTCTCAGTGGCGGTTATGGTGCAGATACGTTGTATGGCGGCAGCGGAGATGACACGTACATTCTAGATGTGGACGTGGACAGCATTTTTGAGTCTTCAGGTAATAAAACAGGCGTTGACCTAGTTTGCTCGGCCTTCAGCTACACCCTAGGAGATAATCTTGAGAACTTGACTTTGCTTGGTGCGGCTAATTTGTCAGGGTATGGGAACGCTTTGAGCAACAAGATAAATGGAAACGCAGGTGATAACTATATTGATGGAGGTATTGGTGCCGACTCGATGACTGGAGGGCTGGGCAATGATACCTATATTGTGGATAGTGCCAGCGATGTAGTTGTCGAAGTCAGTGGTGGGGGTGTTGACACTGTGCGTAGCTCGGTGACTTATACCTTGGCAGGGAATGTCGAAACTTTGATTCTGACGGGGTCTGCTGCGATCAATGGGGCCGGGAATTCAAGTGCCAATACTTTCTTTGGAAATGGAGCGAGCAACATACTCACGGGTGGTGCTGGCAATGATTATTATGTGTTCGGTCGTGGGAGTAGTTCCGACTCGATCGTAGATAAAGATAGTGTTGCAGGTAATACCGATGTGTTGTTTGTGCAAGAGGGTGTGGCTACCGACCAATTGTGGTTCCGTCACGTAGGTAAAAATCTGGAGGTAAGTATCATTGGGACTTCAGATAAAATGACAATCAAGGACTGGTATGCTGGCGGTGCCAATCATGTAGAGCAATTCTTGACCTCGGGAGGAAAAGTCTTGCTTGATAGTCAGGTAGAGAATCTTGTCTCCGCTATGGCCTCTTTTGCTCCACCGAGTCCAGGCCAAACCACGTTGCCGCAAAATTATCAGAGCGCCCTAGGCTCAGTAATTGCTGCCAACTGGCAGTAGTTATCAGTCTAGATCACCCAAGGCCCTTGCTCCGTGGGGCCTTGAGTCTTTCAGTGGCACTTATCGGCACGGGCACCAAAGCGAAGGGAGCTTGCAATGAGGGGAGTCCATATGTGGGTATTTAATAGCGCCTACGAGGCTAGTTAACTGTTCTGGTAGTTCGTTTATCTATGGGGGCCGAAACGTGTAAGTGCCTGCTTATCAAAGAGCTGGATGTCCGTGGCTTACGTCTCGCCTCCTGATAACAGAATTGTTCAAATTAAATAAACGAACTAACCGATCACGACACTAGTGTTCTATCTCAGAAAAAACGTTCTCTTTAGACAGTGAAGCCATCGCCTCTCGCGCACGCTGGATCTTGCGCAAGATGTCTTCACCTTTTGCACTCCAGACGTATCGGCTTGGCTGAGCATTGTGTAACGCTAAAAACGTAGTAATGGAGCTGGCCAGTTCACGTGTCGAACTGAAGCTGCCGTCACGCAAGAAAACGGTGATATCTCGGAAGAAGCGTTCAACCATGTTCATCCAGGAGCTCGATGTCGGAGTGAAGTGCATGTGAAATCGTGGATGTCGCTTGAGCCACTCCTTGACCACCGGATGCTTGTGCGTGGCGTAATTGTCCACGATCAAGTGCAATTGCAGGCCCTTGGGTGTTTCCCGGTTGATTTTTTTCAGGAAGGCCAACCACTCCTGATGTCGGTGTTGAGTTTCAATGCTGCTAATCAGCCGGCCTTGTAGATAATCCATCGCCGCAAACAGCGTGAGCGTGCCGTGACGAACATAGTCATGGGTTTGTGTACGAATATGACCGATACCCAATGGCAATCCGGGTTGCGTGCGTTGCAAAGCTTGAACCTGGCTCTTCTCATCGCAACAGAGCACTAGGGCTTTATCGGGAGGCGCCAGATACAGCCCGATGACGTCCCAGAATTTCTCTTCGAAGTTGGGGTCATTGGACAGTTTGAAGGTGCGTGTCAGGTGCGGTTTTATATCGTTGGCGGCCCATATCCGCTGGACGCTGGCCGGTGAAATACCGGCGACTCGAGCCATGCTTCGGCAGCTCCAGCGAGGCTGACCGATACGCGGCTGAGTAACTTGCTCAAGGGTTCGTTTCAACGCTTCGGCCGGCAAGGATGGCTTGCGACCTCGTCCGGGTAGATCCACCAGGCCTTGCAGACGCAGCTCTTGGAAACGCTTGCACCAGCGGGTGACTGAAACAACGGAGAGACCGGTCAACTGGGCAATCTCGTTACGCGAACAACCTTGAGCCGCCAGCAAAATCACCCGCGCCCGACGACCGTCGCGCTGACTGATAGTGGCTGATCTTATGCGCCGACTCAGTTCAATTTGTTCGCCTTCACTGAGCACGATGTCCTGAGAGTTCATGTGATCACTCCAAGCCCTGACTGACCACAGAAGCATAGCTCAGGCTAGAAACATATTTCTGAGACAGAACACTAGGGCTATTCAGCTGGCTGAGGTGCGGCATCAGTCTGTGATTTTTTACCGGAGTAGTATTTTGCTTCAGAGAGGCTTTTTTTCACGGAGTAAACGTAGAAATCTATCTGGATACGATGGGTAAATTTATGGTGCGGGTATTATGCTTTTAATCATCTATTTATTTAACTATAGGGATGCCAGTTACAGGTATCAACACACCGGGGAATCCATGGGCTGATCCAAGTGCTTGTTCTAGTAGGCAGATAATTAGTAAGGCCGGTAAAAAAATACTCAACGTGCTGAATGTATGAAACTCAACACAGGAGTAATACCGATGTCTCGCCATCCAGCCAATCCCAACCTGCACCTCCATGATGCCGGTACCTTCGATGGATTCCACATACAAGCTGACAAAGGACCTTTCATTCGCCAATACCTCTCACGACTGCTAACCACAATGGAGAGGGCTACTGCCCAGTACAACCGAGTATTCGCATTCAGATGCGATCTACGGCTGCCTGCTGGAATCCAGCTACCCGACTATGCGTATACCAATAAAGTGATCGAACGCTTCATTGAGTCTTTCAAAGCCAAGATCGAACATAATCGCACCCAAGCACGTCTGCGTAGTAAATATGCACATGACACCCAGGTTCGATATGTATGGGCCAGGGAGATCGGTGAGCGTGGACGGCCTCATTACCACCTAGTGATTCTGCTTAACCAAGATGCTTTTTACTCAGTAGGAAAAATTGCATCCGATAACGAAAACATGTTTCATCGTTTGCATGAGGCTTGGGCCAGTGCCCTGAGACTGCCAGTTGATGAGATATATGGACTAGTTGAAGTGCCGGACAATGCAACTTACCGCATGAGCCATGAGCCGCGTTATTTCATCAAGCCTGACGATGCTGACGCCTTTAGCAAACTCTTCTACCGAGCGAGTTATCTCTGTAAGGCCGCGACCAAGGTATACGGTGATGGCAGGCATGGATTTGGATGCAGCCGGTTTTAATTCTTTGAGCATGCGAAAAAGAAATACCATCATTCAGCGCGGGCAGCCCTTGAGCTGCCCTCATTGGTTAATGGCACAGCGGATACTTGTTTAGAATGCCTATTACGGGCGCCTCCCTTCGCTGCACCAGTCTTCCCACTCGTTCAGTTGCTCGCTCACGACCAGCGCATCTTCGCCTACTTCTTCGCGAAAGGCGGTGATCCAAGCATCGAGGCAGTTATCACTCGCGGCGACTGATGAAGTCTTGGTGGTTATAGTGCTGGAGTTTAATGCGGGTGATTTTCCATAGGAGTCGTACTCGTCTTTGGAGACTTCTTTGTATTCCTCGTATGGCGCAGCAGTGTCGAGAACGTTAAATACCATGTCCCCATAGTCGTAGCTGTCAGAGGCAACGAGTGAGATATAGGAGTGTTTTATTTTTACGCCATTGGCCCAGATCTCTTCGCCGTTAGGGCTATCTGTTTCGCGGTCGTAGAAACGAACGAGTCCGTCTGGTACGAGATCTCCTGGATATTTAGTGCGGAAGTCTTCGTCGTTTCTATGGGGTGACTGAACTAGTTTGATTTCCTGAATGACAGAGCCATCCATATCTTTGAATTGCTTAAACCAGCCGGATAGCGCAACGCCATTATCATAGGTGACTTCTGACTCTTGCTGAATTACACCGGAGTGCAGCGGGCTCACGAATTTCTTCTGTACGCCATGGAGTTTTCCATTTTCGTAGTTTTCTTCAGTGGAGCCATGTTTTTGTGGGCCGTGTAACTGACCGTTCAGGTAGTTTCCTTTGTAGCCTTCTGAGGTGGTTTCATATCCGTCGTACTTTTTTCCGGCGCGCCATGTGAGTTCTGTGAGAACAGTTTCGCCATCGTCGCTCCAGCGGGTTTCCTCACCATCCTGCTTGCCATCCTTGTATTCCTTCCTCGATACCAGGTTGCCATTCCGGTATTGCTCTTCCAAGCCATCTTGGCGACCATTCTTCCAGTTCTTGGCTGAGATTTTTTTACCTGTCTTGGCGTCGAATACGGCCTCTGTTCCGTCTTTGCTTCCTGCCAAGTACTCGATTTCATATACCTTTTGAGAGTTATAAAAACACTCGCTTTTTCCGCTGTGGCGTCCTTTCTCTATTTGATAGTTGCAAAGTGCTGACATTCCAGGGAGTCCTACTGGAGCGTTCAATACCAGCCCGGTGAACGGGTCGGTCTCGCCGTATTTATAGATCAGTCCATTTCTGATGGCGGTCTCTGCGTGATCAATTTCAGTTTTGCAGCCTGCCAATGTTGATGCTGCCAAGAGAAGTGTGATTAGTCTTTTCATAATGAGCTCGCGTGTATGCCCGTTATTGATCTGGGCTTATTTTCTGTGGTGCCTGTATGCGTGTGTCGTATATAGAGGGGCAATGCCGTCCGGCAAGCTTGACTGGCCGGACGGCATTGTTGTGAATGAACTATCAATGTCGGTGCATGTCTTGCACTGATGGATAGAACTTCAGGCAGCCGCTCCCAAAAGTACCAGCACGAAGCAGGCAATCCAGACGGCGAAGTAGGCGAGGTTCTGTTTCAGTTGCTTGGCGCGTTGATAGAGGTAAACCGGAACGATCCAGACCCAGCCTTTGAATGCACTGGTGTTGTGACCGGCTTTCTGCAGGCGTTTCTCGTCCAGTACGCAGAGCAGGATGTTCAGCGCTACGGTGATGTAGAAGAACTTGCCATCGGAGACGGCATTCAGTGCGCGGTTTTCATTGTCATACACCAACATTGCAACGAAGCTTTCCAGGAACAGTCCCAGGATCGGTGCGAAAGCCAGCACCCAGACCAGTGTGTTGCTGACTTGTTGTCCCGTCAGTGGTGGCGGGGAGATCTGGTCGAGGTGGATGCGCAGAGGCGTGTCCTCCAGCTTGACCCAGTCCGCGAAGCCTTGCTTCCAGACGCTGCTGCCATGCCTCAACTTGCCGGATTGGATCAGGGTAACCATTGCCGGCTCATCGATGCCGCCGAGGCGTTGGCCTTTCTCTTCATAGAACCACTTGTCTGCTGTAGTCGAGGATATTTCCTGCATTTTCAACTTCCTTTTGTCGTGAAAAAATGTATCGGCTCGTCTAGCGACCGAACTCAAGGGTTAAAGCGAGCCCCCGTGTGCTAGGGGCGCGATGTCGTTTGTGGTGGGGAACTGAGGGCTATTTTTTGTAGATGACGCGGAGCCGCTGATTCACATAGTCCTTGAGAATTTCGTAATCAGGGTTGTAGGTAACCAGGCTGTGTCCCACACCGGCGACTACACCGAGCGTTGCTACGGTCAGCGTCGCAGGCGTGGACAGGACGCTGAATACGGCTCCGAGTGCGCCACCTTGTGCCACGGCACTTTTCACGTCGCTTCTGACTCGGCACTTCAGCCCCTGGCTTTCAATTTTGGTTTCGACCAGTTTGATGCCGGCCATGAAATTACCCCTGAGGCCATTGACCTCGAAGGACGCTCTGCTTCGCACGAGGCTGTCGATCTGCGCTTCGTTCAGTCCGGTTATGACGTTCATGGTGTTTTGTGCTCCCTGCCTGGGCGTTGATGTTGGGGGGAAAGTCGCATTTCAACTTATAGGGTTGAGTCTCGGTTTGTGAAGTCCTTCATGTCAACAGGTTGATGCCCAACCATCCAGGTCGATCTGGAGGGTGGCATGTCAAAAACCGATTCGAAGCAGTTGGCGGAAGTCGTGGGCCAAGCGATTGCTCGCCAGCGAGTGCGCTGCAAGCTGAGCCAGGAACAGGTCGCGGAGCGATTGGGGATCGGTAGTGAGGCCATATCACGCATCGAGCGTGGAGTCGTCATGCCCAACGTCGAGCGTCTGGTCGAACTGGCGGCAGTCTTTGGCTGCGAGGCGGCCGACCTGCTGACCGAGGGTAGCTCGCGCCCGGAGGATCAGGCGCGTCGACTGCAAGGGCTGCTGTCCACGCTGAGCTCGGATGATCGTGCGCTGGTACTGGAGGTCGTGGAGCGTCTGGTGGAGCGCCTCAGCCGGGGCTAAGGCCCTCCTTACTTTCTGCTGCCTCGTCGAACAAAGCGCCGCAGCGCAGGCACAGGCAGTCGAAGCCGGCGAAGTGAAACCGCACGACATCCTCTGCCGCCTTCCGGGCCTCCGGGTAAGCGGGTGCGACCGCTGCCAGTCCGCTGAGAAGATCGACATGGCCGCTCCCCTCATGCGGGCGCTGAGCGCCCTTGATTGCGCCATTGAGCAGCCCGGCCAACAGGGTCAGCCCTTTGGCTGCGTCCCGTGTCAGCACGGCGCTGGAGTCGCAGATCAAACACTGTCTGTTCATCGTCATGCTCCCTATTGAGTTGAGGCGGCCAGTGCATGCCTGGCTGCTCTGGGGTAGTGATTACTTCGGTGATGTAGTGGTGGGTTCTGCCATTGCTGTTCCGGGTGCCAATGCCTTCACGAGGCGGCAGAAAATCCAGCACGCCAGCAGCACGGCGATCAGCAGCGGCGGAAAGCGCACCATCAGCATCACCAGCAGCAGAAGGGTCAGGCAGCCCGCGAGGATGCCGGCGAACATGAACACGGCAGCAAAGATCCGCAGTAGCTTCATCTTCGTTTTCTCCTCACAGGTAGCCCTGTTCCGCCAGCGACACGCAGCCCTCGTGACCCACCACGATATGGTCCAGCGTTCGCACCCCCACCAGATTCAGGGCCTCCTGCAGTTTGTGGGTGAGGGTGAGGTCCGCTCGGCTGGGCTCGGGATCGCCGGAAGGGTGGTTGTGAACCAGCACGGTTGCCGCGGCGTTGTGCTCTAGCGCTGCCTTGACGATTTCTCGGGGATAGACGCTGGCACTGTCCAGCGTGCCCCGGAACAGCTCGTGGAAGGCAATCACCCGGTGACGGCTGTCGAGCAGGAGCAGGGCGAATACCTCATGCTCGTAATCGGCTAGCAGCGTCTGCAGGTGGCTGAACACTTCCTTCGGTGAGGTCAGTGCTCGCCCCCGGCGTAGACGCAGATTCGCCAACTGCCGGGCCATCAGCAGGATGTCGGCTTCCGTGACCGGTGAATCGACCAGGTAGGTGCCGGTCGATTCACCGGCTTTCAGCTTGTGCAGGCGCATGCTGGCCTCCTTGGTGGTTATCAATTGGTGGGGTATGGCGCTGGGCTTGCGCCTCCAGCTTCGCGGCCAAGCTGGCTTTCGATGGCCCTTGGGGGGTATTGGTGGTTGCCGCTTGGCTTTCCTCGACTGAGTAGAACTCCTCGGCGATTGCACCAGCGTCTTCCTCGCTGTCCTCGAAGGCGCCATTGCCAAAGCCACGCTGCGCCGCTTCGTCCAGTGCGGCTTGATCGAAGCCCGCTGCTTGCCGCCGCGCATCGAGCTCATTGGCGGCCAGCAGCGCCTCGGCCATGTCCATGCCGCTGCGTACCGTGAGGTCGACGTAGAAGATCGGCGTGCCATGGCTCTGGCGCGTCGACTTGCCGCGCAGACGCAGTTCCAGCGGCAGGCACGCCAGGCGGTTGCCCGAGATGGCTTGGAAGTAGTGCAGCCGGGCGGCGAGGGTGCGGATACTGTTGAAACCGGTGGTGCGGAACACGAAGCTGCCCAACGGGTCGTCGTCGCCGATGACCACGTTCAGCCGGCCGTAGGGCTTGCAGGCACCGCCCTTGGCTAGCGGGCAAGCGTCCGGCGAAGGGCAGGGCAGCGACTGCATGCCGTCCTGGGTGACCCTTTTGCAGGTCTCGCCATTGCCCACGCAGAGCGGGCGGCCGGACTGCCGGTCGAACAGGGTGTAGTCGGCGCGAAAGTTCAGCTCCGGCTCGTTGAACAGCAGGCGTACCGGGATGCTGCGCAGCTTGTCTTCCTTGCCCTGGCGCAGCTCATCGTTGAGCGGGTGCAACAGCCAGCCATCCTTGCCCTGCACCTGGGAGGTGATGGTGAACTGGTCATCCTTCTCCGGCAGGCGTTTGCCGTTCTTCTCGATGACCTTGCCGATAGAGATGCGTCCCAGCACCGGTGGGGTGATTGCGAGCCCTTTGAGCATGGTGGTTCTCCTGGAAATGAAAAAAGGCCAGTCCACGCAGCGCGAACTGCATGGACTGGCCAAGGGGGAGGGAAGGGTTGAAGGGGTTGAGAATCAGTTGACCAGAAAGCGCCGCGCACCGGGTTTCAGCAGCGGGTACTTGGCCTGCAGGTACGGCTTGTCCTGGAGCAGTTGAGCGACATCCAGGCCAATGCTGTCCTTGGCCTTGCGCCAGGAGACGTAGCCGCTGGAGAACTCCGCCCGACTGGCATCACCCATGGCCTGTTGCAGCATCTGTTTGAGCTCGGCCTCGCGCTTTTCCTTGTCGGCAATCGACTGGCGAACGGCCTTGAGCTCGATGAAGGCTGCGGCCAGTCCGGCATGGCTGCTGAAATCGACGGTCAGGCCGTTGTCCTCTGGATAGAGTGCGCGCAGTGCCATTTCAGCCGAGGCTGAGCCATCAGCAGGAGGTGGCGTGTCGGTCTCCACGTAGTGCCAGAACTTACGCTCCAGCTCGATCAGGCGAGCGATCATCTGCTCATCCTGTGAAACAGCGTGGAAAACTTTCCAGATTCCCGGGGTAAACAGCGTCCAATAGTTTCCACCCCGGTGTGTGCAACCA
>MESE01000083.1 GCA_001770855.1 Burkholderiales bacterium RIFCSPLOWO2_02_FULL_57_36
TGGCTTTAAAGACGGCGAAGTTTCACGGAGAATGGAATTATGCAATCCTGCCCTCCCGAAAAAAAATTCACTAACTTATTTTTGCGCAAGTCCTTAGTACCGCTTCCCAATGAGCGCGAACGGAGAACGTGCATTTCCCACTCGTGACTTGCGACGCTGAGCGCTAAACAGCATTACGCCCCTGCGCCGGAGTTTTCAGCGCCGTGCGGGACGTGCGTCCCGCACGGCGTTTCTCATGTCGCAGTGTGCGATTCCGGATGTTCCTCGACATCTTCATAGCCGCTGATCATGGCCTTGATGTGTGCCGTGGGCGTGTGCCCCAGCGTGGCGAGATACGGGTGTATCAGGATATAGAACACGAAGAAGATGAAGATCAGCACGTGTACCGTATCGATCACGCGTACCCCGCCAAGTGCATCGACGATGCCGGAGAAGCGCTGGAGGTCCCACATCAGCAAACCCGTGAAGAACTGGAGCGGCAAGAGCATCAGCATCAGCACCTGGTACAGCATGCGCTGCAACGGGTTGAACTTGTTGTACGGGTCCAGATGGTGCGGACTGGGGTCGCCCTTGAATATGCCGTAGCCGTAATACTGCAGCTGCCCGAAGCATTCACGCGCTACCTTGAGCAGATTGAAGTCCGGATGATAGGTTTTGTTCTTGGGCGAGAACAGGTAAAAGATCAGCCATATGCTGAAATTGCCCATCAGGATAAAACCGACCCAGTTATGCACCAGCACTGCCGTGCGAAACGACATCAGGTCGAACAGGCCAAGATACCTGATCTGCGTGCCGGTCAGGATCAGCAGGATGAAACAAAGGGCGTTGGTCCAGTGCCAGATCCGCACTGGCAAGGGATGTACATATAGTTTGCTCATGGTCGTCTCTGGTTAGTTGGGAGGATTGTCGCTGGAGCGGCGGTCATTCGGGAACGCCTTGCCGTCGCCCGGAGACACGGCGGCCATGGCTGCCTGCTTCTCGCGAGAGCGCCTGAAAATCCAGCGCAGGCTGAAGTGTGCGATGGGGATGCCAATGCCGGCTGCCAGGGTCAACACCAGCAGGATGTCCAGCACTTTGATCCGGGTGCTGCCGATGGCGTAAAAACCTCCGACCGACTCGATCGATCCCGCTGAATTCAATATCCCTTTTTTGGCGTCGTGGCGCAGCAGCCTGCCATCCGGTCCGGTCATGCTCACCATGACGCTCTGGAATGATTCGGCACCGGCGCGGTGGCAGGTGTCGCACTCCTTGATCGCCTTCGATTTGTCAGCCATCTGGTGGGCCTCGGCGCCGGTATGCACTTCCAGTCGCCCGCGCAAGACCGTCTTGCCTCCCGGAACATCGCTGCTGAACTCCTGCAGAAGACTCCACAACGCGCGCGAATCCAGGCCGCTGCCATTGGCGCCGTCGGCAGCATTGGCCAGCCGGGTGAACTGCGGCACGCCTACCTTTTCCGTATCCGTTTGCGGCGTCCTAGCTTCAAAGAACCGAAGATTGACCCGGCGTTTTGCATCGGGCGAATGGCAGGCCGCGCAAGAGACCGCTTCCAGATGACGTCCGGTATTGGGCAGCCACACCTTATGAGTGGCGACCGTATCTTTGTGGCAGGACAGGCACTCCTTCTTCAAGTGCTCTCCCAGGCCGGCGGCCTTGACGTTGTGGGTGCGGTGGCAATCCGCGCACGAGAGCGCCTCATCGCCTTCAGCCACGCCATGCACGCTCGTGGCATAAGCCTTGGCAATCTTTTCATGACACTTGTTGCAGGTCACCGGTTCGACATGGTCTGCAGCGGCGTTCTTGGAGATCGGCGTCGCATGAGGATTGTGGCAGCTTGAACACAGCGGCGCCTTGTCGTTACCTTCTTGCAGCAGCGCCGAATGCACGCTGTCTTCATATTGCTTGAACGCTTTCTTGTGACAGTCGCGGCAGGTCTCCATCATTTCGACGGATTGCGCGCGCTTGTTGGCGACCGTTTTGATTTCCTTGCCATGGCTTTCCGCGTCGATGTCCGAGTGGCACCCTTCGCAGCCTTCCGAGTTATGCACCGAATCGGCAAAGGCTTTGGGCTTCACATACAAGGAGAGTTTTTTGCCATCGGCGAGTATTTTTTCGAGCTTTGGCTTGGCATGGCATTCCAGGCATTTCTTGTCGTCTTCGGACAAGGTGGTATTCGCAGCCTTGGCAGTTTTGGCGGTGCTCACGCCATCGACGGCATCGGCGGCATGGGCATTCATGCCCATCATGAAAAATGTGAAAACCGCCAGCGCTGCCAGAATGAGCCTGGTGCGGTATGGCAGTTTTATTGTTGCGCTCATTGCTCGGGCGCGTGTCATAGGTTCCCCTTTAATCGAAAGTCTATCAACCCGAATCGCCAGGGGACAAAGTCTCCTGGCGATTGCTGCTTGCGATACCTTGAAGCAGCCATTGCGCGGGGCGTTCCGGTGCCAAATGCGTCATTCTGTTGCGGGCCGGCCTATCAGCGCTTTTCCACCGATCCAGACCAGCATCACAACGCCGGCGATCGGAAGCAAGAGGGCGTAAGCCAAACCGATAAAGGGAACAACGATCAACTTGGCAATGCTTTTCCCAAATTGAAGAACCTTTTTCGCCTTAGGTATCGTCATCAGCGCTTCACCAGCCATCCAGGCCAGCATGCCCATACCGACAAAGGGCAACAACACCGCATAGAGCAAGCCCACGAAGGGTGCTAGCAAGAACAAGGCCATGTTTTTCAGCATGTTCGGTTTTTGCATGGCCTCCGGTTCCGCCTGTACGGCAGCAACCGCAACTTCGGGTACAACGGCCAGCGGTGGCGCGGTCTGGAGCAGGGCTTTCAATGCGCTGCCTTCGATCATTTCGGGCGACAGGGGTTTGCGCAAAAAATCGGATACACCGGCCGCCTTGGCCCGTTCTTCATTGGCCGTGGTGCCATACCCCGTGACGATGACCACCGGTGTCCATGGTTGTCTTGCCTTGACGCGTTCGGCAACCTCAAGGCCATCCATGCTGGGCATGCGGATATCGGTGAAGACGACGTCGTACTTTTCCTGTTGCAGCTTCATCAATGCGTCGTAGCCATTCTCGGCCGTGATCACGATATAGCCCTTATCGGAAAGGACACGGTTGAAGCTAAGGCCAACCACTGGGTCGTCATCGACCACCAACACTTTGCGTAATGCACTCATGATATTCTCCTGAAAAAATCGGCTTATTCAGCAAGATTGCCGGATGCAGCCTTAACCTCGAACTTGATTCGCTTCATACATACGGGGCCTCGCGTCGTCATGCAGAGCCCATTGTTTGTGCAGCATGGCGCTGTTGGTTGCATCGATCACCTGGTCCGGACCTACCGGTTTAGTCAGATAGTCGTACGCGCCCAGCGTTACCGCTTCCTTGACCGACTCAATCGTCGGATATCCGGTAATGATGATCACGTGGCTATCCGGCCAGCACTGCCTGATCAATTTGAGAACCGTAATGCCGTCCATTCCCGGCATGCGCAAGTCGAGCAGCACGACATCGAATGGCTCTTGCTGCATGAGCTGGGATACCTGCATCCAGGTCCCTACCGCTTGCACGTTGCAGTTCATTCCGGCGAGGATTCTCAAATAGCTGAGTCGGACTACTTCTTCGTCATCGACTATCAGGATTTTGGCTTTCGCGTTCATTTTGCAAACTCTCGGTTGTGTTTTGTGTACAGCAACATATAGGCATGCTCCGTGCCAGCAATGAAAACAGGAAATATATTCTTTTATAATCAATGACTTAGATGAATTTTGACGCGACATTTAGGCTTGCCGGCGATGCTTTTGACTGATGCCGGCGGCCTGAAGTATATTTTTTTGTGCGTCGCAGCAAGGGTGTTTGGAGAATTCCCTTTATAGTCAACGCGTTACGTTGCCATGGCGGGACTTGGTGTTTTTATACACCGCCATTGTTTGCGCGATGGAGGCTAAAACGCACATCGCGCCGCACGTTTTTGTCGGGAGTTGGTGACGACCCCGGATTTCGGGTGAACCGGGTTTGGGTCAGGACGGCTGTTGGCCGTCAGCGCCGCGACATACGGGCTGAAGATTGATGTGGGATGCCGCGAAAGGCAATTTTGAAGACTGCGTAAAAGGGGCTTGAACCGGTGACCCGAATACCCATATAGGACTACAATAGGGTTACTGCTTAATGGGGGCGACCTGGCTTCGACAGGGGTTGCAAAGCAGCGCAGGGCATACCGAGGACTGGTTACCTCGTAAATACAGCCGGAAATGCTTAAATGCAAACGATGAATCTTACGCTCTCGCAGCGTAAATCTCTAGAATCCTAAGAACTTTCTAGCTCTACACCACTTCTTCCCTGGGGTGGGCTGGCAACAGCAGTAGAGTCATATACAGGGAATCGCGGTGCGTCGGGTTACTTGGCGTAACGTTAAACATAGGTGACTCGTCTTGACGAAGCGTGTGCGTCCGCGTCGGCAGGGTTAAATCAAATGGCAGCACTAAGTATGTAGAACTGTCTGTAGAGTACCTTTGGACGCGGGTTCGATTCCCGCCGCCTCCACCATCACATACAACCGTAGACAATCAAATACGGTTGCTAATCAATGCGTTACCAGACATCGTCTTGTAACGCATTGTCTTTCATGGGCTGGAATATGCCTCAAATTGCCCCAGATATGCCCCAGATATGTACGGCCTAATCCAATACCAATTGGGGCCTCTATAGATCGGGAACGAATAAAGTTAGAACCCGATCCCTGTTGACGATCGCCCAAAACTGATCCACTTCAGGCAAACAATTTCATCCAACATTGACCCGCGTGATCGACGACGGATCCATACTGGCAGCGTAATTCGCGCAAAAAAGGCGGGGCAAATGTCGATGAAAAAGGTGGGTCAGTTTCAAGCGATTCGCAACATTCTAAGCTTTAATTTAAAGATAGTACTTCTAAGTTCTAATATTATGATTGCGGACTCAACGTAAGCGTCTTCTGAGTACCGTCTGGACGCTAAGGCCGATCTGACGCACGATGGTGTCCGCCATTTGATAGCGGACACCATGCTAACCACCTCTACCTTACCCAATTCCTCCAAACCGAAGCGCCGGTTTTTCACCGCCGAGCACAAACGTCTGATTGTGCAGGAAGCGCTTGCGCCGGGCGCATCGGTATCGCGCA
>MESE01000084.1:0-55022 GCA_001770855.1 Burkholderiales bacterium RIFCSPLOWO2_02_FULL_57_36
AATTGACAAGGAAACCGGATGGACTAAAAAAACCGTCTACAGAAAACATCAACCCCGCTCACTTGGCGAGGTTGACAGGGAAGTCTTTATAGACTTGTTATATCTATGTTCTGGAGCCAGGTAATGACTTCATTGGCATTCCGGTCTGAAGGAAACACAGGGTAGAACACTTTAACTATCTCTCCATTTTTAATAATTAACGTAAGCCGCTTTATTAGAACTTTGTCATCCACCTCGAACATGGGAAGCGAAAGTGCCTTAGCCAACGTCAAGTTCTCGTCGCTCAACAAGTCGAATGGCAAATGCAGTCGTTCGGCGGCCTCTTGCTGGTAGTCGCTAGCTTGAGTGCTGACGCCAAATACGGTGGCACCCAATGCTTGGAGTTCGCCGTAATGATCTCTGAAGGAGCATGACTGCGGAGTGCAACCGCGCGCTCCTGGAATCTGATCCCAACCGGTTGGCAATGGAACACCCGGGCGACCCGTCATCGGGTAAAAATACAGCACTAGCGTTCCTGCCATGGCAGACAAGTCAACTTGTCTGCCTGACGTTGAGGTTAGATGGACAGCCGTAACTTTCACCCCCGGTAGATGCGCGCATCCGCCATCATCAATAGGCTGAGGCAAATTATCTGGAAGTGAGTTAAGGTTTTTGTCTGGAAGCGACTTGAGATTTTCCACTGCCGTCCTTTAGATATAACGCCGCGTTAACCAGCTCGCCACATGTGCCGCGAAGCGGCAAGTTGTGTGTGGCGTGTCTGTGTTGAATAACAAGTTAGGTGCTTTTCCTTGTCCCATGCTGAAACTCTTAAATTTATTTTTTTAGAGGTTTGGTCAGGTCAAATCCACAATGTTTGCACTCGTCTACCGGCAAGTCCCCGGCATAAAGCGGCAGCCCCAATATCGTTCCCTGGTATGCCACTGAAACACCACAACGCGGGCACTTTACTTTAAACGCTAGATAGGCCCCAATAATTGCCCATCCAAAAAAGAAATACATCAAAGGATCGGACTGGAACTCGAGCATCAATATTCCGATAATTGCAGCAACAATCAGTACAAAGACCAGAATTAATCGAAACATGGTTTTAGGCGACATTGAGCATACTCTTCTGAGCCCTAACGTAGAGGTAACGGGATCGCCGTCCCCCGTAGTTCAAATTGCCGTGAAGTCTTCATCGGCGATTCCCTGTTGACCGTCATGTTAAAGAGCGAACTCATATAGGTACACGGCTTTTGGAAGGTAACGATAGGAGGACATAGCGAACTCGTGCTCATCGTATTTCACGCGTACCGGTTGGCCACAATTTTTGCAGCAAAAATCACAGTAATTAGTCTCGTAAGGAATGACTGGCCCGCTCGCGTCATCCATCGCCTTACGAATAGCGAAAGTGAATTGTGGCGGTTCCTTAACCTTAAGGCTGAACTGCGTGATGTCGTCACACTTCGCACACCAATAAGTAGGAATGTTTGCGAACACTGGATCATTGCTCCAGCGGTCGGAGGCCAAACCAACCAATACATCCTCGGGCTTTCGAATGGAAACAGACGCCATAGCTCTTTAACGCGGAGCTAACGGGCACCGTAAGGCGTCCGAGTTCAGCGACAAGTTATACATGTTATCCACGGCTATCCCCAGTGATCGCCAGCAGGTGGCGGTCCTTTTTCAACGTCATTTTCTGATCCAATTGCCCATCCATTCCCAAGTGCAGCACGTACTAGCAAGAAGCCAATAATTGGCACGGCCCATAAAACAACCATCCACACAATCTTTTTGGCCTGAGTGAATACCGGGTCATTTATGAGCTTGGTAGACCCAACAATATTCATCATCAAAAGCGGGAACAGCAAAATTCCGAGGTACCAAGGATTAAACATTTGCGTGCTCATGAACGTACGGTATAACGCCTGAATTAACCCGTGCCGCGAAGCGGCATCGGGTTGAATGAATTGTTAGTGCGGAGTGTAGCCACGAAGGTCCGCATGCGCGCTCTTTGTCCGGTTGCAGTCAGCGTGGTCGACGTGCAGGTGTAGTCCGGGCCCGCAACCGCTTTACCGAAAGACCAAATGCGTGCCGAAGCGACCGGCTGCAAGCTCGCGAGATAGCAGGGAGCCTGGCTGACGACACCGCCGCTTTCTTCGCACTTCTCCTGAACTCTTTCTACCCCGCACTAACGTGTTATAAATCGCAAAATGCCAATTTAACATGGCGCGTTGCGATTTAACATCAAAACTTAAAGCCGGGGAGAAGCGCTTGATTACTGGTGTTTCTGCCAATATACTGTATTTATGTACAGTATTAACAAACCCAACAAACCACGCAAGCCCGTTTTGAGCTCCACTCGGCTGCTCGATCAATTGCGCGAGCGATTGCGGTATCTGCATTACAGCTTGCGTACAGAGCAGAACTACGTTTATTGGGCACGCTTTTTCATTCGATGGCATGGCTTACGCCACCCCAAAGACATGGGTGGCAAAGAAGTCGAGGAATTTCTCTCCATGCTGGCCAATGAGCGCAAAGCCGCCCCTTCCACCCATCGTCAGGCACTGAGTGCACTGCTGTTTCTTTACAAAGAAGTGCTCGATATTGAGCTGCCCTGGATGCAGGAGATTGGCAGACCTGTCCCGACCAAGCGTATTCCGGTGGTCCTGACAGCGGAGGAAATCAGTCAGGTTCTACTGCTCATGCATGGCGTCACCGGTCTGTTGGCCCGCCTTATTTACGGCACTGGCATGCGCTTGCGGGAAGCCCTGTCGTTGCGGATCAAGGATGTGGATTTCGGTCGCCGGGTCATCATAGTGCGCGAAGGAAAAGGCGGCAAGGACCGGGTTGTCATGCTGCCTGCGTCTCTAACGGCAGCATTGCGTGATCAAATTGCCCATTCGCGCGCATTGTGGGAAGCGGACCGACAGGCGGCACTTCCTGGCGTCTATCTTCCCTTTGCGCTGGAAGCGAAATATCCTCGTGCTGGCCAGTCTTGGACGTGGCAGTGAGTGTTTCCCTCGCCAACGTTGTCGATCGATCCGCAGACCGGCATCCGGCGCCGGCATTTTCTGTTTCCGGAGCGCTTGCAGCGAGCGTTAAAGGGGGCTGTAGCCCAGGCCGGGATTGCCAAGCAGGTCAGCGTTCATACCTTGCGCCACAGTTTTGCTACCCATGTTCTCCAGCGCGGCACGGATATCCGGACAGTGCAGGAGTTGCTTGGGCATAGCGATGTGAGTACTACTATGATCTATACCCATGTATTGAAAATTGCGGCCGGGACGACGCAGAGCCCGCTCGATGCCCTCAATTTAGCAGGAGATGAATGACTACTTTGGGAAGCGCGAGAAACTGACCGTTTGGGTCGAGTTAGGCCAAATGAACAGGCCCTGCCATCGTCCGCTTCCACTGCAAAGCAGAATCTCATGATGTCAGCGCGGGCAGTCTCGTTAAACACGCGCCGTTTCCAGTTGGCGCCTAATGATGAGGCGTGACTGGCCGTAAGCAGCGCTATAAAGCTCGCACAGACTTTATTGTTTCCGATCACCTGGCCAAGGTAGGCGCACATCCAAAATACTTGCGTAACGAAAGTTTGTTGGGTAAACTTTCGTTACAAAAAAACCAACCGCCAATCGTAAGTACGAATTATGTCCAAAGGATCATTTGCCGAGATGAATTGTCCGATCGCCCAAACGCTTGAACGGGTTGGCGAATGGTGGACGCTTCTTATTCTTCGGAATGCCTTTTCCGGGATGACCCGGTTTGACGAATTTCAGCAGCACCTTGGCATTGGCACCAATGTCCTGTCGCAACGCTTACGGAGCTTGACCGAGGACGAGATACTCACACGAACCGCGGCGCCGGATGACGGGCGCGCATTCGAATATCGATTAACCGAAAGGGGTTTGGCGCTTTACCCGATATTGATCGCCATGATGGAATGGGGCGAGAAATGGGTTCCCAATCCAAAAGGGCCGAGGATGAAGTTGGTGGAACGCGGCACCGGTGAACCGATCGCCGGGATTTGCGTGCATTCTGCCGACGGCCGCTCGTTGCAACCACACGAAATTGCCGCTGTTGCCGGTCCGGCGGCGGATGCCAAGACGCATGAATTAAGTTGCTATTCCCTTCCTGTGTAAATTCCCTGAAATTATCACGCCCTGAAACCACACTGACAAGAAAGAGGCAGACAATGGAAAAAATCTGGTTGAAATCGTATCCGAAAGACGTTCCGGCGGAAATCGATCCTACGCAATATCGTTCGCTGGTGCACTTGCTCGAAGAATCCTTCCGCAAATTTGCATCACACAATGCGTACGTTTGCATGGATAAGTTCCTTACCTACGCCGAGTTCGACGAGCATTCGAAGAAGCTGGGTGCATGGTTGCAAAGCAGGGGTTTGAAAAAAGGTGCGCGTGTGGCGGTCATGATGCCGAACGTGCTGCAAAATCCGGTCGCGATTGCCGCCGTCCTGCGCGCCGGTTACACGGTGGTGAACGTCAATCCGCTGTATACGCCGCGTGAGCTGGAACACCAGCTCAATGACTCCGGCGCCGAAGCCATCATCATCCTGGAAAACTTTGCGGCCACGCTGGAGCAGGTGATCAAAAAAACCAAGATCGAGCATGTGGTCGTCGCCAGCATGGGCGACATGCTGGGTGCCTTGAAGGGGACGATCGTCAACTTCGTGGTGCGCAACGTAAAGAAAATGGTACCGGTGTTCTCGCTGCCGAACGCAGTCCGCTTCAAGCAGGCATTGGCCGAAGGCGCACGCCTGCCGCTCAAGGCGGTCGATCTCACGCATGATGACATTGCATTCCTGCAGTACACCGGCGGCACCACCGGTGTATCGAAGGGGGCGACGCTGACGCACCGTAACGTGATCGCCAACGTACTGCAAAATGACGTTTGGATACGACCGGCCCTAGGAAAAGAGGCCAACGCCGATGACCTGATCGTTATTTGCGCGCTGCCGCTGTATCATATTTTCGCGCTGACGGCTTGCATGATGATGGCCACCCGCTGGGGCGCCATGAACGTCCTGATTCCAAATCCGCGCGACATTCCCGGCTTCGTCAAGGAACTGGCGAAATACAGATTCACCGTGCTGCCGGCGGTGAATACGCTATTCAACGGTTTGCTGAACAACCCCGATTTTGCCAAGCTGGACTTCTCGTCACTCAAGCTCTCCCTGGGCGGCGGCATGGCGGTGCAACAGAGTGTGAATGACCAATGGCTGAAGGTGACAGGCAACTCAATTCACGAAGCCTACGGCTTGTCCGAAACGTCGCCGGGGGCGACGAGCAATCCGGCTAACGTGAAAGAATTTTCCGGCACAATCGGCGTGCCGCTTCCATCGACCGACGTCGCCATCCTCGACGACGACGGCAACCCGGTGCCGCTCGGCCAACCCGGCGAAATCGCGATCCGCGGCCCGCAAGTGATGGCCGGCTACTGGAACCGCCCCGACGAGACGGCCAAGGTCATGACGCCGGATGGCTTCTTCAAATCGGGCGACATCGGCATCATGGACGAGCGCGGTTTCGTGAGAATCGTCGATCGCAAGAAAGACATGATCCTGGTGTCGGGTTTCAATGTGTATCCGACAGAGATTGAAGGCGTGGTCGCGGCTCACCCGGGTGTATTGGAATGCGCCTGCATCGGCGTGCCGGACGCCGGTTCCGGCGAAGCGGTGAAACTGTACGTGGTGCGCAAGGATGCCTCACTGACGACGGAACAACTGATGGACTACTGCAAGCAGAACTTGACCGCGTACAAGAAGCCGAAGTACATCGAGTTCCGCGACCAACTGCCGAAGAGCAACGTCGGAAAAATTCTGCGCCGCGAATTGCGCGATGAGCTGAAAGCGGCTTAACGCGTCTCGCGACCGGTATATCGAGCGGGGGGCGCGGGTAAAGCCGAATGAATGTGCCCCCGCTGTAGAAGATGTGTTTTTGCAGATGCCCGTGCGTAGGAAGCGAGCGATTTATTGTATAAGTGCGAAAATCGAAAAGCCCCAATTTTTGGGGCTTTTTCTATGGGCTCAACGATTCAGTTCACTGGCGCATTATCCATGGCATTTAACGCCCGGGATAATCATCGGCGCAGCCATCGGTGTTGATTGGCGTGTGAGACATGCGCGCAGCAGTCGTACTGGTCATACACGCTCCAACCGGCGATACGGCGCCCTGGGCAGGCGAACGACAATCGAGTCGCCGGGGCAAACCACGCCGCTCTCCAACACGACCGCCATAATGCCTGTTTTACGTATGAGATTCCCATTGTCATCCCGGCTAAGCACCTGCTTAAGTAAGCCGGGCATGAAATTATCTATTTGATCGCAAGGATTGCGCAATCCGGTAACTCTGATCACCGCCGAATTGCCAATATAAAGCAATGCATCCGTCGGCAGCTCAAGTAAATTGATGCCCCGGGTAGTGATGTTCTCCCCCAACTCGCCGGGCTGAACAGAATAGCCTGCATCGCGTAGCTCGTCATGCAACTCAGAATGAATTAAGTGCACCTGGCGTAGATTTGGCTGTGTCGGGTCCTGAACTACACGGGAACGATGTTTAACGGTGACTCCCGCGTGAGCGTCGCCTTCCACGCCGATTCCGGCGACTAAAGAGATCTTGTCCGTAAGCTCTTTGCTAAAAGCATGTGCTCTGCTCAAGCCGACAGACACCACTTTCCCATGCATGGGATGCTCCGCTAGTATGTCGATTTAGTGACCTCCTAACGACATTGTAAAAAACGAGGCTTTGACAATTTTTGTGCGCTGTAAGTCATTGATTTATTTAGATGTGAAATTCGAAAAAACTACTGTTTTGGATTTTTCCCACATCCTCAACATGAAAGATAACCAGCGGCGAAGCTGTCTTGTTGATCGGTAAGTTAAATAGCATTTGCATTATAGCTATAGCATCGAAAAGACCTATCTATATTGGATCCGTTTTTTGTCCCCTGGCATAGCATGAAGCACCCTCACGACATGGGAACGTCGCAGGCTGAAGCTTTCCTGACTATTCTCGACCGCCATGTCATCATCGTGCGGCAAGCCGGGCGCGCTGGGAAATGGATAGGCAGGCGCAACGCACCAGCATCGAGGTACCCGATGCGCTGTCGGTGAAGTACGCGAAAGTAGGGCCGGCATGGGGCTGGGGCTGGCTGTCTTCCTCGCCTGCGCTGGCGCAAGACCATGAATTAGCGATGCCTCTCGCCTAATACCAATTTTCATCCATAACGTGACAAAGAAATCGATGGATTTTTTGGGCTGGTAAGGCACAGGAGGAATGAATAGCGGTGTCCTATTCACGACGAGTGCAACGCAGCCAGACGGAAAAAGACGCGATTTCATGTCGCGATATGGGTGAAGATTGGTATAAGACACGCTGGACACAAGCTACGCCATGAGGCGCTTTACACCTTCAGCTTCAAATACAAATCCTCAACCTGTTTTCTCGCCCATGGCGTTTTTCTCAGAAACGTCAGACTGGATTTGATACTCGGGTCTTTGTTGAAACACTTGATCGGGACAATTCGGCCCAATTCTTCCCAGCCGTAGTGCCCGACCAGTTCATTGAGAATCGCTTCCAGTGTGATGCCATGCAGCGCATTGTTGGGTTGTGGTGCGGTCATTTTCCGATTACCTGAAAGACTTTTTATGGCCGGTCTTGATGTCAACCGTGTAGCGCACGCCTTTTTCGGTGATCGGCGTTTCGTCCGGCGGCTCATCGCCGGCCAGCGCGCCGGATACGACCGGCAAACCTTCTCCCTTGCGGATCAATTCGTCCGAACGCTCGTACACGTTGGGGCATCCGGTTTCCGCGATCAGTGCCTGCACAATCGGGATTTTCCATGCGTCGACGCCGGCTGCCTGGAATTCGCAGATCAGCCAGCCTTTCGGGCTGCCGGGCGTTCTATACCAATCGACCACCAGTCCCGGCAATCCGTCTTCTTCGCCCTTGATCAAATGGACCAGCGGACTTGCCGCCTTTGGCGATCGTTTCGTGACCGCTGTCTTGACGCGTCGCTTGATCAGCGCGTGGTCGATCGGCTCGTCCTCGTCAAAGCTCCAGACTCGCGCGCGGATCTGCGATTTCGGGCTGTACGCCGCGCGCGCCAGGAACTTGCCGGAAGACGAGCGCACGATGGCAGTCGCGCCGGATTTCATTCTTTCTTCCGGCTTGCCGTCGACCCGCTCCACTGCCGATGCGTAGATCCATGGCTGGCGTTCCAGCAGGCTCTTTTCCTTGCCTTGTTTGATCGTGATGATGAGCATGATTTACCAGGTGATCCGTTGCTTTTTCTTGGTGTTGAACTGATGGTCGACGACCGCCCTGCTGGATGCGATCAATCCGCTCAACCCCAGCACCAATTGGGTCAATACATCGCCCGGCAGCAGCCAGATTCGCGCATGCGGCGTTTCGACGCCGGTGGCGGCGGTAATGACCGGTGTCGCCCACTCCGCATCCGGCGTGACATCCAGCACGACATCGCCCTCGGACGTGGTGTGCAGGAAAATCTCGCCGCCATGTGCCAGCCGAAAGCAGATTCCGGCGCCGGCGGCGTTACCTTGTTTTACGTGGCGTTGCAGATCCCAGTTGTAATTGTCGATCCATGCTTCGACGTCATGCGTGTTCGTCAGGTGAATCCATGGCCGCTCGGCAATTTCTTCAGGAACATCCGGGTCGTGCGAGGTGTCGTTTGGCGGGTCGGTGATCATGCAGGCAGTTTACACGCTTCGTCACGCTCGCAGTAGCACCGCAGTATACTGGCGGCATGAATATCCCGACACCTCCCGCCACCAACGTCCTGGGCGAACCGCTGGTTCCCTGCTCATTCGATCCGATTACCGGTTTCTTCCGGGACGGGTGCTGCAAGACCGGTGTCGATGATGTCGGCACGCACGTCATCTGCGCCGTGATGACCGGGGATTTCCTGGCGTTCAGCGCCAGCCGCGGCAACGATTTGAGCACCGCCATTCCCGAGTACGGATTTCCCGGATTGCAAGGCGGCGATCAATGGTGCCTGTGCGCGCTGCGGTGGAAAGAAGCGTACCTGGCCGGGGCGGCGCCCAAGGTAGTGCTGGAAAGCACTGACCATCATGCGCTGGACATCATTCCGCTCGATATCCTGCGGCAATTCGCCTATATCAAATCCGACTTCGACTGATCTTTCAAGGTCCGGTCAAAGCCGCTCCGAACGCTTCACGACGATTTTCGGCTTTTCATAGCATCAACGCTCAAGCCCGTACCGCACCCCGTTCTCGCCAGCCGGACAGTTACCTGGACCACCGCCACAGATAAAAAGCGTATCGGCATGGAACGCAGTACGCGCGACGGCTGTCGACAAATTTTATGCTTGCCTGCCGGTTTTCCGCCACATGAACCTGGCCGTTGGACCATGCGCCCGCACTTTCCCTGCATGACCACCGCTCGATGTCGACCGGGAACGAATATGCACGGCATATGTCTATTTTGTTGCACGCCTTGCCCCGCACCGGGCCGGCTCGACAAAATGGGAGGTGAACGATGTTTACCCGCTCCAGAACGGCGGCTTCCACAAGGCCGCGGCATGATTCGAGAGAGAAGGGTATTGCGACTTTGCGCTTGTATAACGGCGCGGATTTTCCATTCGGCCGGATCTATGAAGAAGCCGTGCTGGGCGCCTACAAACCATCCAGCGGCTCGGACCCGGTCGTGATCACCGGCGGACCCGACGGCAAGCCGCCGCAGCAATTTTCGCTTTCCCCGAAAACCCGTTATGCGCGTCATCTCGGCACCTTGCCGAGCACCTTGCGCGCGCTCTTCGACGATACCGAGCCAGGCGGATTTTTCTTTGTCCGCGACCAGAAAATGCTGCGCTTCACGAACGACCAGGTGAAGTCGGCGGTATTTTCAAATCCGGTCTGGGTTGCCGAACAACTCAAGGGCTCGTCTCCCGCCTCGGTTGCGCCGCCGATTCCCAGCGGGGCGAAGATGGGGCGTCATTCGCTTTTTTCCGATGCGGCCGGTGACGTATCCGCGATCCTGGTTGCGGAAGTGACGCTGCCGATGTTCGATAGCGAGGCCGAACAAGCCGGAAAAAACCGGCCTGGCGCCTGATTCCAAGAAACACGGTTTTTGCCAACACGCTAGACGGCAGCTTTCGTCCGGGCGCCGGCGACAGTTCCGCACGCATGGCAGAATTTCGCGAAAGAACCTTTTCGCGCGTCGCATTTCACGCAATGGTCATGCAGGCCGATGCCGCAATGCGGGCAAAAGTCGTTGGCCGGGTCTTTTAAATCGACCGAGCGTTCGCAACCGGGGCACACGCTTTTGGCCAGCCGCGCCAGCGCAACGTCATAGCTGAGTTCTTCACGGCGCTCCAGATCAGGCTTTTGTTCGGCGAGTTTTTGCCGCTCCAGATAGCGGTTCAGCGACACGATTGCCTGCCGCCCCACCAGTATGGTGATCACGATACCCACCGCATAGCGTACATACCCTCCGTAGCTCGGCAGGTAAGGAACCAGTTCGACGAAGAAGGCGAACAGTGCAAAGAAGATGAAGCCCCATACGAACGGCCAGTAAGTACCCTTTCTTTTTTTCGCAAACAGCCATCCGGCAATCACCAGCAACGGCAATGTCAATGCCAGGCGGTAGAGAAATACTCTCAGATCCTGGCTGCGCTGTGCGGTACGCAATTCGGTTTCCGCGGCTTGCTCCAGTTCACGCAACTGCGCTTGGGCGCGTGCCTGCGTCTGGCGTGCATCCAGCGCCGCCTGCTGTTGCGCCTGGACATGCGAGAGCGTCTGCCGCTCGGTCGTCTTGAGCGCATCCAATGCCTTGGTACGCGATATCAACTCGGGGTCCTGATCGCTGCGAGCAGTGGCATGCCGGGTGGCGAGCCAGTTGTTGAAACTTTCACGCGCCGACCTGTAATCGGACTGCGCCACGCGTGCCTTGAGTTCCGTCTGGTCGAGTGCCTCCTGCGCGTCCTTTCCCGCATTCTGCGCAGCTTTGGCGGTATCGCGCGCCTGCTGGGCGAGCCTCTGGTCGATAAAATCATCCAGTGAATAATTGCGCTCGACCTTCGGCAGATTTTCCACGATCGTGCCGCCCAGACCGATCAGGAAACTTGCAAACACAAAGGCCACCAGCCACAAACCACGGTGGAACCATTTTTCAGACAGCCTTAACGATCTGCTCATCGGGTATCTTTCTATTGAGATCTACGTTAGTGAATGACAGCAAAGCAAATTGATGCTTTTGACCCCACCCCTGCTGCATAGGTCAGAGATAGCGCGATTGCGGATACCGGGTGGATTTCTGCCGACCGGCATCCGCACACCGATTCGCCTATCCCGAAATATGCATATCAAAACGCGCGCCATTGGAGAAAGTACAGACGCCGCTTCCCAGCAAGGCATTCGTCATCGTGTACTCGCATTTGATGTAGCCTCCCTGGTTGCCAGCGGCATTCGCTGTTCCCCTCGACGAACCCGGCGCCCTGGTGGCTTCACCTGAATAGGTTTCGCTGCCGGCCATCAGCGAGAATATTCCATGGCCGCGCTCCGGTCGGCTGATCGTGCCGGAGAGCCGGCCGATGGCCGCGGCGGTCTCATTGACCGGGTACAGGCGCGCAGTCAATACCGGCAACTGAACCGGCACTGCGACAGGTGCGCTGGAGTGCGGCGTATTCGGCGCCGGATATTGAATCGGAACGACATAGCATCCGGTCAGGCCGGCACACAACGAAGTAATCAATGCAGTTTTTTTCAAGCTAATCATGATGTTTTTCTCCCCTTGGTTAAAGTTAAGGTGAGTACATTGTGATTGCCATCTATTCAAAAAGCATCGATTTAGTATGCCAGTCCTGTAATGTTATTCCATAAGTACCAGAATATGATACTTACTTAGTCTCCAGCAAACCTTCGACCCGCTGATACAGCAACGCAGGCTGCGCCTGGCCGGCCGGCACTGCCGTGCCGACGTTGAGCCCGACACGGCTCAGCAGTCCGCGGCGGAACGGCCTGACCATCGCAACCTGCGTGCCGTTGACTTGCTCGATGCGGCTGAAGTATGACCCCCAAAGATTGGTCAACGCCATCGGAATCACCGGCGGCGTCACGCCGTCTTGCTGCGCACGCTCCAGGATTTTCATGATGCCGCCCTTGAACGGCTGCAGCTTGCCGTCGCGGGTGATCGCGCCTTCGGGAAATATCGCGAGCAGATCGCCGTTTTTCAACACTTGCGCGGCGCGCTCGAAGGCTTGCTCGTACGCTTCCGGGTCTTCACTGCGCGGCGCAACCGGGATGGCTTTCGCAAGCCGGAACAAGGTGCCCAACACCGGGATTTTGAAGATGCGGTGATCCATCACGAAGTAGATCGGCCGCGGGCTGGCCGCCTTCATCAGGATCGCATCGACAAAGCTGACGTGGTTGCACACCAGGACCGCCGGCCCTTCCAGCGGAATGTTTTCGTCGCCGCTGACCTTGAAGCGGTACATGAAGTGCGACATCACCCACGCGACGAAGCGCAGCAGATACTCGGGGACCAGCAGGAAAATGTAAGCTGCCACCACCGCATTGGCCAGACCCACGCACAGGAAAATCTGCGGGATGGTCATACCCAGTTTCAGCAGGATGCCGGCGATCACCGAACTGGCGACCATGAACAAGGCATTGAGAATGTTGTTGGCGGCGATGATGCGCGCACGGTGAGTCGGCTGCGAACGCAGCTGGATCAACGCATACATCGGCACGCTATACAATCCGGCCGACATGCTCAGCAACGCCAGGTCGGCCATCACGCGCCAATGCTGGGGCACTGCCACAAACTCGCTTAGCGTCAACAGCGCGGAAGGCGGCAGATCGCGCGATGCAAAATACAGATCGATGCCGAAAATGCTCATGCCGATCGCACCCAGCGGCACCAGCCCGATTTCGACATGGCGGCGGCCGAGGGTTTCGCACAATAGCGAACCGGTCCCGATGCCGATCGAGAACACCACCAGCAGCAGCGACGCCACCTGCTCGTTGCCATGCAATACTTCCATCGCAAAGCTGGGGAACTGGCTGAGAAAAACCGCCCCGAAGAACCACATCCAGCTGATTCCGAGCAGCGAGCGGAACACCACCAGGTTCTGGTGCGCCATCTTCAGGTTGCGCCAGGTTTCGCTGACCGGGTTCCAGTTGATTTTCAGTCCCGGATCGGTGGCCGGCGCGAGCGGAATGAACTGCGCCACTGCGCGGCCGGCCAGCGCGATCACGATGCATGCCACCAAGACTTGAATCCGGCCAATTTCCGGGACCGCGATCAGCAAGCCGCCGATAACGTTGCCCAGCAAGATGGCAACGAAAGTTCCCATCTCCACCATTCCGTTGCCGCCGGTCAGTTCACGCTCATTCAGCGCTTGCGGCAGGTAGGCGAATTTGACCGGACCGAATACCGTCGATTGCAGACCCATCAGGAAAATGCAGGCCAGCAGCACCGGCACATTGCCTGACATGAAACCGAAGGCTGCAATTGCCATGATCGCGATTTCGAGATCCTTCAAGAACCGGATGATCGCGGTCTTCTCGAATTTATCGGCAATCTGCCCGCTGGTCGCCGAAAACAACAGGAACGGCAGGATGAACAGGGCGCCGATCACCAGGCCCGCCATTGCCGGCGGCATCCAGCTTACCTGGAGCTGATAGGTGACCATCACCGTGAACGCAAACTTGAACAGGTTGTCGTTGGCGGCCCCGGAAAACTGGGTCCAGAAAAATGGGGCGAAGCGGCGTTGCTTCAGCAGCGCGAACTGATTGGGATGCGCGGCGTGAACAACATCGTGCTGCGCCGCAGCGTCGGTTTGCTTGCCCACCGTTGATTGGTCCATCGTTTGCCTCGGATAAAAAAGTAGCGACTAATATACCGCCCGAACACCATCGTGAAAAGAAATTATGTACTATCGTTGTCGCACGCTACCGAAGGTAGCAAGGATTGATACTCGATGACCACAACCGCCAATCTTATTTCGGTACTCAAGGAAGAACTCAAGTCAGCGCACATGACCTATGCCGACCTGGCGCAAAAGCTCGGCATGGCGGAGTCGAGCGTCAAGCGCATGCTGGCGAAAGGGGATATGCCGTTGTCGCGCATCGACGCCATCTGCGGTGCGCTGAAGATGGACTTTGCCGAGCTGGCGCAACGCGTCGCGGATTCGCAACCCTTGCTGGCGGAATTGACCCTTACGCAGGAAAAGGCAGTGGTAGCCGACAAGAAGCTGCTGCTGGTGGCGATCTGCGTGTTGAGCCAATGGACGCTGGAACAGATCACGTCGAATTACCGGCTGGACGAACCGGAGGGCATCAAGTACCTGGCGCAGTTGGACCGGATCGGCATCATCGAGCTGCGTCCGCTCAACCGTTACCGGCTCAAGTTGGCGAAGGCATTTCGCTGGCGGCCGCATGGCCCGGTGATGAATTTTTTCCGCGAGAATGCGCTGCAGGATTATTTTTCCGGCGGCTTTGACAAAGATGATGAGTCGCTGGTGCTGGTGCATGGCTCGATCAGCAAAAGCCTCGCGCCCGCGTTTGTCGAGCGGCTCCAGCGCGTCGCTCAGGATTTCGCGCAACAGCATCAGGCAGACCAGAAACTGGCGGATCAGCACCGGGAAGGTTATACCTTGCTGCTGGCGATGCGATCGTGGGAGTTTGAAGTGTTTACGCGCTTCAGGCGATAAGCGCGTTCCGCAAAACGCACTGTCATTCACAGGAGCAACGGGACGAGGAGTCCAGAATGTGTTCGGTATCTGAAAGGTTTGAGATTCCTCATTTCATTCGGAATGACGGGCCTTGGATGACGGGCTTATCGTATGCCACCCATGCAATCATGAAACCGCCGCATCGAATAGGCTGGTTATCTCAGCCACCACATCGACGATCGGCTGCGAACTGTGTTCCACCTTGGTCATGATCAACGCGCCCTGAAAACTGATGACCGCCATTGAAGCAAGGCTGTTTGCGCGCTGTTCCGATACGCCGGCCGCCGTCAATTTTCCCTGATAAATATTCTTCCATGACGCGAACGCGCTTCGCCCGGCTTGCGCCACCGGTTCGCTCGTTGCAGACAATTCCAGCAAAGTGGTGGTGATCGGACAGCCATCCTGATATTCCGACTTGGCGAGCCAGCCGCGCAGCAAGGTCCCGTACGCGCTCACCATATCGGACGGCGTTGAGTATGTTTCAGATAATTCAGCCAGGGTTTTGGCGACCAACCCCGATGCGTAATGGATCGTCTCAATCGCGATCTGCTCCTTGCCTTCCGGGAAGTAGTGATAGACCGAACCTTTCGGCGCGCCGCTCAGGGCCACGATGTCATTCATGCCGGTGGCGGCATATCCGTTGCGCCTGAACAGCAACGCCGCCGCACGCACGATCTTGTCGCGATGTTTAGGGGCGGCGGACAAAGGGTGCTCCTGATCGGATCGATTCTCTGCTTGTCATATCGGCATATATTATATAGACTGGTCTAAATGAATTAGACATTGGATCAGCTGATCTCGATAGTATTCCATTGAAAGGCAACATCGTGCCACAAGATGAAACGCAAGTAAAAGATATCCCATCCGGCTTTGCCAGGCATTTTCGCCAAAGTCCTGTTACGGATGCATGGGAACCGCTTTATTCGAAACAGTCGGACGCGAAGGTCGTGCTGGGTCTGCGTATCAGGGAATGCCACACCAACGCGCGCGGACTTGCGCATGGCGGCTTGATTTACGCTCTGGCGGACAATGCGATGGGGCTTTCATGCGCCAGCCAATTCTCGACACCGCACGGTCTTTTGACGGTGAATCTGTCGATCGATTTCATGGGCGTCGCGAAAATCGGCGACTGGCTGGAGTTCGATACGGTGTTCACCAAGGTCGGAGCGACCTTGTGTTTTGCGCAGGCTTACATCACCGCCGACGGCGTTGCATGCGCGAAGGCGAGTGCAACATTTCGCGCGATGGCCAAATGAATTGAAACGGCTCACTAATTCCCATGCCATCGCGAGTGGGATAAAGCATCCAGGTCGTCGCGAACAACGCCGTCGGCCGAAATTTTTTCTGCGCTCGAAGTGACCCCGTTATATCAACCGAATTCCCGACAACCTTTTCAAGCAAGGCCCGTCCAATGAACGCTCTACCCAACGCACTTGAGTATCTGCAAAACATCAGCCGCACTTCCTTGTTCAACGAATGGACCGGACTGGAAGTGACGCGTGCCGCAAACGGCGAGGTCGAACTCCGCCTGCCGTGGAAAGAAGAACTGGGACAGTATTCCGGCTTTCTGCACGCCGGCCTCATCGGCACGCTGATCGACACGGTCTGCGGCTTCACCGCGGCCGCCGCGACCGGCAAGCGCCTGCTGGCTTCGCATTATTCGGTCAACTGCCTGTCGCCGGCAATTGGCGATGTGTTTCTCGCGCGCGGAAAAGTCGTCAAGGCAGGCAAGCGACAGATCTTCACGACCGCTGAAGTATTCGCAGAAAAGGATGGCGTGCGAAAACTGGTGGCGACCGGTGAGACCATTTTGATGACTGCAGTGGAGTAGCGCGCAAGCCGACGCCCGCTTTCGAGCATGCTTCGGTTTTCAATGTGCCCCACCAGTCCCGGCACGCCGTCAACAGTGTTTCACAACCTATGCCCGGCTGGATTCATTTCATTGCGTTAGACCCTCTTGGCACATTGACATTGCCCAGCGCAGTCCCGTTCGTACCGATAAAAAAATCTCGGGAACTCGTTTTGTTTCGGCAAAGTTGAATATACTTCTTGCGACACACCACTCAAGAACCAGCTCTCGCCCATCATGCTCAAATCAAAACTGTTTCAAGTTTCCGCGTTGCTGCCGACAGCACTATTCGCGTCGGCCGCTTTTGCATTTTCGCTGTCCGACCTTTCCAATCAGGATGCGACCAGCGGACTGAAGGCGGCGCTGGAAAAGGGTTCGGTCGCGGCCGTGGCCAAACTCGGTGTCGAGAACGGCTTTCTGAACAACGACAAGGTGAAGATCGAGCTACCCGGCATCCTGCGGCAGGCGCAACCGCTCCTGAAGATGACCGGACGCGGCGCGCAACTGGATGAACTGGTGCTGTCGATGAACCGCGCCGCCGAAAAAGCCGTGCCGCTCGCCAAACCGCTGCTGCTGAATGCGGTGAAGTCGATGAGCGTCACCGATGCGAAGAATATCCTGTCCGGCGGCGAGACGTCGGTCACGGATTTTTTCAGGCAGAAAACCAGCGGCCCGCTGGGCGTCAAGTTCCTGCCGATCGTCAAATCAATTACCGACCGTTCAGGACTGGCCTCGAAATACAATTCGACGGTCGCGCAAGTCGCCAAGTTCAATATCGTCCCGGAACAGCAATCGACGGTTGAGAAATATGTGACGCAACGCACGCTGGACGGCTTGTTTTACATGATCGGTGAAGAAGAGAAAGCGATCCGGCGCGATCCGATCGGCAGCGGCAGCAAAATCATCGGCAAGGTATTCGGCAGCATGAAATGATTTCAGAATGGCGGCGACATCCTCAATTGCCTGATCGTGCCCGGACATCGCCCGACGGCAATCCCGCTTTGGTTTCAATGCACGGCGAGCAACCCGGCTTTGTCCAGGGCTTTCGCAATGCCGTCCGCCAATTTCCGATAGCCTTCGGCATTGGGATGAATGCGGTCGGCGCGCAGCGATGCGTCGGACAGTACATCTGAAAACACGTCTTCCACCAGCAATACACTTTCTTCTTTGGCCAGGTCGGCATAGATCACCGCATCGGACAAACCGCCGACCAGCGTGATCGAAAACTGCGGCACGGCGACCAGCACCGGGGTGGCGCCTGATTTTTTGACCGCGCGGAGAATGGTGCGCAAGTCTTCCTTGACTTCGCTTTCGCCGCGCCGGCGCAAAAAGTCATTGCCGCCCAGTTCGACAATCACCATTGCGGGATTCGTCTCTCGCAACAACGCGTCGATACGCGACGTCGCCGCCGCGGCGGTGTCTCCGGGGATGCCGGCGTTGACGACTTTCCAGCCGCTGCGTTGCGCGAGTCGGGTCGGATAATCCTCGCTCGATCCGGCGCCGGTTCCATGCGTCACGCTGTCGCCGAAGGCAAGCACCACCGTGCCCGCAGGCGCCGGTTGATATCGCGGCGCTTCCTTGCATGCGGCGAGCAGGAAGGAGAACAAAAGGACGAAGAAGACGTTGCCTGGCTTGATCAGCATGATTGATTTTAATTTTTGGTTGGATACAAACCGCGTTGATTCGGTACGCTACAGCTATTTATCGCTCTGACTTGTATTGTAGCAATGCATGAATATTTACACCGGGCTCCGAGGCAAATCGGCGATCCTTAACGGCGCAGCCGCGGAGGATGACAAAAAGGCATGCTGCGAAAACCGTTCACAATGGCTGTTTGAAGCCATGCAGCGGATCTGCGCGGTATTTGGATATGATGTTGGTCCGCACTCTATCGGATCGCGGCGAGCGCCCGGCGCAATAACGGCTAATTCAAAGCAACTGACCTGCATTTCATGAATTCAAAATTGACGCCGTCCACTGCATTGCTGCTCACCATCCCGCCGTTGCTCTGGGCCGGGAATGCCATCGTCGGGCGCATGGTGCATGAGCTGGTGCCGCCGATGACGCTGAATTTCCTGCGTTGGGCGATTGCTCTGGTGATCCTGTTGCCGCTGGCGAGTTTCATTTTCCGTCGCGGCAGTGGCCTATGGACCTCCTGGCGCCGGTTTGCATTGCTCGGGCTGCTCGGGATCGGTCTCTACAACTCGCTTCAGTATCTGGCACTGCAGACTTCCACCCCGATCAACGTGACCCTGGTCGCAGCCGGCATGCCGGTCTGGATGCTGCTGATCGGATGGATGTTCTTCGGCGCGCAAGTCGGGCGCAAGCAAGTGATTGGCGCCGCCCTCTCGATCGTCGGGGTGTTGCTGGTGCTCAGCCGCGGCGAATGGCGTCAGTTGCTGGCGATGCGCCTGGTGCCCGGCGATATCTTCATGATCCTGGCTACCATCGCATGGTCGTATTACAGCTGGCTGTTGACGCTTTCCAAAGACCCGAAGGATATTCGCGCCAACTGGGCCGCATTTCTTCTGGCGCAAGTGGCGTTCGGCCTGGTCTGGTCCGGCGCATTTGCGGCCGGCGAGTGGGCTGTCACCGATGCGCATATTTACTGGAGCTGGCCACTGGCGGCGGCGTTGCTCTTCGTCGCGGTCGGGCCGGCGATCATCGCCTTTCGCTGCTGGGGCGCCGGCGTCCAGCGTGCCGGGCCCAGCGTTGCGGGCTTCTTCAGCAATCTCACACCGTTGTTTGCGGCCGTGATGTCGTCGGCATTTTTGGGCGAAATGCCGCATCTTTATCATGGTGCGGCGTTCGCGCTGATCATCGGCGGCATTTTGTATTCGTCACGCCGTTGAGACTAACTCGCGTCCGATACGGGGCGACTCCGGAAAAATCAGATAAACCATGAAGGTGCGGGCAGCGGGACAGCCGGCCGTGACTGGAAACTTCAATTCAATCGACACTGGTAATCCGTGCAATGCCCAAACGACGAGCTAACGGGAAGCCGGGATGCGTCCGTGTTCAAGACAGGTAAAGCCAGCTGAGACGGTGCCGGTCCGTAACGTGGCTGCTACTGCTGCTGCGCCGCAATCCAGCTATCCATTTTTGCTTCCAGAATGTCCAGCGGCATTGCACCATCCCTTAAAAGTTCGTCATGAAATGCGCGCACATCGAATGCGCTTCCGAGCCTGGCTTCGGCTTTCCTGCGGATTTCGAGTATTTTCATCTGGCCGATCTTGTAGCTGAGCGCCTGCGCCGGCCAGACCATGTAGCGTTCGACTTCTCGCTCCGCGGAATCAGGTGACATCTTGCCTGCGCCCCTCATGTAATCGATCGCCTTTTCCCTGCTCCATCCTTTGTCATGCAAGCCGACGTCGACCACCAGCCGCGCGGCGCGGTACAGTTCATCGGACAACATCGTCATTCTGTCGCGCCGGTTCCGATACATGCCCAGATCGGCGCCCAGGCTCTCTGCATACAAGGCCCAGCCCTCGCCGAATGCGTTGTACCAGCCGATCCGGCGAAACAGCGGCAACTCCTTGTTTTCTCTTTGCAAGGCAATTTGCAAATGGTGCCCGGGAATGGTCTCGTGAATGAACAGGCTGCGTGAAACGTTGCTGTAGCCGGCGCCTCTTAGCGCGGCCGCGTTCAGGTAGAAGATCCCCGGGCGCTTGCCGTCGATTGGAGGAAAAATATAACTCGATGACATCGATTTTTCACGGTAAGGCTCAATCGCGCGAATTTCAAAATCGGTTTTCGGCAAATGACCAAACAACTTCGGCAATTCCTTTTCAACGGAAGCGCGCAAATCGCGATAGCCGTTCAGCAGCGATTCCACATCCTGATACTGGGCAAGCGGTGCATCCCGTTCCGCATCGATCTCGGCCTCCAGTTTTTTCATTTCCGCCGTGATTCTGGCCACTTCCGCAATGCCTATATCGTAGATTTGATCCGGTCTCATATCGGTGGTGGTCGCATCCTTCACTGCCAGCAGATACATGTCGGCGCCGTCAGGAATGTCGCGCAAGCCATGCGAAGTCCGGCATTTCGGCAGATATTCATCCTGAATGAACGCACGCAGTTTGCGATACGTCGGTACAATTTTTTGCTCGATTGCGGCGGTGTATTGCTCAGTCAATCGTTTTCTGGTTAGTTCATCGAAGTCGTCTGGAAATTTCGTCAGCGGCTGGTAAAATATGCTCTTTTGCGCACTGTCGACAATATGCGCATCGAGTTGCGGGATGACCTTGACCATCACGCCGCGCGGTTGCGTGATGCCGCGCGCAATGCCGATCCGCATATTCGCTATCGCGCTATCGATCCAGACAACGAATCCATCGATGCGCTTCAGGAAGTCATCATAGTTTTGCACCGTCTTGAACGGATGGCTGCCTTTTCCTGCGCCGATCGCCGGGAAAGTTGACGGCCAGCCGCTGGCTTGATTGATGGGCATTAAGTGCCAGTTGTATGCAAAGCTTTTGATACAGGTGTTGAGCCGGTACGCAAAGATGTCGTAGCTCAGTTGCGACTGGCGCGGCAGCTCGGCACGGTAAATTCCGCCCAGTTCATTTAGATAGGCGCTGCATACGCGTTTCAATCCGGCCCGATACTCATCGCTCAGGTTGTTCGCGAGCACACTGTCGTATTTGCGCGCACCATTTTCGCTGGCGGCAAAAGGAAAGTACGGTGCGGTGTCGCGAGAATAATCGGCAAAAACTTTTTCCAGGGCCTGCGCAGGAGTCGTGGACTCCTGCGCAAAAGCAGTCGAAGCGAAGATCAAGACGAGCCAGGAGAAGGATCGGAACAGCTGACGTACCGAGGGCAAAGACGGTTTTGATTGAAATACGGAGGTCATCGTGTGTTTTTTCTTGTAGGTGTTCTGCGCGGATCTGATCAACGCGTGCTCGCCAGCATATCAGAGGTCAAGGCAGGTACCAAAGAGCCGTTTTCAAGAAACGGTGCGGCTGGGCGTGGTTGTTCGTAGCGCGTCTATGCGGAACAGCATTCTTGTGGTGCGCATCCAAGGACATTGATGAGCAATTGCCGTACCTCAACCTTAATCGGCTGCGTCAAATCGGCCTCGAATTTCAGGCGTATGATTTATTTATCCGAACGGAGGACATCATGAGCGACACAGCAGATCAGCCCCAATGGCGCGACAACGGCGTACGCGTTGTTCCAGGCGACAATCTCGACACCAACACGGCGCAGACGCCCGGCATGAACCGCGCCGCGGCGATCAATTTTGCCCGCGTCGGCGCGCAAAAACTGTGGGCAGGCACGGTGACGATCCACCCGAAAGCCAAGACCGGCGCGCATCATCACGGCGCGCTGGAGAGTGTGATCTACGTGGTACGCGGCCGGGCGCGGATGCGCTGGGGCGACCATCTGGAATATGTTGCCGAAGCCGGTCCGGGCGACTTCATCTACGTGCCGCCGTATGTACCGCACCAGGAAATCAATGCCAGCGACCTGGAGCCTCTGGAGTGCGTGCTGGTGCGCAGCGACAATGAAGCGGTCGTGATAAATCTCGATATCGCCGCGGTTGAAAAGCCGGAGGAGGTACATTGGGTGGACCCGATTCACAAGCACCCGCATGATTGAAGCGTGTACCGGCAGGGCCAATCGCTAAATCCGTCATTCCGAGTACAGCGAGATTGCGCCGCACTTGAAATGACTTGTTGTTCAAAGTGATTGGCTTTTGCCGCTCAACTCGGCAATCTCTCGCTGCAAATTCGCCATCGCCCGCTGATTGTATTGTCCGGAAAAGTAAACGTCTGCATACAGCGTGCCTGTCTGCGCCTTGCGGAGAAAATGCGTCAACGCCTTGCAGCGATGCTCCCGGTATTTTGCATTCGGCACGTGCGCATACTCCATGCGAATCGCCTTCCGGTACGTATCGTATACATCGTCTTCCTGCCCGAGGATCGCAAGATCCGCGCCTAGCAGAATGTTTTTCAATCGGTGGGCAATTGCGGATTCCTGAAAATGATCCGTCGCGCGGATCAACTGCGTGACATCTTCAACGGCGGCACGATCCAAGCCGCTGTCCAGCCACAGCCTCGCGCTCTCTTCTTCATCGGACAAGCCGCCGGCGTCGTGCTGGTACACCGCATCATGGAACCAGAACGCTTTTCTCAGCGTATCCGCATCCTGCTGATCGGCTTCGACATTGGCGGCCCATACGCCAATTTCGCTCAAGCCGTGCACCAGATGGTCGAGGTTGTGATAATGGCGCGTGCCGCCGCCATACGATGACGGTCCGGTCAAACGTTCAAACCAGCGATCCGCATCGGCCGTCGCTTGTGGAGCGGCATTCTGGTACTGCCACAGCGCTTCCCATTCCTTGCGCAGCCAATCGAGAATCCAGGCGGTATAGGCTGGTCCGGGCACGAATTTCTTCATGCTCCAATGCCAGCCGACCGGCCCTTGCAACGCCCGGACAAAACTGGAGCTGACCGACCCGAGGTCGCGCGGCGGCATGACGAAGATAGTCTTTGCACCGTGCAGCACATCCACGTTTGTTTGCTGAATCAGATTTTCGTAATCGAAGTCGGCGGTATTGCGAATGCCGCGGATCAGGTAGTCGATACCGTGTTTTTTGGCGGCGCGCGCCGTATAGTCGCCTTTGACGATGACGACATGAACGTTGTCCCATCCTCTTTCGGCGGCGCTCAATTCGATGATCTGCTTGCGTTTTCCCGCAGGGAACTGCGGCTTCTTGAATGGATTCTCCGACAGGAAAACCGTGACCTCGTCCGCCAGTGCACGGGCTTCGCCGATTACCCACATGTGGCCATTGGTGATCGGGTCCAACGTTCCTGAAAACGCAATTTTTTTCATGCTGCTCCCCATAATTCCAGATAGGTCCGATGCAGCGTTTCCACTTGCCGCTGCACATCTTCAAGCGACCCATCGTTGCAAATCGTATCATGCGCATGATGCGCCCGATCTGCACGATCCATCTGCAGTGCGAGTATGTTTTCGATCTGCGCCACGCTCCAATACGGATTTCTTTGCTGTACGCGGGCGACTTGAAATTCGCGGCTGGCATCGACCAGCAGCACGCGGTCAACCGGAATGTTTGCTTCGATAATCAGTGCAGATTCCCAGGCGACGTAAGGCGTTTTTTGCTGTGCGGCCCATTGCGTCATCTGCCCAATCACGTAGGGTCCGAGAATGGCTTTCAAGCGCTCGTTGGCGGCCGGATCGAGCGCGAAAATCCGGTGCAAGCTTCCACGGCTCAAGCGTCCGTCCGGCGTCATTGCATGCGGAAAAGCAAGCGCAACCTCGGCGAGCGCAGGATGGCCGGGTTGCTGATGAATTTCCCTTGCGACCATGTCCCCATCCAGGCAGGGTACACCCAGAGCCTGCAGCATTTGCCGGACCACGGATTTGCCGCTGCCCATGCCGCCTGTTACGCCTACGATTTTCGAAGTCATTGCCGCCATACAGGTTTGATGATTCATGCCGTCATGAAGATGTTTCAGGAGCAATCCGCGTCGATCTTTTCAGTCTTGCCGATATCATAATCGCGATCAGCCGCACGTGCGGACAGGGGACCGGGTTCAACGGTGCAAGCTCATTTTGCCAGTCCCTTTTATAATACCCGCATGAATCCCTCGCCATCCGAACCCCACCCCCAACCGCAATCCCTGTCCGACCTGTTCATTTCCTTCACCGTCCTCGCATTGCAAGGCTTCGGCGGCGTCGTGGCCATCGTCCAGCGTGAAATGGTCGAAAGAAAACGCTGGATGACCCAGGAAGAATTCGTCGAAGACTGGGCGGTCGCGCAAGTCATGCCCGGACCCAATGTGGTCAACCTGTCGATGATGATCGGCGCACGCTACTTCGGCTTGCGCGGTGCGCTGGCGGCACTAGCGGGCATGCTGACCGTACCGCTGGTGCTGGTAGTGCTGCTGGCCATGGTCTACGCGCAATACGCGAGCCATCCCGGCGTGACCGGCGCATTGCATGGGATGAGCGCGGTGGCTGCCGGATTGATCGCATCGACCGGCCTCAAACTATTGAGCGCATTGAAGAAACATCCGCTCGGCGTCCCGATCTGCATCGCGCTCGCGGCGGCCTGTTTCTCCATCATCGCGTTGCTGCGCTGGCCCCTGGTGTATGCATTGTTCGGCCTGGGCGCCGTGTCGTGCCTGCTCACCTATCGCAAGATCAAACCATGACCGAAGCGCCGCTGCTCAACATGCAATGGGGCGACTGGCTTCACCTGTTCGGGCATTTCCTATCGCTGTCGCTGTTGTCGATCGGCGGCGCGATCAGCACCGCGCCGGAGATGCATCGCTACCTGGTGGGTCAGCAGAACTGGCTGACCGACGCTCAGTTCAATGCATCGATCGCGATTGCGCAAGCGGCGCCGGGGCCGAATGTGCTGTTCATCGCATTGATGGGCTGGCATATCGGCGTCAACGCCGGCAGCGCGGCGCTGGGATTGCTGGGGGTACTGATTGCGATGATCGGCATCCTGCTGCCCAGCACAACCCTGACTTTTCTTGCCACACGTTGGGCGCACCGCAATCGCGAACTGCGTGCGGTACGCGCATTCAAGCAAGGCATGGCGCCGATCGTGATTGCACTGCTGATTGCGACTGGGTGGATCATGGCCAGCGCAAACAAGAATCCGGCGACCGACTGGCCTTTGTGGCTGCTGACGGCGGCCGCTGCGCTGCTGATCTGGAAAACCCGGATTCACTTATTGTGGCTGCTCGGCGCAGGCGCGGCGCTGGGCTGGTTCGGCCTGGCATAGCGGCTACAAATTCAGCTCCTTGTAGCGGCGGAACACATCATCGTTATTTAACGGCAAGCGCCGCTTCGATTTCAGGTAGCGTGCAATCCGCGGACGCGCGGCAACGCGGTCATGCAGCGCTGCCAGCAACGGATACGCCGGCTCCAAACGCTGCATCGCTTTTGGAAACGCATAGCGCACGCCGGCAAACACCTGGAACATCGACAGGTCCGCATAGGTCGGCGCATCGCCTGCCAGCCACGTATCGCCGCAAGGATTGTGCTCAAGCACCGCTTCGAAATAATCGAAAAATTTCGGCATTCTTGCGCCGGTGAAATCCGCCGCACGCCGCAGCGCTTCCGGCTTCTGATCCCTGTAATATAAAGCGGTCGCGATCGGATGATGCGTATCGTGCGCCTCGGCCACCAGGTCCGCGATCGTCAATTGCAACTGGTGCACCCACTGCCGGGCCGGCTCATCGTCCGGCACCAACCCCAGTCGCGGCCCGAGGAACAGCAGGATATTCGCGGTTTGCGCGATGATCTGGTCGCCGGCTTTCAGAAAAGGCGGGGCAAAAGGCGGCGTTACGACATCGGCCTCCTCCAGCAGCGCCAGCATTGCCGGCATGCCCATGCCGCTGCGCTCGGAGCGGCGCGCGACATCGACGTAATCGGCGCCGGCTTCCTCGAGCGCAAGCCGGATGAATTCGCCGCGGCCTTGTATGGTGGGCCAGTAATATAGTTCGTAGCGCATGGGAATGCTTTCGCGGTTTACGACGTTCACCACTGTTCTGCCGGAATGTTCGATCGATTGATACTGATCTGGCTCATTTTTCGATGGACGGTGGCTCTACCGCATTCGCCTGCCTGGAATGATGGATCACATCACCGATGGATTTTGCCCCGGGCGCATAAAGCTGCATCGCCTTGCCGGCAACGCCCAGCACCAGCGCGGTGATCAGGAACGGCCAGATCGTGCGGCGAACCGCCGTTTCGAGCCAGTGTTGCGTGTCAAGTCCGCGCAGCCGGCGATACAGACTGGCCGACAGCGCGCCGTCAATCAGCAATTCGGCAAACAGAACCGGCGCAGAATAAACCACCCAAAGCGAAGACAGGAACAGCGCGCCAATGACGATCAACACCATCAGCGGAATTGCGAACTCGTCAGCTTGGCCGACAGCGCCAAGGGTTTCAGACACGACACCGCCGTCATCGGGACTTGCATCTGCGCTATTGCTGCAACCGGAAGATGCGCTTTTCCCCGGAGAAGGGAACACCCCAGAAATATCGGGCGCATCGATATAGTCTGCCGCCGTTGTCCTGATCCACAGCCAAAGCAGAAACAGGAACATCAGGTAGGCGACGGCCAGCGCCGCCGGATAACGAAGCGCCATTGATATGACGCCAAAATACAGCAGCCAGTATGCTGCCAGGAAGCCGGCGCCTCCGGTAATGCTCACGATGAGGAACATCTGGAGCCGGGGCCACCCTGTCAGCTCCAGTTGCGAGCGCAAGCGGCTGATCTCTGTCTGGCGATGGTAGAAAGGGCGCATTGGTTTCATGAGAGATGACAAAGCGGGATGAAAATGTTTCCGCATGTTGCCATGGCCAACCCGTTATCACAATCACCAGTTCATGGGAGACGCGTTCACTGTACCAGTTAAAACACTCCGAGCAACTTCAACGCCAGGGCAACAGCAACGCCGTCAGCACGCCGGAAACGCCCATCGCCAATCCGGCAAACGCCGCCCATTTCAGCGCTGACCTGAAATGCACGCCCGGTGCCGATACCATGCGCGGTGACACTCAGTGCGAATCCGCGTGTGCTGCGGTCGCTGATCTTCAACAGGTTGAGTATGCTTCGCGCCAGCGCAACGGTGGCGGGACCAAGCAGGAAATGTATGAACTGCGCACCTTCGAAATACGCCTGATACAGCGTTTTTGTGACGACCAAAATCAGCTGGTGGTATTTATCGAAATCATCCTTGACTTCAAGTTCAGCAACTGTCTTAGCGGCAAAAACCGGAACCATGCCTGCAATCAAAACAATGGCTGCAACAATGATCCCGTTAATTTTTCCCATGAGCGATAAAGTAACGGTGCCCGAAAAATCACCCGGTGTGGGCGACGACTTATTTTTCGGAAAGACGGTCCAATTCTTTTTTCAATTTTTGCGGGACCGGATAGCGCGGGTAGCTTTTCTGGAACTGTTTCCATTCTTCCTGCGCATCGCGCCGCAGATCCGCTTTCAATAATTCTTCAATCAACGCAAGCCATGGCTTGGGTGGATGTTTGGCGCCTGCTTCCGCCTGGTCACCCGGGTGCGGCGGCGCGGCAGCCGGGACCGGAGCCGAGGTAGGCGCCGCAGCTGGTGCGGAGGAACGCACTTCGCGCATCTCTTCGCTCGGGATATCCGCCTGTGCAATCATGACCGGAGGAGCAATCGAAGGTGCGGTGCGGCTTTGTTTTTTCGGATCGCGAGTAACGGCTTTGGCGACCGGCGGCAGTTCTGCGTCGACTGAGCCACTCGATGCGGAGCCGGCAACCGGCGCGGGCTCGGTGACCGGCTCTTGTGCCCGCGGCGCTTGTGCAATTTGCAGCGGCGCATCCATTCCGGTTTGGCCCTGCCACTGAAGCGTGACGAGCACCGCCACGGCAACACTTGCGGCAAGTCCCATCGGTATTTGCCAACGTCGCAGGAACGATGGAGGAACATTCGTCGCGCCGGGAACAACGGGATCGTTCGATGCGCCGCGCGACAAGCGCGCGCTTTTTTCCAGCGCGCTTTCCGTTTTCGCCAGAATGGCGGCATCCAGCTCGGCGGATGGCTCAGGCTGTTCGAGCGACCGCAGACGCTGCGCCAGCCCGCCCTCCCGTTTCAGGAACAGGTCGAACTCCGCATCCTCGCGCGAATTGCTGTCATGTGAAGTCATGCCTCTGCCTCCTGTGCCGTGACGCCGCGAATTTGCTGGCGCAGCTTTCGCATCGCATAGCGCAACCTGCTCTTTACGGTTTCGGCCGACACCACCGTCATCATTGCAATTTCTTCCAGGCTCATGCCGTTGAACTGTTGCAGCACGAGTGCTTCGCGCTGCTCGCCGGGCAAACTCCGAATCGCGGCATGAAGCTCTGCAGCCCGCTGTTTTTCCTCAAGATCATCTTCGGGAGATGATTCATTCTGCGCCAGGTCGGCCAGGTGCTCGAACGCACTGCCATCGTCGTCATCGGCCTTTCCCATATCGCTGGCCAACAGGTCTTGATGCTGCCGCAACAGGTCGATGAGCCGGTTACGCGCGATTTGATATAGATAAGTACGAAAGGCCGATTGCGCCTGATAGCGCTTCCGCGCGCCGTGCAGACGGGCCCAGGTATCCTGCGCAATTTCGTCTACCCAATCCTTGCGCGGCGAAAGCCAAAAGATAAATTGATACGAGCCCCGGCTGTGCCGCTGATACAGTTCCTTGAACGACGCCAGATCGTCATCTCGGTAACGTTCCATCAACATTTCATCGGACCAATTTTTATCCATTTGGCAAGTGTAGCGGAGATGGCACATGGTGCCAACTCCGCTACACGCCTGTCTGCATGGATGCCGTTACTTATGCATGGAACGATCATTCGCGCACTACCGGGTTAAATTCGCCAGAAAATTAATTGCGGACGAGCGCGGTAATCGCACGCGCAGTCCGGGTGCCTGCGTCATGAATGCGATTGATACCTCATGCCAGCTCCATTCGCCAGTGAAGGCCGTTTGAGTAGCAGGGTAACCGGTACCGGATAGCCGCGGCGGCGCCTGATTCGGATCGGGGCGCCAAGGCATTGATGGATCAAGCCTGTGAATGAAACTTAATCGAGGTCATGATGCATTTATTTGAAGAGATAAAAGAGCAATTGACGGTGGCATTTTGCAAAAGATGTGAGCGCTCCGGTGATATTCAGACCTCGGGAGCGAAGTTGTGGTCGGAAAAGTCGAGGCTATATTGGAAGAAGTGTCCAATCGTTTGTGATGGCTTGGCTGGCTCCGATGGCGGCGTAACAATAAATAGTTAACCGTCGGCCGGGCTTTTTATTGCCGGCTAATTGCATTCTTTCGGAACACCCGGGTGGGCGCATTGTCTGAAACATGGATCGCTTACGGCACGACCATGTGCTCCGAAAAATCAACAGATGGCGCAATGCAAAGATGGCTCTTGTGACAATTACCGAAGCGGCAAAGCTTGTCCTTCGTTCACGCCGGACGCTGTATCGAGATATCGATAAAGGGCGTCTCAGTAAATCAGTGGCGCATGATGGTGCTACAGTAATCGATACATCGGAACTACTGCGCGTGTATGGAGTGCTTTATAAAGAAGACCGTGCGGCGCAGCAGGCATCCGGCAACTCGCCGATCGACGAGTTCGAAGAACTGGTCGAGACTTGGGAGCATCCACAGCTTCCGCTGCCGAAAGGACGTGCCAACGACCACGCGACCTCCGCCGATCACGTGCAGCTTCACATCCTCGAAGAGAAAATCAAATCCCTTGAGCACGTGCTGGCGCTTGAATCCACGTTGCGAAAAGTAAAAGACGAAGTAACGAACGAATTGCGCGCCCGCCTTGAAGACAAGGAAAGAGTGATCAAGATATTGGAAAACAAGGTCTTGCTGCTGGACTATAACGAGCCGCCGGAAAAATATTTCCCCAAAAAGCCAAAGGGACTTTTCGCCAGGCTGTTCAATATGAAATAGCCAAATGCCGTCGTTCCGGGCCACGCTTATCTGATCGTCACTTCGTCAAAAAAGCAGAAGCCCGGGAACGCGTTGCCTGCGAACCCGGGCTTATCCTGATTTCTGCTACATCAAACTCAAGCGCGCCCGACAGTTTTTCACATCGCCGGTTCAAGCGGGTTGCCGCGGATGCAGCGCCCTGTCAGCAATTGCCTTTCTTGGCTTGGCCTGGCGGGCAGAAGTTGCCATTGCCATGCTTGTTTTTCTTCTTCTTGTCTTTCTTGACCTCTTTCCAGCCGCCTTCCTGAAAGCGCCATTTATCACCGTCCTGGCGCCACTCGGGACGCTCATATCGGTGACCTTCGCGCGCTTGTTCCCAGCGGCCTTCGGACCAGACGTGCCGGCTGCCGTTCCAGTTCCAGTAGCCAGGCGCCCAGATATAACCGCCTCGCGGCGGCGGAGCCGCTTCGACTATGATCGGCGGCGGTGCAACCGGAATAATGATGTTCACATCAATCCGTGCGGATGCCTGCATCGGCGCAAAAGCGGCAGTGCTGATGGCAATGATGGCCGCCGCGTGGAGAATGGGTTTCATGTTGACCTCGATTCGGAGTTGTATCGCTCTCAATATACAGAGGGTATTTACGGAATGCATCAGATGATGCATCTGATTACAAATTTGTCGTGCGTGGTTGCGCTGCCGCACACTCACGTTAGTATGCAAGCTTGAGGCTTCTCGTCGCCATGCTCGTCGTGATGACAGGGTATTTTGTTAGACTCGTGGCACTCTGGCAAAAAAGGAAACGAAAGCACGACTATGGATACGACTATTTATCACAACCCCAAGTGCAGCAATTCGCGCAGTACGCTGGCGATGATTCGCAATGCCGGCATCGAGCCGCAAGTGATCGAGTATCTGGTCAATCCGCCGGATCGCGAGAAGTTGAAGGAATTGATTTCCATGTCAGGCCTGACGGTCAGGGCTGCGTTGCGGGATAAGGATGCGCTCTATCATGAACTCGGGCTGGACAATCCGCAGTTGTCGGATGATGAACTGCTCGACGCAGTGACTGCTCATCCGGCGCTGCTCAACCGGCCGTTCGTGCAGACAACCAAGGGCGTGCGGCTATGCCGTCCCGTGGAGCGCGTACTGGAGATCTTGCCCTCATAGTAGAAGAGGCCTTTCGATTGCCATGGCGCTGCATGTCTTGAGAAACTCCGCGTTTGCCCAGGCAGGAGAAGCTGGGATAAAGATAGTGCGTGTCAGCTCGCCTCGGAATCATTTTGCCATGGCACGCTAAAATCGCGCGACGTCCTGTGCAGGATTTTTCGACACCGGATGGCGGCCGGCGGCTTGGCGCTTCCCGTTCGGTTGCGACCTCCGTGTCGCGTCGGATGGCGCGATCAGGCTGTTCATGAAAAGCCCTTCGGATGAGCCGCCGGTCTTCCTGACCGCCCATGAAGTAAAGGCCCACATGCCGGCAAAGGTAAGTACGATCAACACCGGATAAGCCAGCATCAGATTCGGCAACGGCGTTTTCCATGCCAATGGGCGCGCCACGCCCAGAAATGCCGCATACAGCCATGAAACACCGGACAATGCCCCGGCCCAGATCGCCCATGTGCGCTGCCCTGCAGCAAGCTTGAGTAGCGAACTGGCTTTGGACATCATCGGCAGAACCCGACAATGCAGCAGTATGCCGTTCAGGGTGAGCAGGGCGACTACGATAATTTTTGCCTGCAATTTGGGATTCGAGAGCGTGTAGTTCCAGCCGTCACCGACAGCGTCGCGGCCAATCAGCAGCAGCCCCGTTATCCAGAGGATGATCAGCATCCCCGACACGGTACGTTTCAGGTCTTGGAGATTTGCCGCCCGTTTATCGATCCGTCCCTGATAGAGGCGCACCAGAATGCCGAGATCGCTGATCAGGATGGCGCCTATGGCGACGCAGCATGCGATCAGGTGAAAATAAACCAGCATCATTCTTAGCATTTCCGACGTTGACAACATGGCTTCCCCCCAATGGTTGGACGAATGGCAGGCTTTCGTTATCGAAATGATAAAGGCGCCGTGGATGTCAGAATCTCATTTAAATTATCAAATCACAACATGCGACGGAGAATTTTGTCGATTAGCTCAATCCAACTTGCGATTGCGCAAATATGTGCGTTACAGAAAGCGAACTAATTACCTTGCAGCGTGCCAGCGCGATTCGCGGTGTGCACGTCAGAAGTACGGATGCGGGCGGCCTTTGCGTGAGTTTTGAGGTTGGCGCGCAAACCGCGACATTGATGATCTCGCGTAATGAGGTGCGCTACTGGGGCCGGCTAAACCGCCTGGCCAACTGGCTTAAAGAGCTGGACATGTGTTCTTGGAACGTCGAGGCCGCGCGCCAGTGTTGTGCCGAGAATGCCGGTAGTGATCGCCAACACCGCCGGCAGCTAAGGCAGTCCGCCGATTTTTTCTGCGATACCCATTCGTCCGAAGCAGTAGGGGGCGACATCGATATACTGAGCAACGCGTCCTGACATTATCGGAGATGGTTACCAATGAATTTCTATGAAGATAAGATCCTGCCGCACCTGATCCACGCGGCGTGCTCGCAGCGCCCGATCATGCACTTGCGGGAGAAAGTCATTCGACTCGCCCGGGGCCAGGTTCTCGAAGTAGGGATCGGCACCGGCATCAACCTGCCGCTCTACAATCCGCGGAAGGTCGAGTTCGTCTGGGGCCTGGAGCCGTCGGCAGCGATGCGCAAAAAGGCGCAATGCAGCATCGCACATTCCCCGGTGCCGGTGAAATGGCTCGATCTGCCGGGCGAGAAAATTCCCTTGGACGATAACAGCGTCGACACAGTGCTGCTGACTTTTACCCTGTGCACGATCCCTGACTGGCGCCTGGCACTACGGCAGATGCATCGGGTCTTGAAACCAGATGGCCGGCTGCTGTTCTGCGAACATGGGCGCGCGCCGGATGCCGGCGTACGAAAGTGGCAAGACCGGTTGACGCCGTTTTGGAAGCCGCTTGCCGGCGGTTGCCACCTGAATCGTCCGATTCAGGAATATATCGAGAGCGCCGGATTCATCATCGAAGAAATCGAAAACGTGTATATCGAGCATGCGCCGCGCTTCGCTGGATATATATCTTATGGGCACGCGGCAAAAAAGCCGCGGTAATGCCCACATATCCCATAAACAGGGGTTGCATGGCGGCACCGCGTGCGCTGTAATCGCAAGGTGACAATTTAGCCATTGACAATTGAATACAATAAGCTACACTTGCATTCAATTGAATACAAAGCGGAGATTCGTGATGGCTCAAAGCGCCGGCGGCACGATGGTCCCGATATCGGGGCGAATCGAGGATGAGTTGTATCAGTGGTTCATATCGCTGAAGTACGAGAGCGCAAAGACCAACAGCGAAAAGCTGCGCGAAGCATTGAAAGAATTGAAGTTGCAGCATGACGGAGCGCATGATTTCGTGACGGCGCTGGCGTGGTTTCAGAATGTGATCAAGCCGCTGAGCCAGTCGTTGTCGGTGGTCGAGCGCGACGAGAAGGCGCATTCCGAGGTGATGGGCCTGCTGATTGAAAACATCAGCGCGATGGCGGCCACCCTGATCTCGTCGCGGCCGGAAACACTGACCGAAGCAAAACAAATCGAAGAACAGCTGGTGCGCCGCGCGATGGCACTGACGGAGGCGCTGTTGCGGCAAGGCGTGACGCCCTCGGCGGCGGCATTCGACGACGCTGTCGTGCGCCGCCACAGCAACAGAACCATCGAGCTCGCTTTACTGATTAATCAAGCCACCAAAGGAGAACATAATGGCTGAGTCGTTGCGTAACCGTGTCTCACAAATCATCGTCGGCAGCGTGCATGCGTTGATCGATAAAATCGAGGACCAGGCGCCCGAGGCCGTCATGGAGCAGGCGGTCCGGCGCGTCGATTCGGTCATCGATGAAGTGCGCCAGGAACTCGGCGTAGTCGCAGCGAACCGGCATCTCGCCCAGCGCCAGCATGCCGAGTTGAATCGGCGCCATCTTGAACTGACCGCCAGCGCGGAGGATGCATTCGCGCTGAACCGGGATGATCTGGCGCGCGCCGCGGTGGCCAAGCAACTGGACCTGGAGGTACAGATGCCGGTAATCGAAGGCACGCTGCAGGATCTCGCCAAACAGGAAAAGGATCTGTCGGGATACATCGATGCGCTGACCGGCAAGAAACGCGAGATGCAGGATGCGATCACCGCGTTCCAGGCAAGCCGCGCGCGCGTCGCCAGCGCCACCGGCGTTTCCGCATCAACCAACAATGCGCAGGTCAAGGTTGATGAAGCGAGCGCGGCGTTCGGCCGGATTTTCGAGCGGCAGACCGGGCTCTCGATCGGCGACCAGAAATTGTCGGTGGAACAGTCGACCAAACTCAAGGAACTCGACGACCTGGTTCAGACCCGCAAGGTTGAAGAGCGTATGGCGCAGATCCGCGCCAGCAAATCATGACACTGTTTACAGCGGCAGGCACCGTGCCGTTCGGCGTTGCCGCCTTGATCATGATCGGCCTGGCGGTGATCGAAGGCATCGGCATCTTTACCGCGCTGAGTCCATCCCGGCTTCTGGACAATCTGGTCCCCGATCTGCCCGAGGGAGTCGAGGGGATGGAAGGCGCTCTGGGTTGGCTGCATGTCGGCAAGGTGCCGATTCTTGTGCTTCTGATCCTGTTCCTGCTTGGATTTTCGCTGGGTGGATACGTGATACAGATGTTCACGCACGGACTGATCGGTGCACATATGCCGGCGCTGATCGCGGCTGTTCCTGCATTTTTCATCGGCATCAGCACCGTACGCGGATTGGGCGGTTTGCTGGCACGCATCATTCCCAGAGACGAAACCACGGCGGTCAGCAACATGACCCTGATCGGCAGGGCCGGCGTGGTCATCACCGGCACGGCAAAGGCAGGCTTGGCAGCCGAAGTGAAAATTCGCGACCAGCACGGCATCTCGCACTATCTGATGGTCGAGCCGGATTTGCCGGACGAAGAATTCGAACAAGGCACGGAAGTGCTGATCGTGAAAAAAAATGGCGCGGTCTATCGCGCGATTCGCAACCCGCATCCGGCACTCTTATAAAAATCACACAGGGAGAAATAAAAACATGGAACAACTGATCGAAATTGGCGTCCTTGCCGGCATCGGCCTGATCGCCATTGTTGCAATCGGATTGGTTTTCGCGCGCCTTTACCAGCGCGCCACCAAGGAACTGGCATTCGTCCGCACCGGCCTGGGCGGACAAAAGGTGATTACGGACGGCGGCGCAATCGTGCTGCCGATCTTCCATGAAATCATCTTGGTCAACATGAACACCCTGAAGCTGGAAGTGCGCCGCGGCGACGAAGGCAGTCTCATCACCAAGGACCGTATGCGGGTCAACGTCGTGGCCGGTTTTTTCGTGCGCGTCAAACAGGCTTCCGAAGCGGTCAGCACGGCGGCGCAAACGCTCGGCAAAAGAACCGAAGATCCGGATGCGCTGAAGGAGCTGGTCGAAGACAAGTTCGTCGACGCGCTGCGCTCGACGGCCGCCACCATGACCATGCAGGAATTGCAGGACAAACGCCGCGACTTCGTGCAGGCGGTGCAGAACGCGGTTGCGGAAGACCTGGAAAAAAACGGCCTGGAACTGGAATCGGTTTCCCTGACCAGCTTGGACCAGACCGACAAACGCTTCTTCAATCCGGACAATGCGTTCGATGCCGAAGGATTGACCCGCCTCACCGAAGAAACCCAGGCACGCCGCAAGCAACGCAACGATATCGAGCAGGAGACCGAGGTCCAGGTGCGCACCAAAAACCTCGAGGCATCGCGCAAGAAGCTCGACATTGCGCGCGAAGAAGAATTCGCCACGCTATCGCAGCAGCGTGAAATCGCCAACACGAAAGCCGAGCAGACCGCGCTGATTGCGCAGACCGAAGCGCAACGCACGCGCGAAGCGGACGAGGCAAAAATCGAAGCGCAGCGCGCGGTGGAGGAAAAGCGCATCACCGCCGAGAAGTCGGTGAAAGAGGCGGAGATCGACAAGAATCTCGCAGTGCTGACCCGGCAAATCGAATCGGACCGCCAAACCCAGGTCAAGTCGGCGGTACAACGCAAGGAAGTCGAGATCGCCAATCAGGAGACGCAGATTGCGATCGCCAACAAGTCGCGCGAACAGTCCGAAGCCGACGCCTCGGCCAACACCGCGCTGGCTGAAGCCGTAAAGTCCGAGGAAATGGTCAAGACCGCGCGCGAGGTTGCGGTAGCCGAACGTGAAAAGCACATCACGCTGATCGCCGCCGAACAGGACGCGCAGCAACTTGCCATCGGCGTCACGGTATCGGCCGCAGCCGAAAAAGATGCGGCGGCGAACAAGGCCGAAGCAGTTCGCGTCGAGGCGGAAGCCAGGAAATCCGCCACGCTGGCAGAAGCTGCGGGCAAGGCGGCAATCAACGAGGCCTTGAACATGCTCTCGGAAGCGCAGATCGCGATGCAGGTCAGGCTTGAATTGTTGCGCCAACTGCCGAGCATCCTGGAGAAAGCGCTCAAGCCGATGGAGAAAATCGATTCGATCCGCTTGTTCCAGGTGAACGGCATGCCCGGCGGTTCGATGGGCACCGGTGACGGCGCAATGCATGGCGCGACCGGCGGCAGCGGATCGCTGCCGGATCAGGTGGTGGATTCCGCACTGAAGTACCAGATCGCTCAGCCGCTGGTCGCAGCCATCATGAAAGACGCCGGGCTGGGTAACGGCTCGCTGACTGGAATCACGCAGGCACTTGCTGCGATGGGGTCGGCGCACGAAGGGACGGCATTGGCGAATATCGGGAACGATGGCGTGCCTGTGCTGGAATCAAGCGCTTCGGCGTAGGTTGATGCAGATGGCCATTTGGATACCGGCCGAAGACAGATTTATTCGCAATGAAATTAAATTACCACCGCAAAGGACACCATGATCAAGCTGAAAGATAAAGACACCGGGCTGGCACTGGACAGCATTACTGAAGAACACCTGAAGTTTCTCGTCGATCAGCTGGAAGAGGAATCGGACGAAGATCAGGACTACTACCTCAACCAGACAACCGTCGATCTGTTCGCAGCTGTCGATGGTGCAGACCCGGCTCTGATTGACGTTCTGCGCAAAGCATTGAACGGCAGGGAAGAAATGGAGATCGTCTGGTCGCGCACTTGAAAAATGCCGGCCGCTTGAAGGAATAAAAACGCCGCGTTCATCGCGGCGTTTTTGCATCCGGCCACGGCGAAAGCGGCACTTCGGTTGTGCAAAATCACGCCGCGGCACCAGAAATGCCGGACAGTAATCGCCCACCCTCGTGGAATCCACAAAGTGAATGTGCTGTCTCGGTTCGGCGTCCGGATATTGACAGGCACACACGGATTGCGTTTGCAAACCCGCCAATCGTTGCCGTCTAGCCAAGAGTTGAAGCGCATCCGTTCGCGCGCCAATGGATGTCCAAGCGAGATTTTCCGTTAGACATATCGTTACGTGCCGGATATTGGGTGACAACTCTTTTGCCTGATTCGCAACAACAACCGATTTCGTTTTTGACCTTTACCCTGAAACGCTGCCGCCACTCCCTGCGATCGGGCAATTCATTTCATCTATATCCGTACACAGCTTGCCGTACAGGACACAATCAATCTATTATTCGATGAGCAGACACAGGTGAAGCCATGCCAACCAATATTCTCGCACTCGATATCGCAGGAAATCCATTTGACTGGATCCCTCCGCAGGAAGCGGTGCTCTACTATGCCATGGGCAAAGTGGCGTGGGAATTGGGTGAACGGGAACTGCTGTTTCGCGGCGGTTTCTCGCGCTCCGGCGTGCAGTCGCGAATACTGGTCAAACCCATCATTGCGGTTGCCGGCAGCGAAATCATGGCGCGCATGCTGCGCAAGGAACTGCCGTTAGGACATCGCAACCACCTGTTGTTCAAGCGCGATCGATACACCTGCGCCTATTGCGGCGACTGCTTGACTCACCGGGAATTGTCGCGCGACCACATCTTGCCTCAATCGCGCGGCGGCAGGGACACCTGGATGAATTGCGTCACCGCATGCCTGCGCTGCAACCAGGACAAAGGCGACAAGCTGGTCCATCATTTCCGTCCGCTGCTGTATGTGCCGTATGTGCCATGCCGTGCGGAACACTACTTGTTGAGCGGCAGAAACGTGCTGGCGGATCAGCATGACTATCTCTCGGCCAGATTGCCCAAGCATAGCCGGTTGCTGTAGAGGTACTGACGCAGCTTGCGATTTATGCTCAGATTTTGTTCAAACTTTTTACTGTCACTCCGAAGAAGGTATAGCAGGGGGTTTCGTGGAGCAGCGCCCCACGCCTGTCTCTGGACCACCTTTACGATGCGCACTGGCGGGAATCTCAAACTTCCACGCCACTGCGTAAGTTTGAGATTCCTCGTCGCGTTGCTCCGTCGGAATGACGGATGTTTTTTTTAAGCGTCGCTGGAAATGCCGATCGCAGATATCCCCAAACCCTCAACCTGTCATTCCGAGCGGAGAGAGGAATCTCAAACGTTCGCCCTGCTGTAGGTGCTTGACATCCTTCCTCTCCGCATTCCTCGGAACGACAGGCGGATTTTCAACCGCCGCAGGAAATCAGCGATGTCCGGTTAAGGGCAGTGTGAACCGTGTGAAATCCAACACCGGCACCTTCTTCTCATAGATGCAGGATTGCCAACACTGCGCATCTGAGGCAGCATACAAGCCTTGTTTGAAAATAACGCTCAAGCTTGCCTGACGAGGATTCAACCATGGATGTGCGCCTTGCCCTGTATGAACTCGCAGCCCGGCATCACCTTGATGCGCCCGCCGCTCGTGAGCTGCAACACCTGGCCGGACTGAATCGCGAACCCGCCGCGCTCGCCTATTGGTTACCGCGCGGCGTGGCCGTTCTGGCCGCCGCGCTTGGCGGGCTGGGCATCATATTCTGGATCGCCGCCAACTGGGACACGCTGGGACGTTTCGGACGCTTCGCGCTGCTTGAATTCTTTTTTCTCGCAATGTGCCTGGGTGCGTTGTGGAAGCCGGCGGCACGCACGCCATTGTGCCTGCTTGCGCTGCTGGCCATCGGCGGACTGTTCGCCTACTTCGGCCAAACCTATCAGACCGGGGCCGATCCCTGGCAGTTGTTTGCCCTCTGGGCGGTGTTGTCGCTGCCCTTGTGCCTGAGCGCGCGCAGCGATGTGTTGTGGACGCCATGGGCACTGATCGTGATCACCGCGATCGCGCTTTGGGTGCATGCGCATACAGGCCATCGCTGGCGCGCGGAACCGGACGATCTGGCCGTCCACGCAATCGGATGGGGCGCCGCGCTTGCATTGATCTTCGTGCTGAGTCCGGTCTTGCAGCGGCTGATCGGCGCCGGCCCCTGGGCGCTCCGCACCGCGTTGACGATGACCACCATCATGATCACGATGACGGCGCTTGCCGGTCTGTTCAGCCGGGAGATCGCTGCCTATTACTGGTTGGGACTGGTGATGCTGATCGCCGCTGCCGGCGTGCTGGCGTCACCACGGCTGTTCGAAATTTATGGGTTGAGCGCGGTCAGCCTGGGATTGAATACGCTGCTCGTGGCCGGCCTGGCGCATGCGCTGTTTCAGGGGGCTCGCGGCGACAAGATGGGATCGTTCCTGATGTTGGGCCTGGCGGCCGCCGGCCTGCTGGCGGCAACGGTCAGCCTGATACTGCGCCTGTCGCGCCGCTACGAAGCCATCGGAGCATCGGCATGAGCCGCGCTCGGCTGGAGCAGGTTCTGCAGGATGCCATCGCGGCAGGAATCCTGCCGCCCGACGCAGCGCGTCCCGATCAGGATAACCGCCCCTGGCCCGTGGTGCTGCTGACCGCACTGGGCGCCTGGCTGGCGGCAATCCCCTTGCTCGTCGTGGTCGGCATGCTGCTGGGTGACCTGCTCAGCCGCGGTACCGGGCCCTACATCGTTGGCCCGCTGGTACTGGGCGGCGCCGCGGTCGTTCTTCGTGCGCGCAATGTACCCCTATTCTTCGAACAGCTGGCGGTGCCGGCGCTGCTGGTGGGTTTCGGCACACTATCATTCGGGATGTTTCGCGATATGCCGCACCAGACGGCAGCCGGCATGCTGGCCCTGATAACCCTGTGCATCGCGGCGGCGATCAACCGGCCTTGGCTGCGCGTGCTGCTGGGCGTCACCGCGGCCACACTCACGATGGTTGCGTTCCTGCCGAAGCGCTGGAGTTTTTTCCATGGATCGGAATTGTCGAGCCTCTGGCTCGCGCTGCACGCAGTCTTTGCGTTGTGGATCGCTGTCGGATGGATTCAACGCAATCTGCTCAATGACGGCGCACGTGCACGTCAGGCGGCTGCGCTGGAATCGGTGTCGGTCGGCTGGCTGCTGGCAACGCTTGCCGGTTTGGCGTTCTGGTCCGGCATGACCTTCCTGGTCGGCGCCAGTTTCGGCGGTGGTATCGGCGGCGAGCTCGCAAGAGAACTCGGCCCCAAGAGTGCCCCGGGATGGCAAGTGATGTCTTTGCAAACGGCATCGCTGTTACTCGCCTTGGGTGCGGCCGCATGGATGGCATGCAGTTGGCCGGCGTTGCGGCGGGCCTGGTGCGCGGGCGTGGCGGCGGTACTGGTTGCGCTGTCCTGGTTCATGCCGTCGTTGGGTGCGGTGTTGCTGGCGCTGGCGTTTTGCGTCAGCAGCGGCCGCTGGCGCGTGGCCGCGGCGGCGGGATTGGCGGGCGCCTGGATCATCGGTGCGTTTTACTATCAGTTGAGCTGGCCTCTGGCCACCAAGGCGATCGTGCTGGTGGCGGCAGGCGTTGCGCTCGGCGCGCTGACCTGGCTTGCCGCGCATATGGATCGCCGGAGCGAGACGACCGACTCCGCAAGCGCAGCGCCACCGGCAATCCGCAACGGACAGTCAGGCATCATTCTCGGCACATTGGCAGTACTGATCGCCGTCAACTTCGGCATCTGGCAGAAAGAAGATCTCATCGCACATGGTCAGCCGGTGTTCGTCGAACTGGCGCCGGTCGATCCGCGTTCGCTGATGCAAGGCGACTATATGCAACTGAACTTCCGCGTGCCGGTGAATGTAACGCGAAGCATTCTGCACCGTGAACGGCCGCGCGTCGTCGCCAAACGGGATGCACGTGGCATCGCAACGTTCATCCGCACGGATAACGGCTCCCCGCTTGCCGCCGATGAATTTCTTCTGGAACTCACGCCCAAGAATGGACGCTGGATACTGGTAAGCGATGCGTGGTTTTTCAAAGAGGGCGAAGCTGAGCGCTGGGAAAAGGCCAAGTATGGAGAATTCCGCGTCGGGACCAACGGCCGTGCCTTGCTGGTCGGTTTGCGCGGAGCTGATCTTGAGCGCTTGTGATGCTTGCCTGAAAGCTTTAGCTAGCCAAGCCGTCCCAGCTCAATTCGAATCGTGCCAGATATTTTTTCAACCTGTCCGCATCGTTCGGCTTGGCTTTCGCGCCGCGTGATGCAGCAAACAACTTTCGTCCGGCATCCGACATCGACTTCGACCGACGGCAAACATCGATCACTGCCTTGAGCTGCATGGCATCGAATAGGTCCATACCCGCCAGTTCGGCTTCACCCAAAACATCTTCGAGGTCAACCCCGTTCGGCTCGGTCTGCGGCTGCGAGTAGTGGTGCCACAACCGTTTCAATCGAATGATCTCATCCGACACTATCGCATCCGTGATGCGGCCGGCATCCGCCAGCGTCGCCATGCGCATCATGGACGCGGACAAATCCCGGAAGTTGCCGGCCCATAGCGCTTCCGCCGACATCGCGAAACGCATGTAGCGCTCGCGCGCCTCCTTGTTGAATCTGACCATCTGGCCGTTTTCGGCACTGAACTGCGCGAGAAGATAATCGATATTGGGCTCGACATCCTCGGAACGGTCGATCAGTCCCGGAAGTTCATAGGTCCATAAATTGATGCGCGCATACAAATCCTCTCGGAATCGCCCAGCGACGACTTCCCTAGATAGATCGCGATTAGTGCCGGCAATCAATTGAAAATCGCTCTGGACGTCATGGTCGCTGCCGACCGGTAGGAAGCGCTTTTCTTCGACCGCCTTCAACAGCATCGCTTGCTCATCAAGGCCCAGTTCACCGATCTCGTCGAGAAACAGCAGGCCCTTATGCGCCGTCCGTAGAATCCCCGGGCGATCCGATGCCGCACCGGTAAACGCACCCTTGATGTGGCCGAACAAGGTCGATCCCGCACCGTCGCCATGCAGCGTTGCGCAATTGATTTCGACGAACTTGCCATCGAGCTGGTGCCGCGCTTTCTTCAGCTCGAATACGCGCCTGGCCAGGAACGACTTGCCGGCGCCGGTCGGCCCCATCAGCAGGATCGGCGCTTTCGACTTGATCGCCACGCGTTCGATCTCATCGATCATGGTATTGAAGCGCGCATTGCGCGTCGCGATGCCGGACTTGAGGAAGGCGACGCCTTCTTCCTGCTCGCGCGAGAAGCGCTGCGCAATCTGGTCGTATTTGGACAGATCCAGATCGATCAGTGCATAGCTGCCGGCGTCACCCACCGTCTGACGTCGAGGCGGTGACGACTGCAGCAACTGGCCCGGAAAATAGTGCGCTTCCGTCATCAGGAACATGCAGATTTGCACCACGTGCGATCCGGTGGTGATGTGCACCCAGTATTCCTCATTGTCCGTATCGAATGGATAGTTCTTCGCAAAATCGAACAGGCTGCCGTACACATCTTCAAAGTCCCACGGATCGGCGATCGGCAACTGACGCGCAACCACCTCGGTTTCCGGCGATACCGATGCAATGTCCTGTTTCACCTGATCGACCAGCGCATCGTGCTTGCCGCTATACAGCAACTCCAGCCGCGCGACGACCAACTCGTCGTGCTGGGTAAGCGCCACGGTCGGCCGCCACTTCTCCCAGCGCCCGCTGCCCTTGCCGCTATCGAGCTGGGTGCCGACAAAGCCGATGACTACCACACGCTTTTTTCGCATATTTTTAGATAATTTTTTATATTAAAAGATAATTTATCACGAAATATGTTGGCCGTACAGCGCGCCATGACGTAGCACATACGTCATTAAATCTTTTTTCAATCAATGGCTTATGGATTTTTATTTCGAAAAAACCAGCGCTGGCACAAGCATTGCAATATAGGAAGCATAGTGAACGCAGATAAGAACAAAAACGAAGAAGAGAGGAAATGAAAATGGCGAATACCCAATTGTTCCAAAGCTTGAAAGGCAAACTGCTGCCGAAAGCGGATGCCGTCAACTTTGAAGGCGCACCGGCTTATGCGACGTCGCCGCAGCATCAACTGGCGCAATACGCCGCGACCGGATGTTTGAACGCGACTTTCTATGCAAGCGCCGAAACGCAACTGGAAACGGTTTTGAAATTGTGCGACGGAATTGACGCGCAGTTCATCGCGCAGACCGCCCTGTATTGCCGCGAGCGCGGTTACATGAAAGACATGCCGGCACTGCTGACCGCGATATTGGCCGGCCAAGGCGCGCCTGTGTTGTCACGTGTGTTCAAGCGCACTGTCAACAACGGAAAGATGCTGCGTAACTTCGTTCAGATTGTGCGATCAGGCGCAGTGGGACGCAAGTCGCTTGGTTCGCGTCCGAAGAAACTGGTTCAAGCCTGGTTGAATACCGCGTCTGAAAATGAATTGCTGGCGGCTGCGGTAGGTAATGCGCCCTCGCTGGCCGATGTGGTGAAGATGGTTCACCCGAAGCCGGCCGACGCCTGGCGCGAAGCGTTTTTTGCGTGGTTGATCGGCAAGCCGTACAACGCGGAAGCGTTGCCTCCTTCGGTGAAGGCGTTTGAAGCGTACAAGGCGGATCGTTCGCAACCGTTGCCGGATGTGCCGTTCCAGATGCTGACTGCGCTGGAGTTGCCGGATGCCGCCTGGGCGCAGATTGCGTGCCAAAGCGGATGGCAAATGGTGCGCATGAACCTGAATACGTTTGCGCGTCACGGCGTGTATGCATTGCCGGGCATGACGGAAGCGATTGCAGCCAAACTGCGTGATGCGGAGTCGATTGCGAAAGCAAAAGTGTTTCCGTATCAGTTGATGGCTGCGTACAAGGCAGCAAGCGATGACGTGCCATTGGCGATCCGTGCAGCGTTGCAGGATGCGTTGGAAATTGCATTGGCAAATGTGCCGCAGATCACCGGAAAAGTGGTGGTGTGTCCAGACGTATCGGGTTCGATGAAGTCTGCCGTTACCGGTTACCGTGGTTCGGCGACATCGGCAATCCGTTGCATTGATGTTGCGGCGCTGGTTGCCGCGGCAATGTTGCGCAAGAATCCGGACACGTTGGTGCTGCCGTTCGAAAACGATGTGGTGCGTTGCGAGTTGAATCCGCGCGATACGGTGATGACGAATGCGGAAAAACTGGCGGCCATCGGTGGCGGAGGAACCAATTGCAGCGCGCCGCTGGCGCAGTTGAACAAGCAAAAGGCGCATGCCGATCTGGTGCTGTTTGTTTCGGATAACGAGTCGTGGATAGATGCGACCCGTCGCGGAGCGACCGCCACCATGTGTGAGTGGGCAGTGTTCAAGCAACGCAACCCGAACGCGAAGCTGGCGTGTATCGACTTGATGCCTTACGGGACGGTGCAGGCTGTCGAACGAGAAGACGTGCTGAATATCGGCGGCTTCTCGGACGATGTATTCAAGATCGTTGCAGCGTATGCCGCCGGCCAGTTGGGCGCCGCACATTGGGTTGGAGAAATTCAATCGATCGTTGTTTGATCCCTCTTCCGTTCGCGGGAGAGGGTCAGGAGGAAGGAACCAATATGAGCTGGATTATCAGAGTAGGAAGTACAGGTTTTGGGCGCAGTAGGAATGCCGATGTGATTACATCCTCCAAATGTCGCATCACATCGACCCCTTGTCATACTGTTGCCCAATTGAGTTGTGTCCCGAATGCGGATAAAACTACATTTGGAAAAGCCGGTTCGAATCCGGCCTGCCAGGCGGAACAGGTTTGGCGGAATGTTTTGTCGACACTTGTCGGGGTTTGACTTGTCTATCAAGTTTTGCACGAATGCCGGAAAGACTACATCGGTTGTAAGCATCCATCTCAGGATGGATGCTCCGGGGTTCAAATCCCTACCCTTTTCGAATCTTGTCGTGCTGTTGTATGGTGGTTATAAGTTTAGCGGCAAATGCCGAAAGAAATTACATATGTCCCCGGTTCGAATCCGGGCGATGGCGAAAGCGATCGTAGCTCAGTGGGTAGAGTAATGGGAGTTACGTTTCTTTCAATTTTGTTGCCGTGTGTTTGAACAGGGAAAAGCAGGGTAGTAGCATGATGAGCGGAAAGCAGCGTCGAAAAGAAATCATGGCCAACCGTCGTGAGCGCATCCGGTTGCAGGCGCGCACCAGTGTGTTTAAATTGCCGCGGCCGGCCGGATCCGTTCTGGTCGATCCTGTGCAGCTTGCGCATAACAATACTTACGGATTGCTGCCGTTGTTTTACATGGATCGTGCATTTGTATGTCGTGATTGTGGGGCGGCTCAAATCTGGACTGCCAAGCAACAGAAGTGGTGGTATGAAAATGCGCACGGAAACATCAACAGCACAGCAGTTCGCTGTCGCCCCTGTCGCAAGAAGGAACAAGAACGAAAGGCCCAAGCCAGGCGTGTTCATCTGGGCGGCCTTGAAAGAAAGCGAATGGATAACTGAAAAATTTTGGCGAATGCCGGTAAAACTACATCACTACGAATGAGGAGGTGCGGGTTCGAATCCTGCCGGTGGCGAGTCAACGCCACCGTAGCTTAACTGGAAGAGCACCGTGCGGGCGACCGCGCATCGTTTTACCAAATTTTGTCGCCACCCGATTTTATGAAGAGAAAATCATGAAGCACGAAGAATACGATGTACTGAATGTCGAAGGCGGTAGCCATATCAAGATGTGGACCAAGGGCGTGCCCGTGGAAGCCGAAGCCAAACAGCAGTTGAGCAACACCGCGAAGATGCCATTCATCTACAAGCACATCGCCGTGATGCCGGACGTGCACGTCGGCAAAGGTTCGACCATCGGCAGCGTGATCCCCACCTTGGGTGCGGTCATTCCTGCCGCGGTCGGGGTGGATATCGGCTGCGGCATGATGGCCGCGAAAACCACGCTGAGCGCCAACGATCTGCCGGATAATCTGGGACCGTTGCGCAGCGCCATCGAGAAAGCGATTCCACATGGAATGTCGCCGAAGACGCGCAGCTTCAAAGGACGCGATAAAGGCTCGTGGGAAACGCCGCCGACGCCGGTCGATGCCGCATGGGCGCAATTGAAAGACGAGTTCGATGTGGTTTGCCTGAAGACGCCGAAGTTGAAGAACACCAACAACTACCGGCATTTGGGAACCCTGGGTTCGGGCAACCACTTCATCGAAGTCTGCCTGGATGAAACGAACGCAGTGTGGTTCATGCTGCATTCGGGCTCGCGCGGCGTAGGCAATGCGATCGGCTCGCACTTCATTGAGCTGGCAAAACAGGATATGCGCACGCATTTCATCAACTTGCCGGATCAAGACCTGGCATATTTGCCGGAAGGTACGCAGCATTACGACGACTATGTCGAGGCGGTAAGCTGGGCGCAGAAATTTGCGCGCATGAACCGTGAAGTGATGATGCAGAACCTGATTGCAGCGGTTCGCACCGTGATTCGCAAGCCGTTCGAAACGCATGTGGAAGCAGTGAACTGTCACCATAACTACGTGCAGAAGGAATCGCATTTCGGCAAGGATGTGCTGGTGACGCGCAAGGGCGCCGTATCGGCGCGCGAAGGCGAGTTGGGAATTATTCCTGGTTCGATGGGAGCGAAAAGCTTTATCGTGCGCGGAAAAGGCAATGCCGATAGTTTCCATAGCTGCAGCCATGGCGCCGGACGTACCATGAGCCGGACCGAGGCCAAGAAGCGCTTCACGATCGACGATCAGATCAAGGCGACGCAAGGCGTCGAATGCCGCAAGGATGCCAACGTGATCGATGAGATTCCGATGGCATACAAGGATATCGACGCGGTGATGCTGGCGCAGCGCGATCTGGTGGAAGTGGTGCATACCTTGAAACAGGTGGTGTGCGTCAAGGGATAGTTCGCGCTTATTCCTGCGCGGGCCCTAACTATGCGGCCATGATTGCGGCTTCGGCCGCGAACATGACGATAAAAAGATAATGAAAAGAAGAAAATGATTGAACTAGACGGAGCAACAGGCGAGGGCGGCGGCCAGATTTTACGGACGGCATTAACGCTGTCGATGATTACCGGTCAGCCGTTTCGCATCGCCAACATTCGCGCGAATCGCCCGAAGCCGGGATTGATGCGTCAGCACCTGGTTGCGGTGCAAGCGGCTGCGCAAGTGTGCGGCGCTGAAATCGGAGAGACGTCGGTCGGATCGCAAACGCTGGAGTTCGTGCCGAAAAAAATCAAGGGCGGCGAATACAAATTCGCCATCGGCACCGCCGGCAGCTGCACGCTGGTGCTGCAGACATTGCTGCCTGCATTGCTGTACGCGGATACGCCTTCGGTAATTCAGGTCACAGGCGGCACGCATAATCCAATGGCGCCGCCTGCACAGTTCTTGCAGCGTGCTTACGCGAGGGTGCTGGCCGATATGGGGGCGACGATCGATATTCAGTTGAACCGCTTTGGCTTTTATCCTGCCGGCGGAGGCGAAGTGATTGCAAGGATCGAGCCGTGCAAGCAATTGCAGGCCATTGAAATGATGACGCCGGGAAAACGGTTGTCGGCCTATGCCGAAAGCTTCATTGCCGGCGTTCCTGCCAATGTGGCGAAGCGCGAACTGGAATGCATCGGCACCAGCATGGGCTGGGATGAATCACAACTGCTGGTGCGGGGTTTGTCCGGAGACCAGGGTCCGGGCAATGCGTTGCTGGTGACATTGGAGCATGAACATGTGACGGAAGTATTTTGTGCATTCGGTGAGAAGATGGTGCGCGCGGAAGCAGTCGCAAAGCACGCAACCCAGCAAGTGCGCCATTACCTCGCGTCGGGAGCGGCATTGGGCGAGCACCTGGCCGATCAGGTCATGCTTCCGATGGCGTTGGCAGGCAGTGGCCGTTTCAGCACGGATCGGGTGTCAAAGCATGCGACGACGAACGCCGCGGTGATCGGGCAATTTCTGCCGGTCGGAATTTCGTTTGAAGAAAGCCGCGAAATCAGTACTTGTGTAATTGCTGCGACGTAATGGGCGATGTCAGTGCGGGGTTCAGGCCTGGCGCGATGGTTTGGGCACCGCAATTTCGCCGAACAATTCATGCACCGAGCACTGCAGCACCTTCAACAGTCCGTTGATGACAGTCAGATTGAGAAGGGTTGCCCGGTTATCGACGATGCGGTTCAGCTGCTGGTTGGAGATGTCGACGCCTGCCGCGATCAGCATGCGTTGCAACGCTGCGACCGAGCGGACGTTGCGATCGGCCATGAGCGCGCGGACATGCAGCACGACGTAGCGATCGGCAAGCGGCGATGGATTCGGATGTGGATTCTGGATGGTTTTATTCATAAGTCGTACCTCACTACGACAAGTCGAATAGTACCGAATTTCTCCATCTGATGCAAAAAAACATCATTTGAAGGAAAAAATATCCATCAGATGGTTGATTTTGATTTTTTGTTATGCAACAATCCATTCATCGTTCCTCAGGGAACAAATTTTCAAGTACGGAGCAATTGTGCAAAAACAGACGCAACGGCAGATGACTCAGAAAGAACGCAAAGCGTTTGCTCTGTCATTGCCAGGTGCACTGCTCTGCACGGCTCACACCAAGGAGCAGGAAATGGCGACTGCAATCGGCAAACAGGAAAGAGCGATGAAGGCTGCACAAGCCGTCGCATTCTTTGCGCGCCGCGTGCTTGCCTTGTGGTCCGCATCCGTCTTTTTGAATAAGCATCACGAAGCCAATCCGGCACTACCCGCAACCGGTTCTTATGGGTCAGATTGGAAACGCAGTTATCGCATCCGAGGGGGAATTCCCCTTGTCGCAAATGGATAAACCCTAGCGACAAACCGAAAGGTCAAGGCCAAAAGCCCGGATGCTCCGAAAGGACTCCGGGCTTTTTGTTTGGCCGGAACAAATGAACAAGCAGACCACTAGCAGGGAAGTCCTCTCGGTTTTGAGGCCGTCGTCCGGACAACACCGGAACCCGACGAATGATCTTTAACAATTTGGATAAGTTTCAAGACTTCGCCTGTATCGGCAAGCATCCCTCACGATGCTTGCCAGTGTAGGCAGAGTCGGTGCGGAAATAGCTCAGTTGGTAGAGCACGATCTTGCCAAGGTCAAGGCCACGAGTTCGAACCTCGTTTTCCGCTCCATTACAAAAAGCGCTTTTTAGAAGTGCATGGCTCAGCCAGGGATAGCGACATCCTGAAAGGCATTTTTTGCAAAGAATGGCTTTTGGGCATCCAATTTCTGATGATGTCAGCGCCATTTCAAGATGCGCAGGCCGCGCCTGAGAGACTGACACGTTTGTCAGTTGGAGATGAGCTCAGGCGGTAGAGCACATGACTTTGATTCATGGTGTCGCAGGTTCGAATCTCGTTGGGTATGCGTGCATGCACGCCTACGGGATTCGAAGGGATTGGCTTGCAAGCCAATCCGCGGCCTGCGGAATGTAGGCGACTCCTGCATCTCCTGCCAGTTTCGTTTCATCTATCCAGCCAAGCAGCCTTTTGGTCCGATGCCGCAACATTGGACAACCATGCGCTCAGGCTCTCGCGGACAACAGTTGTTGCGGCTGCCGCGAAAGCAATTCTTACTGCAAGGACCCTCTGATTGGGACGCCTTGCCTTAAGGCTGTTTGGCTGGATGGATGTGGTTGCATGAGTCCTTAGTTCAGTTGGCAGAACACCGGATTCCAAATCCGGATGGTGAAGCAGGGAATTCGAGCAGCATGCTGCTCGCTTGCGTAACGGCAGTCGCTTGCAAGCGACTGCTCCGTTAGCCGAACGGCCGGAGGTTCGATTCCTTCAGGGCTCGCCAGAATTTGTTTTTGATTTTCTCACCTTAGCTCAGATGGAAGAGCGCCGGATTACGAATCCGAGGGCCGATGGTTCGAACCCATCAGGTGGGTCCAGCTTACAGCGCGAAATTGCCCGCTCGCCTTGCACCTCACTGCCTTGCGAACGACACCGGGGCGACCGGTGTGCGCTGTACCGTTTTACGGTGTGTAGTCCAGTGGTAGGTCGCCTGCTTTGGGAGCAGGTTTTCGGGTGTTCGATTCACCCCGCACCGACCAGATTTATCGCGCCTGTCGCGACGCTCTTCGGAATGACAACGTATTTTTCAACACCAGAATATTCAACATGCGCCGCACTCTCACATGCTCGACTGCAGTTCCCAGATAGGGTTCGCGGAAGAGATGCGAATTTGCCACCGGGAGGACTCCGGTGCATGGAAGCCGTCATGCAACACCGAACGTTTGTGTGCATGTCCCCGGAAGGCAACCGGGATATTTCGCCGGTCTGAAGGGAATTGGCATACCTTCCTGTCTTAGAAACAGGAGCTTCTCGGTTCGAGGCCGAGGGCCGGCACCAATCCATATCCATCACACGAGGCGCGCGGGTCGTTTTCCCGTTCGCTCTCACGGAGGTCCGAAGGCCTCCGGCAGATCCACTTGCGGCCGACGCATACAGACCCGTTCCGGTTTCGACCGGTTCGCGCCGGCTGCATTTCAATGGTGATCGTAGCTTAACCGGCAAAGCACGCGGCTGTGACCCGCGCAGATATCGGATCATTCCCGATCGATCACCCCACCTCATTTCCCGGAAGGCCTGATCCATAAAAAACCGGCCGTCCGTTCCGAACGACAAGGCCTGCAATCCGCCAAGCAATACGCTCGACGCACACGCCGCCGAGCCGGGTTTTATTCCAAACAATCCAATTGATCTGGCGCAAACTTAAAAAATCCAGTTCACCATTAGCGCCCAAAAGCGACTAGCCTGAGTTAAATAATTTAACAAATTTAGCCAAACAAGCAGGGATGCGACAAAGGGGTGCGATCGCTCTATCAGGAGGCCCATCATGTGTCGTCATACGCATCATCGAAACCCTATTTTCTGCATCGTTCCTCCCTATGTTCTGGACGAAATCGTCCAGAAAGGATCTGCAAAACAGCGCTCGGCGGCGATGCAAACCAAGTCCGTCGATAACACGTTCCGTGCTCTAAGACTTGCCAATCAAGCGGCTCGGCGGGCGACCGGGCACCCTGCACCGACGCCGACCCCAACACCGGGCCCGATGAAAGCGCGGACTGTTTACACTGCCAATCATTCGCAAACCCTTCCCGGAGACGTTGCCCGCGCCGAAGGCCAGAGTGCGACTGGCGATCAAGCCACGGACGAGGCCTATGACGGACTGGGCGCCACCTTCGATTTTTTTGCCGAAAAGTTTGAGCGCAACTCAATTGACGATTCCGGCATGGCGCTCATTGCCACCGTTCATTTTGGCCAGGATTACAACAATGCGTTCTGGAATTCGGAACAAATGGTGTTCGGAGATGGCGATGGCGAGATCTTCAATCGCTTCACGATTTCATTGGATATCATCGGTCACGAACTGGCCCATGGCGTCACGGAAGACGAATCGCAACTGCAATATTTCAACCAGTCCGGCGCGCTGAACGAATCGATGTCGGATGTGTTCGGATCGTTGATCAAGCAGTTTGCAGGAAAGCAAACCGCCAACGATGCCAACTGGCTCATTGGCGACGGACTTCTGGCACGCGGCATTCAAGGTGTCGCGTTGCGCTCGATGAAAGATCCCGGCTCGGCGTTCGACGATCCGCTGTTGGGCAAGGATCCGCAACCGAAGCATATGCAGGACTTCGTCAACACCTTCTCCGATAACGGCGGCGTGCACATCAACTCCGGCATTCCCAACCACGCGTTCTACCTGATCGCGACCCGGATCGGCGGGTATGCATGGGATAAGGCAGGTCGTATTTGGTACGATGCGTTGCGCGACTCGCGTGTGAGGCCGAATACAGGATTCCAGCGTTTCGCCCGCATCACGCACGACGTTGCGGCTCGACAATTCGGTGTCGGCAGTACGGAACATCAGGCCGTCGCCGATGGCTGGGCGGAAGTTGGTATCGCCGTCTGATTCTTGGAGGTATGCCGTTTATGCAAGTTGAAATGAGCGAAGAAGGCGGAGTTGCCTATTTTCCTGGTTTGGCCAAACCGGTTTCCATTGACGTGGATAGTATGGAAGCGGGCGCGGCTGACCAGCTAAGGCAACTGATTGAGCACGCCAACTTCTTCGATCTGCCCGCTACGGTCGGCACACCGGCGAAAGGGGCGGCAGATTATCGTCAGTACACGTTGACGATTGATGACGGACCGAGGAAGCGCACGGTCCGGATACAAGAACCGATCGAAGACCCGGCCCTCAACGAGCTTGTTCAAGCCGTGCGAAAGCATGTCAAAGCCGCCCGTGCCGCAATGCGCGAGCAGCTTCCCAAGCGGTAAGTGCTAGATTTCTCAATGCCACGCCCCTCGGAACGACCGTGCATCGGAAGCTTGTGGTTGCCGGTTCTTGCGGATGGTTTCAAGTCGTAAAAAAGCCCGCCGAATCGTTCGATTCGGCGGGCTTTTTCCGTTACAAACCTATCAGTCGGAACCGGCGCCGATCGAATAGGTCGCGTAGAAATGCGCGTACTCTCGGCCGCTCGGGTCACGTGCGAACAGATGCATGCCGTTCAACTGGCTTCCGGATGCATAACTGCTGGCCGCATTGACGACAGAACCCGTGCAATGCACATCGGCGTTGCTCTTCTTCACGCACAGGATGGTCCCGGTCCGGGCAGTCGATTTGACCGTCACGCTGTCATTGAATCCGATGCCGCTGCGAAATCCCCACACCGTGAGGCCGGTCGGCGCAAGCGCACCGGTGCCGACAACCCAATCCAGGTTCACGGAATCGGGGGCAAGCGGCGCGGCAAAGTAGCCGTTGGCCGAGCTTTCCGCAACCAGATCGGTCACAAGCGACGGCGTCAGGTTTGCGAACGCCTGCTGCTTCAGCTCGCCGATCGACAATGCACGAGCCCGGGTGCGGTAATGTTGCGTGGCATCCGGCGTGGCTCCGGCATTGGCGGCCAGATAGTAGTCAAACTTCCATACGCCTTGCTGCGCAAAACCGGTAATTTCCGCATCGGCAAATTTCTGGAAAGAGAAGAACAGCTTGGTGTCGGCGTCCGCCGGATCCTGGCCGGCCTTGTCGGCACTGACGTACACGCTGCGCAGACGCAAAAAGCTGCTGCCGCTTACGACTTCCTGCGGGGTGCCCGCGGCCTTTACCAGTTGCAGCATATTGAACCCGGTTTTTGGCTTGAGCACCAAGGTGCCGCCTCTCGGTGTTGTGACAACGACTTTGCCGAAGATCGGGTTGTTACTACCGTTCAAGGTGTTGCTTACCGCCGGGACATAGCCGGTACTGTAGTAATCCGATGCAGGCTGATTCACGAATGTGCGCAACTGGTGATACGGTTTGATACCGCCATCGTAGTCGTACTGGTTGCCTATTTGCTGCAGTTTTGTCGGCGTTGCGAGATTGTCGGGACGGACCGCAAAACTATCAGTGGTCTCATTGCCGGACGAGTCCGTGCTGCGGTAGCCGACCACGATATCGCCGTTGGAGCGGGTGAATTCATAGGTGCCGCGATCGAAGACCAGGTTGTTGCCGGTGCTGCGGAAAATACTGGAAAACGCGCTACTGCTGCCAACGACGCGTCCATTGTTCTTGAAGGTCGATGGATCATTGTTGTAGAACATCTCCTTGCAAGCGGTTGCCTTGATGTCGCCGGCGGCCACGTTGTTGGTGTCGGGGGTATTAACCCGATCAGCCGCGGCCAGCGCATAGCATGAATTCATCTTGGCCAGAAGCGCGGCAATCAGCGGTGTAGTACCCGGCTTGACCAGGTCGGCCACGTTTACAGCCGGCAAGGCCGTGATCGTTGCGCTGGCGTTGGAAAACTGCACCGGTTGCGGTTGGACGCCGTCAGTCGTGGCTTGCCTGATGGAGACTTCTATATTGGTCGTGCTCGCGCTTTCCGGCGTGATCTTGATCGACAGCGAATCCAGCACGCGATCGCTGCCGGTGCCGTCGGCGGCGAACTTGCCGGTCAATGGATTGGCGGCAGCGCCGATTGCATCCAGCAGCGGCTTGAGCATCGCAACGATCTCATCGACCTTCGCGTTTACCTTGACGCTGGAGAGCAGGGTCGGATCGGCCTGCATTTCCGCGGCCAGCTTGGCCGGATCGCCCGACGTCGTCAGGCGCGATGCGATCAGGTTGGTGATCGGCGTAATGTTGACCGTCGTGTTGGTCGTATCGGCTGCCATGCTGACCAGGGTCAGGTCATCCCTGACAGCCCGCAGCACGAAGGGTGCGGCAGCGCCGGCGTTCAGCGTGATGCTATAGCTGCCATCCGCCAGCGTCTTGCCTGTGCCGACAACCGCACCGGTTCTGTCGATGATACTGACATCCGCGCCGGCAAACGGCGCGCCCGTGGCTGCCGTGCCGCTTAACGTGGTTGATGTGGCAGGCGCCGTACTGTCGCCCCCTGTTGTGGTCGAACCGCCGCCACAAGCAGCCAGCACGGCTGCCAGAATAAGGCCGACCGCGGCCCTCGGTATCAATTGGTGATTCATTTTTATACTCCCTTGCGTATTGGTTATGAAACGAACGGACTGCAAATGCCCATCAGGATCAACTGCGACGTTGCGCGGACAAGCGCGCTTCGACTGAACCTGCCTGACTGTCTGCCTGCTCGGCGGCGCATAATGGGTGTTGATTAAAAATGTGAATAAATTCGCCCCGAAGGTTTCCCAAGGCTTCCTTGTTTTAAAATCGACACCGCACGAGACCACTGCATGCGCTGGCAGTATGGTCAGCTTTTACGGTGCGCGCCTCACATGGATA
>MESE01000084.1:55035-66559 GCA_001770855.1 Burkholderiales bacterium RIFCSPLOWO2_02_FULL_57_36
ACCTCATATGACTATGACTATTCCTGATGCACGCCTTCCCGCTGTCGTCGTCGTCGAAGATGACAGCCGCACGCGCAAACGCCTGTGCGAGGCAATCGAGGCGCAAGAAGATTTGACGCTGGCGGCTTCGTTTTCCCAGATGCGCCCGGCGATCGCCTGGTTGCAACAGCATTCGGCGGACGTACTGCTGACCGATATCGGCCTGCCGGACGGCTCCGGGATTGACGTGATCAAGGCATGCGCCGCGCTGCACCCGCAATGCGACATCATGGTGATCACCATGTTCGGCGATGAAAAAAACGTGCTGTCTTCAATCGAGGCGGGCGCTACCGGTTATGTGCTGAAAGATGCCCGCCAGCTGGACGTGGTGCGCGCCATCCAGGATTTGCGCGCGGGCGGCTCGCCGATGAGCCCGTTGATCGCGCGCCGACTGTTGACGCGCGTGCAGCTGCAAGGCACTCCCGCGGCGGCAGTGGCGCCGGCACCTGTCTCCCGCGGCACTGCCTTGAAACCCGTACTGACCAAGCGCGAAGCGGATACACTGGATTTGATTGCGCGCGGCTACACTTACGATGAGGTGGCGCGCTTGCTGGCGCTGTCGGTCTCGACCGTCCAGACCCATATCAAAGGCATCTATGGCAAGCTGGCGGTCAATTCACGAGGGGAAGCAGTATTCGAGGCGCACAAGCTCGGATTACTGCCGACAGGATTGTTGAAACCGTCGTAGACACGATCCGGTGCGGCACGGCGCGCGGAGAACGCTGCCTGCAGATTGCCGATGCAAACCCTGCTATCGCACCGGGAATCAACTTCCCGGAATATTAAGAAGGTGCTGGATGTGCTGAACCGTCAAATCCGGGTAATATTATTCGGTCTCGCATGCCTGCTTGCGAGCGCCTCGACGTCCGCACTGGGCGCGGTGCTGACGCTGGACCAGGCCATGCTCAAGGTAGATCGGAAAGGCATCAACCTCTCTTCATCGAATATTGTCCTTCCTTACAACTGGGACCGGCATCAAAGCGCGGGCGACGGGTACGCGCACTTTGTGTTGCGCTTCCCTTTCTCCGGCGCCGATGTACCGCAGGCACTGTATATCCCGCGTATCGGCACCAGCTTCGTCATTACGCTGAACGGCCAGGAAATCGCGCGACAGGGCTCCTTGCCGCCCGACTTGTACGAGGACTACACCAAGGAGCCTTATTTTTTCCCGATTCCGGCAGACTTGCTGATGCCGCAAAACACGCTCGACATTGAAATCGGCGCGGTAGGCGGCCGTCATGCCGGCCTGGCGCGAGTCTCGTTCGGCCCGGTCGAAGAAATACGCTTGATTTACCGGTCGGCCTATCGCGGGCGGGTTACCGGTTCATTGATCATCGTCATCGTCAGCATCGCGCTCGGCGCACTGGCGCTGCTGCTGTGGCTGCGCCAGCGCGACGCCTCGTATCTGCTATACGGTGCAAGCGAGTGGTTATGGGCGTTGCAAGTCGGCGACACCTTGTTCGCACGCTCGCCGCTTCCCTGGCCATGGTGGGGCGCGGTCATCTATTCCGCGTATGCGCTGGCGCCCGGCCTGATTTGCAAGTTCTCATTGATCATGACGGATAACCACCATGGACGCCTAAAACGCTTGAGCGATCTGCATGTGCTGCTCCCGGTGCCGGTCGCGTTGCTGATGGTATTCGGCGGCTTGCCATGGCTGTGGTCGATCTGGAATGGCGTGACGCTGACAGCCTGCCTGATCTTTGCTTGCGTGGTGATATTTCACGGCATGCGCAGCAAGGCACTGGAGCAGAAAGTGCTGGCAATTGCCGTCGTGCTGATCATCATTGCCATACTGCGCGATTTTTTCGTGATCACACTGGTCCCTTCAACTTACGGCAATTTCACGTGGGCGAGATATGCCTGGATCGGATTCGGCATCACGCTGGCATGGCTCATCGCGGAACGCACGCGCAAGGCGACGCGTCAGCTTGCACACATGAACCAGACGCTATCCATGCGCCTGGCCGAGCGTGAGGAACAGCTGAACGCCGCATTTGCCCAGCAAGACGAGCGCAAGCGGCGCGAGGCGATTATGGAAGAGCGCCAGCGACTGATGCGCGACATGCATGACGGCCTCGGCAGTCAGCTGGTCGGCGCTTTGCAACTGGCGGAAAATCCATCTGCATCGCGCACCGTGGTCGCCGGCCAATTGCGGGATGCGCTTGATCATCTCAAGCTGACGGTCGATGCGATGCAGGATACCGGCGGCGATATTGCATCGCTGCTGGGTGCGTTGCGCTATCGCCTCGGCCCTCGCCTGGAAGCGGCCGGCGTGACTCTGAACTGGGAAGTGGCGCATTTGCCGTCCATCCCGAGCTGGACCATCCAGCAGTCGCGCCATCTGCAAATGATCCTGTTTGAAATATTTGCCAACCTGATCGCGCACGCCGGCGCAACCCAAGCGTATCTCTCCGCGCACCATGAAGAAGATGTCAACGGCAGCGTCATCCGAATCACGTTGCGCGATAACGGCCGCGGTTTCGAGCCCGGAACACCAACTGAAAGTCGTGGCCAGGGATTGGCCAACATGCATTTTCGCGCAGCCGATATCGGCGCGGCGATACAACTTCAATCGTCCTCTCGCGGCACGCACATCACGCTGGTCCTTCCAGTCGATGCCGTGCAATCTGTTGCGGATACCGAGTAAAGCGCTTATTGCAACGCGGGGCATGTCACATGAGGTTCATCCAAAGGGATTAAAAAATGGGGTTCAAATCGTTCGCATGTTCAGCCATGCTGTTGTTCAGTCTTTTTATCAATGCCTCGATTGCCCGGACGTTTCCGCTCGGCCCATGCCCGGATCCGCTTCCGGCCGGCAGTGCCGACTGCGTGATATTTGCAAAAGATCCGTCCGGCGCCGATGGCGGTGAAATTCAAAGATTCCGCAATGCGCTCCGCGAGCCGGTCGACATGCGGCTCGGGGTTGCGCTGAGCGGAGGCGGCTCCAAGGCCGCGCCATTCGCCATGGGAGTGCTTGCCGGATTGTCCGATAGCGGATTGCTGGCGGATGTCGATGCCGTATCGACCGTATCCGGCGGAACCTACGCTGCCTATTTCTACTTCAACCGACTCATCGCGCGCGACAGAATGCGTGCACGTGAAGAACCGGTCGACGAACGCTACGTCAGCGGCCTATTTTACGATTGCACCTATCGCCATCGGTCGCTGGAAAGACTTTCAGGCGATCCGATGCTCAATTTATGCATGGGTAAAGGGCTTCAGGACGCCGCATCCCCCGTGCACAATCTCGCGCAGGCATTCGTTCGATGCCGGCAGGATGTGATCGAACCGATGGACTGCAATGCAAAGGGCAAGAAAGAGGATTTTTCCGAATACGCCAGCGCGATCTCCTTGTTTGCTGCATCAGTGATTTCGACGCCCTTCCATCATGTCGCCAACACCCTGTTCGACTGGACGATCGACATATCGCCGACGCGATCGTCCTATTCCATCGGGTTGGGCAGCACCTATGGCTTGATTCCAAATACCGCCGATGCCATACCTGGCGAGAATCAATCCGATCCACACCTTGCGTCGCCCACGCCAAGGCCGGAATACTTTACCAATGCGCAAATGGTCGGCGACGCGGTTACGTCCGCTCCCTATACGTTCGGCGACTTGCAGACGATGTACCTGAAAGCGCGCGGCGGGGCCAGGAGCGCCGAGGAAAATGTTCCGCTATGGATCATTACGGCGCATGCCGCAAAATCCCGCAGCGCGTGGGGATGGATGAGCACTCCGGAACCCAATTACGATCGCGATATATTCGAATTCACGCCATTCCATGCAGGCTCCGGCCGCTACGGATATTGGAACCGGCCATTGCAAGCGCTGGACCTGGGGAAAGCTACCGTCGCGTCGGCGGCATTTCTGGATGCGAATGCGGTCAAATACCGCGGGGCGAAGAAAACCGGGCTTGCGCTTCTTGCGCATGGCTTTAACGCCAATTGGGGCGTCGATATCCACAACTGGAATACATCTTCGGGCAGGCGTGCAGCTCACTCGATACTGCCATTTCCGTTTTACTGGCTGGATGGACTGCACGCGAGGTCGGAGGTCAAGGATGGATTGCGGGAAGCGGTTTCATCAGCGTATATCCGTCTGCTCGATGGCGGGAATTCCGAGAATTTCGGCGCGTATTCCTTGATCAGCAGAGGCATCAAGAACATCATCATTTCCGATGCAGCCCAGGATACTCTCGGCGAAATGCAGGACCTATGCGATTTGCGCGACCAGCTCTGGAAAAGAAAAGAACGGACTTTGCATGTTCCCGGCCTGCAGGATTTCGGTGCACATTGCGCTGAGCAATTCGAGTCTACAAAGCAGCATGAACAAGGATATGGCATCAGGAACTGGCCCTATCCGGTCCTGGCTGCCTGCGTAAGCACCAACGCGATCGATACCGCATGCGCGGATACGGCATCGATCGCGCATCGGCTATTCATAATCAAGCCGGCGCTGGACATGGAGTGTTTCTATAAAAGCCAGCAATCACCATCGGAAGCCTATGCCTGTCAGCCCGGAGATAAAAAACGCATCGACTTGTCAAGCCCGCCGCAGATCACCAAGTGTGCCGTGTCCAAGGATGGCGACCAGAATTACCTGCCCTGCGAAACCGCCGGTTACCTCGTGGACAACTGGCCGAAGACTAGTAACGGCAAAGGCTTTCCGCAGAATGGCACAGTATTTACAACGGTCGATTCAAGTCCGGAATTGTATGGCGCGTATCGGGAATTATCGCGGCACTATGTGCGCAGTCTGGGGAACGACGCTGGTTTGCTGCAATCGAAATTCGACCAACTGGCGGAACAGCAGAGGCTCAGGCCGATGCCGCTCATGGAATATGAAACGGAACCTGTGTCATGGCAAGGCGATCCATTCAACGCACTATGACACTGCTCAATCTTGTTAAGCGTATCTAACAAAATGCGCTGTCATTCCGAACGTTGGGGTAACAGCGGTTTCGTGGCGCATGCACGCAAGCGGGAATTTCAGCCGTCAGCGCTTTTGCGGAAGTTTGAGATTCCTCGTCGCGATGCTCTGTCGGAATGACGGGTGTATTTCGAGCATCGCGGGGAATGTCGGTCGCTGAAACTCCCCCAACCTGTCATTCCGAGCGAAGGTGCAGCAGGGATTTGAGGGCTCTCCTCGCTTCACTCACCGGAATGACCAGCACCTTATCGCACGATGCGTGCGCCACCTGCCAAGCGACGAATCAGAGTTCCGCCTCCCGTAAATTCGACGCAAAATTGCAACAGAACATTCAAACCATTAATGAATCCCTTTGACACCATAAATTTGATGTCGCAGAATCGCACCTCAGCAATTTTGCTCAACCAATTTTTTATACGAAAGGAACGGACATGCCACGTACGGCTATCGACAATTTGAAAAACACATAGCCCCGTGCATGACTGCCCGGGGACTTCGGCGCCTGTTGCCGACCCCGAGCCGGTCGTTCCAATTCATGAACCCCGGTGAGGAAACTCGCCGGGGTTTTTGCTTTTCCGGGCACGACATTAGTCGGCCCGCAGCAATCACTCCGGCATAACAAATACTCAGAAAGAAATGTTATGCCTATCAAACAAACACTGCACAAGGGACTGGTCCCCGTGCATATTTTTACCGACGATATTCACCACGCAGCACTGCAGCAGTTGATCAATATCTCGAAGCTGCCGATTGTCCATCCGCACGTCGCTGCCATGCCCGACGTCCATGTCGGCATCGGCGCCACGGTCGGCAGTGTGATCCCAACGCGTGCGGCGGTTATTCCAGCAGCGGTCGGTGTCGATATCGGCTGCGGCATGAATGCCGTGCGCACCACGCTCACCGCAAGCCAGTTGCCGGACAACCTGGCGCGGCTGCGCAGTGCGATCGAAGCATCGATTCCGGTCGGCTTCGAGCAGCACGAATTCAACAAGGTGCGCGGTTCGGCACATGCCCGTGTCGGCCGTCCGCTCAACGACCGGCTGGACCGCATCGTCGCGAAACACAAAGGCATCATGAAGATGCAAAACAAGTTTGCACAAACCTGGATTTGCCAGATCGGCACGCTGGGCGGTGGCAATCACTTCATCGAAATTTGTCTCGATGAAGACCAGCGCGTCTGGGTCATGCTGCACTCCGGTTCACGCGGCATCGGCAATGTGATCGGGCGCTATTTCATTTCCGCGGCAAGGAAAGACATGATGCGCCACAAGATCAATTTGCCGGACAAGGACCTGGCGTACTTCAGCGAGGGATCGGAATGGTTCGATGATTACGTTGATGCGGTGGAGTGGGCGCAGGATTACGCGCTGATCAATCGCAGCGAAATGATGCGCCGCGTGCTGGCCGTACTGACGCAGCAATTGCCCGCGTTCAAGCTGGACGGCGAAGCGATCAATTGCCATCACAACTATGTGGCGCGCGAGATGCACGGCAATGAACACCTGTTCATCACCCGCAAAGGCGCGATCTCGGCACGCGAAGGTGAGTTGGGCATCATTCCCGGCAGCATGGGCGCCAAGAGCTATATCGTGCGCGGCAAGGGCAATCCGGAATCGTTCTGCTCGTGCTCGCACGGTGCAGGACGGCGCATGAGCCGCTCCGAAGCCAAGCAACGTTTCAACCGTTTCGACCTGGCCGATCAGACGGCGGGAATCGAGTGCCGCAAGGACGGCGGCGTGGTCGATGAAATTCCGGCCGCGTACAAAGACATCGATCAGGTGATGGCGCACCAGACCGATTTGGTCGACGTGGTGCATACGCTGCGCCAGGTCATTTGCGTGAAAGGATAAGCGATGAAAGTGAATATCAAATTGCCGAAACCGCGCAATCCGTTGGTTGCACCCGCCAGAAACCGCAAGGCCGGAGCGCACGCATCCCACAATCCGGCGCGCCGGTTGCGGCGTGTTGAAAAATACAATCTGCGGCTGGAACTGTTGGGGCGCAAAGGGAAAGGAGATCATGATGCATGAAGATATGTTCAAGGTCATCGTCGAGCGGCCGAGGCTGGTCAACAGCAACGGCTATAGCCGCGATGGCCGGCGTTATCGCAACGGCGAAGATACGCCATCTTTTCTGGGCATGAAGAAAGGCTATAACCATACGAAGTGGTTGAATGAAAATCTGGCGCCGCTGAAGCGTTTTCTGGGGCAACAGGTCAACCGCCCGTGGGACAAGGTGTATAGCGAGATTCGCGCGACCATCGACCCGCGCAACACGGTCAAGCAGCACATACTTCAGCACCTGGATAATTTTGTCGCGGTGCAGAGCAAGTGGGAAGAGACGGAGCAGGGCGGCCGGGTTTTGGTGATGGAAGGGCGCTGGTCGGGTGCTTACGTCCCGCTGAATAAAAGCAGTTATGAATTGTTTGTCCATCCGCGGACCGGCATCCTGCTGCGCAATCGACGTTACATTCCGTATGCAACGCGTTATCGCCAGAATCGCAATGCGGATCAGAAAGAACAAGCTGTGGCTCGGCGTGATATTTCCGATCTGGTGCAGTTGCATTGTCTTGATGGAATCTGGTATCGGGTCGAGTTGAAAGAGCTGCCAATGGGGCGGGAAATTGCCAGCGAAGATGATGGAATTTTGCAAAAAACAATGGCGTTTGAGAAATGCAGGGACGTGGTGCAAAAGGCTTGGGTCTCGCGTGAAAGTCGAAACGACGTGCATCGAAAGGAGGAATGCGTCAGAAATGACTTGTATGGATGCGGCACGCTTTATGCGGTGGCGAAGCGGCAGTTGAATTCGCGGGAACTGCAGAAATATAAATTGAACGAAGCAGTGCAAAAGCAAAAAGGCCCGAATCGGGCCTTTTTGCTTTTGGTGCATTTGGCGGCGATGCTGCAAGAGGGAATCGCAAGCTGTCATGCCGTGAGGATGGTTTGAGATTCCTCGTCGCGATACTCTGTCGGAATGACGGGTGTTTTTTCAAGCATCGCCGGGAATGCCGATCGCAGAAATCCCAAACCCCCAACCTGTCATTCCGAGCAAAGGTGCGGCAGGGGGTGGAGCAGGGGTTTCGCGAGGCACGACCTCGCGCCTGCGCAACGGTATTGCCATGCAAGGCAATACTCCGTTACTTCGCCTGCGATCCGCCCGCGCTTCGCTCATCGGAATGACAGGCCGTTCATTGCACGCCTTAAGCGCCCGCCTTCACCTTCAAACGCCAAGCATGCAGCAGTGGTTCGGTATAACCGCTAGGTTGTTCCAGACCCTTGAACACCAGATCACGTGCCGCACGGAATGCAGACGACGCTTCAAAGTCAGGCGCCATCGGCTTGTAAAACGGATCGTCGGCATTCTGACCATCCACCACCTTGGCCATGCGCTGCAAGGTCTCCGTTACCTGCGCTTCGGTCGCGACACCGTGCAACAGCCAGTTCGCAATATGCTGACTGGAGATGCGCAGCGTGGCGCGGTCTTCCATCAGGCCGACGTTGTGGATGTCAGGCACCTTGGAGCAACCCACGCCTTGATCGACCCAGCGCACGACGTAACCCAGAATGCCTTGTGCGTTGTTATCAAGTTCCTGCTGGATCTCGGCGGCAGACCATTTGGCTTCCGCCACCACCGGAATCTGCAGCAAGCCATCGAGCAACTTCTCGATCTCCGTCTTGGCATCGATCTTCTCCAGCTCTTGCTGGATTTCCGACACATTGACCTGATGATAGTGCAACGCATGCAAGGTCGCGGCAGTCGGCGATGGTACCCACGCGGTGTTGGCACCGGCTTTCGGATGCGCGATTTTCTGTTCCATCATCGCCGCCATCAGGTCCGGCATGGCCCACATGCCCTTGCCGATTTGCGCACGTCCGCGCAAGCCGGACGACAGACCGACCAGTACATTGCTGCGCTCATACGCGGTCAGCCAAGTGCTGGTTTTCATGTCGCCCTTGCGCATCATCGGGCCGGCGTGCATCGCAGTGTGCATTTCATCGCCGGTGCGGTCCAGGAACCCGGTATTGATGAACGCCACGCGTCCGGTTGCTTCCTTCAGGCAAGCCTTGAGGTTGACGCTGGTGCGGCGCTCTTCATCCATGATGCCGAGCTTGACGGTATTGGCCGGCAAGCCGTACAACGCTTCGACGCGGCCGAACAGTTCGCTGGCGAAAGCCACTTCGGCCGGGCCATGCATCTTGGGCTTGACGATATAGACCGAGCCGGTACGTGAGTTGCCGATTTCCTGGCTCTTTTGACGCTTCAAATCATGCAGCGCAATCGCCACGGTCACGACCGCATCCAGAATACCTTCAGGGATTTCCTTGCCGTTGCCGAACAGGATCGCCGGATTGGTCATCAGGTGGCCGACATTGCGCAGGAACAGCAGCGAGCGGCCATGCAGCGTGACCATGCCATCCTTGGCATCCGTCGCGCCGGCACCGGCGGTGTACTTGCGGTCCTTGTTCAGATAGCGCGTGAAGGTCTTGGCGCCCTTGGTAACATTTTCGACCAGGGTGGCCTTCAGAATGCCGAGCCAATTGCCATACGCCAGCACCTTGTCTTCGGCATCCACCACCGCGACCGAATCTTCCAGGTCGAGAATGGTCGACAGCGCGGCTTCGAGCACCAGGTCGGCGACACCGGCGGCATCGTCCTTGCCGATCGGCGTATTGCGGTCAATCACGATATCGACGTGCAAGCCGTTGTTCTTGAGCAGCACCGAAGTAGGCGCGTCAGGCTGCCCCTGGTAGCCGATGAACTTGGCCTCATCCTTCAGACCGGTGCTGCCGCCATCCTTCAAGGTCACGGCCAGCTTGCCGCCTGCCACTTTGTATGCGGTAGCATCGCGATGCGAACCTTTCGCCAGCGGCGCCGCCTGGTCGAGGAAGTTGCGCGCGAACACGATGACCTTGTCGCCGCGCACCGGGTTGTAGCCTCCACCGTTTGCACCGACTTTGGTCGCGCCGTCGGTTTCGGGAATCGCATCGGTGCCGTACAACGCGTCATACAGCGAACCCCAGCGTGCATTCGCCGCGTTCAATGCATAGCGGGCATTGAGGATAGGCACCACTAACTGCGGGCCGGCCTGCAATGCGAGTTCGGCATCGACGTTGGTGGTGGTGACGGTAAAGTCGTCCGGGCGCGGCACCAGATAGCCGATCGACTGCAGAAATGAACGGAAGGCAGGCACATCGCTGATCGGGCCAGGATTGGCGCGATGCCACTTATCCAGTTCGGTTTGCAGACGATCGCGCTCGGCCAGCAGCGCGGCATTCTTGGGCGCCAGATCATTGACGATCGCATCGAAGCCTTTCCAGAAGCTTGCGCTGTCGATGCCGGTGCCCGGCAATACCTGGTCTTCGATGAAGCGATGCAGTACGGTGGCTACCTGGAGTCCGTTACAGGTGGTGCGTTCAGTCATGATATGAAACCTCGTATGTTGGCGTTATTCAAAAATACAAATAGCTGATTAAAAACGATCAGGCCGAATCTAGGCTGGCCTGGCCTGCGATTGAAGTTCGTTGCGGTCCTGCTCGACGAATGCGCGCAGATCGGTCAGCGTCGTTCCCTGCCCGTGCGGCGTCACGCCCAACTCTTCCAGCGGCGCGCCGGCGCGATTGACCCAGAATGTCTTGTAGCCGAACCAGCCCGCGCCACACACATCCCAGCAATTACTCGAAACGAAAAGTATATCCTTGGCGGCCAGGCCCAGGATGTCGGGGCCAAGCTGATACGCCTCCGGCGCGGTCTTGAATTTCCTGACGGCGTCCACGGAAAGTATATGGTTGAACACCTCGTTCATGCCGGCCGCCTGGACTGCGGCATCCAGCATGTCCGGGTTGCCGTTGGACAGGATGGCCAGCTTCATGCCCATCGATTTCAATTCCTGCAGGACCGGAAGGTTTTCCGGAAAGGCCGGCAGCTTCGCATACTGGCCCATCAGCTGGTTTTGCGCATCCAGCGTCAAATCGAGCTTCAGCTTGCGGCACGAAAATACCAGCGCGTCTTGCGTCACTTCCCAGAACGGCTTGTAAGTGCTGCACATGGTGCGCAGCCGCGTGTACTCGATCTGCTTGTCGCGCCAGAGTTCGGCCAGCGCAGCGCCCTTGCCGGGAAACAGGCGCTCCGCCAGCGCGCCGATCGAATACACATCGAACAAGGTGCCGTAAGCGTCGAAAACGATGGCCCGGATTGGCATGGGAAAGCTTCTGGTTGGAATGGGGAAGAACGAAGTATATTTGATCTAAAAATTAACAGCTGCACCGTTTTGTCATTTGATTCGTGCGTTTTAGTAACAAATGACTGTTCCGCATGCACGGCCGACTATATTAATAGCCATTTAAACCAAGCCGATAATTGGAATCATTGACTGCAATCTCTCCAGTACGCGAGTCACTCGCTTTCCCGTATCCGCGTGAAACTCGCAAACTTCGGCAATCCGGTCGAGGTGAAGCCACGGTAACGATAAGTGACGTTACTGCCGACTGCCGGAGGGTTCCGACGAAGTGCGTCGCTGAAGCCCGTACCAAGGCGAAAGCGCCGGCCTTGC
>MESE01000085.1 GCA_001770855.1 Burkholderiales bacterium RIFCSPLOWO2_02_FULL_57_36
TCAAAAATAACTCGGCGACCGCCTAAAATATATGATCAGTTGTTTGCTTTGGGAGCCGGCTAACTGCCGGATTTAGGTTTATTCGTGGTCTGTCCCCGAATGTCACGAATGTCACTTTTGTCCCCGAATGTCACTTTACGGGGGCGGCATTTCAGGCTGAGCCGATTCTTGCAAACCAGGCGGACCCCTTGAGCCACACCCCCGTCAGCGCGTATCGTACTCGCCTAGACCGATTCCTGCATCTCGCAAATTCGGAGAGTAGGCCCCTTTTACCAAAGTCTGAACTACTACAGATTAGACATTGTTGCCCCCGCCCCCGTCGTCGGATCTGGCCCACCAAGCCATCCCGAGATTTTTCCCTCATCAAGTTTTTTCACCGTGTCCACGACAATTTCTGCTATCTCTGCATTCACCTTTACAACATTTACGTTGGCGTTGTTTGCATTTTGCACCGAACGTTGCATGACTTGATTGGTGGTATTAGCCATACCCTGACCAATTGTGTTGATTGCTGAGAAAATGTCCTTAGCGGTTTTAACAACATGCTCCACTTTCTTGTCCGGCTGTGGTGGTATCAAGTCCCAAAGTGACGTTATCGAATCGCCACAGGCAGCTAAGGCATCAGATCGTAGCTTAAATTTGAAACCATCCTTCTCGTTCTGAGTTATCCCACCTGGCCCACTCGGTAATGAATCAATCGCATCAAGTTTTTCCCGAAGACCATTCAACGCATCCTTGAGTTTTAAAAAATTAACCGCTATTGCAGCACCCTTACCAACTTTTTCCATGGCCTCAACAGTTTCTTTGTTTGATGCAAGCTGGGTCATCGCTTCTAGGGACTTTTGCAAGAAATTCGCAGTGGATGTGATTTCACCATTTCCAGCAGATTCGAGGAGCGATTTTCCTACTTCTGAGAGTGACCCGATGATTTTGCCGACTGCAAGCGATTCATCAACTCGCATATTCACAAGTTTGTTTGTCGTTTGCGCTCCATAATCCGCGAGTATCTTCAATTTTGCGGGACCGGCAATACCGGCGGCGACCTTCGCTACCGCCACACCTCCAAGAACGGAGTCACCCATCATCTTCGTTGAGTCTCCCAGATAATCTAAAAAACCTGACTGAACTCCGTTCTTATATGTTGCCATCTTTGCATTTATTACATCAACTGATTCTTTCATTACTTGACCTGTTACAGGATTTTCAATGGCAGCGGCTTCAAATCCATTAAATGCTGCAAAAATCCTATTTGCTAAAGTTTGCGAACGATCCGCTTTTACTGTGTTTTCAATTAGCTCATAAACGCTCACCTCTCCCAACTTAATCTCTTTAAGGATTTTTTCTTGAGATGTAACAATTGGCGGTAATTGCGGTTTTGCTTGGAATGCTCCAGCGATAGAAGTGATTTGCTCACCTTCAACTTTAATGCCTGAAAGAAACCTGTTTACAAATTGATCTGCCGTTTGGTTGCCTGTCGCAGACTGATTGGAGCCAGTTCCCATCCCGCCGCCAGTAGTTTCCGTACTGCCACCGGAGCCATTTGTTCCATTCCCCGATGTTCCAGTATCGGTAGCCCCTCCGCATGTAATGGCTGGCTGACAGTTATTGGTTGTATTCGCGGTTATCGTCGAAGTGTAGGTGTTATAGGCAGCGTTCCTATTTGCCTGATTGGAGCTTCCCAAGGCAGTCCAGACGGTGCCGCCGTAAACGATGTCGCCGTTGGTCAGACCTTCCAACACCTTGCTGGTCGTTGCCGATTTATATATGGCGTAAGTGGGATACAAACTATTCGCCGTTACTTGCGCCTGCGTCGCCGAGCCATTCTGGTACATGCCGACCCAGACAGGATCACCCGTGCTATTCGCGAATAGGCCGTTGCCAATAGCAATCAACAGCATTGATGTATTGTCATTTTGGTGTTGTTGAATGAGGAGAGCTTGCGCCGCCATCTGTGCTGCTGCGGTATTCGCCGCATTCAACGCATCATTAAGCCCAACCTTATTTGCTAACAAAGCTGTCCAGACCGCTGCGTTGTTGTCAGAAAAGCTACCAGCCAAGTAGGATTGTGCAATAGACTCATTGCTTGCCGTATTGTAGGAGCCGTAAACATTGAATAACCGGTCGGCCTCTACTTGTGCAATGGTCGCCGATCCGCCTTGATACATGCTGTTCCATACGGCATTACCCTGATCGTTGATTAAATCTCCGTTGAGCAAACCATTGAACAGCGTGGTGGAGCTTGAGCCATTGTAGGTGTTGAAAATCGTTTGCTGCGCTGCTGTCAGGCCATAGCTGGTTGTGACATTCGCCGCTGTCTTGCTGCCTTTTGTAATGGTTCCGGGTGTCTCTTTTCCGCCGCTGCGACCGGTTGAGTTGGCGCTGCGGATGGTGTAGCTGATGTTGCCGGTTCCTGCATTCAGTGTGGCGTTGTTGGTGATGTTGGCGGCACCAGCATCGCGGTTGGCTTCCACTACGCCGTTGGCGTTGGTTTCGTTGGCGATGAAGTTGAGGTTGCCGTTATCGGTGGTGATGTTGGCATTGACGATGATGGAGCGGCCTGCTGCCATAGTGAAATTGCCGCCGTTGCCGCCGGGGTTATTGACGGTTATCGCGCTGTTGACGGTAATGTCGTTATTGGCAGCCAAAGTAACATTAGTACCCGATGCGAGTTGGTTCACCAAGTCGGTCGCGGAGAGGTTGGCATCAGAACTTGGGTTGTTGGCGAAGGTGTTCATCGCAGCACTGAAGAGGTAGACTGCGCCCCTGTTGCCACCATCCCCATACGCACCTACCGCTAGGCGGTCGCCAGCGGCGTTGAGCGCAACCGACATGCCGAAATTGTCGGTTGCCACCAGGCTGCTCATGTCTACGTTATTGCCGCCGGTATAGCCCTTACCTATCGTTGCCTGCAAAGCACCGCCGGAAAAGTTCGTATCCGTAAAATCAAAGAGACGAAGTGCGCCTCTGTTTGCCACGCGGTTGCCGTTGGCATCGGTTCCACCAGATGCACCGGTAGCCAATCGGTCACCTGCGGCATTGAGCGAGACGGAGTAGCCGAAATTATCGTAGTTTTGCAAACTGCTTACATCCACGTTTTTGCCGCCCGTGTAACCTTTGCCTATGGTTGCCAGCAAGCTGCCGCCCGTAAAGTTGGTGTCCGTAAAACTGAACAGACGCACCGCGCCACTGTCCGTCACGCTGTTGCCGCTGCCATTGTCACGAAACGCGCCTACCGCTAACCGGTCGCCAGCGGAGTTGAGCGCAACCAAGCCAAAGTTATCGCTCGTTTCCAGACTACTCACATCCACATTTTTGCCGCCTGTGTAACCTTTACCCATAGTTGCTTGCAAAGTGCCGCCGAAAAAATTAGCGTCTGCGAAACTAAAGAAATGAACCGCACCGCTGTTCGTAGCGCTATTGCCGCTGCCGTCGTCCAGATATGCGCCCACCGCCAAGCGGTCGCCAGCGGCGTTGAGCGCAACCGACATGCCGAAAATGTCGGTTGCCTCTAGGCTGCTCATGTCCACGTTTTTGCCACCGCTGTAACCCTTACCTATAGTTGCTTGTAAGGCGCCGCCGGAAAAGTTCATGTCCGTGAAACTAAAGAGACGAACCGCACCGCTATCCGTTACGCTGTTGCCGTTGCCATCGTCCCCGTATGCCCCAACCGCTAGGCGGTCACCAGTAGCGTTGAGCGAAACGGAATAGCCGAAAACATCGGACGCTTCCAAACTACTCATATCCACGTTCTTGCCACCGCTGTAGCCCTTACCTATTGTTGCCTGCAAGATGCCGCCGGAAAAGTTCGTGTCCGTGAAGCTGAAGAGACGGACTGCGCCACTTTGGAACGTGCTGTTGCCGCTGCCAGCGTCAAATGCTGACCCGACGGCGAGGCGATCACCCGCCGCGTTGAGAGCCACGCCTATGCCGAAATCGTCGTTCACGTCCAGGCTGATCACATCAATATTCTTGCCGCCCGTGTAGCCATTTCCCAATATTGCCTGATAACTCCAGTTCGACACGGTCGCGTAATTTCCGATCACAATATTCTTCGGGTCAAGCAATAGAAAACCGCCCACGCCGGTATTTACATTGAGCAAGCTGGCTCGATGCAAGTAGTCAGCCGATGAAATTTCGACCGCACCGCCGCCCGTTGCGCCGCGAGCGTCAATCGAACCTAATTGTGTCGTTTCGTTATCTGACCAGATTACCGCCGTTCCGCCTTTGCCTTGAGCAGATGAGACAGCAATCTTTACACCATCATTGATAAAGGTCTTGCTCGCATGACTGAGTGTCGTCAACCCCGTCCAACGCCCGACAAAGCTGTCGTAATACGCCTGTGCTATATCCGGCGCCTTGCCGCCTTGAAACTCGCCGCCGATCCGCACCAAGCCACCCTGATTTACACCGCTGGCATCGAATTGAGCGGAAAGCAGGCGCACGGTGCTGCCGGTGAAATCGATGTGCCCGCCTTGGGCTGCCTCACCGCGTGCAAGGTAATTGCCGGAACTGATCGCGCTACCGGCAACGTTGACGTTGATCTGCCCGCCGCTGTTGCCCGAAACATCATTGATGCCGGTCGAGGTTTCGATCAGCGAACCAGCTCGGTAGTCAATCTGCCCGCCGCTGCCTGAATTCCCCTTTGCGCTGACGCTATCCGCGAGTGAGAGCATGCCTTGCGCAGTAGCACCGATACGCCCACCCGACAGACCGTTCGCGTAGGTTTTAGCGCCTAAGCCGATCCAGTTTGCAGCGAGATTGATGTTGCCACCGGTTCCATTTGCGGCAGAGGCGGTTATCAAACCACTGGTGATAAGAGCACCGTTATCGCTGCTGATCGTGATTTTGCCGCCATCGCCACCATTCGGCGCACTGGCATCCAGCGTCCCCGCCACGCTTAAACTGCCCGTACCCGCATTCAAAATAATCGTGCCGTTGTGCGTGCCCACCGTCGTCGCCTCAATACTCCCGCTCTGGTTAATCACGCCATGAACCACGTTCTCCGCCGCCTTGGCGGTGAGCAACACATACCCGCCCTGCGCCTCAATCTGCCCGGCGTTCTCCACAAATGAAGTCAGTTGCGTGCCTTCAATATCAAACGCGGTTTGCGCAACGCTGTC
>MESE01000086.1 GCA_001770855.1 Burkholderiales bacterium RIFCSPLOWO2_02_FULL_57_36
ATCAGGTCTGCGTTCTGCATAATTGTTTCAGACCACCGAGTATTCTAAAAATTCACGAACTTATTTCTGCGCGGCTCCTAAGGATATTTCTGAGAAATCCTGCCATGGCCGATACCGTTTGCAAAAGCAGGTTTCAGGTCGATGCGGAAAAGACTGCTACTCGGACAGGAATCCGCGTATCAGCCGGTTCACGCGGTCCGGTTGTTCATGGATGATCCAGTGCGTCCCTTCCGGTATGCGCTCGATCTTGAGATCGTCAATCAATTCATTCAATCCATCCAACAGTGTCTTCGGCAATGCCATGTCGTTCTCGCCCCAGATCACGCGGGTCGGCACCTTGATACGAAAATCCTCCGGATTCAATTGCAGTTTCAGCGGTCCCGGATGATCGTCGGTCGGCGGGTGCAGCGGCGATGCCCGGTAATAATTGACGCCGCCGGTCAATCCGCGCGACCAGCACTCATGATATTTTGCGCGCACCTCGCCGACGAACCAAGGCGCGGGCGCCTTTCCCATACCGTTCAACAGGTTTTCCATGGTTGCGAAATCGTCTTTCGCCAAAGCCGCTTCCGAACCTTCCGCACGCAGCCAGTTCATGTATTCGCTCGATGCTTTCTGCGCCGGGTCCGTCGCCAGCGCTTTCATGAACAGATACGGATGCGGCGAATTGACGATGATCAGCTTGTGCAACAACTGCGGCAGCGCGATGGCGAAATTCCATGCGATCGCGCCGCCCCAGTCGTGCGCTACCAGTACGAATTTCTCGTAGCCCAGGTGTTGCGCCAGAAGCCGCAAATCGTCAACGATATGTTTGGCTTTATATGCGGACAGATCGGCCGGCATGTCCGACAGGTTGAATCCGCGCAGATCCGGCGCGACCGCGAAATAATCGCCGCCGAACTCTTCGAGCTGCGCATGCCACTCGTACCAGAACTCCGGAAAGCCGTGCACGAACAGGATCAAGGGCTTGCCTTGCTGCCCTGCGCTCGCGTAATGCAGTTTTGTGCCGTTGGACAGTTGCGCGAACTGATCGGATTGGATGGATGCGGGCATGGTTAGGCCTGAATGAAAACACGATAAGTCTTTGCAGCGGCGCGAGTTTGAAACCCGCGCCGCCCCCGATGACGCGAAAACACGTCAGTTCTTCAACTTCGCCCGCAGCATGTCGCGTATGTGCGGGACTTCCTTGTAAGGATCGCCGGGATTCTGCTGCGTCACGATTTCTTCCATCCGCCGTTGCACATTGCCCAGCGCGCCGGGATGCGAGTAGATATAAAACTTGTCGTCGCGAATTGCATCGAAGGTCCACTCCGCCACTTGCTGTGCCGTGACCTTGCCGGAAGTTACCGCCTTGTCCGACATCGCCTGCGCCGCCTCCTGGCTCGCGGTCGGCTTGGCGTCGTCTTGCACATCGGCAGGCCGATTACGATGCGATTGATGGATGGCCGTGGGCACAAAATACGGACAGAGTACCGATGCGCCGATTGGCGCTTCGATCAATCTCAAGTCCTGGTACAGCGACTCCGACAACGACACCACTGCGTGCTTGGACACGTTGTAGATACCCATGGTCGGCGCATTCAGCAAGCCGGCCATCGACGCGGTGTTGACGATATGGCCTTGATAATTCTCGTCTTTCTTTGCGCATGCCAGCATCAGCGGTGTAAATATCCGGACACCGTGAATCACGCCCCACACATTGACGCCCAAGACCCATTCCCAATCGGCTTGGGTGTTTTCCCATATCAGTCCGCCGGACCCGACGCCGGCATTATTGAATAGCAGATGGACGGCGCCGAATTTTCCCATGGTCGCATCCGCCAGCGCCTGGATCTCGGCCGCATTACGGACGTCGCAGCGCATTGCAAGCACCTCCGCTCCCTGGGCTTCAAGTTCGGACTTGGCCTGATCCAGTGCTTCCTGCTGCACATCCGCCAGCACCAGCTTCATGCCCAAGCGTGCGCCGATATTGGCGAATTCCCGGCCGAAACCGCTCGCGCCGCCGGTAATGACGGCTACCTTGTTTTGAAAATCCTTCATCATGTCTCCTGATTCATATTCAAATTATTACGCTTTTTTCAACTGAAAGCCGAGGCGCGGGAAATGCACGACGACGGTGCCGGCACGCTCATCGCTGCGCCGAACCGCAAATTCATTTGCGGTCGACAACACAAGTTCGCCTTGCACCGGATCGAGCGCGTAATCCGTGGGCGTAATCGTCACCAAGTCGCCTGGCGCCACATCGTGCGTGTTCAGAAACGGTGTGCCATCGGTTGCGGCGGGCGTGCTCTCGTACGCAATTGCCAGCGCCTGCTCACCGCTCATTTTTTCGAACTGATGATGTCCGAATGCCGCCATCCTGACCAGCCAGGTCATCAACTTCGGCGTCGCATCGAGTATGCCTGCCACGGCTTTGGCATTGCGTACGTACCAGAGCGAGTGGTAAACGGAAAAATCTGCAATTGTTGGCTGCTGTCCCAGCAGATACGGTTTACCGTCGGACAGCATGTCTTCGAGCCGGCGCAGGTATTCGCTCAATTGGCCGGTTGCTTCCGCCGGCGACATGCGCGGCGCGTTGCCGCGCATCTGCGTGCGATCGACGGAAAACGCCTTGAGCTGTTCCGGCGTCAAGTGCCCGAACATGCTCTGGATGCCGGCGGGCTGCATGCAATGCGCAATCACGGTCCAGAACAGAGTCGAATCGGCCCATTGCGACAAGGTCCTGGCAAGACCCGTGACGGCGTCCGGATACAGCGAGGGCGACGGCGAAATCCGTTCCAGCACATCGGCGATCAGCGCCGTGTCGCAATAGATATCGGCGCCGATCTGCATCACCGGCGTGCGGCGATAGCCGCCGGTCAATGCGGTCAAGTCCGGTTTCGGCATGATGACCGGGATCATGACCGAATTCCATGCGATCTGCTTGAAGCCGAGAATCAAACGGATTTTTTCGGCAAAGGGCGAATTGGGATAGTGATGAAGAATGATGTCCGACACGGGAACTCCAGGTTATACGGCAATCGGTTGCAAGGGCGCGACCGGCGAGGCGCGCCGTTCGCTCGAGAAGATCAGATCAGTTTCACCAGCTGCTTGCCGAAATTTTTGCCTTTCAACAATCCGATGAACGCTTCCGGCGCCGACTGCAGGCCGTCCGCCACCGATTCGCGAAACTTCAGCTGTCCCGTTGCCACCAGCTTGCCCAATTCCTGCAAACCCTGCGGCCAGAATTCCATATGTTCCGATACGATGAAGCCGCGCATGCTCAGCCGCATGGTGAGGAATTGGCGCACGTTATTGAGCGCCATCGATTCGCCGTCGTAGCCGGAAATCAGGCCGCACAATGCGATCCGTCCAAACGGATTCATCCGTGCCAGGCAGGCGTCGAAAATCTCGCCGCCGACGTTTTCGAATATGCCATCGATGCCGTCCGGCGTTGCTGCCTTGAGGTCGGCTTCCAGGTTCCCAGCCTTGTAATCGATGCAGGCGTCGAAGCCGAGTTCATTGACTACATACGCGCATTTTTCCGGCCCGCCGGCGATCCCGACAGCACGGCATCCGTGCTTCTTGGCAAGCTGGCCGACGATGCTGCCGACCGCGCCGCTGGCCGCCGACACGACAATCGTTTCGCCTTGCTTGGGTTGTATGATCTGGTTCAGGCCATACCAGGCGGTCATGCCTGGCATGCCGACCGCGCCAAGGTAAGCCGACAACGGAACGTGGGTGGTGTCGACCTTGCGTAGCAAGACCCCGTCCGACACGGCCATCTCAGTCCATCCGAGCATGCCATTGACCTTGTCGCCGACAGCAAACTTGGGATTTTTCGATTCGACGATTTCGCCAACCGTACCGCCGATCATGACTTCGCCGATTGCCTGCGGCGCGGCATAGCTCTTCACGTCTTCCATACGCATGCGCATGTAGGGGTCGAGCGACAGGTAATGATTGCGCACCAGCACTTCACCGTCCTTGATCGCCGGCACTTCTGCAGCCTCCAACCGGAAATTATCGGGAGTGACCGCGCCTTTCGGGCGGGAAGCAAGCACCATTCTTTGATAGGTTGTCATGGGATTCTCGTTTCTTTATAAGTAGTTCGTTAAGAGTGCTCGTGCTCTGCTTTTTTGACAGGGTCAATACGTTTACGGTATTTGAAAATGCCCATTGCCTTGGCGACCATCTTGTCGCCGTCCCAAACTTCGCCTTCGCAAAAGCACATGCTCTTGGATTGATGAAACGCCTTGCCTTTGGCGATCATGCGCGACCCCGGCTTGCCGCCCGGCTGCAGGAAGCTGGTTTTCATTTCCACCGTGACGCCACCTTGCGCATCCGGATATAGCGAGCGGCCCGCCATCGCCATCACCACATCGAGCAGGGTCATCGTCACGCCGCCGTGCGTGACATGCCAGCTGTTCATGTGACGCGGCAAAAGATTGATGGCAACCTGCGCTTCGCCATCGGCCATTCCAAGAAATTCGACACCGAGGTCGTGCAGAAACGGAATTTCGATCGGAAATGGCAGCCCCTTCGACAAATCCATCGCTGTCATCAGATGACCGCCGACACACCACCGTCAACCGCCAGAATTTGCCCGGTAATATGCTTGCCTGCATCCGATGAAAACAGCAGCGCGGCACCCTTCAAATCTTCATCGTCGCCGATACGCTGCAACGGCGCATGTTTAGAAAGTACTTCCTCGCCGAGATTCTCCAACACACCCTTGGTCATCTTCGACGGAAAGAATCCCGGCGCCAGCGCATTGACTGTAATCCCATGACGTCCCCATTCACCCGCCAGGGTACGGGTGAAGTTGACCACCGCACCCTTGGAGGTGTTATATGCGATGGTTTGCATCGTGCCGGGACCGTTCCCCGCCAAGCCCGCAATGGATGCGACGTTGACGATGCGGCCGTACTTGCGCGGGATCATCGATTGTTTTCCAACCGCTTGCGACAGCAGGAAAATGCTGCGAATATTCAGGTTCATCACCTTGTCCCATGCTTCGGCAGGATGATCTTCCGCCGGCGAGCCCCAGGTGGCGCCCGCGTTGTTGATCAGGATATCGATATGACCGAGGCGCTTCAGGGTCTCGGCGACCAGCGGGCCGACCGCTGCTTCTTGCGACAGATCGGCGGCAATCGCGCTGGCTTCGATGCCGAGCTGCTTCAGATGCGCGACCGCTTCATCGAGGTCCGCCTGTTTGCGCGATGACAGCACGATTCTGGCGCCCTGCTCGCCCAGTGCCTCGGCAATTTGCAATCCCAGTCCGCGGGAGCCGCCCGTAATCAGCGCTGTTTTTCCGGTGAGATCGAATAGTTGTTGGGTAGTGCGCATGAAATATCCTCTTGTGGGGGTAATTAAGCCGGGGCAGTCTCCGCCCGGCGGGAATGATTCGAACAGTTTGATTCTAGATTTCGTAATCCATGCATTGCCGCGCCTGCCGCACCGCGCCGATAAACGGCTTGAGCGCGACGTGCCGCGGATGGTCCTGGTAGGCATCCAATGCCGCCTTTGACTCAAATTCGGAATACAGCACCACATCGTAAGTGGCTTCCAGCCCCGGAGCGGCGAGCGCCGTTTCGAACTTCAGGATTCCCGGCACGATGTCGGCGCACGCATCGAGCAATTGCTTCATCTTCAATGCGTTGGCGGCCTTGTCGGCCCCCTCGGCAAATTCTTTCAAATGCCACATGACGATATGTTTAATCACGATCGATCCAATATGAAAGCGCTTTTTTAAATGAAGGATTTTGCAAATCGAAGCTCCGGCAGCATGTCTGCCTACAACGCCGGGCAGCAATCAGCCGCGCATTCTCCAACACATCGGTGCGGTGAAACCTGTCCTCTTCACCGATGCGTCGGCGCTGTATTTTTTATTTTTTTTAGAACCATGCATCCTGCATATCCAGCGTCGTGGTATCGATGGTTTCCAGGAGGTCCAGTTGCTGGTGCGCCTTCGGCAGTTCCCATTTGAAGAAATAGGCGCAGGCCTGTAACTTGCCACGGTAAAAATCGGCGTCATGGCCTGACTTGTCGGTAGACAGCATGGCTTGCTCCAGCCAGATCCACGCAACGACCGTGTGGCCGAACGCTTCCAGATAAAGCGATGCGTTGGCCAATGTCTTGTTCATGTCGCCCGCCCTGTACAACGCTTTGGTGACGGTCTCGATGCGTTGCCATGTATCGTCGAGCGCTTTTGCATAATCGGCGAGCTGCGGCGCATCCGCTGCCTTGTCGATGGTTTTCTGCATTTCGGCACTCAACGCCTTGAATGCGGCGCCATCCTGCATCGTCACCTTGCGGCCCAGCAGGTCCAGACCCTGGATGCCATGCGTACCTTCGTGGATCGGGTTAAGGCGATTGTCGCGATAAAACTGCTCGACGTTATATTCGCGCGTATAACCGTAGCCACCGTGAATCTGGATCGCGAGATTGTTCGCTTCCAGGCACCATTGCGACGGCCATGACTTGGCGATCGGGGTCAGGATATCCAGCAGCCTGGATGCATTTGCACGCTGCTCCGGCGACTCGCCGGTTTTCTCTTCGTCGACCAGCCGCGCGCAATACAGATTCAGCCCCAGCCCGCCTTCGACATACGCCTTTTGCGCCAGCAGCATGCGCTTGATGTCGGTATGCTCGATCAGCTGCACCTGCGGCTGGGCCGGGTCCTTATTGAGCGGATGACGGCCCTGCGGCCGGTTACGCGCATATTCGAGTGAATGCAGATAGCCGGTGTAGCCAAGCATCACCGCGCCCAGGCCGACACCGATACGCGCCTCGTTCATCATGTGGAACATGTTGGCGAGGCCCTTGTGCACTTCGCCGACCAGGTAACCGATCGCGCCGGCCTGGCCCTGCGGCTTGAATTTGCCTTCGCCGAAATTGAGCAGGCAATTGGTGGTGCCGCGATAACCCATCTTGTGATTCAGTCCGGCCAGCACCACGTCATTGCGCTCGCCCAGCGAGCCGTCGGGATTCACCAGTTTTTTGGGAACGATGAAGAGCGAAATGCCTTTGACGCCGGGAATCAGCTTGCCATCCGGGCCGGGCACCTTGGCGAGAACCAGGTGCACGATATTTTCCGACAGATCATGTTCGCCGGCGGAAATCCACATCTTGTTGCCCTTGAGCCGATAGGTACCGTCGGGCTGAAGGTCGGCGCGGGTGGCGATATCCGACAGGCTGGAACCCGCCTGCGGTTCGGACAGGCACATCGTGCCGAAAAAGCGTCCTTCCAGCATCGGTTTGACGAAGGTGTCGAGCTGCTCCGGCGTGCCGCACTTGAGCAAGGTATTCGCGGCGCCGACGGTCAGGAATGGATACGACGCGGTGCCGACGTTGGCGCCCTTGAAATAGCTCAGTCCGGCTTTCTCGACCACGCACGGCAACTGCATGCCGCCCAGCTCGTAATCCTGTCCCGCCGCCATCAATCCCGCGTCGCAAAACGCCTTCAGCGCAGTTTTGACTTCGGGAATGATATGAACGGTTTCACCGTCAAAATGCGGCTCATTCTGATCGGCTTTCTTGTTATGCGGCGCAAACAAATCGGTCGCGATCTGTTCGCAGGTGTCCAGCGCCGCATTGAATGTTTCGCGCGAATGGTCGGCATAGCGTTCGCGGCGAGTGAGCGACTCGACATTCAGCCATTCATATAGCAGGAAATCGATATCGCGGCGGGAGATGATCATTGATTGCAATTTCAATACCTCATGAATCAGACAACGAGGACGACCCATGCCGGCGCGCGTGGAGAAGCAATCCTCGGCAGCCTGTCGGCTGCCGGAGTCGCCCGGTTTGCAGCGCGGCGTCGTCGTCAAGAAAAACGGCCAGATTAACTGGCCGTGAAACGTTTTAGCAGACTTCGAACAATCCGGCTGCGCCCTGGCCGCCGCCGATGCACATCGTAACCACCACGTATTTCGCGCCGCGGCGTTTGCCTTCGATCAGCGCGTGGCCGGTCAGACGCGCGCCCGATACGCCATACGGATGACCAACCGCAATCGCGCCGCCGTTGACGTTCAGGCGGTCCATTGGAATGCCGAGCGTGTCCGCGCAGTACAAGACTTGCACGGCAAATGCTTCATTCAATTCCCACAGACCGATGTCCTCAACTTTCAGTCCGGCTTTCTTCAGCAGTTTTGGAATCGCAAATACCGGGCCGATACCCATTTCATCGGGCTCGCAGCCCGCGACCGCAAAGCCGCGAAAAATCCCGAGCGGCTGAAGACCTTTGGCTTCTGCGGTTTTGCTGTTCATCAGGATGGCAACCGACGCTCCGTCGGAAAACTGGCTTGCGTTACCGGCCGTGATCACGCCGCCCGGCAATGCGGTACGGATTTTGGAAACGCCTTCCAGCGTGGTGTCGCCGCGGATGCCTTCGTCCGCGGAAATCGTCACTTCGCGCGTCATCAGCATGCCGGTCGCTTTGTCGGCGATACCCATGATGGTGGTCATAGGCACGATTTCATCATTGAACTTGCCTTCGTTCATCGCGGCAAATGCACGCTGCTGGCTGCGCGCGCCGTACTCATCCTGACGCTCTTTGCTGACCTTGTAGCGCTTGGCCACTGTTTCGGCGGTCTGCAGCATCGGCCAATAGATCTCCGGCTTGTTTTGCTTGAGCCAGATTTCCGTGATCATGTGCTGGTTGGCTTCCTGCTGGACGCATGAAATCGACTCGACGCCGCCGGCTGCGTAAATATCGCCTTCGCCGGAAATGATGCGCTGTGCCGCAGTCGCGATGGTTTGCAGACCCGACGAGCAAAAGCGGTTGATGGTCATGCCGGCGGTCGTAACAGGACAACCTCCGCGTATAGCAATCTGACGTGCGATATTGCTGCCGGTCGCGCCTTCCGGCGTGGCACAACCCATCACGACATCCTCTATCTCCGCAGGATCAATCTTCGCGCGCTCGATCGCGGCTTTAAGAACATGTCCACCCAAAGTCGCGCCGTGGGTCATATTGAAAGCGCCTTTCCATGATTTGGCCAAGGCGGTGCGTGCGGTCGATACGATGACGGCGTCGGTCATGTGAGTCTCCTAGTAGAGTGGAATACCGTTGAATTCTGGTTGAGTTTATTACGAAATTCGGAATGGATTGCGATCCAACGTTTAGCAGAATAACATAATTTTAGTACGATCGTTCGCAAAAAATTTTCAGCCATTTTTTGGGTCGTATGAGTCGTACCCGATCCGCTTTTTTTGACGTCGCCAGCGGTCTGCCGGCGATGCGCCACCATGCGGCGGGCGGATAAGCGCGTCTTATTTTCCGAGCATAAACATGGGCAATCGATGAACAATGATTTTCCTTGACTATCGGGACTGAATGAACGGCGTTTAATTGCTCTCATCTTATTGTAATAAATGGTAACGAGACCATTTTCGTCTATCCAAATGTGCCAAGGTTTGGTATTGTCGATCCGCCAATCATCGAAGCATTATCTATCCGGCAACAACTGTTCTACCTCCGAATTCATCACTTATGCGCAAGTTTCTCCGTTTCGGCACACCTCTTTCCGCATCCGCAACAAAAGTCATGCTGCTCGGCGCCGGTGAACTAGGCAAGGAGGTCATCATTTCACTGCAGCGCCTCGGCATCGAAGTCATTGCGGTCGACCGGTATCCGAATGCGCCGGGCCATCAGGTCGCGCATCGCATGCATGTGATCGACATGACCGATGGTGCGGCTTTGGCAGCGTTGATCGAAATGGAAAAACCCGATCTGGTGGTGCCCGAAATCGAAGCGATCGCAACGCAAACGCTGATCGAACTTGAACGCGCCGGCAAAACCACCGTCATTCCGACGGCACGCGCTGCGTGGCTGACGATGAACCGGGAAGGTATCCGGCGCCTGGCTGCGGAAGAATTGGGATTGAACACCTCGCCCTACCGTTTCGCGGACTCGCTCGACGAACTGAAAGCTGCCTGTACCGAAATCGGCTTTCCGTGTGTAATCAAGCCGGTGATGTCCTCTTCCGGCAAAGGGCAGTCCAAAATCGATTCCGCTGATCAAATCGAGTTCGCCTGGAATCATGCCGTAACCGGCGGACGCGTCGATTCCGGCCGCGTGATCGTGGAAGGATTCATCGACTTTGACTATGAAATCACGCAACTGACGGTGCGCGCGCTGGATCAGTCCGGAGAAGCCGCCACCCATTTCTGCGAGCCGATCGGACACCTTCAGGTAAAAGGCGATTACGTCGAATCGTGGCAGCCGCATCCGATGGCGCCGGCCGCATTGACGGCGGCGCGTGAGGTTTCGAAAAAAATAACGGATAACCTGGGCGGCCTCGGGGTCTTCGGCGTTGAACTGTTCGTCAAGGGCGACGACGTCTGGTTTTCCGAAGTCAGCCCGCGCCCGCACGACACCGGCATGGTCACCATGGCGAGTCAGGTACAAAGCGAATTTGAATTGCATGCGAAGGCAATCCTCGGATTGCCGGTGAATGTCGAACTGATAACGCCGGCCGCATCGGCGGTGATTTACGGGCAGCATGAGGCCGGCGCGATCGCGTTTGAAGGCGTCGCTGACGCGATGCGCGTGCCGGGCGTGGACGTTCGCCTTTTCGGCAAGCCGGCATCGTTTGCGCGCCGCCGCATGGGAGTGGCGCTCGCGAAGGCAAATGATGTCGAAACCGCTCGAAGCCGTGCACGGGAAGCAGCAGGCAAGGTCACGCCAGTCAAAACAGTCCAATGAAAATTTCCACACTACAAGCCAAGGAAGTCATCACCGGACGCGAAATCTTCCGGGTCGCGTCGCTTTTCCTATACATTACGTTGCTGCTGCAGGTCGTACTGGCGACCTACGCGCGCGGACTGGTGCCGACAGACATCAGCATCGCAGCCATCGCTCTGCTCACAGCCTTGTTCCTGATGGCATTGGCGCGGTATGTGTGGCCCGGTTTTCTGGAAAACCGCCAGCACCGAATCCTGTTCGAGCTGGCATGCGCAGCCTCCGTCATCGCAATCCTGACATTGCAACGCACGATGCCGACCTTGCCGCTTCCCTGGCTGATCGGTGCAGCAGGCGTATTCCCGCTGGTGCTGAGAGGCGGCACCGCGCTGCTGGCGATTATCACGATTGCATTGATCGGTTTCATGCTCAATTCCAATCTCGGCGTGCCGCTCGGCGACTGGCTGCCGAGCATATTCGCAACCTTGTTCGTCGGGCTGCTGGCAATCTTGCTCTCCAAGGCGCTCAACTCCAATCTTGCCGCGGTGGGACAGGCGCTGGTCAACGAGCGCCGGTTCGATGCGATCGCCCGTGCGACGCGCCAGGTATTCATAATCACCGATGACAAATACAATGTGAAGTACGTGAATCCGGCGATACATGAAGTACTCGGCTATTCGCAATCCGAGATCGAAATGGAGGGTGTGCAACCGGTCGTCCATCCCGATGACCTCGAAGACCATCAGAACAAGCTGCGCTATTTGCGCAACTCTTCCAGCCGAAGAATATTTTCGCGGCTCCGCATGCAGCACAAGAACGGCCACTGGGTCTGGCTCGAAACCAGCGGTTACAACCTGCTGCACGATCATGCGATCAACGGACTGGTATTCAGCACTGAAGACATCACACTGCGCAAGGATGCCGAACTCAGACTCGAACAGGAACACGCATTGCTGCGCGCGGTGCTGGATCTCAATCCTTCCATGATTTATGCAAAGGATACCGAGGGCCGGTTTACCATCAGCAATTTGAGTTTCCAGCAACGATTCGGCTATTCATCCGAAGAAGAGCTGCGCGGTAAAACCTCTCACGAAGCGTTTATGTCGCAAACGCCGGAATGCAATCAAAAAGACGTTTATGAAATGGCGAACCTGCTTCATCTGCAGGATATGCAGGTAATGCAAAGCGGAGAGCCTTTGGAAGACCTGGATCTCCAGGGATTGTGGGAGCAGGATTCCCGGCGCTGGTACCGGATGAATAAATATCCGCTGCGCGATGCGAATGGTGTTGTATCCGGCCTGCTGGGCATTACGCGAGACGTTACCGATCGCAAGGAATACGAACTACGGCTCGAGCATCAGGCGTTGCATGATCCGCTTACCGCGCTGCCGAACCGCCGCTACCTCCTGAGAACCATTGCCAGTTATATCGACGACACACCGACAAAGCCGGCCCAGTTGGTTACCTTGTTTTGCGATCTTGATTTCTTCAAGAGTGTCAACGATACGCATGGACATGATGTCGGCGACAAATGCCTGCTCGAAATTACCCGCCGCATCGTGGCTGAATTGCCGAAGTCGGATTTCGTTGCCCGCTTTGGCGGCGACGAATTCATCATTCTGGCAAACGCCACGCTGCCTGAAGCAAACGAAAAGGCCGCGGAACTGCTGCAAGCGCTGTCCTTTCCGGTCGTGGTCGGCGATGTCGTCGTGAAGATCCAGGCCAGCATCGGCATTGCGCTGCTTACAGCCGACCACAAGACGCCATCCGAGCTGATCCGGGATGCCGATGCCGCCATGTATCAAGCCAAGGAACGCGGCCGCAATCGCGCGGAGATTTTCAACGCCTCGCTGCAATCCGGCACCACCAAACGCGCGCAGATGGATGTGGCGCTGCGTTTTGCGCTGGAGCGCGATGAACTGCACCTGGTTTTCCAGCCCAAGGTGTCGATGCTGGACGGCACGGTAAAAGGTTTCGAATTGCTGTTGCGCTGGAATAGCCCTCAGTACGGCCAGATCATGCCGAGCGAATTCATTCCGATCGCGGAAACTTCCGGCTTGGTCATGCCGATCGGTTTATGGGCGCTGGAACAAGCTTGCAAGAAGCTGGGTGAATGGCAAGCGCAATATCCCGATGCCGCAGACCTGACCGTCGCAGTCAACGTATCGATGCGCCAGTTGCTGCAGCCCTCCTTCCTGTCCGACGTGTCCGCCATCCTGAAACGAACGCGCGTGCTGCCGCGTTCCATCGAACTGGAACTGACCGAGACTGCGGTCATGGCAAATCCTGTGCAAACCATCGAGAATCTATCGATGCTGAAAAAACTCGGCGTGCGGCTGGCGCTTGACGATTTCGGCACCGGTTATTCGTCGCTCGCCTATCTGCAGAAATTGCCGATCGACGTGCTCAAGATCGACAAGGCATTTGTTCACGGCCTGGGAAGAAACAAGGGAGATGCCGAAATTGTCCGGCTGATCCTGGCGCTCGCAAAAACCCTGAATCTGGAAACCGTTGCCGAAGGCGTCGAATCCATAGAGCAATTGCTCGAACTCAAAAAACTGGGCTGCCACCTCGGCCAAGGCTATATTTTTTCGCCCGCGATCACGCCGGAAGAAGTCGAAGCGATGCTGTTCGCATCGCGCCAGTTCCAGGTTGCGTGACCGCGGCTCCGGTCGCAAACCCTTACGGGCTGAGCGTCAATTTCCCCGACCTGTTCTTTTCGATAGTCAGCCGGTCGGTCTGCATCGGCAGGTAGGCAACCGAGGCCCAACGTTGCGAGAAGTTGCGGTACAGCGGCGATAGCACGTTGCCGGACTGCCCGGTCGAATGAATGAATACCGAATTCTCCAGATTGGACAAATCGTACAGAGCGCGCAAGCTTGCCGCATGCCGATTGGCAAACGGCTGCGCTTCGTCGCGCAAATTGTGGCGTCCCACGTTGATGGTGTAAGTATCGCCAGGCGTCGGCACGCGGACATCGAAAAATTTGGCAAGCGGCGCCACCTTGCTGAATGGCCGGTGTTCCGACAGGGCGAAATGCGCGTCGCCCCAGCGCCAGTTCGACGCGTTCTTTCCGTAGCGCTTGCCCAGGTCAGTCAACGCCGCATCGAGTGAAGCGGACAACAGATCGGCGCAATTCTGCGGCTGGTCCGCTGCTGCGGCTTTCACATTTCTGCACCAGTTGCCTTGCCCGTTCAGGTTTTTCAGTACATTGACCATCGACAGATGTACATTGCGCAGTTCCCAGTTATCCTTCATCAACGCATCGCCCAGTTCGTCAGCGAAGATCTGGCGCGACGCTTCGCGCATCCATGCGGTAAAGATCAGCGGTTCCGCACTGTTCGCGTCCATCGATCCATTCCACCTCGACAGGTCGTACAAAGCCGCTTTCGCACGCTCGGAACGCGGCACCGTCCGCAGCAGCAAAGGCAGCAACTCTTGCGCGGCAAGCGAGACATGATCCTTTTGGATCTGCGCAAAGCTATTCATATCGTGTTTCGGTTTTGCGTCAAGCAATGCGGCGATACGATTGGCGCGGTAGGGCAACGTCCATTCACTGGTCAGAAAATGCGGATATTCCGCGCCGACGATCTTTTCGTTGGCGGTAACGATACGCTGCGATTCCGGATTGTACCGGCGCGGAAGTTCATCGAATGGAATGAAGCCGGCCCAATCGTAACGCGCGTCCCAGCCGGGTGCGGGCGCCAGGCCCTTGAGGTCGTTATCCGGCTTGCGTACCGGCACCCTGCCCGGCGTAACCAGGCCGATATTGCCATCGATGTCGGCAAACACCATGTTTTGTTGCGGCGCGCCGAAATCCTTCGCGGCATCGAGAAACTGCTCCCAGTTTTGCGCACGATTCATTTTGATGCCGGATTGCAGCGTGACGTCGTCCGGTCGCAACGCTGTCCATGCGAATGCAATCACATGCTGCTTCGTATCGACCGGCGCCTTTGCCATAATCGGCAGAGCGCCGCTAATGACCGGACCATGGCGGCTTTCACGTACCTCGATCACGACGTCAGGCTTGCCTTTGACCTTGATGGTTTCCTGTCTCGTCTTGAAATCGGCCCAGCCGTCCGGCGTCTTGTACTGCATCGCATTGGCCGGGTTGATCTTTTCGATGTACAAGTCCTGCACATCCGGTGCGGTGTTGGTGAAACCCCAGGCAATACGGTCATTGCGGCCCAATATTACGGCGGGAATGCCGGGCAAGGTAGCGCCGATTACATTCAGGCCGGGTGCCGACAAATGCGCGAAATACCAAAGCGCCGGCGCGGACAGACCTAAATGGGGATCGTTTGCCAGCAACGGTTTGCCGGTTTCGGACAAGCCGCCCCCCAACACCCAATTATTCGACCCCATGCCTTCGACATAGGATGGATATGCAATTTTTGATACCGAGGTAAGTTGTTGCGTGGTGCCGGCCAGCTCGCGGTACAGCTTCGTGTAATCCAGCGTTTTCATGACCGGATCGCCCGGATAAGGCGGTAAAAATTCATTGATCTGATCCAGCGACAAATTTTGCGCAAGCCGCATGCGCAGCAGTTCCTGAGACCAGTTTGCGCCGAGATCCCATGCCATCATGGTCTGCCAACCGACCGAATCGACCGGTTGCCAATGCGCTGGCGCAGGCGCCCCGGTGATGATGAATTCCGGCGGCAACGGTTCCTTGCGCTGATCCAGATAGGCATTGATTCCGTTCGCATAGGCATCCAGCGCGGAACGCGTATCCGTTGACATCCCGGACAATATCGCCTCGGCATTGCGCCGCACACCCAATGTGCGCAGGAAGCGATCCGTGTCGACCGCATTCGGACCCAGAATTTCCGCTGTCCGTCCGGCCGCTATGCGCCGATTCATCTCCAGTTGCCAGAGCCGATCCTGCGCATGCACGAATCCGAGCGCAAAATAGGCATCGCTGGCGGATTGCGCATAAATATGCGGAATACCCTCGGCATCGCGCACGATATCAATCGCCGCCGCCACCCCCTGCAGCTTGATGCCGCCATCGATTTGCGGCTGGCTCGCACTGCGATACCAGGCAAATGCGGCGATCAAGATCAATACCGCAAGAATCAGGATCATTCCGAACCATTTCAAAATTCTGAGCATACTGTCACCTCGTTTTTCAATGTACCGCCAGATTACCACGGGCATACGGATGAAAAATGCCCTGCGATCTGACGCCAAATCGAATATAGTCTTGAGATGTATTCCGGAAAATAAATATTTTATGAAATTTGACGTCGCCATCATTGGCAGTGGACTCGCCGGCTTATCGGTTGCGCTACATCTGGCTCAGACCTGCAAAGTGGCCATTATTTCCAAACGTGCGTTGCTTGACGGCGCCAGCAATTGGGCGCAGGGCGGCATTGCCGCCGTCCTCGATTCCGGTGACAGCCATGAGCAGCATGTCTCCGATACGCTGATTGCCGGCGCCGGCCTGTGCGATGAATCAGCGACCCGCTTCATCGTCGAACACGGACGAGAAGCGATCGAATGGCTGATCGAACAAGGCGTTCCTTTTACGCGCGATGAAAAAGCGGAATTGGGTTTTCATCTGACGCGCGAAGGCGGCCACAGCCAGCGCAGAATCATTCACGCAGCCGACGCGACCGGGCACGCGGTCCAGGTGACACTTGAACAAAAGGTCCGCGCGCATCCGAACATCACCTTGCTTGAGAACCATTTCGCAATCGACGTGATTACTTCCGCCAAGCTGGGCGCGACCAATATGTCGCAGCGCTGTCTCGGCCTGTATGTCCGCGACATCAAGAATGGCAAAGTCTTGACCGTAGCGGCCGATCACACGGTTCTGGCAACCGGCGGGGCCGGGAAAGTCTATCTTTACACCACCAATCCCGACACCGCGACCGGCGACGGGATCGCGATGGCATGGCGCGCCGGTTGCCGCGTTTCGAACATGGAGTTCATTCAGTTTCACCCAACCTGTCTTTACCATCCTTATGCCAAATCATTTTTGATCAGCGAAGCGGTGCGTGGGGAAGGCGGCGTGCTGAAATTGCCAATCGAAGCCGGTGACGCGGCCGGAAGCCGGTTCATGCCCGCACACGACGATCGCGAAGAACTCGCGCCGCGCGACGTGGTTGCCCGTGCGATCGATTTTGAAATGAAGAAACGCGGACTCGACTATGTCGATCTCGACATCAGCCATCAGCCGCCGGCATTTCTTAAGGAACACTTTCCGACAATCTATGCACGATGCCTCGAATTGGGTATCGATATCACCAAGGAGCCAATTCCAGTCGTTCCCGCCGCGCACTACACTTGTGGTGGCGTGGTCACCGATCTATGCGGGCGAACCGACATTCTCGGACTGTATGCAGTCGGTGAAACCGCATGCACCGGATTGCATGGCGCCAATCGGCTGGCCAGCAATTCATTGCTTGAATGCCTGGTGCTCGGACGTGCCGCAGCCCAATACATCGAACAGCAACCCAAGCAAAAAAGCATTGCGTTGCCGGCGTGGGACGAGAGCCGCGTGACGGATGCCGATGAAGAAGTGGTGATCGCCCATAACTGGGATGAATTGCGCCGCTTCATGTGGAATTACGTCAGTATCGTGCGAACGACAAAGCGACTGGAACGTGCGCAACATAGAATCCGGCTGCTGCGCGAGGAAATCGACGAGTATTACCGGCATTTCCGGATTACGCGTGACTTGCTGGAATTGCGGAATCTGGTTGATGTGGCGTCGCTGATCGTCAGCAGCGCATTACTGCGCAGGGAAAGTCGCGGCTTGCATTTCAATCAGGATTTCCCGGAGACTTTGCCGAAGGCGTTGCCGACGGTGTTATCGCCGGCGCGGCGGTAACAAGGGTCTGCATGTTCATTTACAGTAATTCAATACCTTTGCTTCATAGGTCGGTATACGTATAGTCGGTCGCACCGTATTGCATCAGATGGTCTTGCGCATCTTAGGCGGCGCTGTTCAGGCTATCGTTGGTGCGGTTGCCGTTGACATCGTATTCATACGTGGCGATCAAGAGCATGCGGCATGCTGTGCTGTGTACGCGTTGGGGTTCGCAAGCTCACCACCAACCTACCCACGCTATGCTTGCTATTGTGGGCTGCGTGCGTTTCTAAATCGCCAAATAGCTTTAAACAGTAAAGTAATCTGAACGATAGCTAGCGCCGATAAAAACAAGCCAGCATAGCGCATAAATTCAGCAACGGACACGACCATTTCTCTTCCACTTTTAGCTTCTTTGGCGTAGCTTTTTAGAAGAGCCATTAATTCAGGTTTCGAAATATCCCTGTCTTGCTCAAGCATACCAACCAGACTATCGATGTCATTGATTCCAACATTAGCAATGTCTATTTGCCGGCCAAAAAAAAGCAGCATTCCTACGATCAAAACTGCTACAGAAGAAACAATAAAAGTAATTATTCCTAATTTTCGCATAAATCATTCTTTCTACACTGACTCACTGATGAAAATTATTGGGCATTATTTGGAACATTTTTCACAGGTCCTTTGTAATACCGCTCTGCAGCTTCTTTTCCGAAATCTCTGGCAGCTTCCCGTACATCTTCTCTGGATTGGTCAGCTCTCCTCCATTCATCAGTCGGAGTAGGTCCGCCGTCAAGCCACTTCTTTGTGGCCTCCTGAGATTCTTTGATGTTCTGAAGATGTTCATCTACCTTTTTTTGCCCCTCCTGCCACTTCTCATAGACTTTCCAACCCGTCCAACATATTCCACCGATGACGACTATTTCTTTTACGATTTTTCCAGTGGGGTCCACAAAATTTATGGGATCGTTGCCGACATACCCATACAAATTACTATCTTTACCTTCAAACCGGATCGGATCCTTGGCGGTCCACCTGCCCGTCGCCGCATCGTAATCCCGCGCACCGAACCGCGTCAACTTCGTGCTTTGATCGTAAATGCCGCCCGCGAATCCAAACGGCTGGAACCCCGGATTGGTGTCCTGAATCACATACCCGTACGCATCGTACTCCATCCGCTGCACCACCGTGCCCGTGGCTGTATCGACCACCAGCCGAACACTGCCCAGGTGGTCGGACACGATGCGGTAGGTCTGGCCGTCCTTGACCAGGTAATCCGGCACATGGCTCTTGGTGCCGTAGATGAAGCGGGCACGGATGCTGCCAGCGCCATCCAGTTCCGCGGCCGGGTTCAACTGGTCCTGGTACAGGAAGCCCTGCACCAGATTGCCGTTGACCTTCTTGCCGATTCTCCGATTGCGCCCGTCAATGAGGTAGTCCACATTGCTGCCATCGGCCAGCGCAGCAGCCCGCAGGTTGCCGGAGACATCATAGTCATACCGGACCGTTTGCCCGGCTACCGATTGCGTCTTCAATTCGCCATTGTCGGTATAGGCATACGTGGTCGCACCATACTGCGTCAATCGATCCTGTGCATCGTAAGTGGCGACATTGTTGCCATCGCCGGTTCGGTTGCCGTTGGCATCGTATTGATAGGTGGCGATTACCCCGTCAAAGCATGGAATCAGGCGCCGACGCCGTTCCAGTGGGGCGGCAAGCGACATGCCCGTCGGATGCGCAGTCGGCAGCGCCGGCACGCTGTGGGCGGCTCGGGTGCATGTACGCGCCCCCCGGTACGGCGCCGACCATCCGCGTTACAGAAATGCTTATTTAGTGGCCAAGTGACCCACTAGCACTTCTCTAGCTTAAATTTCTTTGCATGCACTTCAATTACGCCATCTGTACAGTACATCCAAAGAACATTCTCCTTTAAATAGCCGTTCCATATATTGCCGGCGAATGCATTTTCCTTAAGCTGCGCTGCATCAAGCGAACAAGAAAAACGTAAGGCCTCACCGGCCGTAATTTGATACATTCGTCTATCTGAAGCATCCTCACTTTCGTAAAAAAGCGCAGTTATCTGAAGCGATGATCTCCCCTTCTTATCGATGGAGAATTTCACATCGATCAAATTACCGTCATGCCAAAAAAAATTATCGAATGCTTTCATTTTAAAAATCCTATTCTCAGTCGGCCTGATACGCTCGTGTTCCGATGTTTAACAACATTTTCGATCCACGGTTGCGGCTTTGAGATTCGCTAGTTCGCCAAGTAAATGAACCACGTTCGTAGAACGTGGTTTTGCCTTACGCCCCCCAGAGGGGGGCACACGAGCGGACCTTCATAGAAGGCCCGCTAGCCCG
>MESE01000087.1 GCA_001770855.1 Burkholderiales bacterium RIFCSPLOWO2_02_FULL_57_36
GATCATGCGCGGGTTGATCGCATGGATGTGTTCCCAGGTCATGCCCATGCGGTCCAGCGCGCCGGGCGCGAAGTTCTCCACCATCACATCGCAGGTCTTGATCAGCTCGTCCAGGACTTCCTTGCCCTTGGGCTTTTTCATGTCCAGCGTGATCGAGCGCTTGTTGTGGTTCAGCATCGTGAAATACAGGCTGTCCGCACCCGGGATGTCGGCCAGTTGGGCGCGCGTCGCGTCGCCTTCACCGGCGCGTTCCACCTTGATGACGTCGGCGCCGAACCAGGCCAGCAGCTGGGTACATGTAGGGCCCGACTGGACGTGGGTGAAGTCAAGGATGCGAACGCCGTCTAACGCTTTACTCATGAAAATTCCTGCTCGGAGTTGAAAATGGGTTATTCGTCCATGGCTGAAGCCATGGGGCCGGCCTTTTGGCCGGTTCAGCCCCTATGTTAATCACCGTGTCCCGGTCTTGCATTTCCACCCGGTTCAGGGCGCGCTGGCCTGGGGGGCTAGCTGGCTTTCCAGCTCCATCAGGCGTTTGCGCAGGTTGCGGTCCTCCGTGAAGCGGGCGGTTTCATCGCGGATCACCGCAACGATGGCTGCCACCTTTTTGTCTGGCGCATGAAGCAGGGCTGCCGTGAAAGCGATGGACAGCTTGTGCCCATTCTTGTGCACGGCAGGCACGCGCAGCACGTCGTTGCCGTCCGTGGCCACGGTCTTCTGGTAGCCGTCCCAGTGGCGTTGCTGCTGGCACTGCGGCATGATGATGTCGAGCGACCGGCCCAGAGCTTCCGTTTCGGTGAACCCGAACATGCGCTGCGCAGCCGGGTTCCACATGGTGATGGCACCGCTGGCGTCGGAGGCCTCGACGAACTGCTTTAAGTCGATGGTGGCTTGCATGGTTCGGTTGCTCGTTCCGGGGCTGTGCCGGTCAATGGCCTCTTAAATAAAGACGGCGCTCAACCTGAACGCCGTCTTTGCGAGTCCTGAAGACTAAAGTGTCGCTTTCGCGATCAAACCGCTTTCGCAGTGTGCATGGCCGCAATCTGGTCCTTGCTGTAGCCGAGCTCGGCCAGGACCTCATCGGTGTGCTCGCCCAGCAGGGGCGATGCCGTTACTTCGGGCTTGGTGTCAGAGAACTTGATCGGGCTGCCCACGGTGAAGTAGCTACCGCGCACTTTGTGCGGTACTTCAACGATGGAGCCACTGGCGCGCAAGGATTTATCATGCAACAACTCCTTCATCGACAACACGGGTGCGCAAGGAATATCAAACTTGCGGAAGACGTCCACGGCTTCGAACTTGGTCTTGTCAGCGATGAATGCTTCAATCGTGGCGAAGATGTCCATGATGTGTGGCTGGCGTGCTTTGGCCGTGGTGTAGGCGGGGTCAGTTTTCCACTCGGGTTTGCCCAGTGCGTCGCAGATTGGTTCCCAGGCGTGCCCCTGGACCGTGAAATAGATGTAGGCGTTGGGGTCGGTTTCCCAGCCCTTGCATTTCAAAATCCAACCGGGTTGTCCGCCACCGCCGGCATTGGCGCCACGCGGCACCACGCCGTCTTTGAAAGCTTCCATTTCATGCGGATATTGCGGGTACTCTTCCAGATAGCCAAGGTTGTCCAGACGCAACTGGTCGCGCATTTTGACGCGGCACAGGTTGAGCACACTGTCCTGCATGGACACGGCCACCTTCTGGCCCTTGCCGGTCTGCTGGCGGCCGATATAGGCCGTCAAAATGCCGATGGCCAGGTGCATGCCGGTATTGCTGTCGCCCAAAGCGGCAGACGAAATGGTGGGACCTGAGTTCTCGCCCTTCCAGTAGCCGGTGGTTGACGCTGCGCCGCCTGCGCACTGGGCCACGTTTTCGTAAACCTTCAGGTCTTCGTAGTGGTGGCCGTCAGAGAAACCCTTGACGGATGCCAGAATCATTTTTGGGTTGAGTTCCTGGATGTATTCCCAGGTGAATCCCATACGGTCCAGCGCGCCCGGTCCGAAGTTTTCAACCAGAACGTCACTTGTCTTGATGAGCTTTTCCAGGATGGCCTTGCCTTCGGGCTTCTTCGTGTCCAGCGTCAGGCCGCGCTTGTTGCTGTTGAGCATGGTGAAGTACAGCGCGTCAGCGCCTTCGATGTCACGCAACTGGCTTCGGGTGACGTCGCCAGAGCCAGGACGCTCGACCTTGATCACGTCGGCACCGAACCAGGCCAGCATCTGAGTGCAGGCGGGACCGGCCTGAACGTGGGTGAAGTCGATGATCTTGATGCCCTTGAGGGGTTTGTCTGACATATTCATATCTCCTTGTGAAATGCTCGGGGTAACTTATTTCTTT
>MESE01000088.1 GCA_001770855.1 Burkholderiales bacterium RIFCSPLOWO2_02_FULL_57_36
AGTATTGGGCAATCTGTCGCCCGCCGTCTTTGAACGGAACAGGGCAGAAAAAGAACCTATCGCAGTGTCCGAAATTGCTTGACCACTACATACGTCCCAACTGATTTTTCCTTTTTTCGTACGAGAGTGAGCGCAACCTTCAACTTTCATCCACTTCGCTTGATCTTCTGAAAGGTATCGCACTTTTGCAAAATAATTTCTCCGAAAGTTAGTTCCGAGACAAGACATAGCGTCTTTCACCACACCTGCTCGTAATACGACAATGACCCCGCAATCCGGATCCGGGGTGTATGAACGCCACATCAGATCATTTTCCCCTTGATCAAATAAAGAAAAGCAGCATCCCAAGTTAGTGCGAAGTTGAAATTCCATTAGCGCCTGCATGTGCAAGAACTCGCCTTCATCGGTCAGGTCTTTTTTTAAGTATCTGCGGTAAGCAGGTAATAGCCCCGCTTCGCAGGCATCGTTATTCTTCCATCGATGTACCCGGGTGAACCACAGACTTCTCGTTTCTAAGAACTGAATAAACCTGCGCATGGGGAGGTAACGAGCTATTACCTGTTGGTCGTCTATTGACCCAACAAGTGAATTAATTTTAAATCCGGTCGGTATTGTCGCCATACGCTCAATTATTGAAGAGATATCGCAATATAGCCGGTTGACTAAAAACAGCAAGCATCATGGACATCCCACCATTACTGCTCCCACCGACTTTCATCCACGTTTGCCTCACCATAGGAAACCCACGTAAAATGCCCCTCACGCGGGTGTAGCTCAATGGCAGAGCAGAAGCTTCCCAAGCTTACGACGAGGGTTTGCTTCTCGTACGATTCACTTTCGTCATGCGCTGCAAATTTCCCGCTGCAATCTGCACTTCCCGCACGATCCATTCCCTGAACACTTTCACTTCCTGACGTGGCTCATCCGAGCCGTCGATCAGCCAGTACGCGTAATCGCTGTGACCGCGCTCTGGGTCAATCAGCGCCACCAGGCGCCCATCCTGCAGCATCGGCAGCACCAGCGCCAACCGGCCCAGCGCCACACCCCGGCCTTCGACTGCTGCCTGGATCAAATGGTCATATTGATTGAAGTGCAGATATGCCTTGGGCTTGGCGTTTGCGATGCCGGTGGTGCTCAACCAGTCCGACCAGCGTAGCCAGGGGCGGATGCGCTCATCGAGTTCCAGCAATGCTTCGTTGAGCAGACCCTTCGGATTTTTGAATGCACGTGCCGCCACCGCTTTGCTGGCGACCGGCAGTATCTGTTCATCAAACAATCGTTGCGCACCGGCCGGCGCATCGATTGCACGGCAATAGCGAATCGCCAGGTCGACGCCTTCCTGCTTCAAATCCAGTCTGCGGTTGTTGGCAGCCACCCGCACATCGATGTCCGGGTGAGCATCCTGGAACGAGCCGAGTCTCGGTAGAAGCCACAGGGCCGTGACGCTGATCGCCGTGGTGATGGTGACCGGGCGCATGCGGCCGTCCGCGCGTACCGATTCGGTATAGTCCGCGAGCCGTTCCAGCCACGGCGATGCCAGCGCGAACAGCCGTTCGCCGGCATTGGTCAATGCAATTGCGCGATGCTTGCGCAGCAATAGCGCCGTGCCGAGGTGCTCTTCCAGATTCTGAATCTGGCGGCTGACTGCGGATTGAGTCAGGCACAGGTCCTGTGCGGCCTGCGTGATGCTCATCCGGCGCGCGACCGCGACAAAGCCGCGGACCGCGTCCAGCGGCGGGATCGTCAAAAGCTGGTTGCTCATATCAAGTTATCCATGCGTTGTGCTCATGCGAACCATGCGTAAATTGCGGTTGTGTCCATGCCCCGTGCCGATAAACTGCATGACACTGGGTCATTCTATCGCATGCATATCCGTATGCAGCATGGTCGATGGCTTCGATTGAATAGAGGGAGCAGGGCAATGAACCGATCATGGAAAACGCCACTGGCGATCGTCGTCTGCGGCGGCATCATCATGGGGTTGTCGCTTGGGGTGCGCCATGTGCAGGGCTTGTTCCTGCTGCCGATGACGATTGATCGCGGCTGGACGCGCGAGGATTTTGCGCTTGCGTTGGCCTTGCAAAACCTGGTGTGGGGTTTGCTCATGCCGTTTACCGGCATGATCGCCGACAAGTTCGGCACTGCGAAAGTCTTGCTGGGCGGCTGCCTGTGTTATGCACTCGGCCTGTACCTGATGGCGTATTCGACTTCCAGTCTTGAATTGCTGTTGACCAGCGGTGTAATCATCGGCGCGGGCTTGTCGGCGACCTCGTTTGGCACGGTGTATGGTGCGTTGAGCCGCTTGGTGGCGCCTGAACGGCGCGGCTGGGCGCTGGGGCTCGCCGGTGCCGTGGGCGGGCTTGGACAGTTCGCGATGGTGCCGGCTGCACAAATTTTCATTAGCGGATTCGGCTGGTTGATTGCGCTGGTGATCCTGGCTGGCGTCATGCTGGCGGCGGTCCCTTTATCGGGTGCGCTGGCGGAGCCGGCCAATTTGCCAAGAGCAGGTCAACAGGATCAGTCACTGCGCGAGGCGCTGGGCGAGGCGTTTTCTCATAAGGGATTCTGGCTGCTGAATCTGGGCTTTCTGGCATGCGGCTTCCAGCTCGCTTTCATTGCCGGGCACTTGCCGGCGTACCTGATGGACAAGGGCATGAACGGACGCAACGCGGTGATCGCACTGTCGCTGATTGCGCTGGCCAATATCGCCGGCACCTATTATTCCGGCATTCTGGGGACGAAGTATCGGCGCAAGCATTTGCTGGCCTATAACTACCTGGCGCGGTCGGTCGCGATTGCGGCATTCGTGATGTTGCCATTGAGCGAATGGACCTTGTATGGATTCTCGATCGCCATGGGTTTGCTGTGGCTGGGTACCGCGCCATTGACCAATGGGCTGGTGTCGCAAGTGTTTGGCGTAAAGTACCTGACCACCTTGTTCGGCTTCGTGTTCGTCGGTCACCAGGTCGGTGGCTTCATGGGTGCGTGGCTGGGTGGTGTGGTGTTCGATGTTACGGGCTCGTATGACCTGGTATGGCTGGGCGCAATTGGGCTGGGCTTGATTGCGGCCGCGTTGCACTGGCCAATCGATGATCGGCAACTCGCACGTTTGCAAACCACCTGACGCGGCGGAGCCGAAGATGAAACAGCGATTCAGTATTGCAGGCGCGCTGGTGTTGCTCGGGCACCTGTTGATCGGCGGCTGGGCGTTCGTGAAGATGCTGGAGCCCGGTCATACGTTCGACCTGCTGCGATTGTTTGCAATGTGCTGATGGCGCTTTTCTATTGAGCTTTACGTTAATGAGTGGCAGCTGAGCATATTGAACCGTTCGACCCCCACCCTACACCCCAAAGGGTGCCTCGACCGCACCCCACCTCGCCGCGTGTAGGCGGCTCGGATGCGGGCAGCGCAACGCATGCGTTGCGAAACCCTGCCCTTATCCCTGCCCGGGGGAGGGAACTGAGCCCCTTCCTCCTTGCAGGAGGAAGGTCGGGGCACCCTCCGGGGTGTGGGATGGGGTAGTGCATGTCAACTACCTACTAAATTCTCAATTAGTGAGATGTGCTCGGTGGCGACAGTAACGGTGCGGCTTCTTCATCGCTACTGACGTCGGCAGGACATTCCATGGAAAGCTACTAAAATTTAGATTCCCACATTCTTACCCAGAGCAAGCCAAACTGGCGGATGATCAGTCGCGTGAGATAAAATCAACAAATAATGACAACGACGATAAGCATCCTCAATATAGGCTTTTCCATCCTGAGTTCGGCGATCTTGTTGATCGCGTATGTTTTTTTTCTCAAGAATGTGAATAAGACCTGGTATGCCGTAGGCTCCTGCGCGAGTTTGTTGATTTGCCTGAGCGCCTTGCAGCTGTGGCATCTGGAGTACTTTCTGCGGGGCGTCGATGTATTGCAGGCGCAAGGATATCGATTCTGGCTATTCCTGGCGCCGCCGATGTTTTTTTTCTTCAGCCGGGCTACATTGCTGCCGGATGCGCCCGCGCATCCCATATTGCTGCTGCATTTTCTCCCGTTGCTGCTCAATTTCCTGCCCCACTACGAAATCGCCATCGTGCTGATTTTTATAGTAGGCATGGGTTACAGTTTTTGGCTATCGAATCTGATTTACGGACTGCGCGCACAGCGCAAGCGGTTCGTGATCGAAATGTTTTTCTTCACCTTATTTTCGATTACCGCACTGTTCGTAATGGTTCTGGGCTTGTCCGTCCCTTATACCGATCACGCTTATTTTTATGTGTTCTACACAAACAGTATCGGCCTGTCATTTGCGCTGATAGTCGCCGCATTGATCGTGTTTCCCGATTTACTCGCTGAGCTGGCCGAGGTCGCCAAGCTTAGTTACTCGGCGTCGACTTTGAAGGACGTGGATATCCAGGCCAGTGTTGATAAACTCGATCAACTCATGAAGCAAGCCAAGCTGTACCAGAACGAAAATTTAAGCCTGGCCACTGTGGCAGATGCGATGGGGCTGACGCCTCACCAATTGTCAGAATTGGTGAACCGGCAGTTTGGGGTGAATTTCTCGAGATACATACGCGAGCAGCGGGTCGCCGCGGCCAAGATTATCCTGACGAACGAACCGAAATCGTCCGTACTATCCATCGGTTTGGAAGCCGGCTTTGGTACCCAATCCAACTTCTATGCGGCATTCAAGGAAATCACAGGCATGTCGCCCGGCGCCTTCAGAAAATCCATTTCCAAGTAGTTCCCCCTGCCTGCCCGACCTTTCCAACACTCCAAAATGATCATTTTGGAGACCTCCAAGCGATTGTTTTTAAACAAATATTTAATTATTTGTTCAATTCTTATCAATCAGGATGCTCCGGCTGAATCAGCCGCCTAAGCTCACTACTGTTTTTCAGGTTCGTGCCGCATCGGCATTGAAAACGGTTCATCAACAGGAGCGAGGTTAGGCATGAAAACAGTCAGAACCACCAAAGATGGCGTCCGGATTTACAGCGCTTTGTTGCTTTCGTTCTACGACTTTTTGATTATGAGGGTGCTGTCACCCTATGTTTGGCGCTGCGATATCAGCAATTATTCGGAGTTATACCGGACTTTGATGTCACGCAATCACGCGGATATCGGCGTCGGCACCGGATATTTCCTGGATCGATGTGAATACCAGCCAGGTGAAGTCCGGATCGGTTTGTTCGACTTGCAGCAAAACTGTCTTGATTACACCGCCAAACGCATCGCCCGCTTTCAACCGGAAACATACAGACGCAATGCGCTGGAGCCGATTCAAATCCACGGGAAGCGTTTCGACTCCATAGCGCTCGGTGGAATATTGCATTGCATCCCCGGGGACATGACGGAAAAAGGCGCGGTATTTGATGCAATCCAGCCTCTCATGAACACACACACGCAGGTTTTTGGCTACACAATTTTGAATCAAGACGTCAAAAAAACCGTACTAAGCCGAGCCGTATATTTCATTCTTCAGAAACTTAAAGTAATCAACGGCCTGCACGACTCCGCAAGCCAGTTGACAGTGGAATTAAAAAAGCGATTCCAAACCATCGAAATCAAAGTGATCGGTTGCGTGGCGATTTTTGTCGCGCATTCCCCTGCACAAACAACCCATTAATTTTTTGACGCCACATAACCAACGTCACCACATGAGGAGAAATCATGAAAGAACAAACCATCAGCAGCGCAATGACAAGCATGAACATACAGGCCGGCAAGGCCGATATTTGGAAGAAGGTGGGATTTTATGAGCATGTCAATAAACAGCCGTCATGGCTGCTACGGCTAAGCCTGCCGGTTCCCCAGCAAGTAGAGGGTCAATACAGTAACGTCGGCGATATATGTCGTTGCAGATATAGCGACGGCGGCTATCTGACCAAGAGAATCACCCGCCTTGTCGATCAGAACCGTATTGAATTCGAGATCATCGAACAAAGCATTCGCTTCCAGGATACGGTGAAATTATTGGGCGGCTATATTGAAGTCGAGGAGGTGGATGAATCTCGGAGTATCGTCAACATGGTCACCTATTATGAAAATCGAATTAGCCCAACGAGTATTTCATCTATTTTTATAGATAAGGTAATCAAGACCATGCATCAATTCGTCATTGAGGATATGCAGCAGCAGTTGCAGGATAAGTTTGTTGGTGCTTCGGTAGCGATGGGTAGTAACTGACCCGATAGTTGGAGCGCTTCCGTTCTGCCATTGGTTATGAATACCCTTGCAATGGGCGGGCTCGCTTAAGCCAGTGGAACGGTTGATCCGGCTATCCGGGTATGGCTGGAAATCAGGTTATTTGCATCATCTATGAATGATTTTTAGCATCCGGGTACGACGAACCAGACAAAAAGTGTCACCTTGCATGGATCGCAGGTGCCAAAAATTGGGGGAAACTGCCAAAGGCCGCCTGATTCCTTGCATATCCGCCTGAAATCGCGGTTTTCCGGTTGGCACGAGGTTTGCGATATCCACTGCATGAAACCAATCAACGGCAGCGCCATTGCAGACCAAACCGTTTACACCTCCATGTCGATTGACTTTGACAGCGAGTACAACTCTGCATGCCCGTGTATTTTCACGACGATGTCGATTGAATTGACAGCCGGGGAAAATCAAGCGACTCATTCCACCGCCGGTCAGATCAGTCTCGAGTTCGACCATGCGAACCACTCCATCACAGATGGTTTGCCGGAATAGAGCCGGTCGATGTAAAAATGCATGCTTGCTCTCGGGGATTTGCTTGCTCCGGCATATGGGGTCAGACTGGCCCCATATGCCATTAGCTACAATGGATGTCCTGCCGACTTCAGTAGAGATGAAGAAGCAGCACCGTTACTGTCCCACTGCACATTCACCGCTGTTTGAGAACAGTTGGAAACTGCGTAAAATGACCTCCATGCGGATATAGCTCAATGGCGGAGTAGAGGCTTCCCAAGCTTACGACGAGAGTTCGCTCCGCTATGCACATCACACGAGCGCGAGACAGATCAAATAGCCGCGCTGTTCAGAATCCACCATGACCGAAGCGCGTTTTTTTTCGAATCAAGGAGCCGGTTTGCCCCAGGCATCAACATGGATTCCGAAGCCTTGGCTTTCCTCTGTCGAAGCTACGTTACCTGGAACATCGTACGCAACCGACGGCGCCGCTGTCTTCCATACCGTTTGCAAGATGGAGGACGCATATCCCGCCACGATCCAGTTCATTTTCGATCAACTGTCTTTTCCTGTAAGCGGCTCCCCTCATACAAATTTTTTACAAATTTCTTATAGTTGCCTGACTAAACTTCAATTGAACCCGACCAAACTGGCCTTGTAGTCCTTTCGACCTTTTTTCGGAATTCAATGCGCGTGCTGCGGCCCGCAACAATAAGGAGTCATGAAATGAACACAACAAGATCGAACACGGTCCGCTTCGTCCTGTTCCTGCTGGCGCTGGCATCTGGCCTTGGCGCGGAGGCACAGGCCAGGCAGATCGATCTGAATGCCACTCTGGCGACGCCGGTGATCAAGGCCGGCCAGTCGCAAACCGCCTTTCTGAAAGTGGCGCTGACCGGCTTTGCGCTGCCCTCGCAAGGGGATCGTGCGCCGGTCAACGTGGCGATCGTGATCGACAAGTCCGGTTCGATGGCCGGCGATCGCATCGTCCACGCCCGCCAGGCGGCCATCATGGCGGTCAACGGGTTGGGGCCGAATGATATTGTCTCGGTCGTCGCGTTCGATGACCGGGTGGAGATCGTGGTGCCCGCAACCAAGGTATCCGACAAGGCTGCCATCACACGCCTGATCGAGCGGATCCAGACCGGCGGCAGTACCGGTTTGTTCGCCGGCGTCAGCAAGGGGGCGCAGGAAGTCAGAAAATTCCTCGACAAGATACGCGTCAACCGGGTGATCCTGCTGTCCGATGGACAGGCCAATGTCGGCCCGAGCACGCCGGCCGAGCTGGGGCAACTGGGCAGTTCGTTCGGGCGTGAAGGCATCAGTGTGACCACCATCGGTTTGGGTTTGGGATACAACGAAGACTTGATGACGCAACTGGCCGGATACAGCGACGGCAATCATGCATTCGTCGCCAATCCGCAAGACCTGGCACGGATCTTCAGGCAGGAATTCGGCGATGTCGGATCGGTGGTTGCGCAGGAAGTCGAGGTGACGATTCGCCTCAATCTGGGACTGGGGATGCGGCCGGTCAGGATACTCGGGCGCGAGGGTGAAATTGTCGACGGCACGGCTCGCCTGCGCATGAACCAGCTTTACAGCGAGCAGGAAAAATTCGTGATTCTGGAGGTCCAGGTGCCACCGGGAAAAGCTGGGGAAAGCCTGAATCTGGCGAAGGTTGATGTCTCGTACCTGAACATGCAGAGCAAGAGCAAGGAATCATTGTCGCGCTCGGTCGCGGTGAACTTTACCGATTCGGCGGAGACCGCCGCAAAGGCAACCGACAAGAAAGCAATGACATCCGCGGTGCAGCAGATTTCCAACGCCAAGAGCAAGCAGGCATTGCAATTGCGCGACGAGGGCAAAGTCGAGGAGGCGAGGGCGGTCCTCAATGAAAATGCCGACTACCTGCAGAGAAATGCCCAGTCCCTGGATGCACCGGTGCTCAAGGAAATGGAAGCGGCCTCACGCAGCAGCGCCGCGGCAGTGAGCGCCCCGGCGCCGGAATGGAATGCGTCGCGCAAGAGCATGAAGGAACAGCAGTACAGGCTGGAAAAGCAGCAGAAGTAGTAAGAGCGGGCAACACAACGATGTGTCATTCTGAGGGTTTGGGGTTTGTGCGATCGACGTTCCCAGCGATGCTTGAAAAACACCCGTCATTCCGACAGAGCAACGCGACGAGGAATCTCAAACTTCGGTAGTGGTGGGAACGGTTGAGATTCCTCTCTTTACTCGGAATGACAGTTCCAGGTTATTTTTTAGGCGCTCTAAAAATAGTCGAACCAGCAGCAGGTGAGTCGAAGGCGCCTATCCGCTTGCAAGCCGATAGGCGCCTGCAAGAGAATTGCTTGAGAAGTGTGTCAGCATTGCAGGCAAAGGCCTGCACAGCTTGCGTCGGGGCTTGATCTCGCCGCGCGAATAGCCCACCATGGCATGTCGATCATCGGGAATATCACTTTGCAAAAGAAAATCGCCTTTGGTTTATTGTTGATCGTGTTGCTGCCAGTCGGTCTGCTCGGCTGGTTTGGCGTGCGCATGGCGCACAACGAACAGAAAGTGATCGAACACCAATTGCAGACGCTGTCGATGGCGCAATTGGAAAACATCGGCGATGCAATTCAGGCGCATTTTCAGGCCGAGCAGAAGCGCTTCCTGGAAAGCGCGACGCAACCGGCAACCGATACCGAAGGTTTGCGTGCCTACCTGCGTTCGTCGCCGCAGGTGCGTCACGCGCTGGTGATCGGTGCGGACGGCAAGCGCGTTTTCCCGCCGATGGAGGAGATACTGCCGGATTCCGAACGGCAGTTCGTGGAGCGCACTGCCGCGATCTGGGAAAACCCGGCGATTCTGTCGCACAGCAGCGCAGTCGGCGCACTGCCCGCGCAGCCGGCCCGGAAATTTTCTTCCGTTTCACCCGACGCCGAGCAGAACCGCTATGGCTGGTATGCGTGGCACTGGAACGCGCAGCTGCATCACATCTTCTGGTGGCGCGATTCCGCCGATCGCCTGATCGGCATGGAGCTGCTTCCGGTGCGCATGATGGCCGACATCGTCTCCCTGTTGCCGGCGACAGGCAGTGACGACGACAAGGCCGCCAGCGCCAGTATTCGACTGATCAATGCCAATGGCCAGATCGTTTATCAATGGGGCCGCTATCAGCCCGACCAGAATGAACAGAAATTGTCGATGCTGCCGCTCAGTCATCCGCTGGGCAGTTGGCGGCTTGAATCATATGGTCCCGCTTTCAAGGCAGGCGCCGCGATCAACTGGTTCGGCATGGTGTTGGGTATCTTCGTGATTGCATTGGCATCGGGCGGACTGGCCACCTATCTGTACCGCGAACATACGCGCGAGATGCGCGTGGCCGAACAGCGCGTCAATTTCGTCAACCAGGTGTCGCATGAATTGAAAACTCCGCTGACCAATATTCGCATGTACGCCGAATTGCTTGAGGACGAACTGGCGGATGAAGACGACAAACAACGCAAGTATCTCAGCGTGATCACCGGCGAAAGCCAGCGCTTGTCACGGCTGATCGGCAATGTGCTGCGCTTCGCGTCCGCCGACAAGGGACGCTTGGCGCTGCATCTCCAGCCCGGCCGCGTGGACGACGTTGTGGTCCGATGCATCGAAGCGTTCATGCCCGCGCTCAAGGCCAAGGCAATCGAAGTCCGCTTGACCTGCAACGCGTCGGCGCGGGTGCTGCTGGATGCGGAAGTGCTTGAACAGATTCTCAATAATCTGATCAGCAACGTCGAAAAATACGCGGCATCGGGCGCGATGATGGAAGTGTCCAGCGTGCAGCAGGGCAGCATCACCACGATTACCGTCCGCGATTTCGGCCCTGGTATCGCAAGACGCGAGCAGGATCGTATATTCCAGCCGTTTTATCGGATCAGCTCAAGATTGACCGATGGTGTTGCCGGCACAGGCATCGGTCTGGGTATCGCACGGGAGCTGGTGCGCCTGCATGGCGGCGATCTCACGCTGGAGGCGAGCGAAAATCCAGTGGAAGATCCGACCAAGGAAGGTGCGGGGCGGGGCGCCTGTTTCAAAGTGTCGTTGCTGACTGAGCCGGCGGGAGAATAAAAATGAGAATACTGATTGCCGAAGACGATCGATATATAGGCGAGGGCTTGTGCGCGGTCGTCGCGGCCGAGGGATATGCACCGCAACTGGCGACCGACGGCGAGCAGGCGCTGCAGATGTTCCATAGTGAGCGCCCGCAAGTGGTACTGCTCGACATCATGATGCCCAAGCGCGACGGTTATGCGGTGTGCCGCGAAATTCGCAAGGTCGATAACGATGTCCCGGTCATTTTCATCAGCGCCAAATCGGAAGAGATCGATCGCGTGCTGGGTCTTGAACTTGGCGCTGACGATTACATCATGAAGCCGTTCGGCACGCGTGAAGTGATTGCGCGGATTCGTGCCGTCACGCGGCGCTATCTGGTCGGCCTGGGCAATAGTGCGGCCCACGGCGGCGAGCCGGAGATAAAGACTGAAGTGTTGCGGTTCGGCGAACTGGAAGTGTATCCGGCGCAGTTGCGTGCACGTCGCGGCGACCGTCAAATCGATCTCAGCCTGCGCGATGTAAAGATACTGCAACTGTTATATCGCCATCGCGGCGAGGTGATTGATCGCGACACCATGTTCAACGAATGCTGGGGGCGCGATTATTTTTCCAACAGCCGCACGCTTGATCAACATATCTCGAAACTGCGCAAGCTGATCGAAATCGATGCCAAGAATCCGGATATCATCTGCACCGTGCATGGAGTCGGCTATCGGAACGGATAATCTGTACACATTGAGATTTGATCTGACGATGTGTGTCAGATGCGGAGTATCTCGGTTCACCCCAATCCGGTCGGTCAAGGTAGATTCGATGAGAGTCCACTTCCCAGTGAAAGCGGACGATCCGTTTTATCGATGAACGAGCCGCATCGGGCTGGACGCGGCCGGTGGTAATGTTCTCTCCAATCCGAGCATTCGCGGCCTCAATATGTTATAAATCCAACATTAATTTGAATCCTATCCGCGTGCGTGGTTTGTCGATTCTGTTGAGTCTATATATTTATACCGCGAAGAGTTGGAAGGGCATGACTGACGCGGCTTAGCAAAGACTTGTATTTTCATGTTAAACCGCAGCAGTCGATTTTAAACAGGTGTTTTGCGATTTATAACACGTTAGCTTTCATCATGGCCCATTGGACCCATCCGCGTCAGTTAGTAGTGCTCGACGCCTTTTACGAGAAGGTACGCGCTGACCCAACATCGGTAACCGACGACGAATTTCTGATCAACATTCGAAAAGCCTATTGGCCAACAAATTGCTGGGCGTTCGTCGCAGCTGCATTCGCAATCATTGCTCCTGGTTGCGCGATGCGTCCACATCTTGCCCTCGACCTTATTGGAGATCCGATAGATGCAATGATTGCAGGCGGTCTGACTGATCCCAACGAGATTGTTGCGCAAGGCGTAGCTTGCGCCACGAACTTCGCCTTCGGCACCGAACCGACGCCAGAAGGTAAAAAGTGGCTGACCGAAGAATGGCCGCTCTTGGAGAACGAGGCGAAAGCGATATTTTCAGAGAAGTGGAACAACTAGTGTCAGCAATGAAAGCTAACTCAACAATCGACTCGGACGCTACGCGCCAGTCATTTCGGCGTTAGCCGTCTTCTACGAGGAAAAGACACTCACATGTCGTTCACGCGAATACTGACCAACATCTGTTCCGACCATTTGAGAGAAAGTCGAGAGTTCTACGTCGCGCTTCTCGGGTTCGAAGTGAACTACGACAGTGACTGGTATGTTCAGCTGCGTTGCCCTACAAACCATGAGCTTGAGTTCGGGATCATTTCCCGAACCAGTGAGCTTGTTCCAGCGCGCTTTCAGAACGCGCCAACGGGCATGTACATCACGTTCGTTGTTCCAGATGTAGATGCCGTCTACTCCAAGGCGATGTCGTTGCGCCTAACTATAGTCCAAGAGCCGAAGAACGAGTTTTATGGTCAGCGACGCTTTCTAACCGTCGACCCAAACGGCTGCCTTATTGATATCTGCAGTCCCTGGAGCGAAGCCGAAAAATGACAGCCTCAGCTTTCGGTCACCAGACGGCTAACCCTTCCAGCGAGCTTCGCTTGCTTCCAGCCGCCGCTCATGTCAAACGTTAAACCTCAGAAACTGCCCCCATTCATGCTCAGCGAATTCAATCTCGTAACGCCCGTGGCACTTCCCTCGCATTCCGGTATCGCCCACATTTACAAGTCGGTGAACCTCGCGGACGCATTTGCGATTCGGCTCCCTGCAGATGCATCAAGCGATCCGGATTTGTTGGCTCGGTTCATCTTCTCGCACCAGCCATCTTGGATTGGAAGGCTCACGAAAGTCAGAGACACTATCGTCGCGTGCTTTGGCCTCAAGACTGCCAAGCACCTGGCATCACTTGCCAATGATGCCAAAGCCAATCGAGTTGGCATTTTCAAGATCTACAGCACGCACGAGACCGAGATCGTATTGGGGGAGGACGACACGCACCTCGATTTCAGGGTTTCGGTTCTATGTTCTGCCGGGCCTTCGTCAGGAAGCAGCCGTCAGCTTATTGTTTCAACCGTTGTCCACTGTCACAACCGCTTAGGACGAGCCTACATTTTTATCATTGCTCCATTTCACCGCTTGGTCGTTAAGGCCAGCCTCCTGCGCGCGGCACGTATTGGCTGGCCTCCAGCTGCCAGCGCGTAGGCGGATGGGAACACGATGCATATCCTGCTAGGCCTGATCCTTCAATCGAGAGGCCTTGCCCCGGCAAGCCGGCTTTGACCACTTGAGTCTGCTGCGGGCGGCGAGGCAGGTAATTCGGTGAACTGTAAATTTTCCTCCAGCGGCGGAAGATTCAACAACGGATTATCCATGCGCAGCTCTCATGGTGCGAGCACATGGAGCCTTCAATCCTGCGCCCATGCAGGGCACACAAAAAAAAGCTCGCAGTAGCGAGCTTTTTTCACACTGGAGTCAGTTGTTAGAACTGGTTCATCGTGTTGTCTTTGCCGGATGCTTTCAGGGCAGCTTCGCCGCTGAAGTACTCTTTGTGATCATCACCGATGTCCGAACCGGACATGTTCTGATGCTTGACACAAGCGATACCCTGACGGATTTCCTTGCGCTGAACGCCAGCAACATAACCCAGCATACCTTGGTCACCGAAGTACTCTTTTGCCAGGTTGTCGGTCGACAATGCAGCAGTGTGATAGGTCGGCAGCGTAATCAGGTGATGGAAAATACCGGCTTCACGCGCTGAGTCAGCTTGGAAAGTGCGGATTTTTTCATCTGCGGCAATCGCCAATTCGGTTGTGTCGTATTCAACGCTCATCAGTTGAGTGCGATCGTAAGCAGAAACATCTTTGCCTGCGCTCTTCATGCTGTCGTAAGCTTGCTGACGGAAGTTCAGCGTCCAGTTGAAGGATGGGCTGTTGTTGTAAACCAGCTTGGCATTTGGAATAACTTTACGAATTGCTTTGACCATGCCGCCGATCTGGGCAATATGCGGTTTCTCGGTTTCGATCCAGAGCAAGTCGGCACCGTTTTGCAGAGATGTAATGCAATCCAGTACGCAACGCTCTTCACCGGTGCCAGCGCGGAACTGGAACAAGTTGCTAGGCAAACGCTTGGGACGCAGAAGCTTGCCGTCGCGCTTGATGACAACGTCACCGTTGCTCATCGATTCAGTAGAAACTTCTTCAACGTCCAGGAAGGAGTTGTATTGATCGCCCAAATCGCCTGGCGCATGCGTTACCGCGATTTGCTTGGTCAAGCCGGCGCCCAACGAGTCGGTACGCGCAACGATAATGCCGTCGTCAACACCCAGCTCCAGGAACGCGTAACGTATGGCGCGGATCTTGGCGAGGAAGTCTTCGTGAGGAACCGTTACTTTACCGTCTTGGTGGCCGCACTGCTTTTCATCGGAAACCTGGTTTTCGATCTGGATACAGCATGCACCCGCTTCAATAAACTGCTTGGCCAGCAAGTAGGTCGCTTCAGCATTGCCGAAACCGGCATCGATGTCGGCAATGATTGGCACTACGTGCGTGATGTGGTTGTCAATCTGGTTCTGGATAGCTTGCTTGGCGGCGCCTTGAGCACCGTCCAATTGGCGGAATAAACCGCCCAGCTCACGTGCATCAGCTTGACGCAAGAAAGTGTAAAGCTCTTTGATTAGAGCGGAAACAGCAGTCTTCTCGTGCATGGACTGGTCAGGCAACGGGCCGAACTCGGAGCGCAACGCAGCAACCATCCAGCCGGACAGGTACAGGTAGCGACGGTCGGTGCTATTGAAGTGCTTCTTGATGGAAATCATCTTCTGTTGACCGATAAAACCGTGCCAGCAACCCAAGGACTGGGTGTACTTGGACGAGTCGGCGTCGTAGTTCGCCATGTCATCGCGCATGATCTTGGCGGTGTACTTGGCGATATCCAGACCAGTTTTGAATTTATTCTGAGCGCGCATGCGTGCAGCGGACTCAGGATTAATCGCGTTCCAGGCACTACCTTCTTTGTCTTTCAGACCGGCAATGGCTCTGATATCGTCTTGATACTGTGACATGTGCATATCCTAAATAATGAAGCAGATTGAAAAAAACGTATTGAGAGTCGGTACCTCTGTTCATTCTTGTACGAAAAACAGGGTGGTGAAATCGGAACAAAATTGCATGGAAGAATAATAGCCATTTTTTTGAATCTCGGCTAGGTCTTATATAAGACATATGACTTAAATTAATCTGTTTATTTCCAATGACTTATATATTGTTTTTTGCCATGTGAAACATTTTCCCGAAAAATGGAATGGATTTCCTGATTTGTTTCGAGGTCATATTGCACAATATGGAATTGTCTTTTCGTATCGTGGAAAAATATCGGTTTGGCAAAAAAGTCATCGCGCAAAAACGAATCTCCGGTAACCGAAGTCTGACTATGAATTACCGAGGTTTTGGCAAGGCCGGACCGTTACGCAGGCATGGCAAAGGAGTATTGCCTTGCAAGGCAATACTCCTTTGCGCAGGCGCGAGGCCGTGCCTCGCAAAACCCCTGCTTCACCATGCGCCGCAAACCGTCACAATCGCCATATCGTCAGGCCGGTTTCGCGCAAGGCATTGATGTCGCAACATGACTTCACATCGATGAAGCAGCCGGTCGGCTTGATTTTTGGCCGATAGTCGCCAATCGTCGTTTGCAGAAAGGTCTGATGTGCCACCGCCACGATAATGGCGTCCGCTTCAGGCAGTTCATCCCAAGCGGCAAGTTCGATTCCGTGTTCGAGGCGAACTTCGCGCGCGTTTGCCACCGGATCATGTACATGCACTTGCACACCGAATGACACGAGTTCATGGATCAGATCCATCACCTTCGAATTCCTCAGGTCCGGTACATTTTCCTTGAAGGTGATTCCCAGGATATTGACCTTTGCGCCTTTGATCTGGCTGCCATTCTGGATCATCAGTTTCACGGTCTGCGCAGCCAGGAATTTTCCCATGCCGTCATTGATGCGGCGCCCCGCCAGAATCACATCGGGATGGTAACCAAGCATCTCGGCCTTGTGAGTCAGATAGTAGGGATCGACACCGATGCAATGCCCGCCGACCAGGCCGGGACGGAACGGCATGAAATTCCATTTCGTGCCGGCCGCTTCCAGAACTTCGATCGTATCGAGTCCCATCATGTTGAATATCAGCGCCAGCTCGTTCATCAACGCGATGTTCAGGTCGCGCTGCGTGTTCTCGATGACTTTCGCCGCTTCCGCGACCCGGATGGATGAGACCCGGTGTACGCCGGCGTCGACAATTTTTTCATACAGCGATGCCACCTGCTCCAGGCATTCCGGGCTGTCTCCCGAAACGACCTTGACGGTATTGGCCAGGATATGTTTCTTGTCGCCGGGATTGATCCGCTCGGGCGAATATCCGACTTGAAAATCCTTTCGCCATCGCAGCCCGGATGTTTTTTCGATGACCGGAATGCAGATTTCTTCGGTCGCGCCCGGATAGACCGTCGATTCATAGACAACCGTCGTGCCGGATTTCATGTGCCGGCCTATGCTTGTGCTTGCACCGATCAACGGCGCCAGATCCGGTTTGTGTGCCGCGTCGATCGGCGTTGGAACCGCAACAAGTATGAAGTCCGCTCTAGAAAGTTCCGTCGCATCGGATGTGAATATCAATTGCTCGGCCGCGCGCAAGTCTTCGTAGCTCACCGTGCCGCTTGGATCGACATGGCGGCGACAGTTTTCAATTCTTTCCTCAGCCAGGTCATATCCTATGGTTGGCATCAAACGACCGAACGCGGCGGCCAGGGGGAGCCCGACATATCCCAGGCCGACAATTGCAATCACTGGCATGGGGAGGTGCTTTCAGGCGGCGGATTGATACATAACGCCACGTGCTCTGGAGAGATTAAACGCATATCGATAATTGGTCGGAAAACAGCGTAGTGAAAATGAAGGGGCCGCGAACCGGCAATATCCCTGGTTCCCGATGATGGTCTTGATGATGAAGACATATCTGTCGTTCGCTTCGCGCAATCCACCCCCCCCCACTCATTTCTAATGTCCACGGTTACTGAGCGTCACCGTGCAACAGAAATCAGAGGACGCCGATCAATAATAAGTCGGGCTGGCGCAAGCAGGATTGACGCAAGGCAGATTCACGCACATGCATGTGGGAACGCAATGTTTCTTGTTCGGAAACCCCGCACGATCGCATGTATGACGGCATGTGTTCCGGCCTGTTGAAATTTTAAGTGCGGGAAATTATCGAGTTGTAATCGCGATGCCGCCTTTGAGATAGATTAACGAACAAGCTGGCAGTGGCTTTAATCGTCGGCTTTTCTATTGAGCAGATGCTGGATGTACTTTATCGTGAGAACACAGGTTTGTGAGCGGTAATGGGCATTTGAATTTCCCCGATTGCACCAGTCATACCGTGTCCTTTGAGTAACCTGAGCTAACGAAGGTCATGAATGTCCAGCACGTATCTCATTACCGGCGGCGCCGGATTCATCGGGTCTCATCTCGCCGAATCTTTACTTGCCGATGGAAAAACCGTGCAGGTAATCGATGATCTGTCGACAGGTTCGTTGCAGAATCTGCAGTCGGTGCTTGATCATCCACGATTCACGCTGACGGTCGATACGATCATGAATCGGCAACTGATGGCCGACCTCATCGATCGAGCGGACTATGTTTGCCATCTTGCTGCGGTGGTAGGGACGCGTCGGGTTTTGGAGAGCCCGATCAACACCATCCACAACATCGTCGTCGGGACCAGCAACGTACTTGAGCTGGCGAGCGAGAAAGGAAAAGTCGTCTACGTCGCATCCACCTCGGAAGTTTACGGAAAATCCAGGGATCTTCCGTTCACCGAAGATGGGGATCTGGTGCTCGGCCCAACCAACAAGGGGCGGTGGTCCTACGCGTGCAGCAAGGCAATCGATGAGTATCTCGCGCTCGCCTACCATTGGGAACGCCAGCTACCTGTCGTAGTGGGCCGCCATTTCAATACGGTAGGGCCCAGGCAATCGGCTCGCTACGGGATGGTGCTGCCCCGCTTCATCGAGCAGGCTTTGGCCGAGCAGCCCATTACCGTGTACGGAGACGGTAGCCAGCGACGCTGCTTTTGCTATGTCGATGATGTCGTCTGGGCGATCAAGCGCCTCGTCACACGAGCCGATAATTACGGCAAGGTTTTCAACATCGGCGCGTGCGACGAAATCACCATTCTTGACCTCGCCCGACTGGTGAAGGACAAGGCGCGAAGCAGCTCGAAGATTGTTTTTGTTCCCTACGATGTAGCGTATGACGATAACTTCGAGGACATGGTTCGGCGCATCCCGGACCTGCGGCGCCTGCAGGAGGCCACGGGTTACCGGCCTCGGACCGGCCTCGCGGAAATCATCGACCGCATCATGGAGCTGCAGATGGCCAGCGCAGCATGACCGGAGCATATCGGCCGCTGCGGCAGACCGGCTGATGGAAGTCGTGGAGTTATCCCATCGGGAAATGTTTTTAGCATGTATTCGATTCTAGTCAGCGTGTTTTTGTTGGTATTCCTCGCATGGCTGGGCCTGTCTGTCTATGTCGTGCTGAGCCGCTTGCGTCATGAACGGCGCAACAAGCTGCTTGGCAAAGCCATGTTGGAATTGGGCCATTCCCAGCCGGTCATGCTGAATGCCAAAACCAGATCGGATCTGGTCCTGCCCATCATCACCCGGCTGCCGCAACCGGTGGTCTACCGGACTGCCGCGGACGTTGCGGTATATGCGCCAGTTGCCCAGGTATTTGCGGTGCATGCACTGGCCCGATGGGGGGCAAACGTCTTTACGATCGCATCGGAACCGCGTCCGGAAACGGATCGTTGGGAACGCATCTCCGCGCTCTCGATCCTGGCCCAGGTAAAGGCGGACTGCGCTCACGATCTATTGTTCGATGCGCTGCAGGACAAGGACCCCGATGTCGCGTCGAGCGCCGCCGTGTTTCTCGGGCGGCTGCAGGATATGCGCGCTGCCGAGCGGCTGGTGACGGCGTTGCGCCTGAATCTGGTTCTTCCGTCCTTCATCGCCCGCCAGCTCGACAATTTCAAGATCCCGCTCGACGGTTTGCTCGAACCCTTGCTCGACCTGGACAGCGCGCCGGTTCGCTATTGGGCAGTGGTCCTGCTGGCCCGCCATGGCGGAGGAGGGGAGCGCCATGTTCAAAAAATAGCACGCATGGCGGAGGATCCCGATCCGGTAATACGCAAGGCGGTTGTACAAACCCTGGGGATGCTTAAAGCATCCGATGAGGCGCTGACCATCTTGACGCTGTTATATGACGACGTTGCGTTTGTTCGGGTGCATGCGGTCAGGGCGCTGGGCCGACTCAACCGGCCGGAATTCCGCGGCTCGCTGGTTGCCATGCTGGAGGACCCGGAATGGCGGGTGCGTCTGGCCGCCAGGGAGGTGCTCTCTTCGATGGAGCAGCCGCCTTCGCTCGCCGCGCCGGGCCGGTTCCAGGCTGCCGACGGGTTTCTCCGGACAAGCTTTGGGGGCATGGATCACGTGCATGCCTATTCGATCGACAATGCCATCAAGAAAACACGCATGCAAACAGGATCGGAGGCAGGGCGGCCATGATGACGGCACCGCAATGGATGGTCAGCCTGGTCGAAGTCATATTCATACTGTCTTTGGCCTATGTCGGATTGGTTGCCATCGTCATGTTGACCATGCTGGCGCTGGCGTTGATCGAAGGACGCTACCGAAGCCAGCAGCAACGTTTCGAAGACCATGCCGGTCTCGCCCGATCCCGCTTTACGCCGACGGTCAGTATTCTGGTGGCTGCCTATAACGAAGAAACCGGCGTACTTGCCGCAGTCGATTCACTGCTGCATCAGAATTTTCCGGAATTCGAAGTCATCCTTGTCGATGACGGATCAACCGACAATACGCTGGGCTTGCTGAGCCGGAAATATGGTCTCGAACGCAGCGATGCCGGCGGCCGGCCGCTGCCAAACGGGTACAAGGATGTGGTGTGTTACAGCAGCCCGGTAGAGCCGCGGCTGTTGGTTCTGCACAAGCGCAACGGCGGCAAGGCCAGCGCCATCAATTGCGCGCTCGGTTTTGCCCGGCACCGTTACGTGTGTTGCGTCGACGGCGATACCATCTATGTTCGCGACGCGTTGTTGAAAGCCATGGCGCTCGTGGTCAAGGACCCCGCCGTCGTGGTCGGCGTCACCAGCCTGTTCGGCATCAATCACACGCCGGGAATCGGCGCAGAACAAGGGCCGCATGCGCTCGACCGCAATCTGCTGGGCCGGCTCCAGCATCTCGACCTGATGCGTTCCTTCATTGTGTATCGCCTCGCATGGAGCAAGCTCGGGTCGATGTTGTGCGCGCCGGGCGCATTCGCGCTGTGGCGCCGCGACGTGATCGCCGAAGCCGGCGGCTTCTCCAATAAATTCACCTGCGAAGACATTGAAATGACCTTTCGCATTCATGAAAAATTCCTGCGAGAGAAACGGCCGTATCGCATCGTGTCGCTGCAAGAGATGGTGGCACAGACCGAGGGGCCGGATAACGCATCCGCCCTGGTGCGCCAGCGGGCAAGGTGGCAGCGCGTTACGCTGGAAACGGTGTGGCATTACCGGCGCATGTTTCTGCGTCCGCGCTATGGCATCGTCGGCATGCTCGGCGTGCCGTACTACCTTGTCTTCGAAGCGCTCGCACCGCTGATGCAAACCCTGTCCTTCATCGCGCTGGCACTGCTCATCGTCATGGGCCAGGTCAACTGGCCTTTGTATGCGGTATTTCTGGGCATTGTGGTTTTTGCCAATGCGATTCCGTCGACCATCGCGGTCCTTTTGTACGATCAGGCATATCGTCGATATCGCGTCCGTGACCTGCTTCGCTTGCTGATTCTTGGCCCGATAGACCTGTTTGTTTATCGGCCTATCCTGATGTATGCCGGATTGCGCGGCTCATGGCAATTTTTGCGTGGCGACAAAGGATGGGACAAATTCGTGCGGAATGTAAGGTAATGCGGCGAGGCGGTGCTATTTTGGCTGCGAGTTAAAGTTGCTTATATGAGGTGTTTCAGCAAAAGGAGAACGTTTGTCTTAAATCATGTTGCATCTGATTAACCGATTTTATACTTGGATTTTTTTGTGACGGAAACTTGCCGTTTCCACTTGTGATCGTGCTTGCTGCTACCTGGAGAATAAAAATGAGCTTGATTAAGGCAGCCTTTCTCGCCCTCGGTGTTTATGTGCCTGTTCTCGCCATGGCCCAGCAGGCATCGCCAATGCCAAGCAATGTGTCGCCCGGCGGCACAGGCGTTGCCTCTCCCGGCGCGCCGCCGCAGGCAGCGCAACCTGCCGCCTCGGACCAGCGCACGAGGGTGGGCTTCTCGGGCTCCTATGAAAACCTGACTGGCACGCAACCGAGTTGGCACGACTACAGCGTGCGGCTGAACAGAAATTTCGGTTCGCGGCGAATTCTCGATGCGGCGATCACGGAAGCCCGCCGTTTCGACCGGCGTGATTCCCAGTTCAGCGCGATGTATTCCTCTCCGATTTCATCCAAACTAAGCGGAAGCATCGGAGGCGATTTCAGTCCCACTCACCGTGTCCTTGCGCGCTACTCACTCGGCGGTACGCTGCAATATGAATTCGCGCCTGCATGGCTGGTGCATGGCGGCCTGAAGACGACGGAGTTCAACGATGTGCGAGTGAACCAGGGATTGTTGATGCTGGAGCACTATTTTTCCGACTTCAGTTGGGCCTTGGGTGTCCGGCCCTCGCGGGCATTCGGAAGTTCGGCAAACAGCACCGAACTGCGCGGCGGTTATTATTATGGCGATGGAAATTCGGTCAGCGTGTCGTTGTCGGGCGGCCGCGAAGCAACGAACATAGGCACCGGCATCGTGCTGGCGGATGTCCGGACGATTGCTGTCTTCGGCCGTCATTGGCTGGATCGCAACTGGTCGACGCACTATGCTGTCGGCCATACGCGTCAAGGTGATTTCTACACGAGGAATGGCATCAGCCTGGGCATTGATTACGCGTTCTAGAAGCGGGTTCGCACTGATTTCAGCACGATGAGACTCGACGCGCCGGAAGCAGGCGGCGGTCGCAAGGGGAAGTCATCCCCGTATCGTATGCACGACGCGTGACGCTTGCTTATCGAACGGCATTTGACGTCCATGGAAATTTAAAACGTCTCATTTTCGATCGAAGAATCTGTAGTTTGACGCGCAGGATCTCTGAAGACAATTATTTCCAGAATGGATCAGGGCGCATGGCAAAAGCGTCGAACCACATGGAACGCATAGCGCGCCGCCACCTTTTCAATGAATCGCATGAAGTCCACGGCCGAGCTTTCATCGGCGTCGTCGGAAATGGTGCGTATGATCGCGAACGGAATGCCGAACTCGTGACACACCTGGGCCACCGCGGCGCCTTCCATTTCAACCGCAAGCAGATCCGGCAAACCTTGTTTCAACTGAAGCAGCCGCGCACGGCTGCTGACAAATTCATCGCCGCTGGCGATCAGGCCATGATGCAGACGCGGTTGCACATGCCGGAATTTTTCCCGGTCAACCGAGTCTATGGCCGCTTGAAAATCCTGGCTGAGAAAGTCCCGTCCAGCCACGGCAAGCCGCGCTGATAATGCCGCATCCGTGGAAAATCGCGACAAGCCTGTAAGGGGGATTTCGAAACGGGGGAACAGCGGCGAAGCGTCCATGTCATGCTGGACCAGATGCGTTGCAATCACCAGATCGCCAACGCATATGTCAGGATCAGCCGAACCCGCCACGCCGGTGAAGATGATGTGACTGACATCGAAGCGTTCGATCAGCATGGCCGCCGTCGCGGCGGCGGCCACTTTTCCCATGCGGGACAACACACAGATGCAGTCGGTATCCCACAAGCGGCCGCTGATGTAGTGCCGCATTCCCCTTGTGAGCGTTTGCGTGTCTTGCATGCTCTCGATCAGGCCGGCTTGCTCTTCCTGTACCGCGCTGATTATTCCGAGGCGAATTGCTTTGCTTGTCATATTTTGTTAGACCCTCTTAAGCGGAAGGCACGCCGGGATAATCCACGGATATGGCGCAAGCTCGAAAAGCGCCCGCCCCGCCATTGAGCGACACCCGCTCACAAACCGGATTATACGGCGCAGGGAATCACAATGTCGATGCGGAGGATGTTGTCGGCCACAGTAATTCCTGAAGAATTACAGGGTTCAGCATGCCGCCATTTTTAAGCTCCGTAATTCGGTCGATCTTGAAAATCGGACTCCGCCGCCCGTGAAAATATCCCCTGAATATGGGGGGCTGCTGCGGCGACAACAGCGGGTCTTCTTGGGCTGGACAGCATTGGTATCTAGCCTTAGACTCTCCTTGGATTTCAACGAAAAATAATGGCGCCTGACAAAATGCCGCTTGCGTCGGCACATCTTGCCATCGGCATTTTGCCAAACGCCATCACTATTCTTTTCCATCGGTTGGCAGACCACAACATATCGCATGAAAATACAAATGGAATTGTATTCAATGTCAAGAATAAAATTTCGCGGCCGCCATGTATTGTTCGTTCTCGGCACGTTTGTACTGGCGTTTGCCGCACGGGCTGAAACCTATCGCTGCGTCGAAGATGGCAAGGTGATTTTTTCGGATCGCATCTGCGGCAACAACGCCGAGGCAATCAACGTCAAACCAGCGAGCGGCGACCGATCCGTTTCCCGCTCGTCTGAAGAAGCGTATTCTGCTTATTCGCGGCGCGAGCCGAAGCGGACCAAGAGGATAAAGCGGGAGGCATCATCAAGTGCCATGGTCGGCGCTTCATCGGCTCCGTATCCCGATGGTGGCGCCGCCAATATCGAAATAGCCCAACAGCAGCAGGCCAAGCTGATCAAATGCGTCACGAACGAATACAACGCATGGCTCGCCAACCAAAAACATCCTCCATCCATAGCGGTGCAGGAAAGTGAGATGACCATTGCGCAAAGATTGTGCCGCCATCGTTTCCCCGGCGTGACCGGCAACAGATGAACAATGATGCAGGCTACCGCATCCGAAGAAAAGCGGAGCGGGGCACGCAGATCCAATAAATATAAACAAGGGAGTCACCGAATGCATCGTTCTTCAATCAAGTTGATCCTGGCGACTTTGCTCGTTATCGTATTCAGCGGCTGTGACGTTGGAATTTTCAGTCCGGAAGGAAAAATCAACGCGGCCATTCCTCCCGCTTCGGAAATTACATTAGCCAAAAATGATCTGCTTGCAGCTGCACCATCCGATCAACGCAAGAGCCTGGAACAAGAATTTTCCGGTAGGCTCAAATTGCGCGCGCTTTCCTGTTCGAAGGGTTATTCCCCATCGTGGTTAGCCTCGACGGAACAGATACTGAAGAAATTTCCCAGCCGCACGTGCTTCAACGAGGCCGACGCCGATATCGCGAAATGGATAGGCTTGCGCCGCACCGGCATCCTGCTCGCAATGCCATCGCTCAGGCCGATACCAGCCGCACCCGCAAAATACCTGATCGGTGACGGACATATACAGTCGGCGGTGTTCGCAGAGAAGGCCGGCGTAGCACTGTTCGTGACTCAGAAAAGCCTGCAGATTATCGACATGGAGCTCGGCAAGCCTTTGTTCGAGGAACCGAAACCGGCGGGCCAGTCGGGTGCGCTTTCTCCCAACGGCCGTTTGTTTACATCGGGCGCCGATGGCCGCGTCAAGATACGCAGTGCTGAAACCGGAGCGGTACTGGTTGAACTGGCTAAATTACGCGGCCACGAAATCCAGTGGCTTGACAATCGAGCGGCACTTTACAACACAAGCGATAACAACAAGGTCATGCTGCTCGATTTTTCTACCGGCAAAGAGACGCCTGTGCCGGAAATCGGACAGTCACAATCGAAAGTAATACGGATTGCGGACAGCGAAAATCAATTCCTGGTGGGATCGTACCGCGCCATTTCAAAAATAGAGCTGGTAAAGAAGGAGCAGGAACTGACCATCAATCTGATTGAAGAAAAACCGATTACCGGCGGATGGTCCCCCAATACAGCTAATCTTGGCGCCGATGGACAATATTTGTTCAGCGTGAACAGAGACCTGATGCTCATATCAACCACGAGTCTCGATCATGAAAAAATTATATTCCAACCTTTTGGATTGCAAGCGGCTATACCGACCGCCGACCCCGACAAAATATTCATTACCGGTTACATGAGATCGAGCATCGGCAACGGCGCCCGCTCGTTCCTGTATTCCATTGGCAGCCGCAGCCTGACCCCGGTGGATCGCACCAAGCTTATTTCTGAAAGGGTGATTTACGTTCCATCGTTGAAAAGACAGGCCGTGATTTCCGAATCGAAGGTGGCTTTGCTGGACGAACTCCCGCTCGGTGAAGCAGTGACGTTAGACAAGTTCATCGCAGCGGCAACCGAAGAGGCGAACCAGCGCAAGCTGGAGGAATTTGATCGGATGCAGCGTGGACAACAGAATGATGCGGCGTATCCGTCAGGCGCGGTCGCATCGAGCAGCGCATATCGCTTGGGAGGCACCGCCCCGCTGGCTGACCTGGCAAAAGATGCGCAAGTTGAAGCGATTGGCGTATATCAGGCTGCGAATGCGTCCAAGCGCTCAGGAGAGTCCAGGACCGGGCAGGTTGAGGTGCGTATCCGTCGCTCCCCCAAGCCTGTAGTGCTGGTCCTGAGTTCGTATGAGCCGGTGCGTTGGAACCTGGTTTCCGAACCGGGCGTCCGGATTGCCGCCGTATTGTTGTCCGGCTATCACCAATCGCAAGTGGTAGGTGCAGGTACGGCCCGTGTCGTCACATTGGGAAGGTCATATGCATACCAAAACGGCACGCCGCAATACAGAGCGCTTGAAAATGAAGTAACGATGTTTATCGGAAAACGCATCAATCTGTTTCAGGGCCGCTATGAAGGATCTTCGTTTTCAGTGGGCGGAAGCTGAATCGGGAATCGTGGAATTAACCGCGCCATCGCCGTATCCGCTGCGCAAATAAAAAATGAATTGAGTTTGATGGGTAATGAGGCCGTTAGTGGCTCAGCGTTTGAAATCGTCTGCCCCGGCCAACGTTGATGTCCAAAGCCGTGTCGGTTCATCCGCGTCGGGGATGTCAGTGACCAAATGCCAAAGCGTCTTGATTGTTGGGGCGACGTCGTCGCCGACGAGTTGTCCTGTCCAAGCGGTAATTGAGCCGCCTGGCCACAATACCGTGAACGAAATGAGGTCATCGGCCACGTAGCCTTTCAGCTGTCCCTTGATCTCGCCGCCGTGCCCGATCCCACTGGTCGAACTGGTATAGAGCCCTGACACGTCGCTTCCATTGATTTCAAGATCCATCGTGGATCCGATTTGATTCGTCCATCGGCCAAGCCATGCCGCGGGAGTGGTGCCATGCTTGTTTTTGGTTGATTCGGCAATTCGAATCGCTTCCTCATGCAACATTATTTGTCTCCTGATCTGGTTATGGCGTTGAACCGGATTGACGTTTGCCGTAATGCAAAGACGTGCTCATGATTGACATCCTAAATTAGACGAACGGAAGTCGATTCGCTTTGTTGTGGATCAGTGTTGATGCAGCCCCTCTCCGCGGTGTAATCGAGTCTCGTTCAAATGAGGATAAGCAAATGATTTTGTTTGACTTTTAACCGGACACAACTATATTGATCAGATTCAACATACCGCACAGGGAACAAGGATGGCCCATACGCACAAAATCGGGATGCGCCTGGTGTTTCTGGCAATGCTAGGCATTGCCTTCCTCGCTTCCGTGCCGGCTGCGGCAGCCGAGCCGGCATGGTGGACGCAGCAAAAAAGAGCCTGTGGCCTACCCGCCAACCTCGCCTATAACAGCTGGGACGGCAAATGCAATAGGTCCCCCGGCGGTTCTACGTCTACTCCCAGCTATGATCATGAAGCCGCGCGCCGCGCCCAGCAGGCGGCAGAGGCCGAACGCCAACGCCAGGCGGAAGCGGAGCGCATCGAGCGCGAACGTCTGGCAGAAGAAAAGCGCAAAAAAGATGCCGAGTTCATTCGCAACCGTGACGCAACGGCTGCGACACTGAAGGGCCACATCGGAACCTCCGCCTCGGCCAACGACGGCGGACTCAAAGGCAGTGCCGGATTAACCAATACCGAACTCAAAGGCAGCAGCAACGCCCATGCCGGTTTGAAGGAGCTGAAAGTCGCGGATCGCAGCGGCGCAGATTCCGGACAACACACCGCATGGAAACAATTGCATTGCGCCGCCTCCATCGCCGGCAGCGCCTTGGCAGCACTGCAGGGCCAAGGGGATATCGGCGAATTCAACCTCCTGGCCACTGAGGCGTTGCGCGCGCTCGACGGCCAACGGCCCAGTGTGGAATGTGGAGCCGCCCCGCCATTTCCTGACATGCGAGGCAAAGCAGTCGACGTCGAACGCGTCAAAGAAACCGAACGCCAGCTGCTGCAGAAAGCCACCGTGATCGCGGGGCGCATGAAAGAGCGACAGGCGGATGCGCAGACGAAGGACACTTCCGCTCCCGAAACGCCGGAAGAAAAAATGCGTCGCGTCCAGCGCGAGCTGAATCAAGTCAACAGCCAGAAAATCACCGGCAAAACCAAAAGCGACATTGCCCAACAAGAACGCGACCGCAAGGAATTGGCCAAACTCATTCTCGCCAATAATCAACTGGAAAAAGGCGAGCTCACCAGCATCAGCGTCGATACCCGCGATGAGACACCCAGGCCGCGCCGTAAACCTAAAACAAATGCCCAGTAGGGGGTTGATTATTTCAAAGGGGGGACATGTGTGAAAAAAATTCAATTTCTTCTCACCGCAGTTTTGCTTTTTTCCGGCACCTGCGGCTATGCGGGGATACCGGCCATGCCGGAAATTCCGCTGACGCTAGCCGATGATCTTCGCGCACCGCTCATCGTCCAGCGTCAACCGCTGGCCCTGCGCAAGCTGGCGTTAATCGAGCAAGGCGAGGCCCTGAATCAGTCATGTTCCAAGATAAAAAAAGATTCAAGCCAACATCAAGGCTGCCTGACCAAACAACGCCAATTCAACGCCGACGTCGAGACATTACGCACCGGCATGGACCAGCTGGCGGATGACATTGACGCGGCATTCGCGATACACATCAAACGCATCATCAACAGCATGAACGCGCTGGCCAGGCAATTGGGATGGAGCTCCGAAGAGCAAGCGCGATTGGATAAAGCCCTGAACGACTTGGCATCGGACGGCGATCCTGCCACAAGCGATCAAATCGTACAGGCATGGCGGGCCGTGCTTACCCGCGGTCAGAAGGAAGATCTCGCACGCCTGGCGGCGCAAGGCGACGGGCAGGGTTTTCCCGGCGCAGGCCAACAAACCCGGCATCAGGACTGCGCCGTCTTTGCGTTAGCCAATGCTGCGGGCCTGCCGTATGGCGTGGCCGCCGCGCGAGCGGCTGAACTGATCCGCCAGGGAGAATGGCGCAAAGCCGACGAGCGCGCAAACCCGCAACAAACCATCGAGAAAAAAGGACTCACAGGTGGCGAAGTCATCATGCTGGCCGAAGCTTTTGGCCAAGTCGAGGTCGTGCGCAGCGCGGATTTCGCCAAGGTTCTGAAAGAAGGGCGCCCGCTACTGGTCAATGTGGTGCCGGCGAATGGCAATGTATCCGGCGGCCACCAAGTGGTGCTCACCAAGACCTTTCAACATGCGGGAGAAACCTGGTACGAAATGATGGATTCCAACCAGGGGCCGCTGCGGCGACTTTATATAAGCAACAAGGAACTGAATACGATACTGCAGGAAAATGGCGTAGCCTTCCGCCCGGAGCCGGGAATGACACCGATGCTGCTGCGAAAACGTGAAACACAATGATTTCAATGTTCAATCCTCACTTCAGGCACGCGCCATGAAACAACACATTCGCTTTCTCGTTATCGTATTTTGTGTTCTCGTTACCAGTGCCTACGGAGCAGATAACGACACCCTTGTAGCAGCGATAAAAAAGGGAAGCGACGCAGAAATTGCGAGCTTGCTGGCCAATGGCACGGATATTAATGCCAAAGATTCGAACGGATGGACGCCCATGCATACAGCAGCCTATGCGGGAAGGAAGGACATTGCCGCGTTGTTGCTGGCCAAAGGTGCCGATATCAATGCTCGAACCAAGAATGATGGCGGCACCCCATTGTATTGGGTCGTGTTGAATGGAGAAAAAGCAGAAGACATGGCTAGGTGGTTGCTGGCCAACGGTGCGGATGCCAACGTAAAGACATTCAAGGGAATGACTCCGCTATCCAATACCGAAATGCATGCCAAAAAAGACATAGCCGTATTGTTACTGTCCAAAGGCGCGAATGTGAATACCGAAATAAATTTTAGGAATCCGATTGATTGGGCATTATCTGTTCATGACGTGGCCATGCACAAGCGGGAGATTCATGTTGCCGAGAAATTGGAGGAGTACATGTTAAAGCAAGCCAGGGGCAATCCGCTTCCCGCACTTGTGCCACTGACCTCGCAACTCAAAAACAAGCCGGACAACAAGAATATTCGCAGCCTCATCATCAAACTCGCCGGCGAAATCAAGCCCGCACCCGCCGTTCCCGAAGAAGCGCGCAAACATTTCGTCGAAGGCTCGGCCATCGTCAAGGCGGCAAAGAATCCGGCGCAGCAGTCTCTGGCGGCACAAAGTTTTAGCGAAGCGCTCAAGGTGGCGCCATGGTGGAGCGACGCCTATTACAACCTCGGTGTGGCGCAAGAGCTGGCCGAGAAATACGACGCGGCCGAACAAGCCTTCAATTTTTACTTATTAAGCAATCCCAGCGACAAGGAAAAGCGCGAAGTACAGGACCGCATCTACGGGTTGTCCGCCAAGCGCAAACTCTCGGGAGCGAAATAATGATGCTCCACTATCGCGCACAAATGCATGCAACCACCATCACAAAGTGCGACAGGCCATGAGTATGCTATCACGCAAGAGTCGTTACCGAATCGCACTTGGCCTGTTGCTGCTGACCTTCTTTGGATGGCTCGCCTGGCCATTCATCGCCAGCCCCAGCCAAATGGAGGGTTTCTGCACTTCGCTCGCCGCAGGCACGTCATTCGTGCAAGTGAAGGCACAAGCGGCACGGCACGATTACCGGATTACGCCGCTGATGGAAGGACGCGCAGTGATTCATGAGCCAAGATCGTTTGGACGATATACCTGCAGCTTGCAGTTTGGCGCTGACGGCTTGGAATCATCGGCATATTCATTTAATGACTAGTGTAGTGTTGCACTCTTCTTGAGACATAAAAATGCGTCTTTCACGCCGACTCTTCGTTGCCAATCCTCGCAATAGCTCGCTATTGCTGCGGTTGGCGCCTCGATTCGACGCGAGATCCATCATTTTTATCAGTCTCAATCTACATGCAACACTACACTGATGGAATTCTTTAACTTCCTTCGTGAAGAACCGGAGATGGCCTGGTTCGTCTTGATTGCATTGTTGGTCACCATCGTGCCGATTGTGTCGGTGCTCTGGCACAAGTTATCCGGCCGCAGCCCAATCGATACGGCAAAGCAGCCGAACCAGGCAACGAAGCCGACACGCTTCGGGAATCAGACTGAATTGATCATTCTACTTGTCGGGATTTTGTTACTGCTGGCGGTGGCCATCTGGATACGCAGCGCTTTTTTTGGATAGTGCAGCGAAATAAAAAAATAAAGGATAACCAACATGATGAATCCACGCCGCAAGTTACTCATATTACTGACCGCGCTTTTTTCTTTAAGCGAAAATGTCTGTGCGCAGACTCAGCGCGAGCAACTGAAACAGATGATCGAACAGTTGCAAAAGGCACCAAGCGACAATGCGCTGCGCGAACGCATCATCAAATTGGCGCCGGCGTTGAAACCATCCCCGGCGCTACCCGACACGGCAATCGCATTCGAGGGGCGCGCCCAGTTCGCCTTCAGGAATGCAAAATCAGAAGACGATTTTGTTGTGGCGGCACGCGAGTATGAGAAAGCCGTCGCTGCGGCGCCTTGGGTGCCGGGATATTACTCGGACCTGTGCACGATTTACGAAAAAGCGGGGAAACTGGAAGACGCCAAACGCCATTGCGGGTTTTATCTGAGCGGCCTTACCGATTCTGCACAGATAACCGACGCCAAGCGGCGCATCGCCGGTCTTGAATTCGGGATCGAGAACGCCAAGTCCGAGCAAGCGGCGTTTGAAGTGAAATTCAAATCGTTTTTGCGAAAGATTAACGGCGCAGTTTTCCGCAGTGGCGTGCTTCAGCCAAGCGGCTATCTGGAAGCGCACGTCACGGGCCCGCATGCGAGAGGCGGCAACACCGTTTACGATCTTGAAGCGTACCATGTGCGGGACGGACGTCGCCAATTTGCGGCTAGCCGCCACATATATGGCTATGACATCGCGCTTGCCTTTATGCCGGCAACGTACTGTTCGCAGAAAGCCATCGTTTGTTTTGGCCGGGGTATATTTTCCACGGAAGGCGATACGCTGACGATAGAGCTTCCGCTTGAGAAGGACGTGACCGCGCAACCGCCATTTACAGGGCGGAAAGTGATTTTGCAGCGGTAACGGTTTCAATGAAAGTCTGTTAGAAAAACGATGGGAGAACCAACAATGAAATCTATCGGCAAGCGCATCATTTTTGCCATGACGTTTTTGACTTTATCGTCCGGCGTTTTCGCCCAAACCCCGCGCGAGCAATTACAAAAACTCACCGCGGAACTGGAAAAATCGCCGTACTCCACCGAACTGCGCGAAAAAATCCTCACACTCTCCGCAGAGATCAATCCAAAGCCGACAATTCCTGAAGAAGCGAGGCGCTCTTTCATCATCGGCGAAGCGTTGTTCAAGCAGGCGAAAAGCCTCAGGCCTGCTTATGAAGCAGCCAATGCCTTTCACAAAGCGACTACATTGGCGCCATGGTGGAGCGACGCCTATTGGAACCTGGCCGTTGCCCAGCAATTTGCCGGGCAATATGTCAGCGCAAAGGAATCGTTACGGCTTTATCTGCTGACAAATCTGAGTGCGGCGGATCGGCGTACTGCACAGGATCGCCTCTATGCAATCGATGCCGACATCATGGTGGCTGCATCGAGCGTGTCTGGTGGGATCGCAGGATTCTGGCAAAGAAGCAGTTACCGAGGCACCGGACAATGGGTCAACGAGCCCCCCGATACAGTCAGGGCGACGGTATATGAAGTTCAACAAACCGGATCGGCCTACAGCCTCAAATGCACGACGTGCATTCCCGATGAAAAGCAGACGCATCTAATAAACGCTGGCATGAATGCCATTCATTTTAGAGTTCAAGCATCTTCGTACAAGGCTGATTATGCGTGCAAACTGAACGACGCTCAGTTGATTTGCATGTCGACTTATCAAGATGGCGCGCGGCAGGAAGAACGCTATCTCAAACGAAGCATGTGCGAAATTGTCGGCGGGCCGGGAATATTAGGCTACTTCGTTCTCTGCAAATAGACACGAAAGAAAATCGTGAAACCGGAATCTGCCCGTACACTCTGGATATTCGCACTGATACTGGCATTGATCGGCTTGATGATACCCAATCCGAGCGGACGCTTTTTTTTCATCGTCGCCGCGGCATTGACTGCGTTGGCGCCTGCGATATTTGCGGCCGGTCGGGCACGTATCGGCGGGATGCTGGCCTGCGCCCTATCCCTGGCGCTAGCTGCAATTTCGTTCCCGTCGATGCTGAAGGATCAGACCGCCTACGCTGAACGCGTTCAAAAAAAGATCCATGGCATAGGCACTTCACCACCGGCCGAACCAGACGACCAGAAATGCGAAGAACCGGTGTCGCTGGCCCAGCTGATCGGCAATCCGGATGCCTACCATGGAAAGGCATTATGGGTCGTGGCGCATGTCACCATCGAATTCGAGAATATGACCGCCTGCCCTTCTGCCACTGCAACGCAGATGAAGCAATGCCTTTGGCTGCAAATAGACGATGGGCCATACAACACTGATCAGGACTATGCGCGCTACCAATCGAAGCGGAATGTTTGGGAGCAGTATGGCCATCAGACCGTCGCCATCCACACGACGTTCGACAAAA
>MESE01000089.1 GCA_001770855.1 Burkholderiales bacterium RIFCSPLOWO2_02_FULL_57_36
AAGGGAATACGGCGAGAGGCGCTACGCTTATCCACCCCTACTTTTTCCATCTCAATGCAAATTTCATTGCCAAGTGACCCACTAGCTACACGCCGGGGTGAAGCGACACGCAATGCGGTGCTGGCCCGAACCACAGGCGCCGGCTGGCACCGCCATATCTCCGCACCCCACAAAGGTCCGCTCCGTGGCGCATCAATTCACCATTACCATTTCAACAAGATCAACCCCTCATTACTTGGTGTAAAACGCACATTGCTATCGAAACATGGCAATTTTTGTGTATGTTATCGATGTTTTATATTGTGATTTATCGTTAATAAGTTAATATAAACCAACAAAGCAGCGCACTTTCGTCTCTGAACACGCTCTGTAGCGCACTACACTTTGCCCAACCTTTTGGAAGGAGATGACGATGAAGCCAAAGTCTGCCGATTGGTCCTTTGCCGTCAGCCGGAGCGCGACTTGCATTGGTAATGCGCTCCGGCAGCCGCGGTACGAATCAGCCAAGCCTGTCCTCGCCCGTTCTAGAACGCGCCTTGCGTGTTCCTCCACCGCCAACATGCAAAAGGTGCAATCATGACCATCCGCCGAACCCTGTGGGCGCTGCCTGCCATTTCCACCGCGATCTTCGCCATCAGCCTATCTGTCGGCGCCTACTCCACCACCCTGGCGCTATCCAGCATCGAAGCAACCGGGAGCGTGTATTACCCGGTACTGGAACACACCAGCGCGATGATCACCGAAGTGCGAGGCGTTTCAACACACTTTAAAAGCGCCATCATGGAAGGCGACCGGAGCCGATTCGCAGTGGCCGACAACGCAGCTGCCGCGATACGCGGCCGCATCGAAAAGATAAGCGCCGTGCCGGGCCAGCAAGCGATAGCGCAACGCCTCGCGCACGCGTTCGAGGAATACTACGAGCCGGCCAAAACAGGCACGCAATGGATGATGGGGCTTGCGGCCAAGGATGAGAAAGCCGCTTTTTCAAAGGCCGGGTCGGCGTACAACGACCTGGAAGCCGATCTGCTCAAAACCAATGATGTTGCACGTACGGAGTTCGCGGCCGGAATCAAACGCAGTGAAGAAAAGGTGCGTCTGATTCTTAGCAGCACCATCGCGTCGGCCCTGATCGTGATTCTTGTCCTGGTGGTCGTGTCGCAGATGGTCGTCCGGTCGGTGTGGGCCAAACTGGGCGGCGAGCCCGAATATGCGCATGCAATCGCCAACGCAGTCGCCGCCGGCGACTTGTCGATGGATATTCAAGTCGATACGAAAGATGGAAAAAGCCTGCTCGCAGCGATCAAACGAATGAAGCAGACACTGGAGAGCATGATCGGCGACATCAAGAATTCCGGCGAGACCATCAAGACAGCAAGCGCGGAGATCGCCGCCGGCAGTGCCGATCTTTCGACTCGGACCGAGTCGCAGGCCAGCAGCATCGAAGAGATCGCCTCGGCGATGGACGAAATGACCTCTACCGTCAAGAAAAATGTTGACCATGCGCTCAACGCCAGCAGGATGTCGGTATCCGCTTCCGACGTTGCGCAACGGGGAGGCCGCGCAGTCGAACAGGTCGTACTCACGATGGACGGCATCAACAAGTCGGCGCAAAAGATTGCCGACATTATTGGCGTGATCGACGGCATTGCGTTCCAAACCAACATCCTGGCATTAAACGCGGCGGTGGAAGCGGCGCGCGCCGGTGAGCAAGGGCGCGGCTTTTCGGTGGTGGCGTCGGAGGTGCGCACCCTCGCCCAGCGCAGTGCTGGCGCGGCCAAGGAGATCAAGGAGCTGATCATCGAGTCGGTCGGCAGGGTGAATGCCGGTACCGAAACAGTGCAGCAGGCGGGCACCACCATGGCCGAGATCGTCTCGTCGGTGAAAAATGTGGCGGACATCATGAACAACATCACAACCGCCAGCCGGGAACAGAGCAGCGGAATCGAAGAAATCAACCGTGCGATTGCACAGATGGACATGATGACGCAACAAAATGCGGCGATGGTGGAGCAGGCATCGGCTGCGGCCGAATCGCTGCAGGAACAGGCGGAAGTCCTGGCGACGAGCCTGTCTGCGTTCAATTTGTCGGCACGAGAAGCGTCCATGACGGAAACTGCGGTTGCGCAACCGACTCGTGCCGCAAGCATGATCAGCCTGGCATACCAACCTGTTCCGGCTTGATCCCGATTCCAAACGGATGGGTCCGTCGCAGCGGGACAATCTGCTTTTGGAACAAGGATGAAGCAGGATTTCGCGGATGACTTCCAGCGACCGCGAAGCAGCACGGACGGCGCTCCGCCTGATGTATCGAACTACCGGATAGATGGCGTCACGCGCCGATTCCATCTCGTTGCGCAAACTCCTTGCACAACGAAAGTGAGGATTGCCGCAGACAGTACGACCGGTTGGCAAGACGGTGCGACGCTCCCGGAGTCACTTTGTTAGGCGCACTTAGACGGAGCCGGGCTCAGAATCTTCTTGTGCCGAGCACACCCGATTGCGTCCGCTGCGCTTGGCTGCGTAGAGGGCTGCGTCTGCGCGCCGCAACAGGTCTTCGAATCCGGCATCAGCGTCGTGCCATTGCGCGACGCCAACACTAATTGTCACGCGCACCTTCTCGGAGCCGGTCCAGACGTCTACCTCGGCAATCGTGGAACGCAGCCGCTCGCCGACCTGTAACGCTGCCGCCAGTGACGTCTCCGGCAACAGCACGGCAAACTCTTCACCGCCGACCCGCCCGGCCGAATCGGTAGACCGGCCTATCTCGCGGCAACTCCGCGCGACCGCGCGAATCACTGCATCGCCCACCGAGTGACCGTGCGCGTCGTTGATGCGCTTGAAATGATCGATATCCAGCATTAATACAGAGAGCGTCCGCCCGTACCGCCGTGACATTGCCACCTCGTTCTGACCGAGCACGTACAGATAGCGGCGATTGTAGACCTGCGTCAGTTCGTCGATGTTGACTACGGATTCCAGCTTTTGAATCGTATTGACCAGCTCGGTTTGATCGGCATAGGTCAGCATGCGGCCGCCGAGCGGGAGGGGAATGCAGGCAAATCGGATCACGCGTCCGTCCAGCAACTGCAGCATGCGGGTGTCATGTCCTTCCTCCACCCGGGCGATTCGCTCTGCGACATAGGCATCGACATCATCTACTTTGTAATGCGCATGCGTATACCCGTGCTGCATGATGCGTGCGAAAGAATGCGGCTGATTTGCCTCTTCCTGGGGAAATGTCCACATTTCGCAGAACGCGCGGTTAATGAAGCGGGAAGTCAGCGTTCGGTCGAGCAGCACGACCCCATAATCGATGTGGTCTAGCGCATCGCGCAAGTTCTCCAGCCATTCGTCCATGATGTTAGCTCCAGCGCCGGAGCGCGTTTTTCTCCTGCCGCACGAAGGATTATCACAGCGACGTGGCAGAGCGCGCGGCCTGGTCGTACAGTCCGGACAGCACTCGCAGGAAACGCGCCAGCTCACCGAGTTCAAAGCTTTCAGTGCCGTCGCCGGTCAGGCCCGATACCAGCACCTGTTCCCGAATCTCGTAATAGCGGTCACACAGATCGCGTCCCTTATCATTCGTTGAATACAGCACTTCCTTGCCGCGCCGCTCGGTCTGCACCAGATCCAGGGCCAACAGCTTCTTGAGGGAATAATTGACGACGTGCGTGTCTTCGATATTCAGGATAAATGCAATGTCGCCCAGCTTCTTTTCGCGTGCGCGGTGGTTGATGTGATGCAGCACCAGCACGTCATTGATCGTCATGTCTTTCATGCCGGATGCCGCCATGCATCGCACTGCCCACCGATTGAACGCATTGCTCGCGATGATCAGACCGAACTCGAACTCGCTGAGCTCGGCGCTCCGTCCGGACGCCAGGTGAGACGACGAAACGATAGGGATCTTGGGCGATGCCGGCGACTGCGCGGGACTGGCTTTCGGCTGGCTTTTTTCTTTGGACATTGCTGCGGTCTTTCATGAATGGATTCAAAGACGGTGAGTGCTATTTTAGCCGGAACACCGCTTCCATAGCGCGTCCGGTGCCGAATGAATCCGTGCGCGAGTCACGGCACTGCAGTTATGCCCGAATGCCGATCGCGAGATGTGTGAAAAACAACAACGGGTAGCGTGACGCGGCGAACGCGATGCCCCATGCCAGTCGAAGACCGCGCCTTTCAGTCATCGGCTCGGAAACGCGGCCTCGCCGCTGACGTGGCGAAAAAACGACGCCGGCAAAAGAAAAAAGAAACCAAGCCAAGCAATTCCGGCTAAGGGCTCGCCTGTCATAAGCAACGTGGAATCCGGGAATATTTTGCCGGACGCTCGTATGGCTGATGATGAATACCCGCGTGCCGCGCCGGAACTGCGTTCAGCCCAAGCGGGCGACGGCCCGTTCACCAGATGCCGCGAAACAATGCGATTTGGGTAACTGCCAGCGCCGACCGGCAGCTCAGGGATACAGACCGCGCATTTCACGTGCTTGCAATACGCGGGTGCACGCGATCACAAAAGCCGCCGTGCGTAACGAAATACGCTTCTCTGTCGCGACCTCCCAGATTGCTGCGAAAGCTTCACGCATGATGCGCGCAAGCCGGGCGTTGATTTCTTCCTCGGTCCAGAAGAAGCTGGAAAAATCCTGCACCCACTCGAAATAGCTGACCGTCACACCACCTGCATTTGCCAGCACATCGGGCACCACGAGAATATTGCGTTCGGCCAGGATGTCGTCGGCAGCCGGCGTGGTGGGGCCGTTCGCGCCTTCGAGAATCAGTTTGGCCTTGATGCGGTTTGCATTGGTTTCGCAAATCTGTTTTTCGAGCGCCGCCGGGATGAGTATGTCGCAATCAACTCCCCAGAATGCGCTGCGGTCGGTGATTTCATCCGCATTTTTAAAGCCGGCCACGCTGCCGCACTCCGCAACGTGCTTCTGCAGCGCCGGGATATCGAGCCCGTTGGAATTGACAATCGTGGTTTGATGATCCTGCACGGCCACGATCCGGGCGCCGGCTTCGGCAAACAGCCGCGCCGCAATCGCGCCGACATTGCCGAAGCCCTGCACCGCGACGCGCGCACCGTGGATTTCCATGCCCATGTGCGTGGCGGCTTCGCATCCGGTGATGAATACGCCACGGCCGGTCGCTTCCTTGCGCCCCAGGCTGCCGCCCAGCGAGATCGGCTTGCCGGTCACCACGCCCGAGGATGTGCTGCCCTGGTTCATCGAATAGGTATCCATCATCCACGCCATGATCTGCTCATTGGTATTGACGTCGGGCGCGGGAATGTCCTTGGTGGGGCCGATGATGATGTTGATTTCGCTGGTGTAGCGGCGCGTCATGCGCTGCAGTTCGCCCTGCGATAGGGTTTTCGGATCGACGCGGATACCTCCTTTGGCCCCGCCATACGGAACGTTGATGGCGGCATTCTTGACCGTCATCCAGGCCGACAGCGCCATGACTTCCGACAAGGTGACATCCTGATGGAAACGCACGCCGCCCTTGCCGGGCCCGCGCGACGTGTTGTGCTGCACGCGATATCCCTCGTAATGAACAATGGTGCCGTCGTCGCGTTCGATGGGCACATCGACGATGAGGATGCGTTTGGGCCGCTTGAGGGTTTCTATCCAGCGCGACAAAGCGCCCAAGTGCGGCGCGACGCGGTCGATTTGTTCGAGGTAAATGCCCCATGGGCCGATTTCGGTCGGGGTCAGGTAGGAAGGCGTTTCATGGTGGACCGGCATGCTGTGCTGCTCCTTTCGTGTTATCTTTATCGCGTCATATCGCGATATCGGACATATTCTGAAAAAAACCCCCGGCCAGTTCTGCCGGGGGAAAAAGCACCTGGCTACGCGCCAGGTGCCGGGGACCGGACATATTCTGAAAAAAATCCCCCGGCCAGTTCTGCCGGGGGGAAGGCACCCGGCGTTGCGCCAGGTGCAGAGACAACTTTTGCATCGTCAATCGGCGACAGCAATGTGCTGCGGTTCCGCGACAGCGGCCTGGGGCGATTGCTCGGAGTCATCGTCAATGATGCTGCCGAAGCCGCCGCCGCCCGGCGTTTCGATCACGAACACATCCCCCGGCCGCATGTCGGTGCTGGCCACGAAGCCGAGATTTTCTTCCCTTCCATCGTTTCGGATCACATAATTGCGCCCGCACATGCCGTCTTCGCCGCCGTTAGCGCCGAATGCCGGCACGACGCGGTTATTCGACAGAATCGATGCGGTCATGCTTTGCAGGAAGCGGATCTTGCGCACACCGCCATTGCCGCCATGCCATTGCCCGGCGCCGCCCGAACCTTCGCGGATTTCATAACTTTCCAGCCGCACCGGATACCGCCACTCCAGAATTTCCGGATCGGTCAAACGCGAATTCGTCATGTGCGTCTGCACCACGTCGGTTCCGTCAAAACCGCGGCCGGCGCCCGATCCGCTCGAAATGGTTTCGTAATACTGATATTCGTCGTTGCCGAAGGTGAAGTTGTTCATTGTTCCCGGCGCCCCGGCCAACATGCCCAGCGCCCCATACAAGGCATTGGTCACACAGCTCGAAGTCTCCACGTTGCCCGACACCACCGCCGCCGGATAACGCGGATTCAACATCGATCCCTCCGGAATAATCACGTTCAGAGGTTTCAGGCAGCCCGCATTAAGCGGAATTTCGTCGTCCACCAGCGTGCGGAATACATACAGCACCGCCGCCATGCAGATCGCGCTCGGCGCGTTGAAATTGTTCGGCAACTGCGGCGACGTGCCGGTGAAGTCGATCTCCGCGGTGCGGTTGACGTGATCGACCCGGATCGCCACCTTGATCACCGCCCCGTTATCCAACCGGTAGGTATAGCTGCTGTTCTTCAGTGCGCTGATCACCCGCCGCACCGCTTCTTCCGCGTTGTCCTGCACATGGCCCATGTAGGCCTGCACCACTCCGAGACCGAAATGGTCCACCATCTTCAGCAGTTCTTCCACGCCCTTCTGGTTGGCCGCCACCTGCGCCTGCAGATCCGCCAGGTTCTGTTTGATGTTGCGCGCCGGGTACGGCCCGGAACCGAGCAGCGCAGCAGCTTCCTGTTCCAGGAAACGTCCTGCCTTTACCAGCTGGAAGTTGTTGATCAGTACGCCTTCCTCTTCCACCACCGTGGAATTGGCCGGCATCGATCCCGGCGTGATGCCCCCGATATCCGCATGGTGACCGCGCGAGGCGACATAGAACAGCACCTTGCGTCCGGCCTGATCGAACGCCGGAGTAATCACGGTCACATCCGGCAAATGGGTGCCGCCGTGGTACGGGTCGTTCAACATGTACACATCGCCCGGCCGCATGGTGCTTGCATTCTCGCGGATGATGGTCTTGATGCTTTCTCCCATCGAGCCGAGATGCACCGGAATGTGCGGTGCGTTCGCGATCAGGTTGCCGTCGGCATCGAACAGCGCACAGGAGAAATCGAGGCGTTCCTTGATGTTCACCGAGAACGCAGTGTTTTGCAGGCGCAAGCCCATCTGCTCGGCAATGCTCATGAACAGGTTGTTGAACACTTCCAGCATCACCGGGTCCGCTGAGGTGCCGAGCGCCTTGCGCGCAATCCGCGCTTGCACCCGGTTCAGCACCAGATGGTTTAGCGGCGTCACTTCCGCGCGCCAGCCCGGCTCGACGATATTGGTCGCGTTTTGCTCGGCGATGATCGCCGGGCCATCGATGATATCGCCGGGACGAATGTCTTCGCGCCGGTACAACGCTGTTTCGTGCCACTTGCCGCCTGAAAAAAGCTTGACGATCTCGGCTGCTTGCAATGCGCCGGCACGCGGCATCAATTCCTCTGCATGCGCGGATGCTTCATCGGCCAGTCCGATGGCTTCCACCGATATCGCTTCAATCACCATTGCCTTGTCCGGCATCAGGAACGAGTAGCGCTGCTGGTACGCCGCTTCAAACCGGCCCACCATCTCGGCCACCGAGCCGAATGGCACTACGATGACCGAGTCGGTACCGTCATAACGGATATGCAATCGCTCCACCACCTGGATCCGGGCCAGCTCTACGCCTTGCAACAATAAATCGCCACGCGCATCTTCAGCCAGACCTTGCAGCTTGGCTGCGACAGTCGTCATTTGCGACTCCGACAACGGCGTTTCCAATGCCTGCTCGCGCATCGCGGTCTGGTCCGCCAGTCCCATGCCGTAAGCCGACAACACCCCTGCAAACGGATGGGCAAACACCCGCGTCATCCCCAGCGCGTCAGCCACCAGGCACGCATGCTGGCCGCCGGCGCCGCCGAACGTGGTCAAGGTGTAATCGGTCACATCATGACCGCGCTGCACCGAGATGAACTTGATTGCGTTGGCCATGTTGCCGACTGCAATCTCGATAAAACCCTCGGCCACTTCTTCCGGCGTACGCCGGTTGCCGGTCGCCTGATAAATTTCCTCGGCCAGCGCCGTGAATTTCTGCACTACCGCGTCGCGGTCTAACGTTTCGTCTGCATGCGGACCGAACACGGCCGGGAAATACTGCGGCTGGATCTTGCCCAGCATGACGTTGCAGTCGGTAACCGCCAATTGCCCGCCGCGGCGATAGCTGGCCGGTCCAGGCTTGGCGCCGGCGCTGTCCGGGCCGACGCGGAAACGGGTGCCGTCGAAATGCAGAATCGAGCCGCCGCCGGCGGCCACCGTATGGATACTCATCATCGGCGCGCGCATGCGCACTCCGGCGACTTGCGTTTCGAACTCGCGCTCGAATTCGCCTGCATAGTGGGAGACATCGGTGGAGGTCCCGCCCATGTCGAAACCGATGATCTTGTCGAAGCCTGCCGTCTTGGCGGTGCGCGCCATGCCGACGATGCCGCCGGCCGGACCGGACAGGATCGAATCCTTGCCCTGGAAGCGATGCGCATCGGTCAGGCCGCCATTGCTTTGCATGAACAACAGGCGCACGCCTTCCATCTGACTCGCCACCTGATCCACATAACGGCGCAGGATCGGCGATAGATAGGCATCCACCACGGTGGTGTCGCCGCGCGAGACCAGTTTCATTAACGGGCTGACGCGGTTGGATACCGATATCTGGGCAAACCCGAGCTCGCGCGCAATCGCCGCAATCGCTTCTTCGTGTTGCGTATGACGATAACCGTGCATCAGCACGATGGCAACCGACCGGTAACCGCTTGCATAACGCTCGGCCAGTTCGCGACGGATGTGGTCGGTATCGAGCGGCGTGACGACAGCGCCGTGCGCATCGATGCGCTCATCTGCTTCGATCACTTCCTTGTACAAAAGCTCGGGCAGCACGATATGCCGGTCGAACAGGCGCGGGCGGTTTTGGTAGGCGATGCGCAGCGCATCGCGAAAGCCCTTGGTGGTGACCAATACCGTTGGATCACCCTTGCGCTCCAACAGCGCGTTGGTCGCGACAGTGGTGCCCATCTTCACGGCTTCGACCAATTCCGGCGAAATCGCTTCATCCGGACCGATGCCCAAGAGGCGCTTGATTCCGGCCACCGCGGCATCCCGATATTGCTCCGGATTTTCGGAGAGCAGTTTATGCGTGGTGAGCGTCCCGTCCGGACGCCGCGCGACGATGTCGGTAAAGGTGCCGCCACGGTCGATCCAGAATTGCCAGCGCTTGTCCTGATGTGGTTGTTGTATTTTCTGTCCCATGATGGTGTTCGCCTTTCTATCTAGAAGGAAGAAGCCGCACGCGCGGCTTGATCGTAGAGCCCGGACATCTTGCGCAGGTATTGGGCAAGCTCCGGCAAAACAGATCGGTTAAGTTGCAATGTTGATAAGGCGTCCAGTAACAGGCGCTCGTGTACCTCATCAAAGTGCGACAGGTGTTGTTCGCCGGATGTACTGATTGAATAAGTGACTTCCTTGCCGTGACGTTCCGCAATGACAGTGCCGCGCGCGACCAGCTTACGCAGTGAATAACTCACTACATGGGTGTCTTCTATATTGAGGACAAAGCAAATATCCGCCAGGCGCTTGCCGTTGGCGCGATAGCGCAGCTGGCCCAGGAGCATCGCGTCGATCACGCTCAGGTCATGCAGGTCGGCGGTGCTCCTCATTGCGGTCACGATCCAGCGCTGAAAAGCGTGCATGGCGCTCGCTATGCCGAAGTCGATTTCCTCCAGCGCATTGGATTTGGCGTGCAGCGCATCGAGACCAGCCGGTTCGCTTCCTGTTGCGCCCTTTTTCCCCGTAGAGGCCGTGTTCCTGTTCATCATTGGTGCGTCTCCTGTCATCTGTTCCCGGTCGGCCCGGGATACGAATATTTTTCTTGATTCATCGAATCATTTTTACTATTGTATATTTAACGTCACTAAATTGTAATATAATTTATTGACACTTTATCGATATAACATTTAATATTCATCAAAATAACAAATAAGATTCGATGAAACCAAGGAGACAGTGATGAACCCAAGACTCGCATTCCTACGCACAGCAGCGCTCACCGCTTGTCTGGGCACGGCGCTTCCTGCCGGTGCCCAGACACCGGTCGAAATCAACTTCGCGACTGCCTACTCCGTGGATAACTTCCATACCAAAAATCTTCAGCAATACGCCGATGAAGTACGCCGCGCTACCGCCGACAAGGTGGCAATGCGAGTGCATGCGGCAGGGAGCCTGATAAAACCGGGGGAGATATTCGCCGGCGTACGCGAGGGCAAAGCCGAGGCAGGCGAAGTCATCATGTCCAGCCTGGCCAACGAAAGCCCGCTGTTCGGCATAGACGCGCTGCCCTTTATCGTGTCGGGTTACGCGGATGCGAGACACATGTGGAACGCGTCGCGGCCGGCAATCGACAAGGCGCTGGCGGCGCGCGGGTTGCAACTGCTGTACGCGGTGCCTTGGCCGCCCCAGAACTTGTACTCCCAGCCCGCCATCAACGCGGTCGGTAATCTCAAGGGGCTGCGCATGCGTGCCTACAATCCCGCCACGGTACGGATCGCGGAACTGGTGCATGCAAGGCCGGTGTCAATTCAGGTGGTCGATCTTGCCAAGGCAATCGCGGATGGCCAGCTTGAACTCATGATCACATCCAGTTCAACCGGTGTCGAGACGAAGGCATGGACGCGACTCGGCCACTATTACAAAGTCAATGCCTGGATTCCTAAAAATATCGTATTCATCAACAAGACAACTTTTGGAAAGCTGGATGCGGCTTCCCGCACCATCCTTCTCGATCTGGCCCGCAATGCTGAAGAGCGCGGCTGGAAGCTAAGCGAAAACAGCGACCGCGAATATGAAGCACAGCTTGCCGCGAACAAGATCAATGTCTCCACGATGGATTTTTTCATGCGCCAGTACCTGGACCGCATCGGCGAGAAACTCGCACGCGAGTGGCTCAAGCAGGCAGGGAACGATGAGTGGAAAGTCTTGTTGCAGTACACCACCGAACGGTCGCAGCAGACGCCGGCCGTTCGGTAAGCAGGATTCGCCGCTAGCGCGGAAAAGAAGTTGTTTTGGGCAACAAGAAGGTGGTCGGCACACTCGTTTCTGAGCGCACCGGCATATATACTGCATCCAACCGAAGGAGACTCAAATGAAAGACATCCGCAACCTTTTACTCGCCGCCACGCTGGCCGCGAGCTCGCACGTCGCAATGGCACAGGCCAAATGGGATTTCCCCACAGGCTACTCGGCCAACAGCTTCCATACTGAAAACCTGGCACAGTTCGCAGCCGATGTTGAAAAAGCAGTCGATGGCAAACTGAAGCTGCAGGTCCATCCCGGAGGCTCGCTGTATAAGGCCAATGAGATCAAGCGCGCGATCCAGACCGGGCAAGTGCAGATCGGCGAATTCATCCTTTCCGGCGCTTCCAACGAGAACCCGATCTTCGGCGTTGACTCAATCCCGTTCGTCGCCACCAGCTATGCTGAAGCAAAGAAGCTGGCCACCGTTTCGCGTCCGACGATCGAAAAAATCCTGGCCGCGCAAGGAATGAAGCTGCTGTATACGGTGCCATGGCCTGGCCAGAGCCTGTATTCCAACAAGCCGGTTACTTCCGCCGCCGATCTGCGCGGAACCAAGATGCGCAGCTACAACCCGGCCACAAGCCGCATCGCACAATTGCTGGGCGCACAACCCGCGACCATTCAACTGTCTGAACTCGGCCAGGCGCTCGCCACCGGCGCCGTCGACAACTTCCTGACCTCCAGCGCAAGCGGTATCGAAAGCAAGCTGTACGAGCACGTGAAGAACTTCTACGCGGTCAACGCCTGGTTGCCGAAGAATGCAGTGGTGGTGAGCCAGAAAGCATTCGATTCGGTCGACAAGCCGACCCAGGATGCGATCCTGAAAGCGGCCGCGACCGCCGAAGACCGTGGCTGGAAACGGAGTGAAAAGCTTGACCAGGAATATCTGAAAGGCTTGGCAGACAACGGAATGACGGTATCAACACCTTCTCAGAAATTGCGTGACGAGTTACTGGCGATCGGTGACACGATGACGGCTGAATGGCTGCGCACATCGGGCGACGAAGGCAAGCGGATCATTGACGCCTACAAGAAATAACACGTACGGGAAGCGCGAGAAGTAATTCGCTGGAAGTACGAAATACATAAAAGAAAGAGCCACCCGGTGCACCCGGGTGGCTCAAATTAAGGAGACACCATGTCACGCTTACTTGACGGTTTTTATCGATGGCTGCTATATGCTGCCGCGGCGTTCATGGTTGCGACATTGGCGGCCATTTTGCTAGGTGTGGCAGGGCGCCAATTCGGCTTTGACATTCCCGGCCTGGACGCCTATGCCGGCTACTCGATCGCCTCCGCACTGTTCCTGGCGTTGCCCGCCACCTTGCGCAACGGCGACCATATCCGCGTCACCCTGCTGCTGAACAAACTATCCGGCACCGCGCGCAAGGCACTGGATTACTGGTGCCTGCTGGCCGCATCCGGGATTGCGGTGTACTTCGCTTACTTCGCGGTGCGCCTGGTATGGCTGTCATACGTCACCCACGATGTATCGCCCGCCAGCGATGCCACCCCGTTATGGATTCCTCAAATTTCAATGGCGATCGGCTGCATCGGCCTGGCCGTCGCATTTCTCGAAGACCTGTATTTGAAACTCGTTTCGCAGGAACGCATAGTTGCGCCCTCCTCCGAATTGGCTCATGCCGAATAAGGGAGGCACAACATGGACATGCTAATTACATTCATTCTGATCGTGCTGCTGCTTGCAGCCCTTGGTTCCGGCCTGTGGATCGGCCTTGCGCTGCTGGGTGTCGCCATCTTCGCGATGGACATGTTTACCAGTCGCCCTGCGGGCGACAGCATGGCGCTGACCGTTTGGGGCAGCACCTCGAGCTGGACGCTGACGGCCTTGCCGCTGTTCCTCTGGATGGGCGAAATCCTGTTTCGCAGCAAACTGTCGGAAGACCTGTTCAAAGGCCTCGCGCCATGGCTTGAGCGCCTGCCAGGCCGCCTGCTGCACGTCAACATCATCGGCTGCACGATTTTCGCCGCCGTATCGGGCTCTTCCGCTGCAACCTGCGCGACGGTCGGCAAGATCGCGTTGCCGGAATTGAAGAAACGCGGCTATCCCGAAGACATCACACTCGGGACACTGGCCGGCGCCGGCACACTGGGCCTGCTGATTCCGCCGTCGATCATCATGATCGTCTACGGCGTGGCAGCCAATGTCTCGATTGCCAAGCTGTTTGTCGCCGGCGTGCTGCCGGGGCTGATGCTGGGCACCTTGTTCATGGGCTACGTAATGGTGTGGTCGTGGATGCATCCGGGCGCAATTCCGGCTGCTGCGACGACGATGTCGTTCAAGGAAAAGTTGGTTGCGTCTCGCCATCTGATTCCGGTGGTCAGTCTGATCGGCCTGGTGCTGGGATCGATCTACCTGGGCATTGCGACCGCCACTGAAGCCGCGGCTTTCGGGGTGGCCGGCTCCCTGATCCTGGCTCGTGTCGAAGGAACCCTGAACTGGGAAACGTTCCGCTCCGGGATTCTGGGCGCGACCCGTATCTACTGCATGATCGGCCTGATTCTCGGCGGCGCTGCTTTCCTTACGCTGGCAATGGGCTTCATCGGCCTGCCTCGCCATCTGGCGGAGTTCGTCGGCACGTTGAACCTGTCGCCATTCATGCTGATTCTCGCGCTGACGGGATTATTCATTTTACTTGGCTGCTTCCTCGACGGCATCTCGATGGTGGTGCTGACCATGGCTGTGTTGTTGCCCACCGTGCAAAAGGCCGGCATCGACCTGATCTGGTTCGGCGTCTTCATTATCGTGGTGGTGGAGATGGCGCAAATCACGCCGCCGGTCGGCTTTAACCTGTTTGTGCTGCAGGGCCTGACCAAGAAGGAAATCAGCCACATCGCACGTACCGCGCTACCGCTGTTCCTGCTGATGTTGATGTCCGTGCTGATCCTCTATTTTTTCCCGCAGATCGTCCTGGCGTTGCCAAACCAGATGAAATGACCGGACTTGTGCCGCGCAACCGGGTGTCTTCCTCATGGATTGGAACAACACATGGACATTGAATCGAGCCGTCCGAACGCCTTCGTGCGCTGTGCCGGTCCGATGAGTTTTGCGGGCCGGCGTACGTGACGGGCATGTCGCACAAGATGAGCGGAGCGGTTCGCGTCGGATGCGGGAGCTACGATTGGCGAATCGCAAAACCGTGTTTTCCATTTTAGATTTTCAAGGGATTGATATGAAACCCCACGATCCGGCATCGCGCAGTATCACGCTCCGCTTCCTGGCAGAACCCACCGATGTGAATTTCGGCGGCAAGGTGCATGGCGGCGCCGTGATGAAATGGATCGACCAGGCCGGTTATGCCTGCGCGGTCGGCTGGAGCGGGTATTACTGCGTCACCGTGTATATCGGCGGCATCCGCTTTTACAAACCGATTTTCATCGGACAGATCGTTGAAGTAATCGCAACCGTGGTCCACACCGGAAAGTCGAGTATCCATATTGCCGTCGACGTGACCGCAAGCGAGCCGAAGACCGGGGTGCGTAAGCAGACCACCCGCTGCGTGATTGTGTTCGTCGCGGTGGACGGCGCCGGGGATACGGTTCACGTGCCACACTGGGAACCGGTTCACGAGGATGACGTTCAACTGCAAAAGTACGCGATGCACATGGCGGAACTCAGGAAGGCGCAGGAAGCGGAGTTGCTGGCGATCGATCACAACAGAGTGCATGCTCGCACGGCCACGCACATCACGCAGGCTGATGACGCTGCCTGAAACCGGTTGACCAGAAGCGAAGCGGTTCTGAGTGAGCGTCATCCATCAAAGCAGTGCTTTGAGTTTCCATCCATTCCCTCGCAAGCGGGAAATGGATGGAGACAGTATGACCGTACAACAAGGCGACGCAACACCCTCAGAATTTTTTGCTAGACGTTCTTACTTTCCTCTTTCCTGACATAATCATCCCTTCAGCGCGCGCCTGCGCCGTTCGGACATCGCCCGGCGGCGCGCCCCTTCCTCATTTTCGATTGATCCGCCATGCGCCTTGGCATGCTGTTCGCGTCGTCCGCCTATGTAATATGGGGATTATTCCCGCTGTATTTCAAAGCGGTGCAGGATATCCCCGCGAGTGAAATTCTGATGCACCGGATCGTATGGTCCTTGGGGTTCCTGGCAATCGTCCTCGCGTGGCGCAAGCAATGGTCATGGATCGGTGGCCTGCTGCGCCAACCCAAGGTACTTGCCGGCTTTACCGCGAGCGCCCTGCTGCTGTCGACGAACTGGTTCATCTATATCTGGGCGGTCAACAACGGTCGGGTGGTCGATGCGAGCCTCGGCTATTTCATCAACCCGCTGGTCAGCGTATTGCTCGGGTCGATGCTGTTGCATGAACGCTTGCGCCCGGCCCAATGGACGGCGGTTGCACTGGCCGGCGCCGGTGTCGCTTGGCTGACCTGGCAGGGTGGTCATCTGCCCTGGATCGGCCTGGCCCTGGCAATCAGCTTCGGCACTTACGGCTTATTGCGCAAGACCGCGGCATTGGGCGCACTCGAAGGGCTGTCGCTGGAAACGCTGATCCTGTTTCCGGTGGCGATCGGCTATCTGTTCATGCTGACGCTGGATGATCGCAACGCTTTTGCGGCCGCATCGACCTCGTCGAGATGGCTGCTGGCAGCGGCCGGTCCTCTTACCGCGATACCGTTGCTGATGTTCGCTGCAGCCGCCCGCCGCATTCCGCTTTCCTTGCTCGGCCTGCTGCAGTACATTGCGCCGACCTTGCAACTGTTGCTGGGCGTATGGCTGTATCACGAGCCGTTCGGCGGCGCGCGCCTTGCCGGCTTTGCGATGATCTGGGCTGCGCTGGTGCTGTATTCCGCAGAAGGTTTATGGCGCGCATGGTCGGCCAAGCCGAATCGCATCTGAAATTCCGGTCGAAAATCCGCGCCGCTTTCGGAATGACGCCTCTCCTGCCGGCAATCACTTTCTCTTTTATCAAGTCATTTGTTTGCAAAAAGTGAACCTTATATCCACGAAATTTACTAAACAGTGCAACTTCGTCTTTCCGTGTTTCCATAATTAAACCTTAACTATTTCACATGGAGAATCAAGATGACAAGACTGTTGAAATCCATTTTTCTCGCACTGGGCTTCGCCGGGCTGATGACCGGATTGGCATACGCCAAAGAAGACTCGAAACAGACATCCAAGCAGTCCACCGGCGCATCCAGTTCCGCATCCATGGCAAGCAGCAAGGCTGCGGAACCGCTCGATATCAATTCCGCATCCGAAAAGGAATTGGCGGGCCTGCCGAAGATCGGCGAAGTCAAGGCAAAGGCAATCGTAAAAAATCGTCCTTACCGCGGCAAGGATGATCTGGTGGACAAGAAGATCCTGAGCCAAAATGAGTACGATGCAATCAAGGATCAGATTATCGCCAAGCAAAAGATGGCATCCGCCGACAAATCCTCGGACAAAAAGAAGTAACGCAATACGCATCAGCGCATTGCTGAACGAGCCGGCATCAAGCTGCCGGTTCCTTGTTCAGCCAAGGCCGACCAGCTGCGATCCAATATTGCGTTTACGGAACTCATCACACGGCGCTGTACCCTGCACGCCCCATCGGGTATCCTCTCGCCATTCCGCTTTCTTCTCTTTCATACGCAACCCGTACCCAATCACTATGGCCAATTACGTCTATACCATGAACCGCGTGGGCAAAATCGTCCCGCCCAAACGCCAGATCCTCAAGGATATTTCCCTGTCATTTTTTCCCGGCGCCAAGATCGGCGTGCTGGGACTGAACGGCTCCGGCAAATCGACGCTGCTCAAGATCATGGCCGGCATCGACAAGGACATCATCGGCGATGCGGTGCCGATGCCGGGCTTGAACATCGGCTATCTGCCGCAGGAACCGGAACTCGATCCGGAACAAACGGTGCGCCAGGCGGTCGAGGGCGGCCTGGGCGAAGTGTTCGAAGCCAAGGCCAAGCTCGATGCAGTGTATGCCGCGTACGCCGAGCCGGATGCCGACTTCGATGCGCTGGCATCGGAGCAGGCGCGGCTGGAAGCGATCATCTCGACCAGTGCCGGCGACAATCCCGAGCAGCAACTTGAAATGGCCGCCGATGCGCTGCGGCTGCCGCCGTGGGATGCCAAGATCGGCGTGCTGTCGGGCGGTGAAAAACGCCGCGTCGCGCTGTGCCGCTTGCTGCTGTCGAAACCCGACATGCTGCTGCTGGACGAGCCGACCAACCACCTCGATGCGGAATCGGTCGATTGGCTTGAACAATTCCTGCTGCGCTTTCCCGGCACCGTGGTCGGCATTACCCACGACCGCTACTTCCTCGACAACGCCGCTGAATGGATCCTGGAACTGGACCGCGGCCACGGCATTCCATGGAAAGGCAATTACAGTTCGTGGCTGGAGCAAAAAAGCAATCGGCTGAAGCAGGAAGAATCGTCCGAATCGGCACGCCAGAAAAACATGGCGAAAGAACTGGAATGGGTACGGCAGAATCCGAAAGGCCGCCAGGCCAAGAGCAAGGCGCGCCTGGCCCGCTTCAATGAATTGTCCGAACACGAATACCAGAAGCGCAACGAGACCCAGGAGATTTTCATTCCGGTGGCGGAGCGCCTCGGCAATGAAGTGATCGAATTCAAGAATGTCTCCAAGGCATTCGGCGACCGCCTGTTGATCGACAACCTGAGCTTCAAGATTCCGGCCGGCGCGATCGTCGGCATCATCGGTCCGAACGGCGCAGGTAAGTCAACCCTGTTCAAGCTGATCACCGGCAAGGAACAGCCCGACAGCGGCGAAGTCGTGATCGGCAGCACTGCGCGCATCTCGATCGTCGACCAGACGCGCGAATCGCTGGAAAACACCAAGACCGTGTTCGAAGACGTGACCGGCGGCGCCGACATCCTGACCGTCGGCCGGTTTGAAATGCCGTCGCGCGCCTATCTTGGCCGCTTCAATTTCAAGGGCGGCGACCAGCAGAAAATCGTCGGCAATTTATCGGGCGGCGAGCGCGGGCGGCTGCATCTGGCAAAGACGCTGCTGCAAGGCGGCAACGTGCTGCTGCTGGATGAGCCGTCCAACGATCTCGACGTGGAAACCCTGCGCGCATTGGAAGACGCATTGCTTGAATTTGCCGGCAGCGTGCTGGTGATTTCGCATGACCGCTGGTTCCTGGATCGGATTGCCACGCATATCCTGGCATTCGAAGGCAATTCGCAAGTGTCGTTCTTTGACGGCAATTACCAGGAATATGAAGCGGACAAGAAGAAGCGTCTGGGCGAGGAAGGCGCGAAGCCTAAGCGGATTCGGTACAAGCCGATTTCGCGGTGAGTTTTGCGCGGCTGATCCTGTATTGATCGGAGTCTGATGGCCGGCGCGACGCACGGCGCGAGACCTACGGCGGATGACGCTTCGCTCGTCCGCCCAACGGCCGTTCGTTTATTTTTACTTGCCTGCCTTTGCATCTGACGGCTGCAACCGTTCCTGTAGGAACGCCAGCACTGCGGCTTCCTCCGGACTGAGCGCATGAATTGCGTTGGCGAATTCCTTTTGCGCACGCTGTTGCAGCGCTTCCAGCGTAACTCCATCGAGGTACGCTTCAAATACTGCAGGATGCACTTAGCACTTACGGCAGATGATCGGCCTGTTGCCGAGCTTTTCGCAACCGATTCAATCGCACTCACGATGTTTTTCTTGGCTTGTGCTTCGGAATCGAATTTTTCGAATTCCTGCAGCGCCAACGCCGCCAATACCGCGCCTGACCATGTATGAAAATCCTTGGCAGGGTAATCCTTTCGTGTGAGCGAGCGCAATATTCATTCACGTCGGCCGAGTCAACCGCGCGGACGCAAGCGGATCGGCATCAACCGAAGACGGCAAAGCAAGAATGAACATCGGTTAATCCATCGCAGTAAATGAACCACGTTCGTAGAACGTGGTTTTGCCTTACGCCCCCCAGAGGGGGGCACACGAGCGGACCTTCATAGAAGGCCCG
>MESE01000090.1 GCA_001770855.1 Burkholderiales bacterium RIFCSPLOWO2_02_FULL_57_36
AAAAGAAGCGAAACATGTTTGAGCGTAGCGAGTTCGTTTCGCTTCCCGCGTTGACCGGCAATGTTACGGGTACCCGCAGGGCGCTTTGTAGGGTCGCCTTTTCTTTGGGTACTTTCTTTTGGCGACGCAAAAGAAAGTACCTCGCCTGCCGGGGCGACACCCGGCAGGCCACCACGAAGGACAAACCGTCTTGCGTTTTCGGAGGAAGGCACTGGGCTTTGGCCGTTCCTTGAAACTGCAGCCTTGTTTTCCACCTACACCGCCTAAACGCAATGCTGCTTCTGTTGCCAAGTGACCCACTAGTTGGTCCGAGCCCCGGAATTGCGGACATCGAGTGAATCGCCGGGCTCGGCCGAATCCTGAGTTGCGCCCGGTGCGACATACAGCGTGCGGGTCGGGTAGGCGAACGCGATTCCATAGTCGCGGAATCGCTTGAGCAAGGTGAAATTGATCGCCTGCTGAATGTCCATGTACTCATTGTAATCAGCGGTAAGCACGTAATAAACCACTTCGAATTGCAAGGCGCTTTCGCCGTAGGATTTGAAGTGCGCACGATCGAAGCGGGTGTCCAGCTTGTGGGACGAAATGATTTCTTCCACCATTTTCGGAATCCGCTCGATGTTCTCGAGCGATGTCTCATACGCGATCCCGAACTCGAACAGCACGCGCCGCTCCTGCATGCGCTTGTAGTTCCTGATGCGGTTTTTCAGGATTTCGGTATTGGAGAAAATAATCTGTTCTCCGCCGAGGCTTCGAATGCGCGTGGTCTTGAGTCCGACGTATTCCACCGTACCCATGTACGAATCCACCACGATGAAATCACCGATCACGAACGGTTTGTCCAGCGCGATCGATACGGATGAAAATATATCACCGAGGATGTTCTGCACCGCCAGCGCAACCGCTATTCCGCCGATCCCCAGGCTGGCCATCAGCGTCGTGATATTGAAACCGAGGTTGTCGAGTGTGACAAGTACGGCGATCGACCACAGCACGATGCGCCCCACCAATCCCGCGACCATTAAATGCGTGGCGCCGGAAGGATTCAAATCCCGGCTGCGTTGAAACGCGCGGTCGAGCGATATCGAGATCAAGCGGTTGGCCCACAGCGCGATCTGAAATATCAGGACGATCATCCACGCGTAATGCAGCATCTTCTCCTGCGGCACTGGAAGATCCAGTTGCGTGACCCCGGCCAGCAGTGCAATGCCGAACATGAAAGGAAGCCGGGTCGATTTGACCAACTGTTCCGGATAGCTGAGGAATTGCAGCCGGCCCTTTTCCGAAAGCACCCGAAGCTGACGCAGGAGTAGCGCTTTCACCAGGAATAAAGTTGCGAGAACAAGTGAAAAAACCGTGACGGCCAAGGTGGCATCATAAAAATAAATGGGTATTTTTAAGTCGATCAATGGTTATTCCTCAAGACGTTGCGAGGCCGGTACCGCCTCCTTCAATCGGATGTTCATCCGATTGCGCATATTGAAAAAAAATGCCCCCGGATGGGGGCAAAAAAGGTCGGTAGGACCTCATCGCTGCTTCAATCGTTGGAACCTATAAGGTAAACGGCAATGGCTGCAAGCCATGCCCGGCATCTTCGCCGTCGATGCATTCCAGTAATGCCTTCAATCCGTCATTCAGTTTCGCCAAACTTTCCGTATCCAGTTTTTGGAGTGCTTCCGGCAGTAATCCTCTTGCAGGTGCGGGCGCGCGCAGCAAAAGCTCCGCACCTTGATCCGAAAGCGCCAGCTTCACCACCCTCTGGTCTTCCCGGTCACGCGTTTTCACGACATAGCCTCGCTTTTCGAGGGAATCCAGAAGATTGCTGGCGGTCGTTTGGTGAATTGCCAGCTTTTTCGCAATGTCGCCGACACGCAAACCGGAATGGTCGTGCAGTTCCTGCATGACCCACAACTGAGCTCCGCTTACGCCGCATTGTTTTTCAACCCAGGCCGAATGCCGTTGCGCTGCGCGAATGACGACCCGGAAATTTTTCAGCGTGTCGAGATAAGCAAGCGGCGCAGGCTTATCGCCCAGGTCGACTGCAACGGTTTTAATTGAATTTAGTGGCATGGGTAAGGTTCCATTGGCATGATGCCGGAAAAATACATTTGGAGCAATATAATTTGTCTAAATATAAGGAGACGCGATCTAAAAATGTACATCGCTCGGATCGGATAGTTGTTGCAACGGCAATCCATGCACTCCGTTTTCCTTGAAACCGCCACCCAAAGAAAAGGCGACCCTGCAAAGCGCCCTGCTCCACCCTAGTAGTTCGTCACGCTTCGATTTGCGGGTAGCGAAGCGGTCTGCCGCGTTGATCGAGGGTGAGTGCAAGGGTGAGCAAGGGTTTCAAGCGAGATATCGCTTGCTTGCGTAACGGCACAAGCTTGCAAGCTTGTGCGCGCCCTGCAAGGGACAACACAGACAGGGCGTTCCCCTGTCGCGCATCGGTAACGCCGCAATCGCCTTCGAGCAATGTGGTAGAACCCGCAAATCGAAGCGTGACGAACTACTAGAGCATGTACCCACGAAGGGAAAATCGTGTTGCGTTTTCGGAGGAAATACGACGAGAGCCGCTACGAACGCAGACGGTTTTCCATCTCTGCCTGAAGTGCGGACAATGCTTCCGTACGTTCGGCCAGCAGCCGCTCGCTAGACTGTAGGCGCACCTGCTGCGCGATCGCAGCGCCGAGCAGGCCGGCCATCAATTCCAGCGTCTGGACATCGCGCTGCCCGAATGCGTTGGGCGTACTGGATAGAATTTTCAGCACGCCGATAGCCGTGCCCTTGTTGTAAAGCGGCGCCACCAGTAGCGAGACCGCACCGACCATCAGGCATGCGGCCTGATCCACGCGCGGATCGTCGAATGAATTGTCACATTTGAGTATCCGCCGTTTTCGGATACACAGACCCGACATGCTTTCGGACATGTTCAGACGGAATCCGACGAATGGGACGGTGCTGCCGAATGCCGCAGCAGAAACCAGATCATCCTGTTCGATTAGCTCGACTATCGTGCCGGTCGCGCCGGTAAGCCGATGAATTTTTTGGGCGGCGAGATTGAGAAGCGACGGCAGGTTCACTCCGGCCTGCGCCAGCAACGCCTGTGTCGCGATGATGTCGTTGAGCCTCTGCGTATCCTGTTCATGGATGGATGCGGCGCGGCGCCGTTCGCTGATCGCATCCAGTAACTGCAGGTTGGTAGTGAGCAGTTCGGCGGTGCGTTCCTTGACCTGCCGTTCCACGCTTGAGACAGCTTCGCGCAATGCCTGCTGCGCCACTTTCTGATCGTCGATATCGGTACAGTTGCCGACCCACTTGATCAGCGCGCCGGTGTCGTCTCTCAGCACCTGCGCGCGGCATAGATGCCACCTGTAGGCGCCGTCCGATGCGCGATGGAGCCGGCATTCAGTTTCAAGTTCCGTACCGGTCTGAACCGCTGCCAGCCACTGCGCACGGCATTTGTCCAGATCGTTGGGGTGCACTACGAATTCCCAGCCCTGGCCGAGCGACTCTTCCAATGCATGTCCGGTAAAGTCGAGCCAAGCCTGGTTGAAGTATTCGATTGTTCCGTCCGGAGCGGCGATCCAGACGATCTGCGGCATTGCATCCGCAATCAGTCGAATCGGTCCTTCGTTATCCTGATCGAAGACCTTCGATAATGAAGACAAACCTTTACCGGTAAAAGATTGGATTCGCATAGATTACAGAAAAGGTCGAAAAGCAACCTTCGTACGACGAAAGCGAGCGAAGCAGGCGGCGGACAATTTCAAAAAAAGAAACAGAGTATCAGCAACTCAATTACGGGTAAATGCTTGATTCATTTTTTTTCAGCCAATTGCAATCTTCATTTCAAATTTCTTCGCATAACTATTTCACTTGTGAAAGTTGCGTATGGAAATGCCTGAACGATGTATGCAGGCTCCTGTCCAAGAAAAGCTTTTCCAATCGATGCAATCATTTTTTGAGAATTCGCGATTCCGATAACCGGAATCGTCGCAATGCGCTTCATCAGCGCTCCAGCTTCAATTACCAGTGTGGATTGACCATGAAAAAAGTATTGAATTTTTTCTCCAGGCCGGAGGAGGAAATAAAGACGGCACGTACAACCTATGTGTCCCGAGAGCCGACGCTTGCCCCTCACCCGACGACCGCTGCGCGCAACTCGGCGCCGAGTGCAAGGCAAGTTCCACCGCACGATAAAACCGCCCCCGTTCCGAAAGCCGAGCAGATACCGACGGACTACGCCGGTATCGTCGAGTTCTTTCAAAGAAAAGTCCGTGATCGAAAATCCCCCTACAATGGATTGGTCAAGGCCGCCGATGGCCTCAAGGAATTCATTCCCGATGAAACGAGCCGGCTCAAGGCCGTGCTTGCGATTTGCGGCGACAAATGGCCTCTTGATGCCTTGTCCCTGGCAATAAGCACGCATATCTCGGATATCGATCTTGCAAGAATGCGGGCCAGGGAAGACATGCGTTCCCAGGTATCCGAGCGTTCGGCAGGATTGCGCAAACAAGCCGGCGATCTTAAAACGCAAAACGAAAAAATAGAGATCGAAATACGTTCGCTCCACGACAACATCCGCAAGCTCGAAGCAACTTTGAGTAGCAACAAATCGGAGCTGGCATCGCTTGACGAACAAATTCAACTTGCGGAAGCAAACGCGAACTCGGCCTCTTTCGTCGACCAGGCCGCTGAAAATCTTAAGAACGATTTGCTGGCGAAAAAAGTGATACTGGGCCTGCCATGAAAAATCCAAGCGCCCGACGCTGCGCGGCAAGATTTTTAATGCCTACCGATCAAACCATCGTTCGGTACCAAGCAGCGTTTCTTCGAGCAGCGAAGCCGGGAGCGCTTCGCTGAAATAAAATCCCTGCAATTCGTCGCATTCCAGGCTCGTCAGAAAATCGACTTGCTCCTGCGTTTCCACGCCTTCCGCCACCACTTTGAGACCCATGCTCCTGGCCATCGCAACCGTGGCGGTTACTATGGCCGCATCGTCCGCATCCTTCCCCAGATCCGAAATGAACGACTTGTCGATTTTCAGTGCATCGATCGGCAGTTTCTTGAGATGTGCGAGCGATGAATAGCCGGTGCCGAAATCGTCGATCGAGATCTGAACGCCGAGTTTTCGAATTTCCGTGAGGGTCTGCTGCGCCGACTCAATATTTTCCATCAATCCGGTTTCGGTGACTTCAAGCTCCAGCCATTGCGCTTCCAGTTGCGTATCGGCCAGAACCTGTGTGACGCCTTGTTGAAGAGATGAAGATCCAAGTTGTTTAGGCGACAGATTGACCGAGATCCTGACTGGGGAAAGGCCGTTTCGTTGCCATTGAATATTTTGCCGGCATGCGGTTCGAAGCACCCACTCGCCGATCTGGCCGATCAAGCCGATCTCTTCCGCAAGCGGTATGAACTCCTCCGGATATATCATTCCAATTTCCGGATGTTGCCAGCGTATCAGCGCCTCCAGCGCCACCAGCTTTTTGCTGTGCACGGAAACCCTCGGTTGATAATGCAGAACGAATTCTTCCCGCTCGGTCGCACCATGCAACGCATTTTCGGTGCGCAGGCGCTGCAACACTCGCGCATTCATCTCGGCGCTGTAGAAATGAAAAACTCCCGCGCCGTACTTCTTGGCCTGATGCATCGCCATATCCGCCGCGTGGAGAAGCGAGGTCCGGTCCAATCCGTCTTTTGGATAGATGCTCACTCCCATGCTGGCGGAAAGAAAAGCTTCCTGCCCGGCGACACGGGTCGGCAGAGAGATGGTCTTCAAGACAAGTTCCGCGATTTCGCGCGCGGCATCGGGCGACCTTAATTTTTCCAGACAGATAACGAATTCGGCGCCGCCCAGACGGGCCACGGTATTGCCTTCTCCAGCGGCATGAACCAGCCGCCGCGCTATTTCGCGCAGCAGCAGGTTGCCCTTGTCATGTCCCAGGCTATCGTTGACCGCCTTGAACCGGTTCAGCGCAATGGACAGGATCGCCAGCGAAGAATTTTCCCGATGCGCGTTCTCAATTGCGTGCTGCAGCCGGTCTTCCAATAACGCCCTATTCGGCAGTCCGGTCAGGACATCGTGCGTGGCGAGGAACTGGATATGGTGCTGGTACTGCTTGCTATCGGAGATATCGGTATTGCTGATGAGGATACGTGTAGGCTCGCCGTATGCGTCCACATCCAGCGCCCAGCGGCCGAGTACGGCGATTGCCCTGCCATCCTTGCTTTGCTGGAACACCTCCCCTTCCCAATGCCGGACTTCGTGCAACTCCTTGATGATTTCATCCAGAGGCTGCGGATAGATCGAATTGAGCAACTCATGCACGACGCGGCCGACCGCTTCCTCACGGGTGTAGCCATACAATCGTTGCGCACCGTCGTTCCAGAAAAGAAGCTTGTAATCCAGGTCGCAAACGACAATCGCATCTCTTGAAAGATTGAGCAATACGGCCTGCTGCTCCAGCGGACTCTCGTGGGGAAACTGGCGCCGGCCGTCCCGGATCTCGCAGCAGAAAAAAATTTTCTGATCGAGTTCGAAAGCATCGATCGTCAGCTCGACAGGAATTTCGTGGCCATCCTTCTGCAATGCGTTGATTCGAATCGGCTGAACGGAAATATTTTCCTTCCTTGATTTCAGATGTTGCGCCAATACCTGTTCTTGCCGCTTTTGAATGCTCTGAGGAAAAAATAATTCGTGGAGATGCTGCCCAACCGCCTCCTCCGCCGCCCATCCGAAAAAGCACTGTGCTTTTTCACTCCACTCGACAATCTTGTGACGATCGTCGGTAATGATGAAAGCGGCGCTCGCTTTGTCGAGAGCCGATCGAAGCAGGCGGATATACAGTGAAGAATTGCTGGTATCGAGCATGAAATTTTCTGGCAAGAAAGTGCAAAGTATATGAAACCATATTAATTAACATTTTACAAATACGTAATAGCAACAAGTGCGATCATGCAATCAACGCTCGATTCATTGATAAAAATCAAGCTTGGTTCCATTGTGCATTGCTGACATGCAACACCACCGCTATTGTGGGCAGCTTGCGGTGCGCGCTCGTATTGGCAGTACGGGTGTTTTTTTAAGACAGGAAGCGAAACGATTCGGGTCATCTCTAAAAAATGAACAATCCCCGCCCGCCCAAAAGCCGAACCCATCGGAATGTAATCGATAATGCAGATACCAATATTTCACGCATTGCCGATCAGGTCGCTCCCATCCAGCGCAAGCGCGCATATGTGACCTGCCTGCTGATCGCGCTTGTGACCGCCGCGTTGATACCGGCCTCGACCATGACGCTGCCGCATATCCCGGCCTTTCTGCCGACATATCAGACGGTATTGATCACGGCCTACCTGATCACTTCCTATCTAATATTCGGCTTTTATCAAGCCAGCCGATCGGTGTCATTGTTGTATCTTTGCGCAGGCTGCATTTATACCGCGGTGATCCTGGGAGTGCAGTTCCTGTCGTTCCCGAATCTGCTGATTAACCAGAACGCCACGATAGGCGGTTCCCAGACCACGATCTGGCTTTGGTGCTTTTGGCATCTAGGCCCGCCGCTTGCCATCTTCGGCTACGCGCTGAGCGAATGGCTGCGGCCCGGCTTGGTTGCCGCCGATCCGATCCGTACCGCGCGACGATTCTGCATACTGCTCGGCATAATGCTTGCTGCCAGCGTCATCGCCGTAACCGTATTTCATGACCGCCTGCCGATTCTCGAAATCGATGGAGATTTCCAAAGGATCACAACCACCGGCGTCGCTCCCGGCATTCAAGCCATCAGTCTCATCGCGCTGCTGTTGTTATGGCGCGCGACCGGCTTTCGTACGAGCGTGAACATGTGGCTCGGTGTGGCGCTGGTCGCGCTGCTGCTGGACAACGCGATCACCATGGCGGGCGGCAGCCGCCTGTCGATAGGCTGGTATGCAGGCCGCTTGAACGCGCTGCTGTCCGCGGTCATCATGCTCCTGATCTACCTGAGAGAAATCAACTGCGTATATCTGGATACGGTTCTCGATGCGCGCCGGCTTGCTGCGTCGCATGCGCTGCTGGAAGTCAAGATGGATCAGGCACGTCTCGATTCCCTGACCGGCCTGCCGGGCCGTGCACTGTTTCTCGAACAAGCCAAGACGCTGCATGCGCACAGCCTGGCGAATGGAACCGCAGTTGCGATACTGTTCATCGATCTGGACGGATTCAAGGTCGTCAACGACAGCATGGGGCACCAACACGGCGACGCGGTATTGAAACAAACGGCGGAAGTACTGCTTTCGGTGCTGCGCGATACCGATGTGGCAGGCCGTGTCGGCGGCGACGAATTCGTGATTTCCCTGGTTGCGCCGGCCAGCGCGATCCAGGCGACTGCGAGCGCGGTCGCAGACCGCATCGTTCAGAAAATTTCACAAATCGGAAACGGGGTCGGCTGCAGTGTCGGCGTCAGCCTGTGCAGCAACGACGGCCTGCTGTTGGAATCCTCGCTGCGCCAGGCCGATGCGGCAATGTATGAAGCCAAGAAGAATGGCAAGAATCGTTTTGTGGTGTATCTTCCTGAAGCCGCTTGAGCGGTGATAAGCCCGATACGATTCATGCATGAGACAGGAAAAATCGCAGCATTTCCCGTCCCGCATCCGGTCCCCGCGGATCGGTAAAACTGCCGAGGCTGCTGCCGCCTGACCAGGCATGACCGGCGCCATGCACGATCCAGTGTTCGGCAATGATCCGTCCGTCATGGTCGCGATGCACCGCGTGCGTATATGTCCGGCCATTGTTTACCCTGCCTTGTCCTACCGTAATGTGTGGAAAGGATTCGCCTTCAGGTAACCGACCGTGATGTGCCGCGATCGAGATCAACTGCGCAACAATCTGATCGCCATTGCTTGGATGAACCGTGGTATCACGGTCCCCATGAAACACAATGGTCGGCATGGTTTTTCGCCTGGGGACGACGATCAGGCGCGCGTTCCCGTCTTGCTCCCCCGCCCCGTTCCCGTTCATCATCACTGTGAGCGCGGAAGAATAATTCCGTGCCGATGCATAAGGCAATCCGGAATGAATGCCGACTGCCGCGTACATTTCGGAATAGGTCGTTCCCATGATGGCCGCCATTGCACCGCCGGATGAAAGTCCGGCAATGAAGACCTTGCGGGTATCGATACGGCAGGTCTTGATGATATCGCGCGTCATGTCTGCGATGATCGAGGGTTCGCCGAGATTGCGTTTCTGGTTCAATGCTTCGAACCAGTTCCAGCAGCGCGAACCGTTGGCCGATTCCGTCTGGGCCGGATACAGGACGAAGCAGTTATTTTCCTCCGCAATCGTGTTCATGCGCGTGCCGACGGCAAAATCGTCCGGGTCTTGCGAGCAGCCATGCAGCATGACGATCAACGGCAGCGCCTGTCCTCGAAATGCACCGGGAATATATAGCTTGTAGCTGCGTTTTCCGGCGTGGTTCGCATAGCTCCCGCCAACGAATTTTCCTTCCGCTGCGACGCGGCCGATTCCGTCCGCGGCAGATACCATGCCCTTGTACTGCGATGCAATGGGTTCGACGCCGATCCGGCTCCGCGCCATGCGAACATCCTTTTCCGGCACGGCGATTGTCTTTGCATTGCGATTCATGAATTTTCCTCCGGCGGATTTTTTCTTTGCTTTATCCATTTTCTTGCGCCTTTGAAAAGGCGGTTGATGTGTCTCGTGCAGCCGACTGTCGGCCGGCTGCACGACACAGTCCGCAACGTAGAAGCGGCGGACGCAACTTATCATTCGGCGACGGTTTTGCGTGCGCCGTTTCTGGTAGTAAGAATTCAAGAATTGTGTTGGACGCTGCCCTGTCCCGACCATGACTACCATGTAATCGAAAGAGGACAGCTGTTAAAGCGATGTATATACTTTCGCAATCTACGCTGTGCGGACGCTCTTAGTTCACCACGGTCCCGATTTCGTTGAACGAAACCTTCTGCCGCGCAAGCCGCAGACGTTTTCGCGAAGCTGAATACAGGCCGGATAGTTTCCGGCCAAGCATCGGCAGCGCCGCAATCGTCTGCGAAGAAGCGGCAGACGGGCTATGGCGGCAAGCCCGTAACAAATTCAACTATTGCGTCGGCTGCGCAGTCTTGCGAGCGGCTTGGGAAGCGCTATCGCCGGGTTTGTTGATCGGGCGCGTCAGTTTTTCCATTGCAGCTCTTTGACGCTCCGTTGTTTTTTGAGTTTCTTCCGATGCTCTGCGTGCGACTTCATCCGCTACTGCGGTTGCCGTACGGGTCGTCTCTGACAAATGCGACTCCGCGGTTTTTGCCAGTTCAACTTGCGTTCCGGCGGCGATGCTTGACAGATGCTGCTGATATGCACGAACTTTCTCGGCTGTAGGTTGTGCTTGCGAAGTGGCGATCGAAAGTGCCTCATACGGATCCCTGGCAACCAATATCTGCTGGGCGCCGTTGATGGATTCTTCCATGACGGTCTGGGCCACCTGAATATTCAGCTCGTTGATTTTCTGTGCCGTATCGAACAATCTCTGCGACATATCGGAAAAAAGCGAAAACTGCGCTTCCATATGGGCTCTTACAGCAGGTGTCACGGGCTGGGAAAACATGTTCATGAGTAACCTCTTCAAAAATAGTTTAATAAAAAATTACCTGATCGTTATTCCGCTATCAGGCAACTATTATTTCCGCTTCAACGCGGCTAAATTCGACTGTGGTTCCTTGATCAAGTTTCATAAAATGTTAACTTCTTTTTGCGACGCACAAACCATGTTACCGCACTGCCATCGTGTCCGCTTTCATTGCGCTTTTATCTCGACAACATGTTGCTCGTTCCGAAAAAAATGTTCAATACAGATTGGCATTCGTTAAAACTTGAAAGCGCGTCGTCGGAGCGGAGAATAAAAAAGCAGGCCTTGAGCAGGCCTGCCTCGAGCTTGCAGGTATTCTATCTTTCGAATCCGCCACTTCCTCAGGATGCGGCCCCCACCAGTGAATATTCAGTGGTATTCTCCGCCAGCCAGCGCCGCGACAAATCACTTTCCTGCTGGCTCGGATGAAAGTCAGGCCGGAAATATTCACGCCATGGCCGGTAGTTTTTCCGGATGATGCCGCGCCGTCCGAACAGATAGCTGGCTGCGCTTTTCCAGGTGCTCCATTTCCACAGCGTTCCATCGCGTCTTAGATTATCGATCGTCTGATACAGCAGATCACTAAGGAAAATATAAGTGATGCGGCGGAACCATTTGATCCGCCATTCATGGTCGCCGCCCAATGCCAGATATAGATCGAATGCAGTGCTCTTGTGTTCCGACTCTTCAGCGCTATGCCATAGCCACAAGGTTTTCAGGCGCGGCTCGCAACTGTTCAGCAAGTCGTGGTTCTGCAACATCCATTCTGCGAAGATGGCGGTAAAGTGTTCGTTCGCCGCGGTAATGGCGAGGCCGTGGCGCCGATCCGCGCCGGCCAATACTTTCAAGCGCTCCCGCGCGCTTGGCCCCCATTTGTTGACCAATCCGAATTTGTCGAGATGACCGTTGAACAGCGCATGAATCCGGCGATGGGTAGCCTCCTGTCCGATGAAGCCCTGCACCTCATTCTTGTACCGTGCCTGCTTGTCCGCCGGAAGCGCCTTGAAACCATCGCGTACCGAGTCGATAAAGAATTGTTCGCCAACCGGAAAACTCATCGACAACGCGTTGAAAAACGCGGAGCGGAAAGCGTCGCCGCCACACCAATGCCGCTCAATCGGTGTTTCAAGATCAATCAGCAAACGTCGAACAGCCAGGTCGGTCATCGCCAATACTCCATGCAATCAGGATGGTACGAAGAAGTACCAACTGAATGATATTGCAGCGATTTTATGGTACTGTCAAGTACCAGCAATGCAATTTACCATTCTCCTGCTTTCGGTTCCAATACATGCCCCAAGTTCAAACACAGATTGACAATGCCGCCATCGAGCATCGCCACCGATTGCTGGAAGGCATGGCGCATGCGGTCGCGGCCAATGGCTATGCGGATACCACCATTGCCGACATTGTTCGTGAGGCGAGCGTTTCGAGGCGCACTTTCTACGAACATTTTTCCACCAAGGCGGAATGCCTGATTGCACTCTACGAAGCAGCCAGCCTCGCCGCACTGAATGTCTTGCGCGATGCGATCGATCCGGACCATGAATGGCAAACGCAGGCAGAACAGGCGATGGCCGCGTATCTGCAATGCCTATCGCAAAACCCGCTGCTGATGCGCACATTGTTTATAGAGATTCTTGGATTGGGAATTGACGGGCTGGCGGCCCGGCGCAGGGTCAACCGGCAAATTGCAATGTTCATGTTAACTGTAATTAACGCCGACCATGATCAACGCACGCGTGGATATCTCTTATCAGAGGATATGGCAATGGCTGTCGTGGGCGGCATCAACGAGTTGATCCTCCAGGCCATTGAAGAGGACCGCGTAAGCAATCTTTCGGATCTGGCCAAGCCCGCCATCCGTTTATTGTTGGCTGTTGCTTCAGGCGAATCCGCAGTGCCGCCGCGTGTAACCGGCACACGCCTAAAAAAATAACCCCCATTGCGCGACTTCGATTTTCGGTGAGCCCTGCCTCGGTCCACCCCAACTGCGTGCGTAAACAAGCTATGCTCGGAGGGAGAATTACCGGGTTTCATCAGATATCGGTTCCGCTCGTCATTTGGTCAAGCCGACTCGCCCGAGCCGGATTGTTGACCGAATCAGATTCGTAATCGGTTCAGCATGCTGATCCTGCATTTTTTCTATACCCGTCCTTGAGCTTGCCCGTGTATTCCGGTGATTTTCCGTGCGCGCACAATGTAAAAAATCAACAAAACAGTTAATTTTAGAAAATGCAGGATTGACAATTTATACAAGAAACCGTTATATATACCTGTAGATTTTTGAATGCCTATTTGATTTTAGAAAATACGGATTGTTTTTTACCGCTGTCCGGAAAATCACGGCCCGCTGGACCGAATCTCATTAACGAGGAACAATATGTCACTTTTTGACTTAACCGGAAAGGTCGCGGTGATCACCGGATCATCGCGTGGAATCGGACGTGCAATTGCCGAGCGCATGGCGGAACAAGGCGCGAAGGTGGTGATCTCGTCGCGCAAGCTGGAACCATGCGCCGAAGTGGCCGACGCGCTCAACGCGGCACACGGAAGCGGCACCGCAATCGCGGTGCCTGCCAATATTTCGTCCAAGGACGATCTCAAAAAGCTGGTCGATGAAACGATGCTCGCATTCGGAAAGATCGACGTGCTGGTCTGCAATGCGGCATCCAATCCTTACTACGGACCGATGTCCGGCATCCAGGACGACCAGTTCCGCAAGATTCTGGAAAACAATGTCATTGCAAATCACTGGCTGATCCAGTTTGTCGTACCCCAGATGGTTGAACGCAAGGACGGCGCGATCATCATTGTTTCCTCGATCGGCGGCCTGCGCGGTTCCCCGGTGATCGGCGCCTACAATGTTTCCAAAGCGGCGGATTTCCAGTTGGCGCGCAATTTGGCCGTCGAATACGGCGAACACAATGTTCGGGTCAACTGCATCGCGCCGGGATTGATCAAGACCGATTTTGCACGCGCATTGTGGGAAAATCCGGACACATTAAAGCGTGCCACGTCGACCACGCCGCTGCGCCGTATCGGCAATCCCGATGAAATCGCCGGTGCCGCGGTATTCCTCGCATCGGCGGCCGGCACTTTCATGACCGGTCAAAGCATCGTCGTCGATGGCGGCGCGACTATCTAGGAGCAGCGTGCAATGACAACCACCGAAACAACGACCGACGCGTTCCGCAGCGAAGTACGCAGCTGGCTGGAAGCCAATTGTCCACCCGAAATGCGGCAACCGGTTCGGGACGAAGACGACGCCTGCTGGGGCGGCCGCAATTTCGTCTTCAAGTCCGAGGCGCAGCGCATCTGGCTGGAGCGGATGGGCGCCAAAGGCTGGACCGCGCCGGAGTGGCCCGCCGAATACGGCGGCGGCGGTTTGAGCCGCGACGAAAGCAAAATCCTTCGCCAGGAAATGCAGGCGCTGAAATGCCGCTCGCCACTGTTGAGTTTCGGTATCTGGATGCTCGGACCCGCACTGTTGAAATACGGCTCCGAAGAACAGAAGCGCACTCACCTGCCAAAAATCGTGCGCGGCGAGATTCGCTGGTGCCAGGGCTATTCCGAACCGAACGCCGGCTCGGACCTGGCATCGCTGCAAACGCATGCCGAAGATGGCGGCGATCATTTTCTGGTGAACGGCCAGAAAATCTGGACCTCGTACGCGGACAAGGCTGACTGGATTTTTTGCCTGGTTCGTACCGACCGTGATGCCAAGAAGCATACCGGCATCAGTTTCGTATTGTTCGATATGCAGACGCCTGGCGTGTCGACCCGGCCGATCACGCTGATCTCCGGCAAGTCGCCGTTTTGCGAAACTTTCTTCGATAACGTCAAGGTTCCCAAAGCCAATCTGGTCGGGCAGCTCAACGGCGGCTGGGAAATCGCCAAGTATCTCTTGACGCATGAACGCGAGATGATCGGCGCGATCGGCGATCGCACGGTAAGCCGTCCGCTTGGACAGCTCGCCGCGTCGTGGATCGGCACCGATGGCAACGGCAAACTCGACGACCCGGTGCTGCGCGCTCAAATCGCGATGTTCGAGGTGGATGAGATGGCGTTCAGGTTGACCATGGAACGCACGGTGGATCTCGCGCGGCATGGCAAGGGCAATCCCGCATTTTCATCGGCTTTGAAATACTACGGTGCGGAATTAAACAAACGCCGTTACGAATTGATGATGTCGGCCGGCGGCGCCAACGCCCTGGAATGGGAAAGCGATCGCTCGCGCGATGGAGAGCTCGCACGCACCTGGCTTCGCACCAAGGGAAATTCGATCGAAGGCGGCACCAGCGAAGTACAGCTCAACGTGATCGCCAAACGCATTCTCGGATTGCCGGGCGCATAAACGGCGCGGCGTAAATAATTTCAACCTTTTTTCTGGATTCGCACATGGCACTCGTTTGGAATCAGGAGCAGGAAATGCTCCGCGACAGCGCAAAAGCCTTCCTCGGCGAGAACGCGCCGGTCGCGCACTTACGCACACTGCGCGATACGCGCGATGAGACCGGATTTTCCCGCGACCTGTGGCGCGGTTTTGCGGACATGGGATTTACCGGCGTGCTGATACCCGAGGCCTATGGCGGCCTCGGCCTGGGAAATGTCGAGGCCGGCGTCGTTGCCGAAGAAATGGGCCGCAACCTGACTCCGTCGCCATTCTTTTCCACCGCGGTGCTTGCCGCATCGGCGTTTAACCATGCCGCCACCGAGCCGCAAAAGAAGAAATATCTTCCCGACATGGCAGCGGGCAAGCTGGTGGTTGCACTGGCAACCGATGAGTCATCCAAGCATCGTCCGTCGCAGGTCGGCCTGAAAGCCGTTCCTTCCGAAAGCGGTTTCGTGCTCAACGGTGAAAAAATCCTGGTGATCGACGGGCACGTTGCCGATCTGCTGATTGTGTCCGCACGCACGTCCGGACAACCCGGCGACGCCGAGGGCATTACGCTGTTCCTGGTTGAGCCGGGTACGGCAGGCGTGCATATTGAACGTACCGCAATGGTGGATGCCCACAATGCAGCCCGCATCAGGTTCGACGATGTGCGTGTGGCGTCGGATGCAATGCTTGGACAGCGCGATCAGGGCGGACCGGTTCTGGAACAAATTCTCGATATCGGACGTGCCGTCCTTGCCGCCGAGCTGCTCGGCGTCGCTGACGAGGTATTTTCCCGCACGTTGATCTATCTGAAAGAGCGCAGGCAATTCAACCAGCTGATCGGCGAATTCCAGGCATTGCAGCACCGGGCCGCGCACTTGTACAGCGAGATGGAGATCACGCGCGCCGCCGTATTGCGCGCATTGCAAGTGCTCGACGAAGCATCGCGGGAATCGGCTGCGATGGCGTCGATGGCAAAGGCACGCGCCGGCACAACGGCTACACTGGCAGTGCAGGAAGGTGTCCAGATGCACGGCGGCATGGGAATGACCGATGAATTCGAAATCGGTTTTTTCATGAAGCGCGCGCGCGTGCTGCAGGAATTATTCGGCGATGCCAATTTCCATGCCGACCGTCTGGCACGGATCAATCGCTATTAAAAATATTTGAAAGAGTTCATGGAGCAAACGATTTCGGCCAATCCCCAAACGCAGCGCTATGTCGAAATGCGGGAAACCATTCTGGACGCGGCGGCCCGGTTATTCAATCTGCAGGGTTTCAAGGGAACCACTTTATCCGACGTCGCAAGCCGCGTCGGGCTGAGCACCAACAGCATTACCTACTATTACCGCAAGAAGGAAGACCTGGCGGTCGCCTGCCTGCTTCGCTCGATTGAAACGGTCGATTCGATCGCGCTAAAAGCAAGCGAGGCAGCCGCGCCTGAAACACGTGTACGTGAATTCGTGCGCCTTTCGTTCGCGTTGCTGTCCGATATCGCATCCAACCGGCGTGCCGACCTGATGCTTTTCAGCGATATCCGCGTGCTGACCGAGCCGCACCTCGGAATTATTTACGAAGCGTATACCGCGATGTTCCGGCGCGTGCGCGAACTGCTTACCGAAGGCGATCGAAAATCGCATGATCGCAAGATACTCAGCGCCCGCACCCATCTGCTGCTTTCGCTGATGACATGGGCTCGTACCTGGACCTTCCGTTACGAGCCGGACGACTATTTGCAGGTGGCGAATCGGGTGAGCGACATTTTGATCGAGGGTATTGCTGGGCCCGCATCGCAGTGGACTCCTTTTTCCGATCTTGGCTTGCGCGCCCCCGCGATGCAGGACAAAGCCGACTTAACCCGCGAGGCGTTCCTGAGGGCAGCGTCGATACTGGTCAACGAACAGGGCTATCGCGGCGCATCGGTCGAAAAAATATCGGCGCTGCTGAATGTCACCAAGGGTTCCTTTTATCACCATAACGACAACAAGGAAGACCTGATCTCGGAGTGTTTCGAGCGAACGTTTGCAGTGATCCGGAACATGCAAAAAGCCGCAACCGAAAATCCCGGCTCCGGCTGGGATCGTTTATGTGCGGTATCCCGCTCGCTGGTACGTTACCAGCTATCGGATCAGGGGCCATTGCTTCGCGTATCTGCATGGAGCGCGTTGCCTGAGGCGTTGCGCCATGAAAAGCTGAGAACCATGAATCAGCTTGCCGAGCGGTTCGTCGGTTTCCTGGTCGAAGGCATGAAGGACGGTTCGATCAGGACGCAGGATCAATCGTTGGCGGCGCTGCTGATCAGCAGCATGATCAACGCATCGGAGGGACTTGAGCGCTGGGTGCCGGAAGCCAACGTCGACAATGCGGACGAATTGTATGTGCGTCCCTTGTTTCTCGGAATATTTTCGGCGCCGTCATAGGAACCTGATCGGCTGAATGGCCGGCCTGAGACTCCCTACTGAATCCTCAACGGTCAAGAAATTCGGCCGCTACGCATGCAAATGACATGCAACCACCCGTCCCCCGCCCTGATCGACCAATGCAGGCATCTCGGTCTTGCATTTGTCCATCGCCATCGGGCAGCGCGGATGGAAACGGCAGCCTGACGGCGGATTGAGCGCGCTCGGCACTTCGCCCTTGACGATCACCCTCGCCCGTTTCGACTCCGCTTCCACGTCGGCCACCGGTACCGCCGACAGCAGTGCAATCGTGTACGGATGCAGCGGGTTCTTGTACAGCTCGTCACGCGTGGCGATCTCGACGATGCGACCCAGGTACATCACCGCGATCCGGTCGCTGATATGCCGCACCACCGCCAGGTCGTGCGCAATGAAAATAAACGTCAGCCCGAGACGGCGCTGCAGGCCCATGAACACGTTGACCACCTGCGCCTGGATCGACACGTCCAATGCCGACACCGGCTCGTCGCAGACGATCAGGCTCGGTTCCAGCGCCAGCGCCCGCGCGATGCCGATGCGCTGGCGTTGTCCTCCGGAAAACTCATGCGGATAGCGATCCGCCATGTACGGCGCCAGCCCGACCAGGTCGAGCAGTTCCGAGATCCGCGCACGGTACTTTGCGTTGTCCTTATCCTGCCCATGCACTTCGAGCGGCTCGCCGATGATGTCGGCCACCGTCATGCGCGGATTGAGCGAGCCGTACGGGTCCTGGTACACCATCTGCACCCGGCGGCGAAAGGCCTTCACTTGCGATTTGTCGAAGGTGGTGATGTCGTCGCCTTCGAACAGGATCCGCCCGCCGGTGGCTGCCAGCATGTGGATCACGGCCAGCCCGGTAGTCGATTTTCCGCAGCCGCTCTCGCCGACCAGCCCCAGCGTTTCGCCGCGCCTGAGAGTGAACGATACGCCGTCGACTGCCTTGACCGATGCAACCTGTTTCTGAAACACGATGCCCTTGGTGACCGGAAAGTGCACCTGCAGGTTTTCGACACGCAGGATTTCATCGGTATTGCTGCCGTTGGACCGCATGGCCGCGGATGGTGTATTAATCATCGATAAGACAAGCCTTGAAGTGGAACTCGCTCACCTGCCGCAGCGACGGCTTGGTGGTGCGGCATTGTTCGGTTGCCTGCTTGCAGCGCGGCATGAAGGCGCAACCATCCGGCAGCGAAGCCAGGTCGGGCGGCTGTCCTTCGATCGGAATCAGCGGTCGGCTGGTGTCGCCATCGATGCGCGGCACCGATGCCATCAGGCCGCGGGTATACGGATGTTTCGGGTTCGCGTACAACTCCCTGGCCGGCGCCGTCTCGATAATGCGTCCGCCGTACATGACCGCGACCCGATCCGCGTAACGGGCCACCACGCCGAGATCATGCGTAATCAATATCAATGCGGTATTCGAATTACTGGCCAGATCCTTGAGCAAATCCAGAATCTGCGCTTGCACCGTTACATCCAGTGCGGTGGTCGGCTCGTCCGCGATGATCAGCTTCGGTTCGCAAGCAAGCGCCATCGCAATCATGCCGCGCTGACGCATGCCGCCTGAAAACTGGTGCGGATACGCGGTCACCCTGCTGGCCGGATCAGGTATCTGGACCTTGCCCAGCAGGCCGCGCGCCATTTCCAGCGCCTTGTTCCACGGCGTGCGGCGATGCAGATTGATCGGTTCCGCGATCTGCATACCCACCGTCAGCGCCGGGTTCATCGACGACATCGGTTCTTGAAAAATCATTGCGATGCTATTACCCCGGATGGAACGGATTTTGGCATCGCTCATCTTCAGCAGGTCCTGCCCATCGAACAGGATTTCGCCGCTTTCAATTTTGCCGGGCGGATCCGGAATCAGGCGCAATATCGACAGCGCGGTAACGCTTTTGCCTGACCCCGACTCGCCGACAATGGCAAGCGTCTCGCCGGGCGCCACATCGAACGATACCTGGTCAACCGCCGTGACCATGCCGCGTTCGGTGCGGAACCGGGTCGTCAAATTTTTCACCTGCAGGATGGGTGCGCTCATCTTGTTGGTTTCCTTGCTATCCGACCCGGCGTCCGGTTCTTCTGTTGAAGACAATGCATCAAATCAGAACCCCATCTTTTTCTTCATATCCTGATCGACCCAAATCCGCGCATAGATCGGACCCGGCTTTACCGCACCGGCACGCAGCTCGCCGCCGTAGTTCTTGACCCACGGCCACCATGCGGTGTACAGATACGGCGTCGGCAGCCAGAGGTACGGCGCCTTTTCCAGAATCTCGCGCGTCATCAGCTTGAGCATGCGCTGGCGGGTCTGCTCGTCGCGCTCAAGATATACCGCGTCCATTTTCTTGTCGTACTCGGCGTCGGACCATTGCGATGGATTCCAGACCTGTTTTGTCACGAAGCTCTTGCGTATCGTGGTGGTCGGATTGGTGTAGCCGTTGTTCATCAAATAGCCAGGCTCGTTCTTCTTGCTGGTCATCGCCGACAGGAATGCGCCGTACTCCATGGTCTGGATTTCCAGTTTCACGCCGACTTGTTCCAGATAGGCTGCGACAAGCGGCAACAGCTCCATATGGTCCGGTTGGCAGGAGCAGACCTGAACCTTGAAACTGAATCCTTTCGGATAGCCGGCTTCGGCGAGGAGCTTCCTGGCTTTCGCAGGATCATAGGTGAACAGTTCCTTGACCGCGGCAGGCATTGCTTCCAGCGGCTCGAAGTAGCCAAGATAGTCCGGGCTCTGCGGATAACTGAACAACTCGGCATTGCCGTTGTAGTACTCCTTGACGATCGCCTGCTTGTCGACCGCCATGTTGAGCGCGCGGCGAACGCGGATATCGTCGAACGGCTTGGTGTCGACCCGCATCGACAGGAACTGGCCGTTGGTGCTGAGCCACCTGTTCCACTTCAACTGCGGCGCACTCTTCTTCAGCTCATCGACTCGTTGCCAGCGAACCAGCTCAAGAATGTCGAGCTTGCCGGTACGCAGCGCCGCATCCTGGGTTGCTTCATCCTTGATGGTGCGATACGTCACCTTGTCGACGAACGGCAACTTGTATTCCTTGCCGCCGATCTTGTCCTTGCCCCAATAGACCTGGTTCTTGGTATAGGTGTTTGAATTGCCCTGCACGAAATCCGTCAACATGAACGGACCGGTGCCGTTGACGTTCTTCCAGTTTCCGGCACCGGCGGTAGCCACCTCTTTGGGCATGATCCCGGAGTAATAACCCCATCCGAAGCGATAGTCCCACTCCGCATTGAAATTCTTGAACTTCATCACCACCGTATGCTTGTCCGGCGCCGATATTTTCTCCACATGGTCAAAATAGGTCGGAATCTTTTTCGGGCTCTTTTCCATGCGCTCGAAGCTGTACACCACGTCTTCGGCGACCAACTCGCGCTCGGCCATCACGCCGGCCTTGGCCGGGAACTTCACGCCCTTGCGCATCTTGATTTCCAGCGTCAGCGGATCGGTCCATTTCCAGCTCTCGGCCAGCTCGCCGCGAATCGCATCGCTCGGCAGCCATGCGTCCGCAACAAATGAATGCTTGCCGCCAAGTCGCTTGGCCTGCGATAAATCTGCGGCGAACAGGTGTTCGTAAAACTGCCCGGTGTCATGGTTCTGTTTCCAGTTCCAATCGGCCAGATCCCATGACAGCGCCGATATTTGAACGTACACGGTGCCGATTTCAAGGCTGCCGCCGTACTTCGGAGCTTCGGCCTGCGCCGCCGCGCCGCCGGCTGACAGCGCCAGCGCCACGCCCGCCGCCAGTGCGCGGGATTTTCCTTTGAATTGAAACGTCTGCATCTGTCTCTCCTTAAAATAGTTCTTCTTGATCATGGATACAATCATTTGCATGCGCGTTTGCGCATCCGCCTACTTCGATCCGCGCATGCGCGGGTCGAGAAGATCTCGCAATGCATCGCCGAACACGTTGACGCCATACACCACCAGCGTCAGGCACAGCCCCGGAAAAATCACCAGCCACGGCCCCTGGAACATGAAGGTTCGCCCGCTGCCCGAGAGCATGCCGCCCCAGGTCGGCGCCGGCGGCGGCACGCCGTAGCCGAGAAACGACAGGGTGGACTCGGCCAGAATCACGGTACCCACCCGCGTGGTGAACAGCACGATCACCGCCGGCAGCACATTGGGCAGGATATGGCGCCACAGAATGCGCGCGGTGGAAGCGCCGATCGATTGCGCCGCATGCACATACATGTTCTCGCGCACCGACACGACCGCGCTGCGGATGATGCGCGAGCCGCCGATGCCCAGCACCAGGCCAAGCAGACCGATGATTTGCCAGGTGCCCGGACCCAGCACGGCAGCCACGACGATCAGCACGATGAGGTCGGGAAAGCTCATCCACGCATCGACCATGCGCTGCACGATCATGTCGAACTTGCCGCCGAGATAGCCGCTCATGATGCCGATAATGACCGAGATGCAGGTCGCCAGCGTGGCGGCGGCCAGGCCGATGATCACCGAGATCTGCGCGCCGTACAGGCTGCGCGAGAACAGGTCGCGCCCCAGGTTGTCGGTGCCGAACAGATGGTCCCAGGACGGCGCCTTCAGGCGGCTGGTCAACTTGATTTCATTCATGCCGTAGGGCGCGATGACATCGGCGAAGATGCCGCAAAACAGGAAGATCAGGCAGATCACCGCGCCGACGGCGCCCAGCGGCTTGTCGCGAAACAGCCGCTTGAGGAAGCGCCCGGTGCTGATGAACACGCCGGAACGCCGTGCGGGCGGTTGCGATGCCCGCTTGACATCGATTGTCAGGGATTCGGCCGTACTTGCCATCAACGGTGCCTCACTTTCGGATCAAACAAGCCATAACTCAGGTCCACCAGCAGGTTGATCAGCATGACGGCCACGCCGGTGATGAGAAAGATGCCGGTGATGACGGGATAGTCGCGCTGCTGGACCGAATCGAGCAGCAGCAAGCCCATGCCGGGCAGCACGAAGATCTGTTCGATGACGACCGCGCCGCCGATCAGCAGCGGCGCCTGCAGGCCGATCAGCGTAACCACCGGGATCATGGCGTTGCGCAAGGCGTGGCGCAGCACCACCAGCGGTTCATTGAGGCCCTTGGCCCAGGCGGTGCGGATGTAGTCCTGGCGCAGCACTTCAAGCATCATGGTGCGGGTCAGGCGCATGGTGATGGCCGACAGCCCCATGCCGAGGATGATGGCCGGCACCAGCATCTGCTTGATGTGCTGAATCGGGTCGAGCAGGAACGGTACATAGTTGACTTCCGGCGACCAGCCCCACCAGATCGACGGGAACACCATGATCATGGTGCCGAGCCAGAAGCTGGGCACGGCCAGCATGAGGATCGAGAACGAGCGGGCGATATAGTCGCCGCCGGTGTCCTGGCGAATCGCCGAGTACACGCCGATGGGCAGTGCGATCGACAGTGCGATGATCATTGCCATGACGCCGAGCGAGAAGGTGGCGGGCACGCGCGCCATGATCATGTCGAGCACCGGGGTGCCTTGCCAGAGAGAGTTGCCGAAGTCGCCATGCAACAGGATGGCGCCGGTCCAGCGGAAATACTGCTCCCACATCGGGCGGTCGAAGCCGAGTGTGTGAATCAGTTCATCGCGACCCAGGGAGTTGGCGGCAATATCGTTCTGGCTCATCATCATATCGATGACGTCGCCGGGGACCATGCGCACGATGGCAAACACGATCACGCTGGCAAAGAACACCGTCGGGAGAAGCGCGAGCAGGCGCCGAAGGATGTAGGCGTGCATCAGCCGGGGTCGCCTGGACGTAAGTCAATGCCCGGTTCGACCACAACCAGACCAACGGCATGCTCGGCGAAAAGATACTTCACAGAACATACCGTATCCCCCATTTCATAATGCATGGAATCCAATTTGTCTCCTCCACTGCTCTAATTACCTTGGGTATGAGTAATACCCGTGCTTGCAGCCCTGCCATTACTGTCAGGACAAGCGGTATTTTGGCTGTACGTTTTAGTTATCGAACCATGCGCCCCAGCTTTCGGCAGGGGGTTGCCAGTTCGTTAAATAAATCATACCCATTATTCTAAGATGCATCAAGGATTAATTTTTCGGGTCATTTGACGGTTGATTCATTACAAAAAATCAAATGCGCCATCAATGAATTTTGATCACGGACAAGGCCGCGCGGCAGCAATGTGGCCGTTGCCCGGCTTGCGGCTTGCCTTCTAATTCATGGATCGCAGCCGGCTGCATCAGGCATCGCTGAGAGCCGTTGGTTTTGCCGGTTGCGATTACGTCTCGAAAGCTGCAATGGCGTGCAGGCCATCCACATCGCTAAGGTCGTCTAGTGGGTCACTTGGCAATGAAATTGGCATTGAGATGGAAAAATGGGGGAGAAGCATGGCGCCTCTCGCCAGTCCGCTGACATGGTGTTGATGTTGACTTTGATGTTGACGTTCTACCCTTGGCGAAGCGCCGTAACATTGCCGGTCAGCGCGGATAAAGAAGCGAAACATGTCTGAGCGTAGCGAGTTCGTTTCGCTTCCCGCGTTGACCGGCAATGTTACGGGAACCCGCAGGGCGCTTTGTAGGGTCGCCTTTTCTTTGGGTACTTTCTTTTGGCGACGCAAAAGAAAGTACCTCGCCCGCCGGGGCGAAACCCGGCAAGCGCCCACGAAGGAAAAACCGCCTTGCGTTTTCGAAGGGAACACCGCGAGAGGTGCATGGCGAAACGCGCTGCGCCTTTCCGCCCGACTTCTTTTATCTCGAATCTCGATGCCGATTTCATTACCAAGTGACCCACTAGCAGCGCGCAACCGCCAGGAAAGCGGATTTCATTTGCCTCTAACTGATATTGCCTGGAATTCGTCAAGGGCCTTGAATTGACGCCGCCTCCAGCAGCCAGCCCAAACCTTCCCGCGTACCCTTGGCCGGGCGGTATTCGCAACCCAGCCAGCCGTCGTAGCCGAGTTCATCGAGCAAACGAAACAGATAGGCATAATTCACCTCGCCGGTATCTGGCTCATTGCGTTCAGGCACACCGGCAATCTGGATATGGCCGATATGCGGCAGATACTGCCGCACTTTCATTGCGATATCGCCTTCCATGATCTGCACATGATAAAAATCCATCTGCACTTTTAAATTGCTCGCGCCGACCTGCGCGCGGATGGCATGGGCATCAGCCTGGGTGTTGAGCAGATAGCGCGGCATGTCGCGGGTGTTGATCGGTTCGATCAGCAGCGTGATGCCATGCTTGCCTGTTTCCGTTGCGGCGTACCGCAGGCTATCGATATAGGTAGCGCGGTGCAGCGCCGGGTCCGCACCGTCCGGCAGCAGGCCGGCCATTACATGCAGGTGCGGCGTGCCGAACTCGGTCGCATAGGCAATTGCCTGCGCAACGCCGGCGCGGAATTCTTCTTCCCGGCCGGGCAACGATGCAATGCCGCGCTCACCCGCGGCAAAATCACCCGGCGGCATGTTGAACAGCACGTTGCGCAATCGGTTGATGTTCAATTGATGTGCAATCTCAGCCGCCGGATAGTCGTATGGAAACAGGAACTCGACCGCTTCAAAGCCGGCCTGCGCCGCCGCTGAAAAGCGCTCAAGAAACGGCACTTCATTGAACATCATGGTGAGATTGGCGGCGAACCTGGGCATGGGACTTTCCTTTGGATGCGTTAATTGGATTTATTCGTCAAGCTGGAATATGCGTTGGGCTCGTCGACCTGACTTTGATTCAGCATGCGCGGATTATGCCCACGCGGCGGCAGGGAAAGCTTGGCGGTTTCTTCCCGCTCCTCGCTTGCGAACACGGCCGCTTCCATAAGCGGCGAATGGCCGTGGTGATGACGCGTGAAAATCAGCGACGTGCAACCGATAAACGCCTCGGTTCCGACACCAGCAGCCCAACCAGCATCAGCGCCGCCAGCTTTACCCCTATCACCAGTAAAAACATGCTTGAGTAACTGTAATGATGCGCGACGAACCCGCCCAGCAGCGGGCCGGCCGCCATCATCAGATACGATGCCGTATCCGAGACCGCGATTCGCATCGGCAAATCATCTCGATTGCCGAATTCGAAAACCATGTTTTGCGAAGCAATCTGGAAGCCGCCGAGCCCCGCGCCAAGTCCGCAAAACACCAGCAGGAATACCGGCAGCGTCTGACTCATCATCAGCCCCGCTGCCGCAATCAGCCACAGTCCGACGCTGAGCAGAAAAACCAGCCGATTGCCGCGCCGGTCCGCGATCCAGCCCCAGCCCAGGTTGCTCATGGTCTGGGCCAGCAGGAATGCCAGCGACAGATAGCCGAGATTCACACCGGACAAGCCGATCCATTTGCCCGCATACAGCGCATAAAACGGCACCGCCGCCATGCCAAGCGATGCCAGGGCGCGCGCCACGAAGAAGTAGGTAAAAGCGTGATCGGAGCGCAGCAGCGCGGGCAATTCACGGACCCGGCTCCACAACCTGGACGGCGCGCGGACTTGCGGCGGCTCCGGTTCACGCATGAACGACAGCGCAATCAAACCGAGGCTGGTGAGGATGAATGCCGCCATGAAGGTGCTGGCATAGCCGTTGCCGAACGCATTGGTCTGGACCAGATACTTGCCGCCTAAAAAGGCGACCGCCGCAGCCGACAGGCCGCCGAGAAAATTCTTCATCCCGGTCAAGCGGCCGCGCTGATAGACGGGAATCACTTTCGACAACAGGAAATGGAAGATCACCGATTGCATGCCGTTGAACAAGCCGAACAGGCCGAGAAACAGGCAGGCTGTGATCAATGCCCATTCGCCGGCCAGGAAATAGCCGGTGATTGCCAGGCCGAGCAATTGCGCGCGCAACAGCATGCCGACCACATTCCCCACCGGAAGCACGCGCTTGCGGTGCTCGATCAGCGTCGCGCCCCAGATGGCGGTCAGTGCGGAGCCGAAATGCTGGGATGCGAGCGCCGCGCCGACCGCAATTTCAGAACCGGACAGCAGAAAGATATAAGCCGGCACGAATGTCGGCGCATTGATGAGACGGAAACCGGTCATGCCGAACATGCCATGCGCCAGACTGACCGCATAGTTGCGCGGCAAGTCGGTTTGAACCTGCGCTCGGTAACTGTCTTCGGTAATTTCCGGGGCGTCGCCTGCCGCTACGTCTGATTTACCGAAGGCCATCGGCGGCTACTCAGCCGCGATATACGGCAGCCGCCGGTACTCGTCGAGGGCTTCCGGCACTGCAACGGTTTCGACGCCGAGCGCATTGATCACGGCCGTCAGCCATTCCGGATGCTCGCGTGCGCACACCATGACCGGACGCACCAAGCCCGATTCCTGTTCGGCGAGCAATGCATAGCTGGTCGAATAGCTTGGCGGCCGGGCATCGGTCGCCAGGTCTGCGATGGCATACGGGTCGGGCGGCGCAAGCTGTTGCGTGTCGATCACCGGAATATAAGGACTGCGGCCGCTCGCACCTCCGCCGGCCAATCCGGAACCGTCACGCAGTATCACGCCGCGCACCACGGCTGGACGCGCACCCGCAAGCAGCAGCGCGATATACGCGCCGAGTCCGCGTCCGACGATGGTTGCCTCGCCGAGCGCGGCCAGCGCTGCGTCGGCATCGGCCATCAACAGTTCGCAGGTGTATCCGCCGCCCTGCGGCACGGTCGACAGGCCGTGTCCGGTAAAGTCCAGCGCATATACCGGTCCGGGCCAGTCCGCGTACTCCGGCGGCAGCTCGCTCGGCGAGCATTCGCCGAGTCCGTGCAGCAGCAGCAACGGCCGGCCGGGCTCTTGCTTGAGGCGATGAAGCGCGAGCCAGATGCGATTGTGCAAAAGATATTGAATCATGTTTTGAAAAAATCGAGTATCAATCGCGCGGTCTGGTCCGGCCGCTCTATATGAATGAAGTGGCCAGTGTCTTGCATGACTTCGATATGCGTCGACGGCGGAAGATAAGGCGCAAGGTCGCCCGGCTTGACACCCCACCCCATGGTTTCTTCGATGGTGCCGAAGATCGCCAGCATCGGAATCGGAAAGCCCGGCAACCGGTCGGTCATCCAGCGCGAACGGAACGGTCCGATGCCGCCCATGCGCATAGATGGATCGATTTTCCAGCGCCAGCCGTCGTCGTCCTTCCGCGCTCCCAGCGTCACCAGGTAGCATAGCCATTCATGGCTCAGACGCGGGTTCATGCGGGCACGTCTCTTCGCCAGGTCTTCGAGCGTTCCGGGCTTGCGCGTCAGTGTCGATGCGGTACGCCGATGATCGAGCCAGTCGTTGATCTCGTCGCGAAACACGCGCTTGCGCTCTCGCTTGGCGGCATCGGAATGCGGACTGCGAAACGGCAGGCCGTCGATCGACACGAAGCGCGTGAAACGATGCGGCAGCGCCTGGATTGCATGGGCCAGCATGGAGCCGCCCTTGCTGTGGCCGACGGCGAGACAAGGCTCGCGCGTGGTTGAATCGACCACCGCCAGCATGTCGCGTTCATCGGCGACCCAGCTATACAATGCAGCATGCTCCGAATCGCCGTGACCGCGATGGTCCCACGACACGACGCGGTATCCGGCATCGGCAAGCAGCGGCGCGAATACGTCGTAGGTGCGCGCAAAATCGAAAGCGCCGTGGATCAGGATCAGCGGCGTGGCGGTTAAATCACCCCATTCATACACCGCCAGATTGACGCCGCTTGAACTGACCGTGCGCCGGCGATCCGGCGCTCGGGCATTGGGATAGCTGAAGAATCGGCTTTCATCGCCGATGTTTATGGACGGAACGGTCATTGGTTCAGAAGCGCGGACGTGCCGCGCTCAGGTCGCTGATTTTTTTCCAGTTTTCCTTGATCGCTTCGGCAGTCGGGTTGTCGCTCAGGTCGACCGCCGGCGCTTCCATCATCGCCGCGACGCTGTAGCGCGCGCCTGTCGCCTGCAGGATAACGCCGCTGGGCGCGTCATCGCTGCATAAATAAATCACGCCGGCGGTGATTGTTTCGGGAGCGAGCTGGTCGAGCATCTCCTGCGGCATCAGGTTTTCCGTCATGCGGGTTGCGGCCACCGGCGAAATACTGTTGATGCGAATATCCTTTTTCGCGCCTTCGATACGCAAGGTATTCATCAGGCCGACCAGTCCCATTTTCGCGGCGCCGTAATTGGCCTGGCCGAAATTTCCATACAGGCCCGACGGCGACGTCGTCATCACGATACGTCCGTAATTCTGCTCAAGCATGAACGGCCACGCCGCCTTGGTGCAGTTGAAAGAACCCATCAGATGCACATCGAGAACCATTTGCACATCATCCAGCTCCATCTTCGTAAAGCTCTTGTCGCGCAAAATGCCGGCGTTGTTGATCAGGATGTCGATTCGGCCGTACGCGTCGATCGCCTGTTTGATCAGATTGGCGGCGCCGGCGCGATCCGCCACGCTCGCACCGTTGGCCTGCGCGTCGCCGCCCAATTCACGGATTTCGGCCACGACCTTTTCCGCGGCTTCGCTGGAACCGCCCGACCCATCGGTCGCGCCACCGAGATCGTTGACGATGACGCGTGCGCCGCGCCGCGCCAATTCGAGTGCATGAGTACGCCCGAGGCCGCCTCCCGCGCCGGTGACTATGGCGACTTTATTTTTGAAATTTATCATCTTTATCAACTTTTTAGTGAATGCGGTATTTTTTGGTTATTGAAGGATAACATAAGGAAATATGGTACAGAGAACATGAAATTTCATCATTTTCAAAAAAACGGATTGTTTTTTCAATTCGCCATGACCAAGACACTGCATCTCTCATCAGTGTGCATATCGCACTGCACCAATACACTTGTAAAAATACCCCGGCGGAGGTAAATATATCGAAAATTGGCGGAAAGGAGTGGGAGTCGAACCCACCAGGCACGCTAAGCGCGCCTCGCCGGATTTGAAGTCCGGGCGCTCCACCGGGATACGCTTCCCTTCCGTTGCTTCGGATTATCGCAGCAGCTGAACAATCTTGCTACAGAGCGAGCGGCAAAACGAAAATGCATCCCGGCAAAAATCGAATGCAACTAATAGATAAAAATTCGGGATGCGAACCGTATTTCAGAAAAAACCAGAGGAACTTGCCGTGCTGGTCGGCATCGATAATTTTATGTTCAGTGGAAGTAAAAGATGAGAAAAATATTTCTCCGATGTAGTGCTGATTACGTTCGCCTCGTTGCTGACGCCGGGATTGTCGGTCGCGCCGGGCGCCAATGCCGACACGGCCAATCTATTGGTTGAGCGATCCTACATGGCAAGGGTCAAGTTGTTTGAAAGATAGAGATAAACTATAAGAACGGCCTACTGAGCTGATACTGTAAAGCTGTCATTTTCAAGGAAAGTAAAATATTGCCCAACTCGCCCGACAAATGGATGTTTTCAAAAACCTATTGTTTTATCTCTTTGTTCCTTTATATACGTTTGTAGCAATGTCACGTTTTAGAGTGATGTATTCGTTCTCTGCTGATTAAAAAGGATTAATGTATGGACTGTCCTGTGTGTAGTAACGTCAAACTTGTAATGTCGGAGCGTCAAGGGATTGAGATTGATTACTGCCCGAACTGTCGTGGTGTCTGGTTGGATCGCGGGGAGCTGGACAAGATCATCGACAAATCCGCGGAGGTTGTCCCTCAGCCGGTTCCGCAACAAGTGCGAAATGACTCATATCAAGGGCAGCAACGCCCACCTGAAGAATTTAGATATCCGCAGCAGTCCCATGATTATCCGCTGCATGGCCACTACAAGAAGAAACGCAAAGGTTTTCTCGGGGAACTGTTTGATTTCGATTGAGGCTTGGCGATACCAATAGAAAAGAAAGCCCGCCTAGTGCGGGCTTTTCGATGTTATCGCATTGTTTTCAGAAGCAGTACGCCAACGATATTTTTCGCACCACATTGAAGCAAGTAAACAGAAGGAGCTACATAGGCATCTCTTTATCTGTAGTGTAGCCCCTATTTAGTTTTGGGCAGTCGCAGCAATGAAAGAACAATCCACCCGAACAGGGCGCTGAGAATTGCAGTGGCCTCCAGTCCCATCCCAGCCGCAATGCCCACTGCAGCGGTCAGCCAAATGCCTGCCGCCGTCGTCAGCCCCTTAATGTCTTCGTTCCTGAGTTTGATAATGGCGCCAGCGCCCAAGAATCCGATGCCTGCCGTCACTCCCTGCAACACTCTGGAGATGTCTTCCAGCGACATGCCGGCCTGGAAGGGAACCAGTATGAAGAGTGCAGAACCGAGCGATACCAGCATGTGGGTACGGAGTCCCGCAGCAGCGCCTGCCGATTCGCGTTCATAGCCAAGCAGAGCGCCGAGAGCAAGCGCCACCAGAAGCCGAACACAGACCCGGGTGACGTCCGACGGATCGCCCAGATCTGAAAATTCCCCCTGAATCGTTATCCAGCTTTGTGTCCACCACACGTGACTTCTCCTATAAATTGTTCAATAGACTCGTCCCGACAGAAGCAGGCCAATAGTAAGCGCTGCGCCGGTGAAGGCTTATTCGTACATATCGATCTTTACCAAAACGGGATGGGTTCCAGATTCCTCGTCGCCATGCTCTTCGGAATGACGGTGCGTTTTTTCAGGAATTCCCGGTCCAGTACGAATCCGGCGCAGCCATACTGCGCCTGCCTCCTCCGAACCGCGTCACACCAGCCCGGTCGAAAAACTCCAGCACTTCAATCGTCAGATTGCGTCCGATACCGGACCGATCGCGAAATTGCGCCGCATCGAACGTACCATCCATCGATTCGCTTGCCAGCAATACGGCAATCTGCGTCAGTTCGGTCACGGTCTCCGGCAAGAAGAATCGGTTCTTCGCAACGCGCACCAGATGACCGGAACTGCCGGCACGTTCGAGAAACGGGATCAATACCGGCAATTCGACGTCGAGCATCTTTGCCAGTTCACCGACGATCGGCGGGCGAATGCCGGCAACTTGCAGCGCACCGGATATTTTTTCGAGAAAGGCCTGATCGGTCTCGGACAGCGTCGCGCGATGTTCCGGCATGTGCAGATTCAGGCCATCACGCGCGACGATCTGCCGTTCGATCAACGACCTGATCGCTGTCCGCCACGTCTCCGGATTCATCCTTGATTCAAGTTTTGCGGCAAGCGCAGGCTCGGTAAGACCCAGGCTCTCCGGGTGCTCTGCGTGCCAGTCCCGGAGTATGCCGCTTATCCGGTCGCATAATGCAGTCCAGTGATGCAGTGCGATGCCGAGCACGCCTTCACTGGTGACCACCGTCTTGAGCGACTGGGTTTGACGCAACGCTTGCGCTTCATGGGGCGTCAGGTTCCAGACTCTGTCGAACCGATCCAGGTTTACTCCTGCGGGTTCCGCGTTAAGCAATGCAGCCAGCGCATTTGCAGGCACGGGCTGCGCCATCGCAGCAAGCTGCACAAGCCGGTCCGGCTTGGACCTGCCGCGCGCCGGCCCGAATGGATCAAGCACCATTCCGCCCGCGATCGTGCGACGTGCCGATTGATCGCGCAAAATGAACCGGTCGCCACGCACTGCGCCAACCGGCGCATCCAGCACCAGTTGCGCCAATCCGCTTGCGCCAGGTGCGATTGCACGTCCCTCCATCGGCGCAATCCGCGCGTTGAGCGACGCCGCGCCGATATGCAGATGGACCGGCATCCAATGCCGCAACGGACGCGACTCCGACGCGCATACGCGGACTTGCACATCGATGCGTGCAGTCGGCGCATGCGCTGGAGGCGCAACGATCCAGTCGCCGCGGACGATATCGATCCGCTTCAGGTCGGCTCCTGCAAGATTGAGGGCGCAGCGCTGGCCCGCGCCGGCCATTTCAGTCAGCTGATTCATGGCGTGAATGCCGCGTACCCGTGCTGAAGTTCCATGCGGTGAAATCACCACTTGGTCGTCAATTTGCACCATTCCGGAAAACACCGCGCCGGTGACCACAAGTCCGGTGCCGGCCAGTGAGAAACAGCGATCCGCCGCCATGCGGAAGTTGCCGTTCGCCGGCCGCTGTCCGAGCGCGCGATGCGCCGCCGCCAGGTATTCGCGCAGTGCATCGACGCCCTCTCCTGTGGTTGCCGCAACCGGGAACACGGACGCATTGCGCAATGTCGTCTGCGCAAGCAGCGCCGCGATCTCCAGCTTTGCTTGCGCAATCCGCTCCTGCGGCACGCGATCGATCTTGGTCAGCGCCACTGCACCGTGCGACACGCCGAGCAAATCCAGGATCGCAAGATGTTCAAGCGTTTGCGGCATCGGACCGTCATCCGCCGCAACGATCAGCAATGCAAAGTCGATCGCCGCAACGCCTGCCAGCATGTTGCGCACGAATTTTTCATGACCCGGCACATCTACAAAACCTATCGAGGCATCGCCGCCGAAATCAGCGTATGCAAATCCCAGATCGATCGACATGCCGCGCCGCTTTTCTTCTTCCAGGCGATCGGTGTCGATGCCGGTCAGCGCCTTGATCAGGCTGGTCTTGCCATGATCGACATGGCCTGCGGTGGCGACGATCATAACGAAACAGGAAGCCGGAACCCGGCCGCGAAACCGGCTTCATCTTCAAGGCAGCGCAGGTCGAGTAAAAACGCACCATCCGATATGCGGCCGATCACCGGGACCGGCAGCGCGCGAAACGCACTCGCAATCCGATCCAGCGTTTTTCCCGACGACCGTTTTGCGCCCGGTGCGGTGATGCGCAGCGCGAAACTGGGCAGCAGATCGACCGGCAGCGAACCGCTGCCGATCTGGCTTTGTACTGATGCGATATCGACGCTTGCATGTTGTCCGAGCCACGCCGCCACTACCGGCCTTAGGCGCCGTGCCAATGCTTCAATCTCATCCTCGCCGCGTGCCAGGAGGCGAATAGCAGGAACGCTTTGCATGACACGCTCCGGATTTCCGTACAGTTTGAGCACCGCGCCGAGTGCGGCGATGGTCAGCTTGTCGCAACGCATCGCACGCTTCATCGGATTTTTCTTGATCATCGCCACCAGATCGGCGCGTCCGACAATAATTCCCGCCTGCGGTCCGCCGAGCAGTTTGTCGCCGCTGAAAGTCACCAGGTCCGCTCCGTTTGCCAGCGTCTCCGCCGGCGTCGGTTCGTGCGGTAGCCCAAAACGCGCAAGATCGATCAGCGTGCCGCTGCCGAGATCGACCACGAACGGCAGACCGTTCGTGCCGGCAAGCGCCGCCAGTTCCCGTTCGTCCGGTGCGCTGGTAAAGCCTTCGATTCGATAATTGCTGGTATGCGCCTTCAGCAGCAGCGCCGATTTTGGCCCGATCGCTTCCGCATAATCTCGCGTGTGGGTGCGGTTGGTGGTGCCAACCTCGCGCAGCTTGCAGCCGGCCCGCGCCATGATCGCAGGTAGACGGAACGCACCGCCGATTTCGATCAACTCCCCACGCGATACGATCACTTCCTTGCGTTGGCTTAATGTGTTCAATACCAGCAGCACGGCGGCAGCATTGTTGTTTACCACCGTCGCGGCTTCCGCACCGGTAAGGCGCCGCAGCCAGTTTTCGACATGATCGTCGCGGTCGCCGCGCTTGCCGGTCACGAGGTCGTATTCCAGGTTGGATGCGCCGCTTGCGACCTGCACCATCGCCTCAATCGCCTCCGGCGGCAGCGGCGCGCGTCCGAGGTTGGTGTGCAGCACGGTTCCGGTCAGGTTGAACACGCGGCGCAGCGATGGCGTCACATTCGTCAGCACGCGCTTTTCGATGCCGTCGACAAGATCGTCATCGGTCACCGCGCGGCCGCTTCCACGATGCATCGCCAGTTCATCGCGCACCGCCGCGAGCAGAAGCGTCCTGCCATGCACATCGGTCAACGCTGCCACCGCAGGCCACACCAGCACGCGATCCACTGCGGGTAAATGAATCGATTGCGATGCGCTCATGCGTGTATTCCCGGTTGGATTGAAAAGCCGGTGAAAATAAAAAACGGGCTCCGGGATGCATTACACATCCCGAAGCCCGCTACAGGACAGCCTGGTTCAGTTCTTGGTAACCGCCTGCAATATTTGTTCGATTGCTTCGTCAGCCAGCGCGCGCATCTCCTCGTCGCTGCGGTCCTGGATCGGATGGCGAACGAACACCATCGCCGGATCGATGCCGAGCGCCTTGGACTGCATTGCCGCAGCCTGCACGAATTCGGTAGACGCAACGCCTACTCCCGGAATGCCACGACCTTCGAGATCTGCAATGTCATGCATACAGCACGACGTACAGGACCCTCAGTCGGCCAGGCCTTCAACAAGCACGTTGCACTCGGCAGCGATCTGCTGCTTGAGCGCGGTCGGCGCGACGCGGGTGAAGGTCGGCTTGCGATAGCGGTTGACCTTGATACCGCGCTCGTCGAGCCGCTCGGCAATACGATCGAGGAACACGTTGCCGCGCGCCTTCGATATATCGAGCAACCCGACAGTCAGGCCGTCGAGCGCATCCGGACGCGCCGACAATGCGCGCGCGACTGGCGAACGCTCTGCGGTCGGGTCGAGCAAAATGGTGGATTCTGTCATGCAGTAATCTCCTTAGTGACTGGGGTCGAACCGACCGGACCGGATGCGGCCCAACCGGCAACGACAGCGGAAAACAAACCGGCGGAACCGCCGGCACGAACAATATTGAGACCGCCGGGCCGGAACTTCGGCACCGTCGTGCCTGCTACCGCAGCCGGAAGTCCTTCTGCGATTCCGCCCGCGCCAACAACCATTTCGTCGCCCGGCAATTGCAGCAGACGTTCCAGCTCTTCGCGCAGGCGCGCCTTGGACCATCCGGCTTCAATGAATACCCGGCTATGCTCCGGCGACACGACCAGCAACGCATCGCCTGCCATCGCCAGCTTGGGGTGATCCACCGCGCGCAAGCAGAGCGCAAAACTGCGCGCCAACGATTCCGGCGTACGCGACTTTTGATCGACGATCCCTTGCACGCCTTCGCCTGGAAACAGTGTCACCGTGGATGCCTCACGCGAAAATCCGCGCTCGACCGACATCGGTTCCCAAACGCTGTCTTCCGCCTCGGCAAAACAGAATGTGTATTTTCCGGGGTTGCCCAGCGTCGCGCGATCGATCTCGCCGGGACGGCCGCCGCCGACGTTGCGCACCACCAGTTGCAGCGCCCGGCCGATGCTGGCATTGGCGCGATTGCCTTGGCCCAGCGCGTTGACACCTGAATTCATGCCGACTGCCTTGGCGATCGGACCGTTGACGATGACCACCGGTCCGACGAACATCGTGGTGCACAGTACGCCATGCATGCCGAATTCGTCGATCAGCGCCGCCTCAACCGCAGCCAGCACAATCGGCATGTATTCAGGTTTGCAGCCGGCCATCACCGCATTGATCGCGACCTTTTCGACCGTGCATGGCACAAGGTCGGGCGGCATCGGTCCGAGTACTTCATCGGGAGCGCGCGTGGTTCCCTGCAACATGCGCACCACGCGTGCCTGGGTCGGCGGCACCACCGGCAGTCCGTCGGTCCAGCCCCGCTCGAAACAGGCTTCCATCAAATCTTCCGCATCGCCGATTTCGACCTGGCGCGAAGCAAGCTTCACGCTGCCGAAGCGGATCGCGAGTTCTTCGGCAATGCCGGGCTCCAGGGTTTTCGAACCGCATCCTGGCCGTATTTCCGGAAGGTCGTAGCCAAGCTTGTCCAGCCCGGTAATTTTTTGCCAGTCGCCGCGATGCCAGCCGTACGCACGATCGACTTCGCGGCCGCCCTCGATGCGGATGATGGTCGGAACAAATTCGGTATTCAAGCGAAACGAAGTCTCAAGCATCTTGTCGTAGATTACGCCCGGCACACCTGCCAGGTACTCAGGATCGTCCTGAACATACACCGTCAACGGCATCGGTCCATGCGCCAACTCTTTCAGCAGCGGTTCGACCAGCATGCACGTTGGACACGCGCGTTTGGCAATGACGATAAGGCCGTCTGGCAAAGAGTTCATGGAATGGATGTTTGGCGGTGGAGTTATCGAAGCATAAACCAAAATCGGGAAACGGGTTTGAGGCGGATTGAAACCGGGATATGAGAGTCGAAGATCTACGGATTCCTGGAAAAGCAAGAGATGGGCCCCGAACTTTCATTTCCTGCAGCGCTTCCATTCAATCAGTACAATTCCCGTTATTGCCAAGCCAAAATCCTTCCCCTCACTTTAATTCCAAAAGGAAATCATGCACAAGAAAGTTGCAGTCGTTACCGGTTCATCGTCCGGCATCGGTGCCGCCACCGCCCGTCTGTTCGCCAAAAACGGTTACAACGTGGTCATCAATTTTTCGCGCAGTCCCGAGCCGGCCGACGCGGTCGCCGACGAGTGCCGTGCTTTGGGCGCCGATGTGCTGGTCATGAAAGCCAATGTCGCCGAAGATGCGGACTGCCGCGCGCTGGCAAAAGCGGTCACAGAGAAATGGGGCCGCGCCGACGCATTGGTCAACAATGCGGGCACCACGAAGTTCGTCGCGGCCAAGGATCTGGAAGGCCTGTCGGCACAAGACTTCCACGATATCTATTCGGTCAATGTGATCGGCGCCTATCAGATGATCCGCGCGTTCGCGCCCTTGATGAAAAAAAATCCGGGTGCAGGCATCGTCAACATATCGTCAGTCGCGTCGGTATCGGGCATCGGTTCCAGCATTGCCTATATGGCATCCAAAGGCGCACTGAATGCAATGACGTCCGGCATGGCGCGTACGCTCGCCCCGGAAATCCGCGTCAATGCAGTCGGGCCCGGCATGGTCGAGACGCCGTGGCTGCAAAACGGTTTGGGCGCGGAGCAATACGAAGCACGGCGCCAGGGCTACATCGCGGTGACCCCGCTGGCCGCAACCATACAGCCGGAAGATGTGGCCGATGCCTGCTACTGGCTATGCGCCGGCGCTCGAAAAACGACCGGTGAATTCATCCTGATCGATAGCGGACTGGTCAAGTACCCAACGCTGGGAGTGCGTTAAAGAAATTTCGAATGCGCGCTTGGCGTTTGTTCGATGTGTTCAGCAACAGGTCGAGAGGGACGTGACGCGGCCAAGCTTGGCCTGAGCAGGCCTGTCAACCTTTACTCTGTCATTCCGAGCACCGCGAGGAATCTCAATCGTTTCCAGTGCTGCGAGCCGATGAGATTCCTCGCTGCACTCGGAATGACGGGCATTTTTAATTCACTCCTTCGGCAGAAAGTGCATGAAGCCGCCGCTTAGGAATGTGCACGAAATAAGGTCCCGATTTGGACGCGTCTGGCGGGATGGTGTAGCAGGGAATTCGAATGGCATGCCATTCGCCTGCGTAACGGTATCGCCTTGCAAGGCGATACTCCTGCGTAGGCGCGAGGAGGAGTCATCCCGCAAGGGGACTTGCTTCGCGGCGTAGCTGCTATGGCGACGACGAGCAACGCCGCAGTGCGCCCGTCAGACGGGGAACCAATCGGGAAATTATTCCGTGCACGTTCCTTAGCCCTGCTCTTTCTTCAGCCGAAACTCCACCATCTTCATCAGTGCATACAGCGCTTCCAAAGCAGGAATCGCAACCTTCTCGCGCCGCCCTGCCCGCACCGTATTGCCGAGAATGACTTCGATTTCCATCGGCCGGCCGTTCTCATAATCGAGCGCCATGCTGGTCTTGTACGGCGGCGCCTTGCGCGTGCCATCGACGTACTGGTCGAACAGTCCATCCCGTAGCGGATGCCCGGTCGCCGCCGCGATGTCGCCCACCTCCCGCATCGCCTGACGGACCAGCGCCTCGCCTTCGGGAGGCGAAAGAATCGCATCCGTATCCAGCACGCCGCCCAACACGGAAATCGGATTGAACACCGCGTTCCACGCACACTTCTCCCAGCGTGCGGTCACCACGTTCTCGGACAACATGCTCTTGATGCCGCCATCCTTCAACTGGTTTGCCAACTGCCTGCATCGATCCGAGATACCACTCGGATAATTGCCGAACGACAGGTCGCCGAACGCATGGTGCCTGACCCGGCCAGGCCCGACGCGGCTGACCTGGATAAACGCCAGCGCACTGATCAATTCATTTTCCGGAAACGCTTCCGCAATCTCCGCTTCGATTTCGACACCATTTTCAATCAGCACGATTGCCGTGTCGGGACCGACCGCGCTACGGATCAGCGCCGCGCGGTCGACGCCCTCCACCACCTTGACGCTGACGATCAGGTAGTCAGGCGAACCGCCCTGATAATCTTCAGCGGAGCGCAAAACCTGCGTCGGACGAAACACCTGATTGCCGAGCTTGTCGCTTTCAATCGCAAATCCGTGATCGCGCACAACGTCGAATTCCGAGCGGCACACGACCGATACTTCAGCGCCTTGCGATGCCAGGACCGCACCATAGAAACTGCCGATCGCACCGGCACCGACCACCAGGACTCTGCTTTTTGTATTCATTGATTGCGTCACGTTTTTCCTATGCAAGAAATTAAATTTTTGTATTTACAGGATATCGGGTTTCGAGATTTTCGGTGCGTGTCGAAAAAACAGTCACTCCCGGTAACGCAGAAAACCGCAAATGCATGCGTCCCTGGGGGTGAAAGAGCATGCTGCTTGTTGCCGGATTATTAATGCAGTACATTAGCGCAGGCCTTAATGCGGCCTTCAACCAGCGTCATGACTGGAAACAAATGCGAATTGTCTCTGGCCCCTGAGGTGATTCTTGAGGGTTCATTTTTCACTTCAATAGCAATCTGTCGGCTATTGCTTCTGGCACTTAAAACATGAAACCACTATATCAAGCATCGAACGCAGTTGAAGCACACATGATTTTGGACCTGTTGCAACAGCAGGGACTTGCAGGCCGGGTCGATGGTGAATATTTGCAAGGGGGAATTGGCGAATTGCCGGCCGCAGGACTGGTCAGGGTTATGGTCGAAGAACAGGACTATGCGGCGGCGAAGGCAATCATCGATAAGTGGGATGCTGTACAACCTCTTCATGTGCCGGTTCCGGCACCCAGGAAAGCGGGCAGCAGGTTTGGCGCCTTGTTGCTAGGGGTCGTCGCCGGCGCCGCGATCTCATATGCATACCATCGAGGACCGGTGATGACGGAGGGCATTGATTACACCGGCAATGGCGTGCTTGACGAAAGATGGACCTTTGCACCGGGCGGGCGAACCGTGAAGTACGACATCGATCGCAATCGGGATGGAAAAGTTGATTACATCACGAGATTCAGCCGTGACGGAACGATTGATTTTGTCGATGCTGACGACAATTTCGACGGCGTATTCGAATCGCGGACCCACTACCGCCAAGGCAATCCAGAGCTTACCGAAACAGATACTGATAAAGACGGCTTTCGAGATTTCAAGACAAACTTCGAGCATGGAGTGATAGTGTCATTCGAATATATCTATCCTGCGACGGGCCGGCCTCAAAAGATCGAGTACTTAAAGCCGGGGAAAATTACCCATGCCGAATTGGATACCGACAAGGATGGGAAGATGGACAAGCGGATACGGTACGACGAGATCGGCGAAATATTGGCGGTGGAAGATATCAGGTAGCATCCGAATTTCCCATTCGGTCGAAAACACGGGATTTACGTTGATAGTCTCAATGAAAATTCCGGCTTCTCGTATCCAATCGCCCCAACCACACCGATAAATCCACCAGTTGCTTCGCAACCAGATGCCGTACATTGCGTTCGCACTGCCATATTCCATACACGCCCAGCAATGATGCACTGAGCAATTCCTTGCGCTGTCTTTCAATCAGGTCCGGCCAGACGATCACGTTGACCACGCCGGTTTCATCTTCCAGCGTGACGAACATCGTGCCCTTTGCGGTTTCAGGGCGCTGGCGCACTGTGACGATGCCGCAGCCGCGCACGAAGCGGCCGTTGGAAAATGTATTCAGCGCTTCAGCCGAGAGAAACCGTTTCTTCGTTAGCATGGGACGCAGCAATGCCAACGGATGGCGGCCCAGCGTAAGTCCGCAGCTTCGATAATCGCCGATGATGTTTTCCGCTTCGGATGGCGCGGCGAGCTGCAGCTCCTGCTCCGCTATCGGCGCGTGCTTCAGCAATCCTGACTCCGCCGCGCCGGCCACCGCTTGCCACAGTGCCTGCCGCCGATGGCCAGCCAGAGATTCGAGTGCGTTTGCCGCCGCCAGCACCTGCAAGTCGCTACGCGCCAGTTGCGCGCGGGTTGCCATGTCGTGCAAATCTGAAAATGGACGGGCCGCACGCGCCTCTTCGATCCGGCATGCGGCGTCTCTCGGCAATCCGCGCACCAGGCTCAAGCCGAGCCGCACCGCCTGCTGATTGCTTTCCGACAGCTCCAGCGCCGCATCCCAGCCGCTGATGCATGCATCAATCGCACGCACTTCGACATTGTGCCGTTTGGCATCCTGCACCAGTTGCGACGGCGAATAAAATCCCATCGGCTGGCTGTTGAGCAGCGCAACGAGAAATACGCTCGGTTCGTGGCATTTCAGCCAGGAACTGGCGTAGGCGAGCAATGCAAAGCTGGCGGCATGGCTTTCCGGGAAACCGTATTCGGAAAAGCCCTGGATCTGACGGAAAATCGATTCCGCAAACTCGCGCGTGTAATTGCGTTTCAGCATGCCCTTGATCAGCTTGTCTTCGAATTTTTCCAGTCCGCCCTTGCGCTTCCATGCCGCCATCGCACGGCGCAGCTGATCGGCTTCGCCTGCGGTGAAACCGGCAGCCAGCATCGCGATCTGCATCACCTGTTCCTGAAAAATCGGTATGCCCAAAGTGCGCGACAATGCCTGCTCCAGGTCGTGGGGATAATCGACCGGCTCCAGGCCTTGCCGGCGCTGCAGATACGGATGCACCATGCCGCCCTGTATCGGCCCCGGCCGCACGATCGCCACCTGCACAACCAGGTCATAAAAAGTCCGTGGCCGCAAGCGCGGCAGCATGCTCATCTGCGCCCTGCTCTCGATCTGGAATACGCCGATCGTATCGGCTGCGCAAATCATGTCGTAGGTGGCCGTATCTTCCGCGGGAATATCCTGTAGCTCGAACGATTCGCCGCGCCGATCGGCGACCAGCGCCAGCGCGCGGCGGATCATGGTCAGCATGCCGAGCGCGAGGATGTCGACTTTCAGTAAGCCGAGCGCATCCAGGTCGTCTTTGTCCCATTGCACCACGCTGCGGTTTTCCATCGCCGCGTTTTCGATCGGCACCAGCCGCGACAGCTTGCCGCGCGAGATCACGAAGCCACCGGGATGTTGGGACAGATGCCGCGGAAAACCCATCAGCTTTTCCGCGATGCCGCACCACTGCTGCGCAATCGGCGACTCCAGCGCCATGCCGCATTCACTGAAGCGCCTGGATAGCCCCTCTTTGCCATCCCACCAGCGGTGCGATTTTGCGATCTGATCCACCACGCCCGGATCGATGCCCAGTGCCTTGCCGACATCGCGCAGTGCGCTACGCGGCCGATAACTGATCACGACCGCTGTCAGTGCCGCGCGCAGCCGGCCGTACTTGTTGTAGACATATTGAATGACTTCCTCACGCCGTTGATGCTCGAAATCGACATCGATATCGGGCGGCTCGTTGCGTTCTTTTGAAATGAATCGTTCGAACAATGAATTGCCGCGCGCCGGGTCTACCTCGGTAATGCCGAGGCAATAGCAGACGGCGGAGTTGGCGGCCGAACCGCGGCCCTGGCACAAAATATTTTCCCTGCGCGCGAAGCAGACGATGTCATAGACCGTCAGAAAATACGGTTCGTATGCCATGTCGGCGATCAGGTCCAGCTCGTTTTCGATCTGTAGCTGCACGGTGGATGGAATGCCGGCTGGGAAACGCCGGTGCGCGCCGATATAGGTTTGCTTGCGCAGATGCGTTGCAGCCGTTTCGCCCTTGGGCACCAGTTCATCCGGATATTCATAACGCAGCTCGTCAAGAGAAAACCTGCATTGCCTGGCAGTGCGGATGGTTTCCTGCAGCGCTTCGACCGGGTACAGATTGGCCAGCCGCAGCCGGGACCGCAGATGCTGTTCCGCATTGGGCGCGAGATCGTAGCCGCATGCGGAGACGGGTTTGCCCAGCCGGATCGCGGTCAGCGTATCCTGTAGCGGCTTGCATGAACGCACGTGCATGCAGACGTCGCCGGTGGCAAGCAGCGGAATCGCGCAGTCATGAGCTACCTGCTGCACGATTGTTTTATGCCGCTCGTCGCGGCCGTGGTGCAGCAACGTCAATGCGATCCGTGCGCGTCCCGGAAATGTCTGCGTCAGCCACTGCGCCTGTGCGGAAAGCTCATCGATGGCAATGCCGTAGGCCGGCGCCAGAATCACAAGGCAATCAGGCATGCCGCGCAAATGCGCATAAGGCTTTTCCGGCGTTGCAAAGTCGCATGGTGTCAGAAGATAACTGCCCTTCTTCACGGTCCGCGTACGCGCCAAGGTGATCAACTCCGAAAGATTGCCATAGCCTTCGCGATTCTGTGCAAGCACGATCAGTGAAAAAGCCGCACTGCCGTCCTCATTCTTCAGATGAAACTGGCTGCCGATAATCAGATGCAGTCCCAGTTTTTTTGCTTCGACATGCGCGCGCACCACGCCGGCCAGAGAACATTCGTCGGTAATCGCGAGCGCGGAATAACCAAGCTGCGCCGCGCGCGCCACCAGCTCTTCCGCATGCGACGCGCCGCGCAGGAAACTGAAATTCGATGCGCATTGCAGTTCCGCATACTCGGGTAACGGTGCGATCAATACGGCAGGCGGCTCGGCTTGCATCGCGCGTCACGCAAACAGGCCGTGCAAAAACCAGCGTATCTCGTCGCCGACCCGTTGCCGGTACACCCAGTAGCATGCGGACTCGTTTCCCTGTGCAATGAAATAATCGCGCGCCGTGAAAGCGTCATCCCACCAGCCGCATTCGATCCGCTCCGGGCCGTTGATCAATTGCAGCGGTGAACCGTAAAACGGGCGATGCTCGCGCACCAGCAATGCAAGCGGTTTTTCCAGCAGCCAGAACGGGCGCCGGGTCGGCCCCATTTCCATAACCGGCGCAAACCGTTCTATCGATGCCGCCGGACGCCATTGATTGCTGATTTCGGGCCGATGGTCGGCTTCGGCCGCAGGCGCAAGCACGCTGTCCGCACCCAGCCGCGCGGTCAGCAATTCAAGCAGGCGATGGTAATCGGCAGGCGTGCCGCCCGGCTCCGGAAACAGCGACTCGGTCGGCGGCATCATCGCGGATAGGTCGACTGCTTCGAGCCGGATCGCGATCACCGGACCGCTCAATTCAATCCGCCCCAGTCGTTCTTTCAGCAAACGGATCAAATGCGCTTCATGCCATGCCGGTTCCGCCAGCGCAATCTCGACCGGCGTGGGCTCTATCGCCGTACGGCCGCGTTCATGCTCCAGAAAAAGAACCATGCGCGATACCGCCAGTTGCTGCACCGTCAACCAGCCGACCATTTGCAGGATCAGGCGGCGCGCGGCAAACAACACTGCCTCGGCATGTTCGATGCGGTCCGGCAATTCCAGTTTCGCGGAAAATGTCTGCGGCGCTTCTATCCAGTTGAACAATTCCGGCGCATCGCCATAGGCGCGGTCGAGCGCATCCAGCACATCCTTGCCGCAACGCCGCTGCAATCCGGCGCGCGGCAGCTTGCGCAAATCACCGAGCGTGCGGCAGCCGATGCCATCCAGCCAATCGCGATAAGGCCCGGCCGCAGGCAGCAGCGTAAACGGCAGTGCATCCAGCCGCCGGGTCAAACTATCCATGCGGATCACGCGGCGCGCTCTTGCCAGCGATCGATTGCCGCGACGGCAAGCCAATAGCCATGCGCCCTGCGCAGTCGGCGCCATGCCGATCTGCGCCGTGAACCCCATCGCATCGACGCTGGTGCGCACACGCCGGCATAGCGCCAGGCGGCCACCGAACACACGCAGACTGGCGGTCACGTCGAGCAGCAGGTTGGCATTGTCTTCAGCAAGCGCGACTTCGGGCGTGTATTGCAACAAGCTCATCGCGATGCCGTTCAATGCAGCCTGTTCCTTCACCGCATCCCGGTCATGCATCGTCGCATCCGGCGCGATCGCCGACACGCCGCCGCGCCGCATTCCGATGCGCACGCCGCCGTCATCTGCCTGCGGCGTCATCGCCAGCACCTGCTCGCGCTCGATCACGACATGCATGCCCAGCTCACACCAGCGCGGCCGGAACGTTTCGAGAGGCAGTAACGGCAGGTGCACGGCGATCCACAGGCGCATGATTCAATGAAGTTGTGTTGAAGGGAGCCGCAGCCTTGTCGTCAAGCCGCAGATAAAGCGCATCATCGCGCCGCGGACCGCGCCGCTTGACGATATCGATCGCCACGCCGGCATGTGCAGACCGCAGTGCGAGACGCAGCGGCGCGGGAGAAGAATCCTGCGCGCTCGACAGCGGCCGGATCATCCAGAACACGATATCGCTCTCCTGCGCCGCCAGATGCAAACGGCGCAACGATTCCGAGCGGACATGCGTCTGCCAGAAAAGCAGCGCGCCGCAACTGCCGTTGCGCAGGATTTGTTCGGCACTCCACAATGCATCTGCACTGCGCGCGGTCTTGATCCAGAGAAGATGTGCAGGCGCCAAGCCCCAGCTGGACCAGGCGGCAATTTGCGGCAGATGCGGCGGTTGTACCAGCGCAATGCGCCGCTGTCGTGCAATCGTCGCCAGGGCCGGGCGCAGCAAACGCATCTCGCCGATGCCCGGCTGCTGCAACAACAATTCAATCAGCGAGGAAGCGGGCCAGCCGCCATTGGGCAATTCACGATCCAGCGCGGGATGGCTGGTGGATATAACCGGATTCCGGCAGGAACCCATTTGATCCGCACGCCAGATGGCATGCGGACATTCCGAAACGATGGTTGCCGCCGACGCCGACATGATCATCTCCTTTTTGTTGTCGTGGAGCGATGAAGTTGCTCATCAATTTATACTGTACAAATATACAGTATATAATCAACGTCGGTTAGCCAAATTCATTATGGAAATTTTTGGCTTCTATATGTTTTTGATGAAATTTATTTTCTCTGTTAGAGACAAGCGCCGGTAACACAAGTCGGCGCTAAATCATCGCAATCAAACATTTTGTTGCAAGATTTTTTTCCTTGATCCAATATTTTCTTACAGTAAAATAATTTACGTAATGCAATAATAGACAGCAGAATTTTGCGCGCCTGCGCCACTCCTTTGATGAAGGAATTCCCGACGTGAATGAACAGTTCTCCCTGATTGAAACACTCACCTTCGCCGAAAGCGGAGACCTGCCTGTTCAAGGCACGCTGATCGAGCAGATATTCCATCTTCTTAATTCCAAGACGGTATTCAGCGACATCATCATTCACCAGAATAGTCCCATCATGCTGCGCCAGCCGAAAAGGCTGGTCGCCGTCTCGGATACGCCAGTTACTCTCGAAGAAATGGAAGAGTTCTTTGAAGTGATCGAGCCGAACTGGAAGGAGCGGATACAAGACAGGGCGTTTGATCGCTCCAAGGACTTGCACAGCGCGCGCATCCGGCTCAACTGCTTTACATTCCAGGGCAAGAAGCGGCTCGGATGCGTGATCCGCCGTTTTCCTACCGCGCCGGTCCCACTGAACCAAGTCGGGTTGCGCAAGAATTCCCAGGAGTTCGCAAAACTGTACAGCGGGCTTGTCCTGATCATAGGCGACACATGCCAGGGAAAATCGACGACGATTGCGTCGCTTCTCGACGAGATCAACAAAAACCGCTCGGGACACATCATTACCATCGAAGACCCGGTGGAAACCCTGATCCCGCAGAGAAAATCGATCATCACCCAGCGCGAAGTCGGCACGGAAGGCGACGTGCAAAGCTACTATCTTGGCGCACTGGACGCTTTGCGCGAGCGGCCCGACGTGGTTCTGATCGGCGAAATAAGGGATTCGGAAACCGCACAGGAGGCGCTCGCGCTTTCCGAATCGGGGCCTTTGGTATTTGCCACTCTCCATGCCAGGTCGACCGAACTCGGACTGCAAAAAATGCTGCGCCTGCTAGGGAATTCGGATATGCAAGCCCAGGCGCTTGCCACGGCGCTGCGCGGTGTGATTTGCCAGGCACTGCTGCCTTCCATGCGAGGCGACAGCTATCACTTGACTACCGAATGCCTGACAGTCAATGCAGAAGCGGCGAAGCTGATCGAGGCTCGAAACATCAGCGGCATTCGTCCGCTCCTGGAAAAACTGGAGCGTACCGGCGATGCAGGCTGTCATACGATGAATTCAGACCTGGCGTCATTGATCAAGGCGAAAAAAATAACCCTCGACGATGCACGCAAGGCCACCACCGACCGCGCTGGTTTTATGGAATTGTTCAATAGCAAGGCGGCTTAGGCCTAGTACCTACTAAACTTGGGAGCCAGGTCTCGCCTTTTATCTTTTATGCATCGAATCTGCCGCCGCGATTTATCACGCACTTCGCACGGTGATCGACGTGGGGAAAAAGATGGGACTTGGCCTTATTCTGTAGCGCCATCATGCAATACAACACAAACCCAACCGCAAAACTTGCCTTTGCGGCTGTCATTCGTTTTCCTGTTCCTTGACATGAAACGGCATCGGAGGTGCATTCTCGGGTTCTTTTCCGATGCGCTCGAATTCCGAGATCACCTGCGCGCCAAGTAACAACAAGGCCGCCGCGATTTCCAATGACAACAGCACAACGATAGCCGTTGTCAGCGATCCGTACACCGTGCCGACCAGCGACAGTGTCGCGAAGTACCAAACCAGGATATGGCGTGTCACCTCCCATAGCAGCGCCGCCGTCACGCCGCCGATCAGTGCACGTTGCAAGGAAATGCGCCCGACGGGCATTACCAGGTAGACCGAGGTAAGCACGAAAATTTCGCCAACCAGCCCGAGCAGATACAGCAGCACGCCGGATACGCCTCCAAGCGACCAGATATGCCCCTGAAAATACAGACTCCCTTCGCCCACTGCCTGCAAGATCCCGGCAACCAGCGTGATCAGCAGCAAACCGGCGCCAAGGGACAAGATATAGCAATACGGCAAAATGGCCGAGACCAGAAAATGCCGACGGTGGATCGCTACGCGGTGCACGAAAATCACTGACATCGCATTCTCCAGAACCGTGAACGCAAGTGAACTGAAAAACAGCATCGTCGCAAGAAGCACCCAACCGAGCACGTCGCGATGCGCCATGAAGTTCGCAAGTTCGATGATGATCGGTCCGGATTGGCCGGGAACCAGCCATTCCAGATAACGGCCGAGCGTCAGCAGCAACTCCGCTTCATCGATCACATGGGACAGCGCGATCGCGATCAGGATCAACAGCGGCACGATCGACAGCAGCGCGTAATATGCCACCGCGCCGGCCAACAGCAAACCCTGGTTTGCACGAAAAGCCTTCAGCGTACGCAGGACAAATGCACCCGGATTCTTCAATACCACTTCTGCTTCATAACTCAGCATATACATCCGCTTTCAGACATGGTTTCACTTCTTTTACCTGAAAGTAGCGCCCGATGCTTGATATGTACTTCACAAGATAATCGACGTTGGCTAAAAGATGAGCCTGGTAGGCCGTCCAGTTAATTTGATTTGCCAGTGAAGCACCGCTGTCAAGCCGTCGCATCGACCGGCTTGTTCGATGCCCTTCTTTTCTTGAATTCACTCCAAGGAAAAAAGTAGACAAATGAGACAACCGCATACACCAGGAAAGAATCAAGCTTCAGGATATGCGCGAACGCGAAAAAGAAGATGAGCAGGTGCATGCGGACGACATTGATATAGGGCCGGCTCATTGCATCACCCGCCGGGTGGCTCTTCTTTCCATTCTGTCCCTCTGTCCTGCCACTCAACCGAAAGTCCGGCGCCGTATCCGTCCGCACTGCCTTTACCGCTTTGATCAACGGCATGAAAACATGCTGCCTTTCCGCGATGATCGCCGGGATAAGAAAGAGACCGTAAGGCGCCATCAGATGCTTGAACACCAGGATCCACAGAAGCGGCGGATTCATGAATGCGTCGCCGAAACCGTCTTTCGGCATCCCCTCGACCGGAAAGAACTGCTGCAGGAACACGGAATGTCCCGCATGAAAAGCGCCGAAATGAAGCGAGAAAAAGCCCAGGAAGAACGCGCCCAATCCAAGCCCCATGAGGATAGCCGTCATGCGCATGCTCTTCTTGAAATCCTTGTGCGTAATCGCATGGACCCCGATATACGCACCTCCGGCCAATGCCCCCAGCAGCGTCAGATAGCCCAACACCAGACTGCAGAGCCAGAGGCTCCACACCAGATCCTTGATATCCCACTTCAGGAAATAGGCAGCCGCCAAGCCGATTGCAAACGCAAGAATGTCAGGAAGAATCCGCGAGATCAACGGCTTGTCGGGCTCATTGATATCCGGGCCTGCGTGAGCGAATGATTTCATTTTTTCTTTCACATCAAAGGGTCAAAGGACAAGATCGACCCTCATTTTTTATCGCCTCTACTCAGCCTTCTTCGCCACAATAAACACTGATTTGTTTTTACCCGGTTGCCATTGGTAGTCAATCTCGAAGCCGGCACCGGTCAAACTGTCTTCCAATTCCCTGGTGGTAAAGACTTTGACCAACGGCATTAAACCTAAGAACTTTCCAATTGGCGCGATCAGCTTGAAAAACTTCATCGAATCCCCAATACACGCGGTGCTGGTAACGAAGATGCCGCCCGGCTTGAGCACTTTGTGAACCTTGGCGATTACCTCATCCTTGTTGTCCAGCAAGTGCAAAATACTGAGTCCCAACACGGCATCCAAGGTTTGATTCGGCGCGCTGAATTCATCGAAGGATGAACGTTTAAAAGTGATATTTTCAATATTCTTTGCGTCAGCTTTTCTTTGAGCGATTTCAATCATTTTCGATGAGATATCGATCGCTTGAATATGCTTCACATAAGGCGCATGAGTGATGGCTGTCGACCCTGTGCCGCAGCCAAACTCCAACACTTCCATGTCCAGTCGAAAATATCCGCGCGTGACCTGCAGTTTTTTCTGGTATGCCGCTTCATCAGCAATAGGTAGTTTCGAATAGCGTTCTGCCATTCTGTCCCAAAATTTAGCCGACTGATCCATCATCACCTCCGTTGCCGCCTAGCGGGCATGCTTGCGTATCCGTGTTCGGCGATGTGTATGTGTTGCGTTAGTGTCTAATCTTAGGCGCTATACCTTGATTACATAGATCCTCTGGTACTGCCCAAATTTCCGGCCTAACGTTTCCCGGACCATCTTGTGACTTCCTCTTTGCACCTGTCGCGCCAAAGCATAAAGCAAGCAACGTGGCCGGGCGGAATATTAGCCTCACCTGTCGCCGCAACAACAACAACAACAACAACGGCCGGTAGCTAATCAAACTGAATAAATTCACCTTTTTATATTTGCTTATTCCGCTCGCTCTAAGACACACAACGCCCGTATTCAATTGAATGTTATATGCCGGTGCAATCAACTATAGTTCTTTACGAAGATAGTACCGTTCATGCTTTTCTGCATAGCCTTCAAGTTTCCCGAACACCTCATATCCAAGATCGACATGTGGCAAAAGACGAGACTTGGCCCATTCGTGTTCCTTGATAGAAAACATCGCAGCATGAATTTGATTAAGAAAGAAATTCGTCTCGACCTTTAGCGCTCCTCTGGACCTGACCTAATTCTCTATTGTGTCTTTCATCATTGAGTTCTCAGCCCTACTACCAGAACTCCAGCAGCCACAGCAACCAACAGCGTCTCTGTGAGGACAAGGATCGCCTGTGTTTGTGACAGTTTTGCAATCATACGTGCAACCGCAACAGAATCTCCAGCTATTGCTTTGTCCATCGACTTTCGCGCCAGCCACCGCTGATAGGGGAATAGTCCACGCTCGTATTCTGTGATGAAAATTTTTACATCGAAAGGTCTACCTGACTCTTGGATCTGCTTAGCCAGGCCCAGTCCAGCTTCGCGACTTCCCAGCGCCGCAGACACCATTGCGGAAAGTAGTCTTGCGAATATGGACACGATCAGTCCTATAAGAAGCATCAAGAGGGCAATACGTATGTGATAAAGGCAGACGAATTGCGAAATTTTGTCGACGTTTGCTATAAGAAGGGAGAATGCAGCGCCCACGCCTGCAATCAACCAGCTTGAAAATGGACCGAGCGATTCGTTCGTCTTACTGGCCGCTGCCACGAGCGAATGCCCTGCCGCATCGTGCTCGTTTAAAGCTTTGATTTCTTGTGACATATGCTCTCTAAGAAGTAACTAAAGATCTAAACGTTTGAGATAAGCGATCGACATGAGCAACCAAAGCTTGCCGGAAAACGCCCCCTTGATCGAAGAGTTACCTGCCACGGCGCACTCTGAGATCACGCATTGATTGTGCAGCGCGAGGGTTTCGAATCCAATCAGCGTGGAGCTCCAACATTCCACGCGTCGAGTACAGAGACAACTTGCTGCGATTGGGTGGCAAAAGCTTTCCGGGTAGGCCGCTGTGAAAGAGAGAAGAGTCAGTTTTCGGAGGCATAATGATCACCCAGAAGTAGAAGCCGTAGATGGCGACAAGCCGGAGTGTTGTGCCAGGAAGATGGTTTTCAGGCGTCTCAACCCGTGCGCACCGAAGCGAGACTGCAGGAATTGCCTTAATAGTCGAGCTTCCAGGTGTCCAGTTTGGATTCGGCGATGCATGAATTAGCTCAAGGCGAATTTGGATTTCTGCAGGCGTCCGGCCTCCCTCAAGCATGAACTCTACGTATTTCGAAAGAGCTTCAACGTCCGACTCATTCGCTCTAGCTGTGTTATATGAGATCTTCAAGAGCCAGCGAAGAAGCATCTCGTAGTTGTAAATGAAAGTTCTAGCTTGCCGGCGAATAGCTGGATGGCTGAACTGTGCATCGAATAAATCACATATGTAGGCATCAAGGGTACTGAGTGGTCCGTTATTACACCCCGCACAAACATCCTTGATCGTGAGGTCAGCATCGATGAATTTTTCTAACTTGCCAAGGTAACTTGTGTCAATGTCCTTTGCGCGTGCAATGATGCCGCTAGGCCAAAGGTGCTCCTTAGTAAGCGGTACAGCCTTCTTGCAGTATGCGCAGATGCGTATACTACTCATTCTTGTGCCGATTAACGCAATGTATCCCATACCGTCTACGATTAAAAAGAATACTGCGGTATCGAATGTTCATTCAAATTCCCTAAAAATGATGTGCCTATTAGTTTTTGGGGTACATACTTATTTCAGTATAAAAATCCGCGAAAAGCGGAGTTCCTATTGCCCTACCGCGCAGTCACCGAAACTGCTTGATCGGCTAAAGAATTGCATTCATAACAATCAACATAGTCTACGGGCCGAATGAATTTATGTCTATTGAGCAATATGGCAAATTCGTCATTATCTAAATAGAAAACAAAATTGGTTGCTACCGAGTAGCCCGCCACTAGACGACCGGTCTAGTATTCAGGTATAGTGCACCCCATGGAACACACCACACGCTACCAAGACAACCGCGAACGGATTCTCTCCATCGGAGAAAACCTGATTCTCGGGCGCGGCTTTTCCGCGATGGGATTGAGCGAACTGCTGGGCGCGGCTGAAGTGCCGAAAGGTTCGTTCTATCACTACTTCCAGTCCAAGGAAGGCTTCGGCGTCGCGCTGCTGGAACGCTACTTCGAGAATTACCATGCGCGCCTGCACACTCTTTTCGATAACGAAACGATGCCTGCCCGCACACGGTTGCTGATTTACTTTGACAGCTGGCGGCAAATGCATGCAACCAGCAAATGCCACGACACTTGCCTTGCGGTCAAGCTTGCGGCCGAGGTTTCGGATTTGTCGGAGCCGATGCGCGAATCGTTGGCAACCGGCATGGACATCGTGATCGGCATGATCGCGGGCGCGATCCTGGCGGCGCAAAAAGAAGGCTCCGTTCCTATCCGCCACAGTCCCGAACAACTGGCGGAATCTCTTTATGCAATGTGGCTGGGCGCTTCGCTGCGCGGCAAGGCCACCAGAAACATCGATGCGCTCGATATCGCCTACCAGCAGACGGAGTGGATGCTCGGCGGCGCATGAACGGAATAGTTTGACGAATGGCGGGCGGAAGTCCGTTTATTTTTTCAATTGCTTTATAGACGACCGGTCTAATATTTACATAGAGGATTGTATGATTAAAAAACTGCTGTCACCGATCAAAGTGGGTTCCCAAACCTTGCCTAACAGAGTGTTCATGGCACCGCTGACCCGCTCGCGCGCCGGACAACCGGGTGATATCCCGGCTGCGCTCAATGTCGAATACTACGAACAGCGCGCCACCGCCGGCCTGATCGTAACCGAAGCCACGCAAGTGTCGCGGCAAGGCCAGGGATATGCATGGACGCCGGGCATCTATACCGATGCGCAGGAAGCCGGATGGAAAAACGCGGTGCAGGCAGTGCATGCAAAAGGCGGGCATATCGCTTTGCAGCTTTGGCACGTCGGCCGCATTTCGCATTCGCTGCTGCAGGAAAACGGTGCGGCGCCGGTTGCGCCATCGGCATTGATCGCGAATAAAGCCCAATGCTTCGTCGTGCAAACGGACGGCACACCGGCCAATGTGCCCTGCGAAACGCCGCGCGCACTTGCGATTGAAGAATTGCCGGGCATCGTGGCGCAATATCGCCAGGCCACATTACGCGCCAAGCGGGTCGGATTCGACTTCGTCGAAGTGCATGCGGCCAACGGCTATCTATTGAACCAGTTCCTCGCCACCAACAGCAACCAGCGCACCGATGCGTATGGCGGATCGCTGGAAAATCGCGCCCGCCTGATGCTGGAAGTGCTTGATGCGGTCATCGAAGAGATCGGCGCCGATCGCGTCGGCGTGCGCCTGTCGCCGCATTTTGTAGCGCACGACATGGCCGACAGCGACTCCGAAGCCAGCACCTTGTACCTCGCAAAAGAATTCAGCAAGCGCGGCATTGCGTATCTGCATATCGCGGAACCCGACTGGGCCGGCGGCGTCGAACTGAGCGATGCATTCCGCAAGCAGCTCCGCGAGGCATTTACCGGCTCGCTGATCTTTTGCGGCAACTACTCCGCCGCCGACGCGGAAAGCTTGATCGAGCAAGGCATCGCCGATGCGGTTGCATTCGGCCGTTCCTACATTTCCAATCCCGACCTGGTGGAACGATTCCGGCAAGGTGCCGCACTGAACAAGGCGGATCGTTCGACCTTCTACGGCGGCGGCGCGCATGGCTATACCGATTACCCGACGCTGCAACTGCAGCCGGCATAAACAGGGAGCTTTTTCAACCACGTTCACCATTGGTCCGATCTGCTTGCTGGAGAGCCGACATGCAGAGACGACACGAAAGGAAATGACATGAAAATTTTGATGATACTGACCTCGCACGATACGCTCGGCAACACGGGAAAGAAAACCGGATTCTGGCTGGAAGAATTTGCCGCGCCCTACTACGTTTTCAAGGACGCCGGCGCAGACATCACGCTGGCGTCGCCCAAAGGCGGCCAGCCGCCGCTCGACCCGAAGAGCGATGAAGCCGATTCGCAGACCGAGGCCACGCGCCGTTTCAAGCAAGACCCTGCCGCACAGGCTGCACTGGCCTCGACGATAAATCTTTCCGATGTATCGGCGGACGACTTTGACGCTGTGTTCTATCCGGGCGGACACGGGCCGCTGTGGGATCTGGCCGAAAACCGGCATTCCATTCAGCTGATCGAAACCATGTACGCTGCGGGTAAACCTGTTTCGGCCGTGTGTCATGCGCCCGGTGTTCTGCGTCACGCCAAAGCTGCCGACGGCTCGCCGCTGGTGCAAGGTAAAAAGGTCACCGGATTTACCAATACCGAAGAAGCTGCCGTGCAACTGACCGACATCGTGCCGTTCCTGGTGGAGGATGAACTTGCGAAGAACGGCGGGAAGTACAGCAAAGGCGGAGATTGGCAATCGTATATCGTGACCGATGGGAATCTGATCACGGGGCAGAATCCGGCGTCGTCGGAGGCCGTGGCGAAAGAGGTACTGCGTCAGCTTCAATCCGCTTAGGGACGTGGAAAGCTCTATAGAGAATTGATGCGTATACCGAAATGCGAAGTCTGTCATTCCGCGTAAGGTGAGGAATCTCAACTGCCAGTCACGCTGGAAACGGTTGAGATTCCTCGTCGCTACGCTCGTCGGAATGACAGTGTATTGGTTATGGGATCAAAATTAGCCCGGGTTTATTCGATTGGAGAACAACAGCAGGTATCAAAGTTTTCATCACTCGGCGAAATTGTTTTCCTTATCGCGCCGAGCCGTGCCGGGCAGCCAGCCCGTCAATTACCCGCTGAAAATCACGTACCGTTTCCTCGATGATTTGCCGTACCGGCTTGATCGAATCAATACGTCCGCACACCTGCCCCGTCAGCGGCACCGCCGCCTCCATGTCGCCACCGAAATAAAGCTGCTGGACGCCTGCGAATTCGCTCATGATGCTTTCCGGGATCTCCTTTTCGATACGCGAAGTGCGCTCTGTACGCAGCGCACGCAGTGCCGGGCCCTTCCCGCCGCGATTGAGGAACACCGTATCTGTCTCTCCCGCATTGACGATCGCGGTTTTCCAGTTATCGTGAACCGGCGATTCCGCCGATGACAACATGCGCGTACCCATCTGGATGCCCTCCGCACCCAGCGCAAATGCCGCCGCCATCGTGACGCCGTCGCAGAAGCCGCCTGCGGCCACGACCGGAACATCGACCCGGGAACAGACCAGCGGCAGCAGCACCATGGATGCCACGTCGCGCTGATTCTTGAAACCGCCGCCTTCGCCGCCTTCCACGATCAAGCCGTCCACCCCGGCCCCGATCGCCTTGAGCGCACCGGCCAACGTCGGCACCACATGGAACACCGTCAGACCTGCTGCCTTCAGTTCCGCGCAGTAGCGGGTCGGGTCACCGGCGGATGTTGTCACGAACTTGATGCCCTGATCGACCACAAACTGCACGATGCCGGCGTCGCGCACATACGTCAGCGCGATGTTGACGCCGAACGGCTTGTCGGTCAGGTCGCGCATCTTGCGGATTTCCCCGCGAATCGCTTCCAAGTCGCCGGACGCTGTTTCGATGATGCCCATCCCGCCTGCATTGGACACAGCTGACGCAAGTTGCGCTCTCGCAATCCAGCCCATCGGCGCCTGAATGATGGGATGTTGCACGCCGAGCAGTTCAGTCACACGGTTGTTGATCGTCATACGTTTTACCTTGATTTAATGAATGTTGAAATTGTTGTTTTGATGAAAACACTGTCATTTATTTCCAGAACTCCAAATAGCTTGGCGCGCATCAATCCTAACAGTGCTCTAAATATTTATTCTCATGAGCAGGCGAGACACGATACCCGAATGTATCAAAGCTTGCCGGACAGTAAATGCCACGGCGCAATCGCCTGAACGACATATTTCCCCAGCATTCAATGACAAAAACCGGAGACAAACAACATGAAAAAAAATTGGAGTACGGCCTTATGTATTTTTGCGGGCAGCCTGACGCTGTCCGGATGTGGCGGCGACTCGATTACCGCCTCGCAATCGCCATCCACCGATGCACGGATGGCGAGTGCCGGAGCGATAGTCGCAAATGCAGGAACGCCACTGCCGGTCATCAGCGGCCCGATTGCCACGACCGCGGATTCGTATCCGTTCGGCGCAGCTGACCACACCCTGATTCCGGAAGACTTGAAAAAACACGGTTATGTCGAAGAAGAATATTTCGCCAGCGGCAAGGCCAACGTCTACGATTGGCCGGCGCCCGGAGCGGCTGTGGTGCGCACCGCTGATGCCCCTTATACAACCCGCGTGCTGATACGCCGTCCTGCCAACGGCAAGAAATTCAGCGGCAACGTGATCGTTGAAATGCTGAATCCATCCAATCTGTTCGACCTGAATATCGGCTGGGGGCTTTCGGGGAAACAGTTTCTCGATAACGGGGACGTGTGGGTTGGCATCACCGCCAAACCGGTAGCGGTCAATGCGCTCAAGAATTTCAATCCGCAACGCTATGCCGCACTGTTCTGGGACAACCCCTTGCCGCTGGACGATGCACGCAATTGTCCAGCCGGCGCGATCAATTCGATTATCGCGGGCGACAGTTCGCGCACCACCGAGAACGGCCTGATATGGGATATCTACAGCCAGGTCGGCGCCTGGCTCAAGAGCAATGCATCCACCAATCCTTTGCGCAACAGCGCCGGCTTCAAGGTCGAGAAGCTATATGGATTCGGCTACTCGCAGACCGGCGGCTATATGTACACCTACATCAACGCGATTCATCCGCTGGATGTGCAAAAGAACGGTGTGCCGATTTATGACGCCTACGTGGTCGCGGTGGCAGGCGGCAATTTTGCCGGCATCAGCGCGATCAACCAGTGTGCGACCAACCCGCCCCTGAGCGATCCGCGCCGCCATTTCAGCAATGTCGGCGTGCCGATCATGCAAATCATGTCGCAGTCCGACTACCTGTTCGGAATCCATTCACGCCGCCCCGACAGCGACGCGCCTGCGGATCGCTACAGGCACTACGAGATGGCGGGCGCCGGCCATGCGACGCCGCAAGAACTGTATTCGGCTGCCGCTCCCGCGGATATCCTGGCCGCCGGCCGCAGCATACCGCCGATGTCTTGCAATGAAGGGCCGCGCAGCCGCTTCCCTTCAAGTATTCACTTCAATGCGCTGTTGCAGAATCTCGATCTGTGGGTGCGCAAAGGTATTGCTCCGCCGCGTGCGAATCCGATTGAGGTAGTCGGCGGACAGCCTGTGAAAGATGGGTTCGGTAATCTCGTCGGCGGACTGCGTTCTCCGTATGTGGATGTGCCGACCAGTACCTGGAACGGCAGTTCGACCGGCGCCAGTTTCTGTTTCATTGCCGGGCACGAGATCCCGTTTGACGGTGCGCGCCTGGCACAGTTGTATCCGAATCACGGCGACTATGTGACGAAAGTGATTGAAAGTGCTCAGCGGCTTGAGTCCGAACGCCTCCTGACGCCGCGCGATTCGCAAGAGATTGTCAAGGAAGCGGCGCAGTTCCAGGCGCCGTAATTGCAAGAAAATGGGCGCCGGAAACCGTTTCGGCACCCAAAGCTTGATTTTCCGGTGCGCCCGAATGTTTTGAGAGTCCGGGCGCATCCGATATTCCAGCTATGATGCTCACCTAAATCCAATCATCCTCCGCATCGACCACGCCACCCATCCCTGCATGACACAAACACACCTGATTCCCTTCGCAGGCGGTTTCAGAGCAGCCTTCGCCGTAAGCTGCCTGATCCTGACAGCAGGAAGCTACCTGAGCGGCAATTACGAACGGCTCGGCAGTCAAAAAAGTTCTGTTTGACGGCCGTGCTCGCATGAATCAATGCTTCCGATCCATGCTGCTTGCGATTCGTTCAAGCCCTATTCGCAACACTCCTCACTTAATTTAGATATTACGCAACGTTACTGCGCGTTAACAAGCTATGATTGTTTCTCCCGATCAATCATGCCTGTCGCCGGTGTATGTTCAAAAAATCTCTGCTTGCCATCGTTCTTGCCTACGCCTCCGCAGCCAGCGCACTGCCGTTCAGTTCGCAGCACGCCATCGTTTTCGAGGAAGCATCCGGCAAGATCCTTTTGCAGAAAAACGCCAACGCCATTGTGCCGATCGCATCGCTGACCAAGCTGATGACCGCGATGGTGGTGCTTGACGCAAGGCAGGACATGGACGAAATGATAAGTATCGAAGAGACCGACGTCGATACGATCAAGCACAGTTCATCGCGCGTTCCGGTCGGCTCCGTGCTGTCGCGCAAAACCATTTTGCAACTGGCCCTGATGTCATCCGATAATCGCGCGGCGGCGGCGCTTGGCCGCACCTATCCCGGCGGAATCGAAGCATTCGATGCGGCGGTAAAGCAAAAACTCGAAATTCTGGACATGCACGACACGGTTATCGCGGAACCGACCGGACTCTCCGCGCGCAATCGTTCGACCGCGGTTGACCTGGTAAAAATGGTAACGGCGGCATCCTACTATCCTGAAATCGCGCAGATGTCCACCGAAGCCGGCGACCTGATTGACATGAACGGAGAAGTAATCTCTTATCGAAACACCAACCGGCTGGTCGGTCAAAAGGACTGGGATATTTCTGTGTCCAAGACCGGATTCACGCGCGAAGCCGGCCGTTGCCTGATCATGCGCATGCAACTGGCGGGACGTCATGTCATCGTGGTGCTGCTTAATGCGAAAGCCAGCACTTCCAGGATGCTGGACGCGAAAAACATCCAGCATTACCTCAGCGGACGCCTGTCGTCGATTGTGACGAAGACCCGAAGCACTGTGCGCGCAACCGCCGCGCGTGTAACGAAGAAGAAAAAATCCACGATTCATGTGGTTGCATCGAAAAACAGAACCCGGCTTCAATAGCAGATCTTTCGGCCTCGCATACCGAGGCCTTCCTCACTCCCATATCTTCACAATCCGGGCTGCGCCGTGATTTCTTGCCGCGCCCGGAATGACAGCGGTTTCTTAACCTCGTCCTCATCGGATGCGTCCGCTTGCAAAAGCGCCTGCACCGCCTCCACTACTTGCGACGGCTCGACCTTGTTCAGGCAGTCATGATGTCCTTGCGGGCATGCGCTCTTGTAGCAGAAGCGGCAAGGAACATCGTGATAGAGCACGCGGCGCCTTGTCTGCCACGGCGTATGCTGCGGATTCGTGAGCGCATAGAGAACCACCAGCGGCCTGCCCAGTGCCGCCGCGATATGCGCTGGTCCGGTATTGTTGGAAACCACCACAGGTGCGCACGCGATCATTGCACCGAGCTTGCCCAGGTCGAGTTCACCGGCCAGCGAGAATGCCGATGGCTCGGCCGCCCGCCTGATCCCTTCGATCAACTCCTCCTCGTCGGCGCTGCCCGTGAATACGATGGGATAGCCAAGCTGACTCGTCAACGTGCGCGTCACCGTTATCCAGTGGCTGGGAGGATATCGCCGTGACGCCGCGGTTGCTCCGGGATGAATCAGCACCCACGGTTTTTGCGTGTCGATGCCGAGCGTGCTCAACCTGCGGTTCGCCCAAGCCGCATTCGGCGCAGGCACCTTGAACGAAAGCCGTTCGTCGGCGCTCCGGCATCCAACCGCGGAAACCAGATCGAGCTGGCGTCGAACTTCATGCCGCACTTCGGCTTGCGGCTCCGTATCCGCAATCCAGTCGGTCAGAAGTTGATAGGGGTTTTCACGGCAATGCGCCAGGCGCAGCGGTATGCCCGCCAGATAACACAACAGTGCGGCAGGAAGCGCGCTCTGGCTGTAAGTGGTGAAGATGACCGCCGCATCGAAGCGGCGTGCGTTCAATGCCTGTACCAGATCCAGATCCAGACCTGCATCATGCGCACTGCTGTTTTTCATCCACGGTGCCGCGTATTCGATCACGGCATCGATCTCCGGAATGAACGGCGCCGTGGCAGCGCCGCCGGCGGAGCTAAGCAAGGTAATGCATCGATCGGACCTCGAATCCTTAATCGCGCGCATCGCCGGCGTACACATCAGCACATCGCCGAGATAATCCAGGCGGATGCAAAGAATGTTGTTCGCCTTTTCCCATGATGCGATCGTCATGATGCGGCCATCTCCATGCCGTTGGATTTTCCGGTCTCATCGTGGCGTGCAATCGCCAGTGCTGCCGCGTACAGATTTGGCAAGATCAGATCGGGCATTCGTGCGGCGGATAGCTGCCACTCCGTTTCATTGCCGTTATCGATCAGCACTGTCTTGCAACCGGCCCGGCTTCCCGCTTCAATGTCGTTCAGGATATCGCCGACCATCCAGGAACGCGACAAGTCGATACCATGCTCGCGCGCCGCACGCAAAAGCAGACCGGGCATCGGCTTGCGGCAATCGCAATCGATGGCATAGCCTTCCACGACGCCATCCGGGTGATGCGGGCAATAATAGAATCCGTCGAGCACCACTTGCTCTTGGCTCAACAGCTCGGCAATGCGGATTTCCACCGGCTCCAATGCGATCTCGGCAAACAAGCCCTTAGCCACGCCGGGCTGATTGCTGATCACGAACAGGCGATAGCCGCGCTGTTGCAGCAGATGCAGTCCGTCTCCGGCCCCGTCGCTCAGTTCGACCAGGTCCGGATCAACGTTGTGCGGCACGTCCTTGATCAGCGTGCCGTCTTTATCGAGGAAGATTGCTTGCATAATGACCCTGATCGCAGACCGCACCGATCAAGGCCACGAAGTCTCCAGCATCGGCAACACCATAATCTCCGGAATCACCGTTTCATCCGGCAGCAGCAGGACGGACTTCACTGCCTTCGCGACATTGGCCGGGTCCTGCAGCGTTTCGACATCGATGTCCGGAAACCGGTCCAGCAAGAACGGCGTGCGCATGCCGCCCGCGATCACCGCGGTCACCTTGATGTTATGCGGACGCAGTTCCGCATGCATCGCATGGGACAAGCCGAGCAGGCCCCATTTACTGGCATGGTATGCGGATGCATTCGGCCATGCGCGCTTGGCGGCGGTCGATGCGATGTTGACGATCTGCCCCGACCCCGCACGCTTCATCTGCTCCGATGCACATTTTGCGAGAAAGAACGGGCCGTTCAGATTGGTGTTGATTACACGCAGCCATTGATCGGTCGACATTTCCGCCATCGACAAGGTGATATCGGTACCGGCATTATTGATCAGCACGTCAAGCTTGCCGAACTTTTCGATGGCTTCATTGACCGCATGCTCGGAAGCCTGCGGGTCGCCCACATCAAAGCCGATCGCATGCGCCTGCACATCGCCGCCGCGCAGCGATTCGGCAACCGCCTCAGCCCGGTCTTTTTTCAAATCGCCGACAATCACTTTCGCGCCAGACGACGCCAGCATATTGCATAACGCGGCACCGAGCCCGCTTGCGCCGCCGGTGACGAATACCGCCTTGCCGTTGAGACTGTTGTCCTTCACGAAATTTCCAGATTGATTCAGGTTGTCCATTCAAGCTCCGAAAAGTTAGGCCTGTTGTTAAGACTGTTAACCGGCAAACAGGGTTGCAGGAATTCAGACGGCGCGCTATCGAGCGCCGCTTCATAGATTGCCGCGATCTGTGCCGCGACATTGCGCCAGGTGTAGAGCTGATAGGCGCGCCGCATGCCCTGCTCGCCCAGACGCTTGGCTTGCCGCGGCTGGTTGTGAAGCGACGCCAATCTGCGTGCCACTGCGTCCGGGTCCTTGGGCGGAACCAGGTAGCCGGTCTTGCCATCGACCACGGTGCTCTTGATGCCTCCGACTGCCGCGCCGATCACCGGCGTGCCGCAAGCCATCGCTTCCACAGGCGTGATGCCGAACGGTTCATACCACGGCGTGGTGACGAACGCATTGGCCGCGCTGTAGTAATAGCGCAGCTGCGATCGCGATTTTTGTCCGGTGAAGACCACTTGCCGTTCCAGACCGAGCGTCCTGGCCAGCGCCGCCAGGCGCCCGAGTTCCGGCGTATTCGCAATGTCGATATGCTCCGCATTGCCGCCGACGACTAGCAGACGGGCGCGAATGCCGAATCGTTCACGCAGCACGCCAATGCTCTCGATGGCGGTATCGATACCTTTGCGCGGCACCATTCGACCGAGCTGCAGAACAATGAATTCATGCGGATCAAGCCCGAGCTGTTGCCGTGCAATCGCCGGCACCGGCCATAGCTCTTCCGGATCGAAGCCGCATGGCACGATCTCGATGCGCTCGCTCGCCGCACCGTACAGCTGTTCCATATCCCTGCGGTCTTGCGGACATTCCGCGATGATGCGATCGGCGTCGCGCATCAGGTCTTCTTCGATCGTGAGCCGAGCAACCGGAAATGTATCAGCCTGCCCTTGGCACAGCCGTCTTACGCGGCCGAGCGCATGAAACGTCACCACATAGGGAATCCCGAGTACTTGCTTTACTTGCCGAGCCGCCATGGCGGACATGAAGAAATTGGCATGCACCATGTCATACGGGATTTTTTCACGCTTCGCGAAACGGATCATGAAACGGCCGAAGTCGTCCATATAGGAAAGCAACTGTTCCTTGGGAATATATTGCGCAGGCCCCGCAGGGACATGAATGACCCGTATGTTTGGTTGCCATTGCACCACTTGGTCCTGAAGCGAATCATCGCGCCGGGTGAACACATCCACCAGATAACCTGACTGAGCAAGTTGTTTGGCGACATGGGCGACATAAACATTTTGTCCCCCGCTATCGATACTGCCGGGCGAGGCCAATGGAGAAGCATGTTCACTGACAAGGGCAATTTTTCGCATCATGATCCGGACCTTATCGAAGTTGGAAAAGCGGATATATAAATCGTTATAACTTTGCTAAAGCAAAGTACATACCCGAAGGTGACAATTTGTAACCCTTCTCTACTCTCCCTTTACAGGCATCGCATAAGGCGCTTCGTGCATCGAGAACCGTTGCTCAATTGTTCAATACTGAACTTCGATGCGATATCACGAAGCCTGCATCAGGCTGTTCCATCTTCAACATCCCATCCGGCTTGATTTCAGTGCCGAAACAAGCATGAAATTTTTTCCGATTGCCATGGAAAAAATGCCAGAACCGCTACTCGCGACCGATGTTTCAACCGTATCGGCCTTCATGCATGTTTCACTTGGCATCCAGAAATAATTGTGTTTTGCGCGCGGCTGCAATACCGGCTTTAGCCTGCGCTCGCAAGCACATTGCGATCGTGCCCGCAAACGCCTCGTCGTACCATGGGTCCGCGCCGCTTACCCCGACGACGATATCGTCAAGCACGATACCGCCCCAAAGCACGGTATCTCCCCGCTCAAGAAGATGCGGCTTCAGCTCTTGAACGACATGTCCGTCGAGCCCGGTCTTCCAGGAGACCTGCGCCTTCGCACGGGCGAAGGCGGCGTAATCGGCATCCCACTTCTCGCGGTCGCCGACTGCATGCTCGTACAGAATCGCTTCTTCGAACGATGAAGAAGCGGCGCTTGTTCCAGGCTTCATGATCACGATGTACAAGAAACCGCTCTCGCCGGCTATTCGGCTTTCCATTGCCGCGGTGATCATCGGCAAGCTCAGTTGAACCGCCTTTGCAGCGGCGCTCCGATCTATAAAGTAACTGTTGAAAGATGTCATCGGCGACCGTCCTTTTACCTGTTGTGCTTTTTGTAGGCCATGCGTTGCAATCGGCACGCTCCTTAGCTCCTTAACCAAACAGCAGTGATTGATTCCCCTGCATGTTGTGTTTTACCGCAGCCGATTTGTCCGCGCCATGAGGTGACGCAATGCCGTTGCCGGTGACTTCTTGCAACACCGCGTTCCAATCATTGACAAAGCGCTCAATGCCAAAACGCTCCATTGCGCGCTTGCGCGCATTTTCGCCGAGCCGGCGCGCTTCCGCCGGATCGTCGATCAGTTGCCGCATGCGCGATACCAGCGTCGAAACACTGGTATCGACATAGCCTGATTTGCCGTTCTCGATCGCGGTCGCCATCTCGGTTGTCGCCAGGCCGACGACAGGCACGCCGGCCATCATCGCTTCGATTACCGCCAGTCCCATGCTGGTATAGCGGATCGGATTGAACAGGAAGCGGTAGTTCGCCGCAAAGGACGGCAACTGCGCATGTTCTATTTCACCGATGCCGCCCAGCTCCTGCGCACCCATGCCGACCAAATCCAGCGGCACCTGTTCGCGCACCGCACGAAAAACATCGATGCCGAGGCGGCGGCCGCGGCGGGCAAGATGGTTGACCACCACCAGTCCGCGCTCGATATGGCCTTTATAGGTAACACTTCGCGGAACAATCACGCCGTGTTCGATCACGCGGGTCGGCGTGCGGCCGCTATCCCACATCAGCTCATTGAAAGGTGTGACATGCACCAGCAACAGATTCGGGTCGTCGACCGGATGGCGCATGTCGGTCGGATGCTCGCGCGGGGTATCGTGCTCCAGGTAGATACGCGGCAGGCTGCGCTGTGCCGGTGTCAGGATTTCGTACTGGTCCTTCAGATACTGACCATCATCCTGGTAAATGATGCAATCGAATTCGTGCCGGCTCGCTTCCGCGACCGGCATGTCGATCACATTGTCGCCCCACGGAATATGGCCGCATCGTCCGCCGTAACCTGCAGGCCTTCCGGGTTTCGATAAAACATAAAACTGGTGCGGCACCTGCGTCAAATAATAGAGATAGCTTCCGTGGGTATGCCAGGTGAGGATTTTCAATGGACGCATGGGCGGTTTCAAATTTTCCGAAGTGGTTGAATTTGCATGAACAAGTGCAATCGATCAAGCCAATTGATTGATGCGCTCATATCAGCGGCACGCGGAACCTGAGCGCCCCTACCATTCGCCAAAACACCGCAAGCGGTGGAATCAGCACGGAGGTAAGCAGCATTTCACCGATATGCGAGCCGGTCTTTGCCGTGTTACTGACGCGCGACCAGAAAAACCGCATCGTCATCAGCAGCCAGATACCGCCGGCGACCGCAGCCATGCCAAATTGGCCGGATACAAGTTCAATCAACCCGGCCAGCAGAGACGCAACGATAAGGTAGTAATCCCAACGCGGCGTCGCGCGGATTTTTTCGCGGTAGCGGCGCGGGTGCTTCTTGTACAGCAGCGCATCGAACAGAATTTTCTTTTGTTGCGAGATGCTCACCCCCCATGGCGCCGGCCTTACCGGATGCACGACGACTGCCTGCGGCGCATGAACGATGTTGGCGCGCGCATCCAGCAGGCGAAAATAGAAATCGCTGTCTTCGCGCCAGGCAAAGCGGAATCGTTCATCGAACCCGTCCACCAGCTCAAGCACTTTCTTCCGGCAAAAGCAGTTGGCGGTGACGAACTCGGCGGTTTGCAAATGCTGCGCATCGCGTTCGTAATCGGTGGGCGTGCCGGACACCGGCATTTCAATACGCCCCCAGATCGCGTCGACATCGTCATCGAATTGCGCTAACCCGCTTTTCAGCCAGTCTGCAGTCGGCACTGTGTCATCGTCGGTAAAGACAACGATCGGTGCATGCGCCGCTTGCCACCCCCGGTTGCGCGCGGCCGCGGGGCCGTGCAGGCCGCGGTTCGCGATATAGAAGATATCGAGCCGTCTTTCCGACGTGCGTGCGGTCCACTCGGCAACGATATGCTCGGTACTATGGCTCGGTCCATCGTCGACGATGACGATTTCATAAGCGGTCGGTTCGATATGCTGCGCGGTCAACGCTTCCAGGCAACGATTGAGCAAGTCCGCGCGCCCGCAGGTGGGCACGACTACCGAAACCTGGAGCGCTGTTTTCGTATCGATGTTTGAAGTTGTTCTTTGCATTGGCGGTTCGTGTTCAGGATGTGATTGATGTTGATGCTTCCACACGCGCTTTTAACTCCCTTCTCCCGCTTGCGGGAGAAGGGAGAAGCGCCGAGTTGCGGGGGATCCTCAGGTCATGCGAGCGGAGTAAACCCACGAACCGCTAATGCAATTCCCATTCCAGCAGCGCTTCTCCCGCCGTGCAACTATCGATCGGCTTCCCTGGTTTTCAGTTCGCTTTGTTGCGCGCGCTGTTGCAAGGTCCAGAGCCGCGCATACATGCCCTTGCGCTGCAACAGTTCCAGATGGCTACCGCGTTCGACGATGTGGCCTCGTTCCAGAACCAGGATTTCATTGGCATGAACGATGGTCGACAGGCGATGCGCAATGATCAGCGTGGTCCTGTTGATCGAGAGCCGGTCCAGCTCTTGCTGAATCGCATGTTCCGATTGGGAATCGAGCGCCGACGTTGCTTCATCGAATATCAATATCGGCGGATTTTTAAGAATCGCTCTTGCAACGGCAATGCGCTGCTTTTCACCGCCTGATAACTTCACGCCGCGTTCGCCGACCGGCGCTTCATATTTTTCCGGCAACGATTCAATCAGTTCATGAATATGCGCCGCCTTCGCCGCCGCTATCGTGTCTTCACGGCTGGCACCGGCCCGGCCATAGGCGATGTTGTAGGCGATGGTGTCGTTGAACAGCACCGTGTCCTGCGGCACTACGCCGATGATTTTGCGCAGGCTGCCGGCGCTGACCTTGCTGATGTCCTGGTCATCCACCACGATGCGGCCGGACGTTGGCTCGTAAAATCGCAGCAAAAGACGAGCCAGCGTCGATTTTCCGGAGCCGCTTCCACCGACCACGGCCAACGTATGGCCGGGAGGAATGCGGAAACTGATGTCGATCAGTATCGGCCGCTGCGGTTCGTAATGGAAATTCACGTTTTCAAATACGACTTCACCCTTTCGCGGCTGCAGCGCCGGCATGTCCGCCGGCTCTTCTATTTCAGGGCGTTCGCGCAACAGCTCGAACAGTCGTTCCGCATCGACCAAAGCATCCCTTGCCTCGCGGTAAACAAAACCGAGCGCGTTCAACGGCAGACAGACTTGCAACACATATGCATTGATCAGAACCAGGTCGCCCACGGTCATTGCACCCGCCATGACTGCCTGCCCCGCAAGCAGCATGATGGACGCGACGCCGCACGCAATAATCGCACTCTGGCCTACGTGCAGTGTGAACAGCGCTTTCTGGTTCGAGATCGCGGCTTCGCTCCATTGCCCCATGATCTGCTGGAAGCGCTGCTCTTCCACTGCTTCGCTGGTGAAGTACTTGACGGTATCGTAGTTGATCAGGCTATCGGTCAGCCGGCTCTTCGCGCTGGAATCGAGACTGTTCACGCGGCGCTGGTAAATCGTGCGCCGCGCGGTGAAAACCAGGGTAAAGCCGGTGTAGACGACAAACGTCGACGCGATGATTCCGGCGTACCAGATGCTGTAGCGGCTGATCAGGATCCCCAGTACCAGGCCGATCTCGATGATGGTTGGAACGAGCGTAAACAGTGCCACGCCAAGCAGGAATGCAATGCCTTTCGTGCCGCGATCGATTTCGGGCAGCAGTCCGCCGATATGGCGCTGCGCATGGAAGCGCGCGCCAAGTTTATGCAGGTGGGAAAAGACATTGAACGCATAGCTTGCCACCGTGCGCTGCGTCACCCGAGAAAACAGCAGATCGCGCAACTCGTTGAACAGCGTACTGGAAAACCGCAGCAGCGCATAACCGGCGAGCAGGAAAACCGGCAGCGCGACGATTTGTTCCGGACGCGACAGCATATCGATAATGCGCTTGAGCACCAGCGGCACAAGAACCGTCGCCACCTTCGCGAGAATCAGGAATGTCACAGCGCCGGCGATACGCCCGCTATAGGGCGACACCACGCGCCAGATGCCGGCCAGCACGCCGCCAGCCTTTGTCTGCTCCGGTTCCGCGCGAGTCATGTCTGTCGAAATGGATTCCCGGGATTGAGGCATCCCCTCCTCGCCGTTTGCTGTTCCGAATTATTCGCCTTATTGCCGTACTGAATATCCTGCCGCCGAGTAAATTGTGTTGTCTTGCTGCATACGGTCAGAACAGCAGAAGCACTAATTGTTCCTTGTCGCCGTGCAGGGATTATTTACAGGAAGTTGTAGTTCTTACTACACATCGATATGTGAAGAGATACTGCCGTTCGAAGCATGGCTTTTTGTTTTACCTATGTTGAACCGCTTCGCATGCCGCGGGTACATGGCTTGCTTGGTTGACCATATCGTAACCGCCGAATCGCCTGATTCCGTCCGAAAGGAGACGCCAGTGTATACATTAGGGATCAATGCCGCCTTCCATGATTGTTCCGCATGCCTGGTGTCGGATGGCGCCGTGATCGCAGCCGCGGAGGAGGAGCGATTCACGCGCGTCAAGCATGGCAAGCGGCCGATCCCTTTTACCGTTTGGCAATTGCCGTTTCACGCAATCGATTATTGCCTCAGGGAAGCCGGCATTGATCTGCGTGACGTATCGCATGTTGCCTATTCCTATGATCCCTATATGCAGCTTGGCGAAAACGCCGATCAGGCAACGATTGCATTACCGCTTCAACCGTCCAAAAATCCAGGCAAGTGGCTCTCGCCATGGGATCCGTTGTCGCTCTCTTATATAGTCAACGCGCCGCGCCAGTTGGCCGGCGGCGCGCCGCATCACTTGAAGAAACGTTTTCTGGGTGTAAGTCACGACGGCCCGTATCAATGGCATTTCGTCGAACATCACCTGGCGCACGAAGCCAGCGCGTTTCTCGCGGCGCCGTTCAATGAATGCGCCGTGCTCGCGATGGATGGCCGCGGCGAACGTCCGACCACCAGTTACGGTGTATACCGAGGCGGAAAATACCAGCGTCTGAAGCAAATCAACCTGCCGCACTCGCTGGGCCTGCTGTATGAAGCGCTCACCGATCATCTCGGTTTCCTGCGCTCTTCCGATGAATACAAGGTGATGGCGCTGGCATCGTTCGGCAAGCCGGCTTTCGCGTCGGTGTTCCGCGACGTCGTGCATTATCACGGCGACGGCGAATACACGGTCGAAGCCGTCAACTGGAGTGAATTGCTGGGACCGCCGCGCGAGAGAGGCGGCCCGATGGAACAGCTGCACTTCGATATCGCGCGCTCATTGCAGGTTGCGCTGGAAGAAACCGTTGCGCAGATGGTTGACTGGCTGCACAAGGAAACGGATTCGAAGAACCTGTGCATGGCCGGCGGTGTCGCATTGAACTGCGTGATGAATGCAAAGATTCGCGACCATGGACCATTTTCGAAAGTATGGATACAGCCGGCTGCCGGAGACTCGGGTACTTCTATGGGTGCGGCACTCTGGATCGACTCGCAGCAACGTGCCGACAAGATGCGGCGCTGGACCATGGAGCATGTGTTTCTCGGACCTGCCTACAATGACCGGGAGATTGAAGAATTTCTGCGGCAGGCGAAGCTGCCCTATCGGCGTGCCGACAACATCGCCGAAGAAACCGCCGCGCTGCTGGCGCAGAACAAGGTGATCGGCTGGTTCCAGGGGCGCATGGAATACGGCCCGCGCTCGCTCGGTGCACGCTCGATTCTGGCGTCGCCGATCGATCCCGGCATGCAAAGTCACCTGAACCAGATCAAGGACCGCGAAGATTTTCGGCCGGTGGCACCGGTGGTGCTCGAAGAAGAAGCCGCCAACTGGTTCGTCGATGGCGAAGCATCGCCGTTCATGGTGTTTGTCTATGACGTGAAACCGGACAAGGTCGATCGGATACCGGCAGTGCGCCACGTCGATGGCACTGCGCGCGTGCAGACCATCAATCGTTCGCAAAATCCCGTGTACTACGATTTGCTGCAGGCGTTCGCGCGGCGCACGGGCGTGCCGGTGCTGGTCAATACCTCCTTCAATACGCGCGGCGAGCCGATTGTCTGCACCCCGCGCGACGCGGTCGAATCGTTTTGCACTACGCCGCTGGATGCGCTCGCGATCGGTTCGTACCTGCTTGAAAAAGCTTCCCTCACCATCGGACAGGAGTTGCAATGAAGGCTGCGCATTCCACTATCGGCTCAGGCGAGCCGCTGGATTTCGCTGCAATGCGCAGCATTGCGGTTTTTCGTGCGCTGCAACTCGGCGATTTATTATGCGCGGTTCCGGCGCTTCGGGCGCTGCGCCGCGCCGCGCCTCAGGCGCATATCGCCTTGATCGGGTTACCGTGGGCAGCAAGTTTCGCTGAACGCTTCAGCGAATATGTCGACGAACATCTGCCGTTTCCCGGATTCCCCGGCCTGCCGGAAACGACGCCGGAGTTCGACCGTATTCCAGACTTTTTCATTTCGGCACAGAACCGGGAGTTCGACCTGGCAATCCAGATGCACGGCAGCGGCGCATTGACCAATCCGATCACGGTAGCGTTCGGCGCGAAGCGCAATGCCGGATTTTATGTGCCGGGCGAGGATTGTCCCGATCCGCGATATTTCGCGCCATGGTCCGAGACGGAACATGAAGTGTTGCGTTATCTGCGCCTGCTGAATTTCCTCGGGATCGAATCGCAGGGCGAGGCGCTGGAGTTCCCGCTGCATGACGCCGACTATCGGTCGCTGCAAGCAGCCGGCATCGCGCCGCCGCCCGCAGGCAGCTATGTATGCATCCATCCGGGCGCACGGCTTCCGTCACGGCGCTGGTCATCGCATCGATTCGCGCAGGTCGCCGACGGCCTTGCGGCACAGGGACTGAAAATCGTCTTGACCGGTTCCGAGCAGGAACGCGACATCACGAACGCCGTCCTGCGCGCGATGCATGTGCCGGCAACCGACATGACCGGACACACCGACCTCGGTGCATTGGCCGCACTGGTCGCACATGCCCGCATGGTGGTGTGCAATGACACCGGCATTTCCCACATCGCCGCGGCCGTCGCCACGCCCAGTGTGGTCGTCTGCTCCGGTGCGGACCCCATCCGCTGGGCGCCGCTGGACCGTGGACGCCATCGCTTGCAGCATGTCGATATACCGTGCCGTCCATGCGCTTACCTGGTGTGTCCGATCGGTCATCCTTGCGCCGAAAGCATCAGCGCCGAACAGGTGCTGGCCGAAGCGATCAACCTGTACACCGACGGCATGCCGCATCAAACAACCGTGGACGACCAGGCGCCGGTCCTTTCCTCTCCTTCCCGTTTGCATGCAATGTCCAACTCTGTTCAAAGGAGGCCGTATTCATGACGGAAATGCATTGCAAACGCGTTCTGGTCACCGGCGGCGCCGGCTTTCTCGGATCGCATCTGTGCGAATTTCTTCTGGGCCAAGGGCACGACGTGCTGTGCGTGGATAATTTCTATACCGGCACCAAGCTCAACATTGCGCATCTGCTCGCGCATCCGCATTTCGAACTGATGCGGCACGACGTCACCTTTCCGCTCTATGTTGAAGTGGATGAAATCTACAACCTCGCCTGCCCCGCCTCGCCGATCCATTACCAGTTCGATCCGGTGCAGACCACCAAGACCAGCGTACACGGCGCGATCAACATGCTGGGCCTGGCCAAAAGAGTGAAAGCGAAAATACTGCAGGCATCGACCAGCGAAGTGTACGGCGATCCCGAAGTGCATCCGCAGACCGAGGATTACTGGGGACATGTGAACCCGATCGGTATTCGATCGTGCTATGACGAAGGCAAGCGCTGCGCCGAAACGCTGTTCATGGATTACCGGCGCCAGCACAACATGCCGGTCAAGATCGCGCGGATTTTCAACACGTATGGACCGCGCATGCATCCCAGCGACGGACGCGTGGTGTCGAACTTCATCATGCAGGCGCTCGCCAACGAACCGATCACGATCCACGGTGATGGACAGCAGACCAGGTCGTTCTGCTATGTGGACGATTTGATCGACGGCTTCGACCGCTTGATGCGCAGCCCCGATGATTTTTGCGGGCCGGTCAACCTGGGCAACCCGGTCGAATTCACGATGCTTGAACTGGCGGAGGAAGTGATTCGGTTGACCGGATCGCGGGCATCGACCAGGTTCATGCCACTTCCGCAAGATGACCCGTTGCGGCGCAAGCCGGATATTTCGCTGGCGAGGAATTTTTTGGGCTGGGAACCTAGGGTGCGGCTGGTTGACGGCCTGAAAAGAACGATCGAGTACTTCAGGGAGCTGAGATTCGCGATGGGGAAGGATCGGTCGGGAATCGTGTTCGCTGTGGACGAATAGCGGTTAGACAAATTCAATATGAATTCAGTAGATGTTTGGAACTCCCACCCTCTCCCTGGCCCTCTCCCTTACAGGGAGAGGGGACCAAGCTCCTTTCCCCTGTAAGGGGGAAGGCCGGGATGGGGTGGAAGCTTCGATTACCCACAAGACCTTCGTTCACGCCATCCACTCCAATGAAAATCACCGTCTTCGGCACCGGCTACGTCGGTCTAGTCACAGGAGCCTGTCTGGCCGATGTCGGCCACAACGTCATCTGCATGGATGTGGACGGAACCAAGATCGGCAATCTCAAACAAGGCGCGATCCCGATCTACGAGCCGGGCCTCGAACAACTGGTCAGGCGCAACCACACCGAAGGCCGGCTGCATTTCACGACCGATCCAGCCGCCGCAGCCGGCTTCGGCACACTGCAATTCATCGCGGTCGGCACCCCGCTGGATGAGGATGGTTCCGCCGACCTGCAATATGTACTGACCGTGGCCGCTATGATCGGCGAACACATGGACGAATACCGGCTGGTGGTGGACAAGTCTACCGTGCCGGTGGGAACCGCCGAACGGGTCCGCGCCGTCATCGCGGAGAAACTGCACCGGCGCGGCGTCGATCATCCGTTCGAGGTCTGCTCGAATCCGGAGTTTCTCAAGGAAGGCTCGGCGATCGAGGACTTTACCCGCGGCCCGCGCATCATGGTCGGGACCGATTCCCAGCATGTGCGCGATCTGATGAGCGAATGCTACGCGCCGTATAACCGCAATCGCGACAAGCTGATTTTCATGGATGTACGTGCCGCCGAACTGACCAAGTATGCCGCCAATGCGATGCTTGCTGCGAGAATCAGCTTCATGAATGAACTGGCAAACGTCGCCGAGCGGCTTGGGGTCGATATAGAACAGGTACGCCAGGGGATCGGATCCGACCCGCGCATCGGTTATCACTTCATCTATCCGGGCTGCGGTTACGGCGGATCATGCTTTCCGAAGGATATCAAGGCATTGGTCCGGACCGCCGAGCAAGTCGACGTCGAGACTCAGTTGTTGAATGTCGTGGAAGCGGTCAACAATCGGCAAAAAAATATTCTCTTCAGAAAATTGAACCGGGCGTTGCGCGGCGAACTGGCCGGATGCACGATCGCGGTCTGGGGTCTGGCGTTCAAACCGAATACCAATGACATGCGCGAAGCGCCGAGCCGGTCGCTGATGGAATCGTTGTGGAAAGCCGGTGCGAAGGTAAATGCATATGATCCGGAAGCGATGGACGAAGCCAGGCGCCTGTATGGCGAGCGTGATGATCTTACGCTATCGGATAGCCGCGAGGCCGCCGTTGCAGGCGCGGACGCGCTGGTGATCTGCACCGAGTGGAAACAATTTCGCAGCGTCGATTTCAACTGGCTATACCGTGAGCTTCGTCAACCGGTGATTGTCGATGGCCGCAATCTGTACAATCCGGCGGAAGTACAGCAGCACGGATTTCTGTATTACGCGATAGGCCGTGGCGACTCTTTAAGATGATGCAAAGCGCATCCCGCCTTGGATTCGGCGGGCGGGAATTCACTCTCAATGCAATGAAGCGGACCGTTGGAACAAATGCGCCGATACGCCTGACCTGAGAAGCGCGGAAAAATTTTCGGCAATCATGGGCCGGCTCAGATAAAAACCCTGCCCTTCAGCGCAGTGATGGTCGCTCAGGAATGCAAGCTGTTCGGGCGTTTCGATGCCTTCCGCAATCACGCGGTGCCTGAGACTTTTTCCCAGGCTGATCACCGACTCAACCAGGATATCGTCGTCGTTATCAACCATGATGCCTGCGACAAAAGATTGATCGATTTTCAGCGTATCGACCGGAAAATGTTTCAGATAGCTCAGGCTCGAATAACCGGTGCCGAAGTCGTCGACGGCGATCTTCACGCCCATCGACTTAAGGTCCCGAAGCATGGCCATGCTGGATTGCGCGTTCTCCATCAGCACGGATTCCGTGAGCTCCAGCTCAAGATGGTGCGGCGCCAGGCCGGTATCGTGCAACACGGTGCGAACATTCTCGAAGAATCCCGCTTTCTCGAACTCCACGGCAGAAATATTGACTGCGATCGTCCCCGGCATCAGACCGTCGTCCAGCCACGCCCGCATTTGCCGGCACGCTTCGCGCAGCACCCAGCGTCCGATCGGGATGATCGCGCCGCATTCTTCTGCGATCGGTACGAACATTGCAGGAAGCAATAAATCGCGCACCGGATGGTGCCAGCGGATCAGCGCTTCGACGCCAATGATGTGGTGAGTCTGAAGATCTACCTGCGCCTGGTAAAACAGTTCGAATTCCTGCTGTTCGAGCGCGCGATGCAGATCGCCCTCGGTTCTCTGCCGCTCGACGGCACGGTCATTCATTTCCTGCCTGAAAAAATGATATCTGCCCCGCCCGTCATCCTTGGCATGGTACATCGCGACGTCGGCGTTCTTGATCAGCGTTTCGGCATCGGCGCCATCGTCCGGATACATGCTGATGCCGATGGTGGCGCCGATATGCAAATCCTGCCCTGCAATGAAATACGAGGCGCTGACCAGCTTGCATATCTTGGTGGCCAGAACGGCGACCGCGTTCTCGTCAGCCACTTCCGACAGCAAAAGGACGAACTCGTCGCCTCCCTGGTGGCTCACGGTATCCGTGCTGCGAACAGCGTCCGTCAAACGCTGCGAGACGGATTGCAGCATCTTGTCCCCGACCGCATGGCCCAACGAGTCATTGATGGTCTTGAACCGGTCCAGATCCATGAACATGACTGCCAGCTTCGTATCGTGCCGTTTTGCCAGCGCAATTGCCTGATCCAGCCGTTCCTGCAACATGAGCCTGTTGGGCAGGCCGGTCAGAAAGTCGTGATGCGCCATGTAGCCCATCTGCTCTTTCGCCTTCTGGACTTCTTCGGCCATGATCTGCGTCTGCACCGTCGTAATGACAAGATGTTCGTTGGCTTCGCGCAATCTGGCGATGTGATGTTCGAGGGCCGCCTTCATTGCGTCGGCTTCCTGTAGTGTCTCTTCCCGGTTTGAAGCGCTTGATTCACGGGACGTAGCAACGGTTTCACGCAGATGCAGCGCCTCTTCCCTGCCCTGTGCAGCGTTATCGCGCTGATCGGCGGTTTCCTCGCGCAAATGCGATACGTCCTCCCGCGCTTCTACCGATCTCTCGCGGCTTGCCAACGCCTCTTCACTGGCGATGGCAGCAGCACGGGCATTGATGTGGAGCTCCGGGAATCCGTCGGATCGTGCGGTGCTTCGAGGATCCATTTTTTGCCGCTGATCATCGTCGCCGGGATCGGTGGAACTTGTATTGACATTCATAGGCATTCTCCTGACTCAGATTGGACCATGTTCCCGCCCAGACGTTTTGACGTCACGCATAATTCCTGGATGCAAAACGGGATTGATGTGCCTGATTGATGTGCCTTACGCCAACATTAGAGCGCCTTGCCGTCCTTGCCGGTACAGCCCTTGGAAAAGCTGCACGGCAGATGGTTCCGACCTTGTCGCGGATTCAGCTTTTCAGGGTGCTGCTTGCGTCGCCGGACAGGATGCCTTGATAGTGTGTCAACCGTTCGCCGATGGTAATGGTGTCGGCTGTGATGTCGAAGAAGCGGATATCCTTGCTATGCGCACTGGCGCGTATTTTCACAACCGAGATCACGCGCCTGAACTGGCCGTCGATTTCGACGTAGCGCTGCACAATGATCGCATCCGCGAGGAAAGCATTGCCGTAGGAACTGAAGCGCAGATCGGTGTAGCGGTCTTCCAGTTCGGCCGTCATCAGCACGGTCACGCCGAGGCCGGTCAGCACCGCGATCATCCGGTACAGCGATTCACGAAAGTTTTCACGAAATACCGGCGCCAGTGCAAGCTCGAATCCCGACAGCGAATCGATCACCACGCGCTTGGCCTTCATCCCGTTGATCATCTGCACCAAGTTATGCAAGGTTTCATCGATCGACAAATCCAGCGCGCGCGTATCGATCAAGCCGACCTTGCCGCTTTCAATCAGCTCGTTGAGCTGATGACTGAGCAACTGATTCGGGCTTTTTTCAAATGCCGCGATCACGCCCGGTTCACCCTGACGCACACCTTCGGCCAGAAACTGGGTCGCCAGTATCGATTTTCCCGAACCGGACGGCCCAACCGACAGCAGCGAATAGGCGATCGGCACGCCGCCGCCCATCATCTCATCCAGCGCGGGTACGCCCGTCGACAGGCGCTGGTCGCCGGCTATCGTGAGTTTTCCGATGTTACCCGGAGGGAGAAGCGTACGCGGAAAAATCTCGATGCCGCCATCACTGATGCGGAAGGTGTGCATGCCCGGACTTTGCGCTTGGCCGCGCATCTTGACGACCTGCATCTTGCGCACCATGGAGTCGCGGTGAAGATGCTGCGACAGCCACAGGATACCGTCGGCAATCGTAAACACCGGGCTGGATTCCGCTTCGGGCGCCAGATATTCACCGATCAGGAAAGTGGTCGCCTGCCAGCCGGTCATCTGCATGCCTAGCTGCTGCACGAAGTGCTGCAGATCGGATACATCTCCCGGCACCGCTTTCGACGATTGCACGACCGAGCGGAACGAATCGACGAATACCAGGCTCGGCGAAAAATTTTGCACTTCCTCGGTGATGCGCGCCAGCACCCGGTCAAGATTGCCGTCCAGCAGGTCCGCGGCGAGGTTGACGAACTTGATCGATTGGTTGACCTTGGCGACATCGAAGAACGGGAATTGCTGCTGGTAGCGCAGCATCTTCAATGGCGATTCGCCCAGAACCGTGAAGAACAGCGCCCGGCGATCCGGATTTGCCAGTGAAAACATGATCTGGTGCGCCAGCGTTGTCTTGCCGCTACCCGGCGTGCCGGCAATCAGGTTGAACGAATATTCCGGAAGCCCGCCGCCCAGCAAGTCGTCCAAACCAGGCACGCCTGTTGCCAAACGGCGTATGGTTACTTTGTTACTCATTATCGGAGTCCTTTACTGCTATATCCAAAGCATCATCGCCCCAGGCGGCGCGCAGAATACTGGTGGTCAACGATTCGCCGATCAAAGTGACCAGTATGTCGATGAAAGTGATCAGCAAGGCAATGCTCGCTTCACTGGCTTCCGTAAAATCCCGTCCTTCGAGACTTGTTTGCAAACCGGCGAATCGGGAACCGGCCTGTTGCGACGGATAACCGGCCGCAAGCCAAGGAAACGTCACGACGGCAAGATGAAGGCTTCTTGAATAGAGGGAATCAAAACCGCCTTGACCGATGATGGCGACAAGTTCGGAGGCGAGCCGCTCCCACAAGGAAATGCTGACGCTTGCTATCGCGTCAGGCCGTTGCAGAACACATCTTCTAATTATTTGGTGCCGTGGCGTATCGGTCTTTGCCATAAATTAATTTGTAATTGCAGTGCGACAACCGGCTGAAGGGTGATCTTATCCGCGCGAATGAGGACCGCCACTTGACCGGGTTAGTACGATTCAGCAACCATCAAGTCATTGAGATTCATCTGCCGACGGCATCAGGCTTCTCAAGTTATCCATGGCAACCGGCTTCACCAGGTAATGATCGAAACCCGCCTCCGTTGCGCGGGTCCGGTTTTCCGGTCGATTATAACCTGTCATTGCAATCAGGCAGGGCAAGGGTTTTGATAAATTCAGGCGCAATTGCTCCATGACTTCATAACCGTTCATTCCAGGCAAGCCGATATCGCAAATAATGACGTCATATGTATTTTCTTGCGCCAATGCCAGCCCGCTGGGACCGTCAAGCGCCGACGTCATCAGGTGGCCTTCCTGCGCCAGGATATTATTCAACAGGCTGTTTGTGTCGGGGTTATCCTCGATCACCAGAATACGGCAGGTACGGCGCGGGATCTCGGTCGCCGGCGCGGTGCCATGGTGCGGCAGCCGTTTAGTGGAAACCGGCAACTGTATCCTGAATTCGCTGCCGTAACCGGTGCCGTCGCTATGCACGTTGACGGTCCCGCCATGCATTTCCACGATGGTCCGTACCAGCGACAGCCCGATACCGAGCCCGCCTTCCGAGCGATCGAGGGAGCGCGGACCTTGCGTGAACAGGTCGAAAATGAATGGCTGAAGCTCCGGCGCAATTCCGACGCCGTTATCTTTAATCAGCACCGTGACCGTATTGGCCAGCCGGGAAGCCGACACGGTAATGCGGCCGTGTTCCTGCGTGAATTTGGTGGCATTGATCAACAGGTTGGAAAACGCCTGCGTCAGCCTCACCAGATCGCCATCGACGACGATTCGATTCGACTGCATGTCGATGGGTAGTTCGATACTCAGGTCAAGCCGCAGGTCAACCGATATTTGCTGATGCCGTTTGTCGGCAAATGGCTGACTGCTTTCAACGGCGCCATCGATGACTTCGGACAGCAGCAGCGCGTGCTTGTGAAGCGTGATCTTTCCGGTCCTGACGCGCGACGCATCCAGCAAGTCGTCCACCAGGTGCTTCATATTGTTTACCTGGCGGTCGATGATCGCGTGGAGATCGGGCAGCGCCGGATGCGCATCCTTGATGCTTCCAAGGTGTTCGTTCGCCATTGCGATCGGCGCCAGCGGGTTGCGCAACTCGTGCGCCAGCATGCCCAGAAATTCTTCCTGGCGGCTGTTGAGCGCCTCCGCCACAGCCTGCATGTCCCGCGCATCGAACGTCGCGATCACCAGGTTCTGATTGGCTGCACGCAATTGCAAAACAAGATCGTCGCGGCCGATACTGTCTTTTGCAACTTCACGCAGCGCGCCCACCTGGGCCAGCAGGTCGGCTATCTGGTTCCTGAAATATTCCGTCTGCCGGTCAACCTGCACCAGAAGCGCGGCCATTGTGTTTTCGAGCTGCGCTACATCGCCGGACTGCGGGTCCGATTTCACGCCGTCGTCTTTAACGGATGAGTTTGGTAAGGCATCGGTCTGGTTCTGGTTGGGAATCATAAAAATCGGGGGACCTGTTGGATGTGCCGGACCCGGTTGAAATAGCGGGAGGCCGGATCGGCGTATGGTGCCCCCACCATACTCCCATTCAGATTTAAATGTCGTTTTTTACTTGAAATTAAGCCGGGCGGCTCATGATCGCGATGTTGGCGAAGCGGTCATGCGAGGACGTGATCGAAGTCCCTCGATCAAAAAAGAATACCGGAAACAACTTGCCGCAGGCAGCTCAGGACTTGATGATTTCAGCGAGCAAGGCAATCAGTTTTGCCATATCGACCGGCTTGACCAGATGGTGGTCGAACCCCGCGGCCAGGACTTTTTCACGCTCCTGCTCCTGGCCGTATCCGGTCACCGCAATCAGTACGGCCCGGGCCGTTTCCGATTGGGCGCGCAGGCGGCGCGCCAGTTCATTGCCGTCCAGATCCGGCAATCCGATATCGAGCAGGCATACATCGGGCGGCTCGATCCGCGCTCGTTCCAGCGCTCGCCGCGATCCATGCTCAACCAGCACCTGGTGCCCCAAAGCTTCCAGAAACATCGCCAGCATCTGCGCCGCGTCAGCGTTGTCGTCAACGATCAGGAGCCGCAACGTGCCGGCCGGGGTTGGCATGCTTGCATCGCTTTGCCTGCGCTCGGATAAATCGCCTGATTCGAACAGACGCGGCAGGTAAACGGTAAAGCGGCTCCCCTTGCCCAAGCCTTCGCTAAAGCATGCAACCTTTCCGTCATGCAGTTCGGTCAGGCTTTTCACCAGCGCCAATCCCAGACCCAGACCGCCTTGCGAACGATCGGAAGATCTCTCTGCCTGCGCAAAAAGATCAAACACGCGCGGCTGCAGTTCCTGCGCGATGCCGATCCCGTCGTCCTGAACGGCCAGCACGACGTGGCCGTCGTCGGCTTCCATCTGCAACAGAATATTGCCGCCTTCCGGTGTGTATCTGGCTGCGTTGTTCAACAGATTGGTCAGTATCTGCACCAGCCGTTTCTGGTCGCCCGCAACATGGATGGATTCATGCGGCAGATGCAAGGCCAGATGATGACGCCTGGTCTCCATGATCGGGCGAACCTGCTCAACCGCATTGGACACGATGCTTTTCAAGTCTTGCGGGGTTTGGTCTATATGCACCAGGCCCCTGGTCACCCGCGACACGTCAAGCAGGTCATCGACCAGGCCGGTCATGTGCCGCACCTGCCGTGTAATGATTTCGCTGGTTTGCTTCAAGCTGGCGCCATCCATCTGAACCATTCCCATGATCTCCGCGGCCGCACTGATCGGCGCCAGCGGATTTCGCAGTTCGTGCGCCAGCATTGCCAGAAACTCGTCCTTGCGCTGATCTGCCTGCCGAAGCGCGGCCTCCGCACGAGAGCGCTCGACCGCATTCCAGGTCCGTTCGGCGGCATCTTCAATCAAGAGTATTTCTTCATTGCGCCATTCCCGCGGCTTGCTGTGGTTGATGAACAGCGACGCGATCAATGCGCCGTCCCGGTTCAGTGGGACGACCACTGCGGAATGGACGTTCAGCGCTTCAAAAGTCGGCCAGGTGTCCGGGCCCGATGTGCGCGGATCCTCGGCCAGATTGCTGCAAATCCAGGTGGCGCCACGCTCCAGCGAAGCAAAATTTTTCAGTCCGAAGCTTGCGGTCGGATATGTGCCCTTGAGTTCGGCGACTGTTCCGTCGACATAGTTCGAGTGGTAGGTGACTCTTTGAGTCTCAATGTCATACTCGCCGTAGAGCACGCGGCACACATTCAAATATCGCCCCACAAGCGCACTGGTCTTGGAAAAAATCTCCCATGGATCGGATGAGCTGCGCAACAGGTCCGCCAGCTGGAGCTGAAATGCCTGCCGCCCTTCGGCCGCTTCAAGGCGCTGTACCTTTTCAGCCAACTCCCGGTTGAGCCGTGCCAGTTCCTGCTGTATCTGGTGCTGCTCGGTGACGTCGCTGCCTTCAATGAAGATGCCGGTAACGTTGCCATCGACCTCGATGATCGGCTGGAAAACGAAATTGACAAATCGTTCTACCGGTTCGCCATCCGGATCGCGTTGCAGTTTGACCGGCAAACCGTGCCCGACAGACCGCGATCCGCTTGCATAGACACGGTCCAGCATTTCGAAATAACCCTGGCCTTCGACTTCCGGTACCGCGTCCCGTACCGTCTTGCCGATCAGGTTTTGCCGTCCCATCAGTTGAAGATATGCGGCGTTGACCAATTCATAAACATGTTCCTGTCCCCGAACCACGGCCATGAAACCGGGCGCCTGTTCAAACAAACGATGAAGTTGTTCATTTGCGTCACCTTGACGGCGTTCGGCAAGCACGCGTCCCGTGGTTTCCATGCAGGTGGTGAAAATGCCGGCCACGCTGCCGTCGTCTTCGCGGATCGGCGTGAAAGAGAGTGTGAACCAGGCTCGTTCCGCACGTCCATGACGACACACCTGTAATTCAACGTTCTCTGAAAAAGTCGGCACGCCGGTCAACGTGCGTTCAATCATGGGGCGCATATCCTGCTCGAGTTCCGGCCAGACCTCCCAATATGGACGGGTTAGCGCCGCAGGATGTTTTACGTCAATGATTTCGGCATATGCATCGTTGTACAGCAGACGAAGTTCCGACCCCCAGAGCAGTCGCATGGGCAGGTTTGAATCGAGCATCAATGCAAACGTTGCCCTGAGCGCGCTGGGCCACTCCCCGGGAGGCCCGATCGGAAACCCGGACCAGTCATGCGCCTGCAATAGCGCCTTTACTTCCCCGTTGCTGGAAAAAGAATGATGGTCGCGTGACATATGAAAGTGTCGTTTCGATTTGGCTGTCGATGAATCTTACCTGCTTTGCAAAACACAATGGGGATGAGCATTGAAATTCTTGGCTGCGAACAGTCCGAACCTCTTAAACGAGTTGACGAATAATTTGCCTGAGCCTTTCGTAGGCCTCCGGCTCGCCCGCCGTGTTTGTTACCTCGAAAAGATCGATGAATCCACTTGCACCCAATACGGTGGCAGCCATTTGGACGCTGTTCAGAATTGCCGGAGAGAAGATATTCTTGCTTTCAACAATTGAATAAAAAGGGATGGACCGTGTCATGGGGCTGGTTTTGGCATGACGCAACAGATCGAAAATCATGCCGCGGTCAAAACGCAGTCCGCACAGGATTACCGAAATGGATGCATCCAGCCTCAGGCGCGCCTCTTTAAGACTATGGCAGAGTACCGCGTCGAACTCGAACCCGAGGGCATCGAAAATTTCAGCGACATCTTCCTGTCTAACCGCCACAAGAATTCTACTTGCCGACCGTTTTGATTTCATTATTTTTGCTTTATTTTAAAAACAGGCTGTCGGCGCAATCCCGCAAAAAAACGATATCCGAAGCCTCTATCCAATGCGTGTTCCGAGGCATTAATACTTTCGTTAGAATACTGCCATGGAAAATTGTGCGGCGCAACATTACATTGCGAGAAATTAATAACTTAAATGAAGCATCACCGCAACAATTCCGCGTGAGGTTGATTAATATCAACTCGAAGTAAAGTGGGAAATTCAACTTGTCATACTGAATGCTCAAAGCGGGGCATGTATGAATACTCTGGAAGGAATGCTCTAGAAGCGTAGCGGCCGTATTTGCCGATGTGCAAGTGACTGGCATCAGGCCATTCGTTTGAATTGAGGAAGCTCTTTCTCTATTCCAGCCAGACGTTCCCTGGTGTCTTTCCATTCTAAAATCGCGCCGGATCGCTGCCCACGGACCTCTCGTCAAGGAACAATGGATTCGATCCGCCATTGTCCCGGTCCGTACGATTCCGCAGTTTATTGACTCAATCCATAGCGCAGTTCTGAACCAGTTATGTAAATTGGGAACTAACCGCATTGAAGAAGGGGATTGTGCAACCTTTTAAAAAATCGAGGTTTGTTATGTCCAGGAAAACTTTTGCTTCTGGTGGTTCGACACAAGGCGAAATTGCCGATGAAAATGCCGGCACCGAAAACCTGTCCGCTTCACAGGGTAAAAGCATGTTCGACGAGCATAAGGGAAAGCTCGCTATCGGCGTTGCCGCGACGCTCGGCGTCATGATCTTTTACAACTGGCTGGAAAAACAGCTGGCCAAGGAAGACCCGGAGGCGCATGCCCGGCTGCAACGCTTGAAAGCGGTGGTAAGGGCTCGCGAAGCCAATCTCCGGGACGATGATATCGACGACCACGAGAACTTTGAAAACGCCGCCGCCTCGCAGGTCATGCGCTGCAAGGGAAACGATGGCGTCGCCGCGGCGAGCTGAGCCACATTCGGGTATCGCTGAAAATTTTGCCGTGGCACCATCGCCGTGAATCACGAATGGTTCGTTTTCAGGAATTGAGTGGGGGCCGGTCCGGTTCCGCCGGAGTAGAAATCTTTTCCAGCGTCCTGTCCACTTCAGCAGAATGCTTGGTGGCCACATCGCCCAGGGATACGATGCCGATCAGATTCTGCGTCTCGCGGTCGACTACAGGCACTCTGCGGATTTGCCCATCCCGCATCTGTTCCATGACTTCATCGACCGGCTGATCTTCAAAGCAGGTTTTTACGCCGACGCTCATTACGTCCCTAACCATCGTCTCTTCCGGCACATCCCCGGCCGATGTCGCCCGCACGGTGATATCCCGATCGGTCACCATGCCAATCAGCCTGGCGTCGTCGCATACCGGTATCGCACCAACATTCAGCTCATCCATGAGCTGTGCCGCTTGCCGGATATTTTCCTGCGGTGAAATTGTCCTTACGTCGCGAGTCATGACTTCGGAAATCAATTGCATTATGTACTCCTCGTTGAGAACGGCAGGCGGCGCGAGCTTATACGACGTGGTCGCCCGAGCCGCCACTCGCGAGCAGGCGAAAATCCATCGCCCATTTTGCGCAAGTTATTTCCAGCCGGCCGTTTAGCGGCCGAGTCCGCCTGACGGACTGGAGGTTGTTCCGGTGGAGCTTGAGCTTCCGCCCGGAACGGAAGTGGACCCGGGGCTATCCGTGCCCGAAGTGCCGCTCGTGCTGCCTGGAGTGCTACTCGTTGATCCGGTAGTGCCGGACGAACCGCTGGTTCCCGTTCCGGAAGTCCCGCTTGAAGTTCCGCTACTTGAATCGCTCGCACCGCTCGTGCCCGTCGCACCGGACGATCCGGCGGGAACGCAATCCGCGCTGGCCGTACCGGAAGTGGCACCCGTGCCAAGCGTCCCGGCGGAGCCCGTCGCACTGCTAGTGCCGGTTGTGTCGGTCGTACCTGTTGCACCGCTGGTTCCGCTTGTGCCGGTCGTACCTGTTGCACCGCTGGCGCCGGTCGTGCCTGTTGCACTGTCGGTTCCGCTAGTGTCTGCGCCCGTGCCGGTCGCACCGCCGGCAGCAGTAGTACCGGTTGTTCCCGTTGCGCCACTGGTGCCGGTCGAACGAACCATGCCTGGCGGACAATCCAGATTACTGGTTCCCGATGTTCCGCTGGTGCCCGATGTGCTGTCGGCTCCTGACGAACCGCTCACTCCGGATGAACCGCTTGTTCCAATTGAGCTACCCGAACCCATGGAGCTGCTTGCGCCTGGCGTACTGGTATCTGCCGTAGACCCGGTTGACGACGACTGCGCGAAAACCAGCCCGGCGGATCCTAAAAGTGCGATTAATAGCGTTGATGAAAATTTCTTCATATTGCCTCCGTAAAAGACTGCAAAAATGCAGACCAGTGCATGCGCAAGGACTATGCCAAAACAAGAAAACCCGCACTCATTCAATTGAAAAGCCGCCTTGAACAGGCATTCTTGACCAGGCGGAAAAATTTCTTGTGTCGAGACGGGTTCTATTTACAACGAATTGTAAGATTGAACAAAATCGTGTCGAGCAGCTTGCATTCAATCAATTGATTTGTGGGTGATTCGACCGGTCATCGGAATTTTGCGCGTCGGCAGATTGAACGACCTTGCCCGCATCCGATTGGGAAGTCTCGACCGAGACACGCTGATCCGGGTCGAATTGGTGAGAAAACGCATCCACCGAATCCGTGCGCCGCTGCCGGTCTTCGGGCAGCGTCGGGCCGCTTTGAATATATAGCGTGAGCAACTCGGCAAGGTTCACCAATACCGAAATATGCGTGCGCTCGTAACCGTGTGATGCATCCGTGCCGAAACATAGCAAGGCGGTGCGTATATCGTGGCCGGCACTGACCGCCGCGCCTGCGTCCGAGTGATAAAAGCGGAACACGTCGCGATTGCTCGGAATATCGTATTTGTCGCAAAACTTCAGCAGCCTGCGCGTCAGGTGATAATCGTGCGGTCCGGCGGAATCCATCAGCGGAATTGTCACCCCGCGTTCGCGCGCGCCCTGTCCTGCCGCCACCGGTCCGATATCGACGCCGATCACTTCGCTGACATCTTCCTCGATCACGGCGGTTGCACCGGACCCCACTTCTTCGGACAAGGTGAATACCGGATGGCAATCCATCGGCACCGGCACCCGGCTGTCGACCACCGCCTTCAACGCGGCCAGCAGCGCGGCGACGCCGGCCTTGTTGTCCAGATAGCGCGAGACGATGAAGCCGTTCTCCAGCACTTCAGGATTGGCATCGAATGCGATGAAATCGCCGATCTGGATATTCAGCGCCGCCACATCGGCGTCGCACGCGATCTGCTCGTCCACCCTCACTTCAAGCTGAGCCCAGTTGACCGGCTGCGAGTCGATCGCCTCGTTATGCACGTGCCCGGATGCCAGCAGCGGCAACACCGAGCCGCGATGGCGTCCGCTCTCGGTAAATACCGTGACCCGGCCGCCTTCGGCCCAGCGGCTCGACCAAGTGCCGATCGGCATCAATGCGAGACGCCCGTCGGGCTTGATCCGGCTGACCATCGCACCGAGCGTATCGAGGTGCGCGACAACCGCGCAGGCGGGACTGGATTTGCGCCGTTCCGGCAGATTACGGCGCAGCATGCCGCGAATCGTGCCGCGCCGCGTCAGCTGATATGAAATATGTATTTCATCGAGCTTGCGTCCCACGTAGTGCACGATTTCATCGGTCAATCCGGCAGGGCTGGGGATTGCCAGCAACTCCAGCAAGGTGGCCTTGAGATAATTGGCGTCGATCGCAAGTTTTTCCATGGCACATCAAGCCGTGACCGGAAACAGGAAATCGATGAAGCGCTGCGCGGTCGGTTGCGGATCATGGTTGGCAAGCCCGGGCCGTTCGTTGGCTTCGATGATCACGTATTCCGGCGAGTCGGGCGACGGCACCAGGAAATCCAGTCCGACCACTGGAATGCGCAGTGCGCGCGCAGCGGTTTCCGCCGCTTCGCGCAAAATCGGATGCAGCGCGGCGGTCACGTCGTGTATCGTGCCGCCGGTATGCAGGTTGGCGGTTTTGCGCACCTGAATCGGCCGGCCGTGCTCGGGCACCGAATCGCAAGTCAATCCCTGTTCCGCAAGGCAACGCTCGGTTTCGGTATCCACGGGAATTTTACTTTCCCCGCCGGTCGCCGCGGCACGGCGCGCGCTTTGACGCTCGATCAATGCTGCAATAGTCGACACGCCGTCGCCGACGATGTGCGCAGGCCGGCGAATTGCCGCCGCCACGACCTTGTATCCGATCACGACAATGCGCAGATCCTGTCCGGCGCAAAACTCTTCCAGCACGACATGCCCGCCTTCCTTCTCGGCACGCTCAATGGCCTCGGCCATATGCTGTTCGCCGCGCACATCAACGCTGATGCCGCGTCCCTGCTCGCCAAGCGCGGGCTTGACCACGATCGCGCCGTGCTTGCGCAGGAAAGCCGCATTCGTATGCGGATCGGCCGCGACCTGCTGCCGCGGCACGCGCAAGCCGATCGATGCCAGACGGCGCAGCGTCAGCACCTTGTCCTGGCACCAAGTCATCGCGACGCCGCCGGTCAAGTCGGTGAGCGATTCGCGGCACAGGATTTCATGGCCGCAATAGCGAAGTTTGAAAATTGCCGCCTCGGTATCGAGAACGTCCACGCTGATGCCGCGCCGGCGTGCCTCGTCGATGATCAGCCGGGCGTATGGGTTGAGTCCGGCGAAGTCCGTGGTGTCCACAAACAAGCTCTCGTTGATCGCGTTCTTGTGCTTGACCACAAAGCCCGCGGTCTGCGCGAATCCAAGCTTTTGATACAGTCCGATCGCATTCTCGTTGGTGTGCAAAACCGACAGGTCGAGACATGCCCTGCCACGTTCGGAAAAGCGGGTGATCAGCTCATTGACCAGGGATTGACCCACACCGGGCAGCGCGGTCTGCGGATCGACGACCAGGCACCAGAAACTGCTTCCTCCCTGCTGGTCGCCGAATGCGATCAGATGATCGACGCCGATCACGGAGCCGATCACGTTACCGGTGCGCTCATCTTCGGCAATCAGGTAAATGATCGCATCGGCGTTTCGTTGCGCCCACACCATGTGCGGGTCCAGCGGCACCATGTCGCGCATGCTGTACAGGCGATTGATGGCGGCGATATCGGCGCGTGTCGACAGGGAGCGGATGGTCACGCCCGGCACCGGTCCTTCGACAGGAAGCGCCGGCTCCAGCGTGCGGCGAAAGATCAGCGACGGGTCCAGAAACAGGTTGGCCGGCGCGTCCGCCAGCACCAGTTGCGGAGCCTCGACATACATCGCGATATCGCGCTTTCCCTCCTGTTCGTTTTGCAGCTCTTGCGCAATCAGTTTCGGCGATTCGAACGATGGAGCGAAAAGCAGCCTGCCCCAACCGATGTCGATGATTGCATTGCGCCGGGACGGCTGCGGTGTCGTGAAAGAAGACATCGGATTGTCTCCCGTACTCTCGGTAAATGAATGCGGATCGGATTTCCCGACACCGCTCAATGATGGAACGGACGGGGTGAAGTCCATGATGTTCCTCCTGTCTTCGAACTTGCCAATGAAGCGCTTGCGAAAGAGACGGCCATGCGTTTTCCTCCCTACACTCCCTGCATCTGCAGCCATGCTTCGAGCAACGCGATCTGCCACACCTTCGATCCGCGCAGCGGCGTGATGTGATCGTCCGGCGCCAGCAGCATCCGCTCCAGCGCGTCGCGCCGGAACAACCCGCGCGAGCGCGCCGCTTGCGTATCGACCGTATCGCGCACATATTCGAGAAATTCGCCGCGCAGATACTTCAGCGCCGGCACCGGAAAATAGCCTTTCGGCCGGTCGATCACTTCGGCGGGAATCACCGAACGGGCGGCTTCCTTCAATACGTATTTGCCGCCGTTGGAGACCTTGTGCCGCGCCGGAATGCGCGCGGCCAATTCCACCAGTTCGTGATCCAGGAACGGCACGCGCGCTTCGAGGCCGAATGCCATGGTCATGTTGTCGACCCGCTTGACTGGATCGTCCACCAGCATCACGGTGGTATCCAGACGCAGCGCTCGGTCGATGACGCTGCTCGCGCCCGGCTTGGCGAAATGCGTACTGACGAAATGACTGCTTGCATCTTCCAGCACATACTCGGGCGACAGCAGCGCGCGCATTTCTTCGTGGCTGCGATCGAAAAAAACCCGCCGGTAGGCATCGAGACCCGCATCGGGATCGCCGATCTCCATTAACGGCGGATACCAGTGATAGCCGCCGAACACTTCGTCGGCGCCCTGCCCGCTTTGCACCACGCGGCTTTGCAGCGACACCGCCTGCGACAGCAGGTAGAACGCGACGCAGTCATGACTGACCATCGGTTCCGACATCGCGCCGATCGCATCGGGCAGTTCGCGCAGCAGGTCGGCGGCGGGAATATGCAGTTTTTCGTGGATGGTTCCGTAGTGGCGCGACACCAGGTCGGAATAGTGATATTCATCGCCGGCCTCGCTATCGACCGCTTCGAAGCCGATCGAATAGGTGCGCAGATCCGGTGTGCCGGCTTCGGCCAGCAAGCCGGTAATCAGGCTGGAATCGAGGCCTCCGGAAAGCAGCACGCCGACCGGTACGTCGGCCACCAGCCGCCGCTTGACCGACACCCGCAGTGCATCGAGAACTTCCTCTTTCCAGTCGTCGAAACTGCGCTTCTCATCATCTTCGCTGCGCGTGAAATCGAGGCGCCACCATTCCGTGGTCTCGCATTTTCCGGTCGGGTGTACCGTCATCACGGTGCCCGGCGCCAGCTTGCGAATGCCGCGCAAAATCGTGTGCGGCGCCGGCACCACCGCATGAAACGACAGGTAATGATGCAAGGCCTGCGGATCGATCGACGTATCCACGCCGCCCCCGGCCAGCAGCGCCGGCAGCGTCGAGGCAAAACGCAAGTGGTCGTTGTTGAGCGTGTAGTAAAGCGGCTTGATGCCGAGGCGGTCGCGCGCCAGATAAGTGATGCCGCTGTCGCGTTCCCACAGCACGAAGGCAAACATGCCGTAAAGCCGCTCCAGCGCTTTCGCACCCCATGCATGCCAGGCCTTGATGATGACCTCGGTATCGCCGGTCGATATGAACTGGTATCCCTTGGCAGTCAGCTCCGCGCGCAGTTCGTGATGATTGTAGATGGCGCCGTTGAAGACGATGCCCATGCCCGCCACATTATCGATGAACGGCTGGTGCGCGCGCTGGCTCAGATCCATGATGCTGAGCCTGCGGTGACCGAAGCAGCGCGAGCCGAGGCTGAAGATGCCTTCGCCGTCGGGGCCGCGCCGCGACTGCGCGGACGTCATTTCCGCAACGGTTTGCACATCGGCAAACTGTTGATCGAAGCGCAGTTCTCCTGCGATGCCGCACATAGGTGATTTTCCCCTTGCAAACAAAAAAGCTGTTTGAAAATAATTCGGCAGAACGATGCAGCCTGCGCAAAAAACATCATCGGCAGTTCATGCTGCCATCAAGAAAGATCCGCCCCGGCTTCAATATTTGCTTCTTTGTATATCTGTTGATAGAGGCTTGAGCAGTTGGTTTGTTCCCTGTATTCGTGCAATTCGAGAAAGGGAGGGTTTTCGATTCGCCGGCACTTGCCGTCAATGCGGAATCGGCTGAAATAGGTTTTGAGCGGAAGTGCTGCGTCGCTTGGCCTAATTGACCAGCGCAATCGGTCAAATACTTGCTGTGGAAATTATTATGGTATATTCTTTACTCAGAAAGGCAAAACTCATGAAATCAGCATCTTCTTCATTACAAGACGCAACTGCTGCCGGTACTTTGAGCAAGGCCGTCGTTCGTGCCGGCAACATCCTGCAGATCAAGCAAATGTCGATCGCGCGTATCCTGGGTGTGAGCGCCGCCACCATGTCGCGGCTGCATTCCGGAAATTATGTGCTGAATCCGGAACGCAACAAGGAATGGGAATTCGCGCTGCTTTTCGTGCGCCTGTTTCGCTCCATCGATGCCATACTCGGCCATGGAGACGCGGCCCGGAAATGGCTGTCGGGGCATAACACTGCATTGAACGGCCGACCCTCCGACCTGATAGAAAGCACGGAAGGACTGGTTCGGGTTCTTCATTACCTCGATGCCCATCGTGGCCGGATTTAAGCCGCAAACGCTGGCGCTGGAACTGTGGCGCGCGGTTGAGGCCCAGCATCGCGTATCGACCATGGTGCTGGTCGACACCCTCGACGAGCAAGCCTTGCTTGAGCGAATGCTCGAAGAATCGAAACCTGCACTTCAGCAAGGCCAGGACGCGTTGCACTGGCTGCTGTTCACGCCATTCAGGTACCCGCCGCTTCCCAACGGTTCACGCTTTCGCGGCCCGGCCGATCCCGGCGTGTTTTACGGCGCGGACCTGGTCCGTACCGCGTGCGCGGAACTCGGCTACTGGCGCTGGCGACTGCTGATGGACAGTCCTGAACTGGCATCCATCGATCCGATGCAGCAAACCTTGTTCAAGACATCGATGCATGGAATAACGATCGATTTGACGAGTCCACCGCATTCCAAGCAACACAGGAAGTGGACCGATCCGTCCGATTATTCCGCCTGCCAGCAACTCGCGCGCGAGGCGCGGATTGGCGGGATCCAGATGATTCGCTATCAATCGGTACGCGACCCGGAGCACGGCAACTGCACGGCGGTGCTCAGCCACACCGCCTTCGCGGCAAACGCACCGGCGGAAAGCCGAACCTGGATGCTGGCGGTGTTCCGGCATCGCGTATTCTGGCGCTGCGATTCCATCTTTGAAGATCACGCGTATGAGTTTGATGCACGGGGTTGGGGTTGGAATGGAATGGATGCGTGATAAGCCTGCTGCAGCTTGGGGGGCACTTGGCAATGAAATCTGCATTGAGATGAAAAAAATGTGGGGATAAGCATAGCGCCTCTCGCCGTGCTCCCTTCGAAAACGCAAGACGGTTTTCCTTTCGTGGGTACATGCCGGGGGGTAGCCCGGCGGCTACTCACTTTCTTTGCTTCGCCAAAGAAAGTGAGCAAAGAAAGGCGACCGCAAGACGCTGCCCTTCGGGTACCCGTGAGAGTAATGCGCCAAGCGGGAAGCGAAACGAACTCGCTGCCCTTGCAGGGCGCGTATCCGCTTGCAAGCGGATACCGTTCCGCAGGCGCGGGACATTGTAGTGGTCAAGCAATTTCGGACACTGCGATAGGTTCTTTTTCTGCCCTGTTCCGTTCAAAGACGGCGGGCGACAGATTGCCCA
>MESE01000091.1 GCA_001770855.1 Burkholderiales bacterium RIFCSPLOWO2_02_FULL_57_36
CCTCAACCGTTTCAACCGCCCGGTGCGGACCCGCATGCCGGGTGGTGTGGGAGGGGACCGACCAATTACTGGCCGCCCCTATCCCGATTACGTGCCTTGTGTCCTGATTTTTACCGTCATTACTAATGCGCCGCCGCGCCGGCAGTCTGGCCGACACCGCCGGCTTGTGCGCCCGATGCCATGCGGCGGCACTCAACTGCGCACCGGCGGCATGCTTCCGCGCATTCCTGGCAGTGGGCCATCTGGTGTTTGGCGCATTCTTCGCCGCATGCATCACACACGTCGGCGCACATTCCGCAAATCACCGTGGAAAATTCGCTTCCGCGCGCCATGTAGCTTGCCGCCATGCGGCAAATTTGCGCGCAATCCATATCCAGCGCAATGCAGCGCGCCATCGTTTTTACATCCTGCTCCATCAGGCATGAAGCGGCGCAATGATCGCAGGCGGTAGCGCAGGAATAACATTCGTCGATACATGATTGAAACTGTTCATGAGCCATGAAAATCTCCTTTGAAAGTAATGGACCAATAGTTTGACGGCGGGATCGGTCGGAGATAGTCGGTAAGCAAACATCATTCCCTTCGGGCTGGTAGTACACTTTGCATTTCGGAGGCCGTGCCGTGGAGGAAGCTCCGGCATGCATTTTGCGTTTTTTGATACGAGAATCGCCGGATAGCAACTCTCGGTGACGTATACAGCGTTCAGCACTTTTCGCCTTTGGTCGGTAAATGGTGCCGTTAGCGGTTGCAGTATTTGCAAAAGGCTTTGGGACTAGCGCCCAACGCACACCGGAATATTTTTCCGTGTTGAAAACCAAGCCGCATTGATCGCGGAAATTTTTTTGTGCATTTCCAAATTCATCTATTCATATGACAACAAATACCGCTCTGGACGTCATTGTAGTGCCGCGAACGCGCGACCTTGGCGGCGGGTTCGACGTGCGGCGCGCATTGCCGTCTGCCGAACGCCGCATGGTTGGCCCGTTCGTGTTTTTCGATCAGTTCGGCCCCACTGTTTTTTCCGCCGGAAAGGGGCTCGACGTTCGTCCCCATCCGCACATCGGCCTTGCGACCGTCACCTATCTTTTCGATGGTGAAATCCTGCATCGCGACAGCCTCGGCACGGTCCAGCCGATTCGTCCGGGGGAAGTTAACTGGATGACGGCAGGCTGCGGCATCGTGCATTCGGAGCGTACGGCACAAGAAATCCGGCAGCATGAATCATCGCTGTCCGGCTTGCAATGCTGGGTAGCGCTGCCGCGCGCCCATGAAGAAACCGAACCGGGTTTCATGCACGCCAGCGCTGATGAACTTCCGGTTGAAGAGGGCGAAGGTATTTCCGCAAAGATCGTTGCAGGACGATTTTCAGGCAAACAATCGCCGGTGCCGGTTTTGTCGGACATGTTCTATGTCGACGTGCAACTGCAGCCCGGCGCGCGGTTCGCGGTTCCGGCGGAATACGACGAACAGGCGATTTATGTAGTGCAGGGGCGCGTCGACATGGGCCGTGACGGTGTGTTTGACGCGGGGCGGCTGCTGGTGCTCAAGCCGGGTGCGAGCGTGACGCTGGCATGTTCCGGCGCGTCGGCCGCACGCGTGATGCTGCTCGGCGGAGAACCGATGGAAGGTCCGCGTTACGTCACGTGGAATTTCGTATCCAGTTCGCGGGAGCGGATCGAGCAGGCCAAACAGGACTGGCGCGATCAGGCGTTTCCGAAAGTCCCCGAGGAAACGGAATTCATCCCATTGCCCGGCGATGTTGCCCCACCCGTGGACTATCCTTGATCGGTCCCAACCGAATAGACGTGGCCTGGAGTTGCACGTTGTTTCATCGAAGCAGGCATGCCGTTGGAATCGCGCGATGCAACAGGCCCGCTCCACTCGGCGGCTTCATGGCACTTGGTTATTGCGTCGTTCTTTGAACAGCGGCGGTTTGTTGCCTTGCGAATAATTTTCTTCTACACTGCAAGCAATGAAGCTATTAGTCGTTGTCGTCTGTCTTTCACGGTTTTTAATTGACGTGTAATTCGGCTGAAAACAGGAGCGCGGGGTTTCAGCGTATTTCCGGCCCGGTTAGGCGGATACGTCGCCGAGTTAGGCAGAAATTTTTTCACCCTAAATAAAAGCTTATATCCTATGACCCAATCAACCTATCTTGCTCCAAAACAAGACCGTTTAGACGCCTGGTATGACGGTTCCGTGATTTGCATCGTGGCGATTGGGGCGCATGGTGATCCACTCGATCTCGGTGAGCATGAAGTTGAGGCATTTATAGAAAAGTTGCAGGCCTGTTTGCGTCAGGCTAAAGAAGGTACAAAGACATGACATGACTAGACGGACAACACGTTCGATGGTGCCTTTCTCATCACTGTCTTTGGCGAGATGATCGCCGATTCCATCGAACTGACAAGGAACAATATCGGCTTCAACGGTTCACCTCGGGGAATGCAAAAAGCATCCGGCAGTGCGGCACTCAAAGCCGGCTATTTGTCCACGCCCACCACCACGGTAGCCATCCGCTCCGGAGCGATCTTGCGCTTGAATGCCGCCTTGATGTCGGCTGCGGTGACCTTCGCCACCTTGCCGCTCCACGTATCGAGATAATCGAGCGGCAATTGATAAAAGCCGATCATTGCGATGTTGTCGAGGATCTTGCGGTTATTGTCGATGCGCAATGCAAATCCGCCGATCAGGTTGTCTTTCGCGGCCTTTAATTCCAGCGGCGTGGGGCCGTTGCGCAGGAAGGCGGACAGCGTGTCCCGCACCACTTTGAGCGCGGCATCGGTTTGTTCTTTCTGGGTCTGCATCCCGATCTCGAACGGGCCTTGTTGCGCCAGCGGCAGGAAGTAGCTGTAGACGCTGTATGACAAACCGCGCTTCTCGCGGACTTCATTCATCAGGCGCGACACGAATTCGCCGCCGCCAAGAATATAATTTCCGACCATCAGCGAAAAATAATCGGGATCGCGGCGCGCCAGCGCAGGAGCGCCGATCAGGATATGAGCCTGTGATGCCGGATGCGCGATGCGCTGCTCCTGTCCGGTCAATGCCGGCACCTCCGGCATCGGAGGCAATGCGTCGCCCTGCGGCAGGCGCTGCGTCAATTGCCGTGCGATCGCGTCGGCTTCCGTGCGTGTAATGTCTCCGATCATCGATATCACGGCCCGGTCGGCGACATAGTGCGTGCGATGAAAGGCAACCACGTCGTCGCGTGTGATGGCCTCGACCGACGACACGGTCGGGGTGCTTCCATACGGGTGCGCACCGTACAGCAGGCGCCAGAAAGCCTTGTTCGAGATCGCTTCAGGTTGCGTAAGCTCTTCCCTGATCACCGAGATGATGCGCGCCTTGTCCCGGTCCAGGTAATTCTGCGGGAAATCCGGATGCGCCAGAATCCGCGCCAGCAGCAGCGTCGCCTTGTCGCGCTCCTCTCGGTTCGATAAGGTGCGCAATGTCACGCCCGCGCGGTCGTTGCCCACCTCGCCGTCCTGTTGCGCGGCGATATCGGCAAGCGTATCGGAGATCTGCGCTTCAGTCATCGGCGGTTCCGATGGCGATGCGGCAGCTTCACGCAGACCACGCGCCAGCATGGCGTTGGTGAGGGAAGCGGTACCGGATTTTTCTGACGGATCGCGGCGCGAACCGGCATCGAATTCGACGCTGATATCCAGAATCGGAATCGACGGGCTTTCGACGAGCAGCACCTGTGCGCCGTTGGCAAGCGACCACGACTGGATCTTCAGTGTCGCGTGGACATTCCAGCTCATGCAGGCAAGGATTGCAACGATCAGAATTTTCATATTGGTGATTCCGGTGGAGCCGGAAATTTCGGTTGGCAAAAAGCGTTCGGCATCGTCGTGCTTGCGAAGTCAGGACCTAGTGCCGCATTCGGGAAATACTCCGACAGTAAATCGCGCCTTTTTCCGTCTAGCGGCGTTGCTGTGGGAGTATCGGCTTGCAAGCCGATACCGTTTCGCAGGCGGATCGCATGCGATCCGAAACCCCTGCTGCACCGTTGGTCGTCGTTGCCATAGCCGGCTACGCCGCGAAGCAAGTCCCCTTGCGGGATGTCGCCTCCTTCCGCCTTGCCAGTCGAAAAAAACCATCGATTTCCTTTGCCGGGCTATTTCCCGAATGCGGCACTAGCAAGGAGCGGGATATTTTCGTGCAGGGGTTCAGTGTTGCGATGTCTCAATCTTGAACAATCAGCTGGGGGTTCCATACAACTTCCCATAGATGCCGGTCAGGATCTTCAAAGTAGCCGGCGTAGCCGCCCCAAAATGTATCGTGCGCGGGCTTCACGATCACGGCCCCGGCATTTTTTGCCTGCGCCATGACTTCATCGACTTCCGCCTGCGATCCGACATTATGCCCTAGCGTAAACTCAGTCTGGCTCACGCTGCTTAACGGAAGGCCGGAATCATGGGCGATGCTCTTGCGCGGCCAGATCGTGAGCTTCAAGCCGGCCTGCAAATCGAAGAAGGCCACCGCGCCATGCTCAAATTCCTTGCCGATGATGCCTTCTGTGCGCAGGCCGAGACCATCGCGATAAAACCGGAGCGCGCGCTCCAGATCGTCGACGCCGATGGTAATGACGGTAATCCGGGGTTTCATTCGAGAACTCCTCTTGCGGTGTAATTAAGAGCGCCGAACGAAATAACCGCAAGCCGTCATTCCGGTCGGTGCGTTTTGTCAGGGGCTCCAAGTATTCAATTTCCCGGTTCCGACTTTGGAATTTCCAGAATCCGAAACGGCGGGCGATCCGGAAAACTGCGCAGCAGCAGCGGCTTGGCGACATTGTAGACCGGAATATTGTTCACCGTTTTCCCTTCCGGATAACCGCGATGCGCATGGCCGTGAAACACCGCGTTGACCGGATAGCGGATCAACGGTTCTTCCAGCCGGCTGGTGCCCAGGAAAGCGAATATCTCCTTCGGCTCGCCTTGGACCGTGGCTTCGATTGGAGAGTAGTGCAGTAGAGCGATCCGTTGACTGGTTCTTAGTTTGGCGAGCGCCGATTCAAGTTTGAGCGCTTCCTGTATCGCTTCGTTGACGAACAGCTTGGTGATGTTTTCGCCCCAGGGGCCAAGCGTGCGCCGCCCGTATCCGCCCGCAAATCCTTTGGCGCCCGCAATACCGAGCCCGTCGATTTCACAGGCTTCTCCATCCAGAATTTTGACGCCGGCATCGGCCAGGATCTGTTGCACTTCGTCTTGCTTGCCGGATTCGAAATCATGATTGCCGAGCACAGCCACCATCGGGATTCTGGCTGTGGATAATTCTTCCGCCAGAATATGCGCCTCCTCGGGCAAACCATAATCGGTCAAGTCGCCGCACAGAAAAAGAATATCCGCTGCTTCGGCGGCTTGCAGAAAAAGCGGGCGCAACGTACCCGCTGATGTCTTGGCGCAATGAAGGTCGCCTACTGCTGCCAATCGAATCGTGTCTCGTGGGCGCACAGAAAATTCCTTATTGGTAATTTTATTCACTACACAATCTTGTATTGTCGTCAGCAAGCAAGAGCCATTCCGTCCCATGGAAAGACTGCAATTTGGTGGCATGAGTTTTGCTGATTTCTGTCTGTCACATCCCCCGGATTCATGAAATGCAAAAAGCCGAATTGGCGTCGTCGACAAACGGTGAAACTGATCAAGGCACAATAGCGTTTTATCGTCATGTCCTGGAAGCATTGAATGCTTCCGCAATCCCGTTCCTGGTCGGCGGCGCCTACGCATTCAACCAGTACACGGCGATCAGCCGCAACACCAAGGACCTCGATATCTTCATTCGGCGCGACGATTATTCGCGGATGAGCGGCGCGTTGCTTCAGGCGGGGTACAAAACCGAGATGACCTATCCGCACTGGCTCGCGAAAATTCGCTCCAACGGAGATTTGATCGATCTTATTTTCAGTTCCGGAAACGGTGTCGCGGAAGTCGATGCAGCATGGTTCGACCACGCGATTCAGGGGCAGGTGCTCGATGTCCCGGTAAAACTCTGTCCAGCCGAAGAAATGCTCTGGTCCAAGGCATTCATCATGGAGCGGGAACGCTACGACGGCGCCGATATCGCGCACCTGATACGTGCGCGCGGCGGCCAACTCGACTGGCAGCGCCTGCTCCATCGGTTTGGACCGTACTGGCGGATGCTGTTAAGCCATCTGGTCATGTTCGGTTTTGTGTATCCCGCGCACCGCGACCTGGTTCCGATATGGGTCATCGATGAACTGCTGGAGCGCCTGCGTCACGAAATCCGTACACCGGCGCCGACAGACCATATTTGCCTCGGTCCGCTATTGTCGCGAGAACAGTATTTGACGGACATCGGAGAATGGGGATACCACGATGCCAGGCTCACTCCTTCGGGCAACATGACGGCAAACGAGGCGGCGATCTGGACTGATGCGATACAGCGCAAGGGAGAGCCGTCCTAGTGCCCGGCTCGGGAAAAGCAGTCCTTTCATTCGATTCAGTCAGCGCAGTGCATGTACTTCGCGCAAGACTGCTTCCACTTCCGCAGGCGAATTGCGAATGCTCGGCGCCAGGCGCACATAGCGTACCGCGTACGGCGTGACCGTGGCGATGACGTGGCGCTTGCGCAGCCGATTCACCGCCGCGAACGGATTCATCTTGTTGACGTCGAAGCAGACGATGCCCGCCGAAAGAGTATCGGCCAACGGCGTCCGGAGCGTTATATGCTTCATCCCTTTCAATCCTTCCTTGAGCTGGCGCGCCAGCTCATGCGTGCGCGATGCGATGCGGGCCTTGCCGATTTCCCGATGCAGGGCAAACGCTTCCGTAATCGCCCACTGGTGCTCGAAAGGCTTGAAGCCGCCGGGCGACATCCTGCGTCCGTCGGTGCGGCCGTTGACGTCCGTGCCTGTCATCCAGGCGTTGCGCGTGCCGTCGTCGTAAAAACTGGGAACGGTCGCCAACATGTTTTCCCATCCACGGGGGCTACCCCATATCAAGCCGGTTCCGCGCGGTCCAAACAACCATTTGTGACAACCGGCCATGAAAAAATCGCATCCCAGATCGCTCATCGTGGCATCTTCCACGCCGAATCCATGCACACCGTCGACACAGATCAGGATTTGTTTTTTTTCGCCCCGGCCGGCATTGATTTTTTTGACGGCATCGGAAATGCGCCGCAGCGGCAGCTTGAGCCCGGTGCCGGAATGCACCCATGTCAGCGCCAGTGCGCGGGTACTCGGCCGGATCGATTTCACCAGCGAATCGGTCAGGCTCTCCTCGGAAACATCATGAATGTTTTCATAGAGCGGCACCTGTCGTACCGAGATCTGCTTGTGCATCGATGCAAGCCGCAGCGCCTCATGCGTCGCATAGTAGTCGCGCGTAGTGCTTAATACTTCATCGCCTTTGGACAGGCGCAAGCCGCTGTAGACCAGCCCAAGTCCCATCGTTGTGCTGTCGGTCAAGGCAATATCGTTCGGCTCATCGACGCCGAGATAATCAGCTGCGGCGGACAATGCGGCATTGACGCGGCGCCGGTTCTGCTGATTGAGATAAGCCACGGGATTGCTGTCGAGTTCTTTGCGATAGTTCTCGATCGCATCCCGAACCGCCTTCGGGTGCGACGCAACGTACAGGGCGCTCATGTGAATGTAATCTTCGGACAGCGCGAACTGATCGCGCACTTCGTTCCAGTCGTCAGCGTTGCGCAGGAATGCGGGGCGGGGCAATGGTGTCGAATCGGAGGCTGCGTCAAGGTCGGCCTCGGAGTCACCGTTCCGTCCGCACGCAGCAGCGGTGGCGCCGGCGGCGAGCGCCACCGTGGCTCGTGCAATAAAATCCCTGCGGCTGAGCGGCATATGCCAGGACTTTCGCAATCGCTCGCAACACATTTATTCCGTCATTGCAATGGCAGGTCGATCCGGCATATCAGACGTGTTCCGGCGGCTCGATTTCCGGCATCCCCGGGTCCGGCTCGATTTCCGGTCCCGACGGCCCCGGCGGAATACCGGGATCAGGCGGCGGCTCGGGAATTTCCGGGCCCGGGCGATGCCCGGGTTCGATCTCGGGTTCCGGCCTGGGAATTGCAGGAATCTCCGGCGGCGACTTTATCGGGTCTCGTTCCGGCGGTGGATTGATCATGTTGTCCATTTCTCTGGATAAAGCCTGTTTTGCCAACAGCTTGAACCGCGTTCAATCCGGCAGCGATGTTTCCATTCATTGCTCCAACCGGAACGATGCGGGCGGTCAGGACAAAACGCCGCTTCGCCCATCAAGCGTCATGGCTTGAAACGTGCGGCGATTCACCTTTTAACGTGTGCCGGCTCCGGTACTTCCGCTCATGCCGGCGTCGCCCGAACCGCCGCTTGACTGCCCGCCCTGCAGCGTCGGCGTCGCGCCCATATCGACGAGTTTCACCGGCCACGCCATTGCGACGGTCCTGACTTTTCCGCCGCTGCGGACCTGCGCGTTTCTGGTCAGGGTATGGCCATTGGCATCGGCGCGGACGCGGTAGTTGCCGGGTTTGTCAAAATCAACCAGCATGATCGGTGCGTCGCAGTTGGTCTTGAGCAGCGACCGGCCGCGTGCGTCGGCGATGTCGATGTCCACGCCGGCCAGATACGCACCGTTGCTGGCCGCGAACGTCACCATCAAATCGTAGCCCGACGCTGCCTGTTTCATCGCATCGACCTCGTCTTCTCCGACGCCGCCGCACAGATAGGTAACTCCGTTTTCGGTTTTCGGTTCAAGATAGGTCATCGGTACCGGCAGCGGGCGATCCGAACCCGGCGGTAATTTTTGAGCGCCGGTTTGCGCAAGCGACGCAGCGCACGCAAAACCGGCAAGGATCAGGAATGTAATTTTCAGTGCCATCACAGCAAGCTCCTGGAAAAGTTTCGGCTAACCGGATACCGGTTGCTGGCGGAATTACCGTTGCATGCGCCAATCTCGACGGCAACCAGCGCTGCGTCGGTCATCAAGCAAAAAATGTTAATAGGCAAATCTCGTCAACATCGACACGCGTCGGCATCCCGCCCGCCGCTGCATTCCGGAGCGCCCGGCCGGTCTCGGCGCGAATGCCGATTACTGCGTTTTCGGCTTCACTTGAAGATTGTTTTTAACTTCGGCAACGCCGGGCACGTTTCGTGCCGCCTGTACGGCCATTCGCGCCTGCTCGGCGGTATCGACGAACCCGGCCAGCGAGATGACACCCCGATAGGAGTCGACATTGATCGCCAGCGCCTCGCCCAATCCTTGCGTTTGTGCAATCTTGGTTTTGACGCGCGTGGTCAGCGATGCGTCGTCGATAAACTCTCCCGTCCCGCGTGATTTTTCGGTCGGTGCACACGCGCTGATCAACGTGGCGAGCACAATCGAGATGGAAATGGCTAGATGCTTCATGGGTAAATCCTTCCGGTAAAAGGATAAAGAAAACAAACATGCATCTTCCATGCCATTGGATTTTCAAATCTGCTGGCGTCGGACGCCTGCAGGTTCACCTGATCCAAGCGTCTGGACACGCCGCGATGATGAAAATGTGTCGGTAGTCTTTGTATAAATTGCAGGCCAAAGCGGATTTTCGATGGCGTTCGCCTCACCGGCCATTGCCGGTCTATCGGCGGAATCGTTTCTGGCTGAGCATATTCATTGAGTACGATCCAACAGCGCCCCCCGCATTCGTGCTATCTGTTCCGTATCGATACTGCAAAACCGCACCGGGCGCCGACATGGACTTATGGATGGCCGAAATCTGGCCGACAATACTGCATGAGTTTTCCGATCTACCCAGCGCGACCGAGGCGACGCGGGTAGTGGTGCGCCTGCTGACCGCAGTCCTGCTCGGCGGTTTGCTGGGTTACGAGCGTGAAAGAAGGGGGGCGTCCGCAGGACTGAGAACGCACATGCTGGTTGCGCTCGGATCGGCGCTGTTCGTTGCGGTGCCGCAGCTGGCCGGCGCGACCATTGAAGACCTGAGCCGGGTGCTGCAGGGCGTGGTTGCGGGCATAGGATTTCTCGGCGCCGGCGCGATCATCAAGCTTTCGGAAGGCAGGAAAATCGCCGGATTGACGACTGCCGCGAGCATCTGGCTCACCGCGGCCATCGGCGCCGCCGCCGGAATGGGGCGAATAACCACCGCGATTCTCAGCGTCGTGCTGGCGCTGGTTATTCTTTCCGTACTGCGCCGGGTGTCGAAAAGCATTTCACCATGACCGGGACGGGCTCGTACTCCGCGCGATCAAATCGTGTGCCGCCAGCCCGAGCGCAAGGACGCCGAAGACGGTTGCCAGCGAGCGGCCCGACAGGCGTTTTTCAAAGCCCGGCGTAAACCGCCTCGGCACCAGATAATAATCGGTCAGATAGGCGCCCGCGGTCACCAGCGCGCTGCCGGCCAGCGGCCGCAACGGCGAGTCCGGTTTGCCCGGCCGAGCGCCGAAAAAAGTCTCATACACGGCGGCCCAGAAAATCGCAGCGGCATGGTTCAGCAGAAAACCCGTCAAGGTGTACTTCAGCGATAACCTGTTTTGCATGGCGGCTACATCGCCCCAGAGAATATGGCTGGTGGCATTTAGCGGCGCCGCATAGGACCCGATTTCCTTTTTTCCAGCCAGTGCGGTTGCGGCTGCGCTGGCCATGCCTGCGAGCGTCCCGCTGACCAGGGCGCGCCGCATTGCGGACTCGGTGTTGAGCATCATCGATTTCCTTTGCTAGTGTCGGTCGTAACCTTTTTCATGACGCGCGTCTTTCGATGCGCTCGGCGGCTTCATTTTCCCTTCAGGCCATGCGGCCTCGAGCGGCGTCGGCGCAGGGCCGTGCAGGACCGCGCCGGCGACATTGAAACGCGACCCGTGGCACGGGCAGTCCCACGATTTTTCGGCGCCGTTCCAGGACACGATGCAGCCCAGATGAGTGCAGGTAGCCGACAGTACATACAGCTCGCCCTGCTCATCGCGATAGGCGGCCAGCTTCCGCTTTCCCTCGCGCAGGATCGCTCCTTGTCCGGCTGCGATCTCCTGTACCGAGTCCACTTCGCCACCCGTAAGCCAGTCCCGGTACTGGGACAAGGTGTTTGCCTGCTCCTTGATGAATTCCGATATGCCGTGCGTGACTTTGCGCGACGGCGCATAGATTTTTTCCCATGCGTTGTCCCGTCCCATGATCAAGTCGGTGATCAACATCGCGCCCGCCGTGCAATGGGTCATGCCATTGCCGGAGTCGCCGGTGATCAGATAGACGTTGTCGTCATCCATCGGATTGCGTCCCAGATAGGCAACGCCGTCGGCAGGCTCCATCACTTCGCCGGACCATCTGAAATCGACCGCACCGGCCATCGGATAGCGCTCCCGCACCCAGGCTTCGACTTCATCGTAGCGATGTTGCGGATGGCTGTCCTGCCCGACCTTGTGATCCGCGCCGCCCACAATCAAAATCTCATGATCCGCATCCGGCACCGGTGTTTGCAGTCGAACGTAGTAGTAAGGATCGCCGGTATCCCACAGAAGGATGCGCGGCACCGATCCTTTCGGTACGCGCACGCCGATCACATAGGTTCGGTATCCCGCCTGTTTGGTATGCATGACCACGCGATCGTTGAACGGCGTGTTGGTCGCGACCACCACGGCAGTGGCGCGAATTTTTCCTTCGGACGTAGTGACGACCTGGACGGAATTGACGGTATCGATGCTTGATGCGCGTGTCTGTGCGTAAACTTTTCCGCCGTTCCGGACAAACGCCTTGACCAGGCCGTTCAGGTACTTCAGCGGATGGAACTGCGCCTGGTTTGCAAATCGTAAACACGGCCCACTGTCGAAGCTCAGGCCCGGCACCTTTTCCAGCTTGTCCACGGTAGCGCCGGCTCTGCGCGCGGCCTCGAGTTCCTTGTCGAGATCGGGATACTCTTTCTCAGTCAATGAAAAAAGGTATCCGTCCAGGCGTTCGAATTCGCAATCGATATTTTCATCGCGCGCGATCGATTCAACCAGGTTGGTCGCTCGATGAAAGCTGTCGCCGACCAGGCGCGCGTTCTCCGCACCGAAAGAATTTTCGATTTCAAAGTACCGGTTGTCGGGAGGGAAGAAATGCGCCGTGGTCCGTCCGGTTTCGCCGGCGCCCACGTTGATTGCATCGATGAGAACCACTGCCTTGCCTTCGCGAGACAGCAGGTATGCCGCGGTGACGCCGGCAATTCCGCCGCCGATGACGCAGATACTGGTATCGATGTCTCCCTGCAGGGAGGGAAACTGCGGCAGGTCCGCGGTTGCCATCCAGACCGAAGTTGATCCATGCGGTGTGTCGATCATGTTTTCAATCCTTTTGCAATGCCGCCGATCGCATTGCCGCTTCCTGCTTGCGCCGGACGGGAGAAAATGTGACCAGGCAACAGTGCCGTCGTGCCCTGATCAATAGACTCCCATGCTTTAACTAAGTTCGGAATGCAGGCGGAACTTTGCGGCGGCGGAACGCTCCGACATGCATCCGATGCAATTCGTTCGCTCAAAAATTGCATCGTTCATGAGGCTATACAGGAGATCGAAAAAATGAAACGCACCGGATCGGCTATTTGGACAGGCGGGCTTAAGGACGGCAAAGGCAAGCTCTCGACGCAAAGCGGCATTCTGGACAATGCCCAATACGGCTTCAGTACCCGTTTCGAGAACGAGCCCGGAACCAACCCGGAAGAATTGATCGCGGCGGCACACGCGGGCTGTTTTTCGATGGCGCTGTCGGGACAATTGGGCGAAGCGGGGATGACAGCGGAAAGCATCAAGACCAGTGCGGCAGTGACGCTGGAGAAAGGTCCGGATGGCTTCTCGATCACCGCGGTTCATCTGGACCTGGTCGCGAAAATTCCCGGCGCCGATCAATCCGCGTTCGAGGCCGCAGCCAACAAGGCGAAGGAGGGGTGCCCGGTATCCAGGGTGCTCAATGCCGCTATCACCATGAACGCGAAGCTGGAGGCGTGAATACCGGAGCTCTGAAAGACGCGGCCGAAAGACATCCGGTTTTGCCCATGCCGGTCAATCCGACTTCTCATGCAGCTCACTGGGGGTCTTGACCGGATCATCCAGCACATCCTGCACATACAGCATCGCAATGAGCACGAACAATACCGCGGTCAAAGGGGTGGCGAGGGCAATCCCCAGCAAGCCGAAAGGTACCGCGAACAGAACCTGCATGGAGATTGTCAGCGCAGGCGGAAGCGACACCATTCGTCGTTCGACCAGCGGCGCGAGGAGATAACTCTCGCCGGTCTGGATGCCGATAAACAGGAAAAGCGTGTAAAGCGCAGTGTCCGGACCATCGGAGAATGCCATCAACACAGCGGGTATGCCCGCCAGAATCGGGCCGAGGTAGGGAACGAATTCGAACAATCCGGCGATCACCCCCAGCGTGACCGCCAACGGTACGCCCAGCAATGTCAAGCCGACTGCGGTCGTCACGCCGACCACAACCATTGAAACAAGTTTTCCGAACAGCCATAGCTCCAGGGTCATGCCCAATTCCTCGAACACCTCTTTGCCGCGCCGCCTGCTCTTTTTTGGCACCGCCTTCAGGAAACCGTTGATGTAAACTTGCGGTTGCGCCGCGAGATAGATGCCGATAAAAAGGATAATCGCAATATTGGCTATGGTGCCCAGAGTGCCGGTGAACACGACTCGCGCCTGCGACAACATTCCAAACAGATTCGAAATGATTTCTCCGGCGGGTGGGACGGATTGAATAATCTCTTTCGTCCACGCATATTGTTCCAGATACTCTCGAAGGCGCTGAAGTGACGACGGAATAGTGCTGATCAGCGGGTCAACCTGTTCGACGACTTGCGGTCCCAGAAAGTAACCGACTAGTCCAAACACGATCACTATCAGGAGCAGTACTGCAATCAGCGATAGGGTTCTCGGCAAAGGCATTTTCTTAGTCAATCTGTTGCTGGCGCCGTTCAACAAAACCGCGAACAGAATACTGGCAAAGATCACCAGAAGCACATGCCCGGCAAACCAGATCGTGCCTATCATCAACAAGAAAATTGTCCCGATGCCGAAAACGGTCATGACACGATAAACGTAATTCCGGTCGATCGGTCCGGCGGTGATTTTTTGTCTGGGGGAGACTTGTTCGTGTTGTTGACCATTCATTTTTTTGTTCTCTCTCGACCAGTTTTTTTAGGAAAGAGTCGCACTCCTGGTTAACCGCTATCAAGATTGATGCCAGCCTTGCATTAGGGACCATCATCGGGAAAATTTCCGGATGACCGGAAAAAAATACATGATTTTCCGCCGCTCTTGCAATTGCGCCGTGTGCGACGGGCAAGCAACCAAGGATGCGCGCTTCATAAATTTTCTTGCAGTGAACCTTCGAGAAAGCGGAACCGGCATCGGATGCCTTCGCACCCCTTGCCGATTCCGGCGTCGACGAGAAACAAGTGTTCGGTGCGCCGGATTTTCCCGCCAGCCAATGTTTTCGATGGCACGGAGCTTGCACACCATTCCCGACACCTCATAACTGGAAGGAGTAATTCCGTGAATACAAAACTCACTGCTATCGCTGCATCAATTGCCTTCAGCTTTGCCGCTGGCGCTTATGCGCAGACATCTTCCGGCGGCGCAGGGTCGTATGGACAAGGTACGCAATCGCAGCAACCGACAAGCGGCAGTTCAGGTGGCAGCGCTAGCACAGGACAACAATCCCAGAAGCAGCAGATTCAACAGCAACACAAGGCTGCCATGGAGAAATGCGAAGGCATGCAGGAAAATGCCAAGGACATCTGCAAGGCCGAGGCTGATGGGCAGAAGAAAATAGCGGAAGCGCAGGCAAAGGTAACCGAGCGCGATACGCCAAAGAATCGCCTTAATCTGGCGGAAGCGAAAGCGGAGGCACAGTACAAGGTGGGCAAGGAACGCTGCGACGATCAAGTCAGCGAGGCCAAGAAAGCCTGTGAACAGTCAGCCAAGGCGGAGCGGGACAGCATGATTGCACAGGCCAAAACGGCATCGCAGAAGCAGACATCCAGCGGCGGCAGTGCTTCCGGCAGCACCTCTTCCTCGGGACAGGCGGCGCCTTCGGCCGGATCATCGGCAGTACCGCCTACATCCTCCGGCAGCAGCGCTTCGGGTGATTCTTCAGCCGCACAGCCGACATCGCCGAGCCCGGCGCAACCAATGGGACAGTCGCGGTAGGCAGGTGCCGCCACGGTAAATCGTCATGTGATTTTCACAGATCGCCGCAATGGCTTGCGGCGTACCGTGGTATGACGCGCATGGTCCGATCCGGCGTATTACGAAAATCATGTACCGCTCGATACGGTGCCGCAGCCGGTCTTTCCGGCAAATGCATTGTCTTTGACCGCATATGCAGGAACCCTGGGCTCGTGCCGAATCGAACCTTAGTGTTTTTTTAATGTCAGATTTTCACTCTGTCGCCAAGAGTCGAATCCAATTGTCTCATTGTCGGGTTCGGCAAAAGAAGACCGATGAAGCGTTATGTCCGCGCTCAAGAAGCGGGTGTGGTGCGGAATTTCAAAGTAAAAATGTCATATGTCCGTGCAAAGCCATTGCCGGGTACCGGAACGACCAGTTCATGCGAATGAATTTTCACTGTAAAGGAAATGAAAAATGCTAAGCAGAATCGTTACAGTCGCCGCGCTTGCAGTAGGTGGAGTCTTTTTATCGAAGCAGATGAAAAAAATGCGTGCTTCAGGCTCATTGTCTTCCGTTGAAGAATCAATCGAAGTCAATGTGCCTATCAGCACTGCTTATAATCAATGGACGCAGTTTGAAGAATTTCCGAGGTTCATGGACAGCGTGCACGAAGTACGTCAGCTGGACGCCGAGCATTTGCACTGGCGCGCCAGCGTTGCAGGAAAGGAAAAAGAATGGGATGCCGAAATCACCGAGCAGACCCCTGACAAACGAATCGCATGGCGCAGCATAAGCGGGGTTAAAAACGCCGGGGCAGTCAGTTTCCACAAGATTTCGGATTCGGCCACGAGGGTCATGCTGCAAATGGATTACGATCCGCAGACTTTCGGCGAGAAAGTCGGCGACGCGCTGGGTGCGGTAAAAATGCAAGCAAAAGGCAACCTGAATCGTTTCAAGGAATTGATCGAAGGCCGCGGTGTGGAAACCGGCGCCTGGCGGGGAACTGTTGGGCAACACTGATGCGTTGTTCGGCGAGCTGATGCCAACATCATTCCGTTACATACGGAGTACGCAACGAAGCGATGTTGGGTCGAGGCCGTTATGAGGCACTAGGCTCGATACGGATTGTCGATCTGTTGCGTGTTCAGATCCTGGATTCATGCAGGGCTGACACGGTCTGCGAGTTTCAGAAGTAGCGCGGCTCCATTGCCGCGCCATGCGCTACCGTGCATGCAGGCCAGTGTGGCCGGCTGCAACTCGGATAGGCGCGTGAGATGCCGGCGAGTGTCCGGACTATGTGCAAAGTAGTCCATCTGCAGGCGAAACGCTTCGCTCGGTTCCAGAATATCTTCCTCTGTCAGCGGCGGATTCCGATGCCCGGGTTGAGTGAATAAATCGCCGCACAAAAGCGTGCGGGTAGTTTCCTCGTAGGCCATCGAGCATTCCCATCCATGCGGCAAGTGCGGCGTTGCAAACCACTGTACGCGGTGCCGGCCAAGTTCCAGAACTTCACCGTCGGCCATTGCCTTGGCCGGCCGAATGGCGAGATCATCGACGGACACCATCGCTGCGACCTGTCCGCACAGCGGGACTGCGCCGGGCGCAGCAGTGAGGAATTCATTGAGCGAACCGCATTCGTCGGATTCGACGTGCGAAAAACCGATATAGGCCAGCGATGACAGCGGCAGCACGCTTTCAATCGCCGCACTCACGGCCGGGAACATCTTGCGGGGGCCGGAATGATAAATCATCGGCTTGTCGTCGGCGATCAGGTATTGATTGAACGAGAACCCGCCGGGCATCGCCTCCGGCGGTATCGGGGTCGAAATGCGGTAAATACCATCCGCTATTTCATCGACGGTGGTACTGGATTGCGCATTGATCGTTGCCATGATCGTCACTCGCTTTCATATAAAGAGGAAACACTGAGCTTGCAATTCCAGGTTTTTAAATTAGATTCATTTCTAATAAATTCAATTCATTTCAAATTAAATGAAAAAAGCAAAATTGCAAGGCCGTCGGCGGAAAGACAAGAGAGGGCGCGCAGGTGTGCGAGAAATGTGATGTGCGCTTCGATCCCGATATGGGTGTATAGCATACGCCGGCCGATGCGGCATTGGCATGCGTGGCGCAAAACGAGTTGACCATTAATGATAGCGGCGCGCTGGTGAAGAACGGAGCGATTCGTTTTTGCGGGAAAAGTTTGAGAGGGAACGATGTGCGCGCCGACTCTTTCTTTATTCGTGATGGCGCGTCTTGATCGGATTCTGCGATGCCCAAAGAAAATCCCCTTGACGGACGATCGCCAAAACGTATGGCTTATTATTGCTGCGCGGCCCCTTCACTTCCTGGGCCGCGCAGCATACAACGATCTCTTGAGAACTTTCACAGCCCTCAGTAAGGTTTACCGCTTTTGATCAGGGAGCGGCGGTCTTTCGTAAACCTGTCGAGCGCGCATCAAACAATGCTGCACCCGTTATCGAGCCCCCGGTTGGGCGCCTGACGCGGAACCCTTGCTACTCGTTGAAGCCCCCTTGACCGGATTGGATATTTTTTCCATCATTGCTTTTTGACGTTCCGTGGTTTTTTGTGTTTCTTCGGCGGCGCGGCGCGTCACTTCTTCGGCCACGGCCGCTGCGGTGCGAGTCGCTTCAGGAACACGCGATTCGACCGCTCGCGTCATTTCAACTTGAGCTCCGGCTGCAATATTGGTGAGGTGCTGGCCGTAGGCGCGCACTTTTTCGGCGGTGGGCTGTACCTGCCCGGTAGCGATGGAAATCGCTTCCATGGGATCGTCCGCTGCCAAAACCTGCTGCGTAGTTTGAAGCGATTCATCTATGACGGCCTTGGCGACTTGCAGATTCAATTCATTGATCCTTTGTGCGGTATCGAACATTTTTTGCGACATATCGCTGATAAAGGAAAATTGCGATCGCATGTGGTCCTGTACCGCAGGTGTGACGGACTGGGAAAACGGAAACATGATTACCTCCATAATAAAAATTAAAAATAATTTACTGCGTGGGAGTTGGGCTGGCAGCTCGTTTTGCCGGTAACGAGAAAGTGATTGAGTAAATCGCCTTATTAAAAGTTCAATGAAAAATCCAGTAAGTTTTTTTAGATATCGCGGCGAAGTACCGTAGTGAAAAACAGCCGCTAATTGCATGCACGATGACGAGGTGAAAATCCGGCCTGAGCGTCGTTGCTGCGGCTCCATGTGCTTGACTTCTGAAAATTGTGCTCTGCGATAGATTCATCGAAAACAAACGCTTTATCCAAAAGATCTTTGATCAAGCGCAAAAGTTGCGGCGCATTTCTCGCCGTAACACCGGCTTCGCGTAGACACTTGGCAAGATTTACGAAATGTGCGGGCGCATGCTGAAGGGGTTTTCCGGAAAATGAGAGACTTGCCGGCTGCTTTACATAATTTTTCAGAGAAATTTCGGTGCCGTTCAAAAACATTCGGGAAAAATCACTTTGCTTATGAAATTTAATTCATAGAATTTACAGGAGAGAAGCATGATCGCCAAGAATGACGATGCAAACCGGATCTACATATTGATCCGCGAATCGGAAGCTGAAATTCTGGAAGAGTGGATCGCCATTCTCAAACGCCAGATAGTTCGGTTCGACGCCGCCGGAGAAGAGGCGACACGGCGCCAATGCGCCCAACTGCTTGGTCTGTTCCGGAATGCAATCCAGAGCGGGAAAGCCGACAACATCGATGGGCGCGACTGGGATGATGTGCGCCATTTGCTGTCGGAAATCTCGCAGGCAAGAGCCAGGCAGGGATCAACCCCGAGCGAAACTGCGACGCTCGTGTTCTCGCTGAAACAGCCGTTGTTCGCGCGCTTGCGCATCGAGTTGGCGAAGAAGCCGGAATTGCTGGCCGAAGATACCTGGACCATCAGCTCGCTGATCGACAAGCTGGGTCTGTATACGATTGAGGTTTTCCAGAAAAGCCGCGATCAGATTATCGCGCGCCAGCAACAGGAATTGCTTGAGCTGTCCACTCCGGTTGTCAAGCTTTGGCAAAACATTCTTGCGCTCCCGCTGATCGGCACGCTCGATAGCGCGCGTACCCAGGTCGTCATGGAAAATCTCCTGCAGAAAATTATCGATACCGGTGCGGCAATCGCCATCATCGATATTACTGGTGTTCCAACGGTGGATACTCTGGTGGCACAGCATTTGCTGAAGACTATTTCGGCTGCACGCCTGATGGGTGCGGACTGCATCATCAGCGGCATCCGCCCGCAGATTGCACAAACCATCGTCCACCTTGGCGTCAACCTGGAAGACGTGATCACCAAGGCCACGCTGGCGGACGCTTTTCTAGTTGCGCTTGAGCGTACTGGGTCTGCGGTCCACTCCGGGGCCAGGAACTGAGGCGGACATGGAGCGTATACCTATTCTTCGCATGGGCGACCTGCTGCTGGTCACCATCCAGGTCGACATGCATGACCGGCTCGCGATGATGCTTCAGGACGACCTGACGGCTCGCATCGTCAAGGAACAGGCCAAGGGAGTGCTGATTGACATATCCGCGCTCGACGTGGTTGATTCGTTCATCGGCCGCATGATCAGCAACACGGCGGCGATGGCACGGGTCCTCGACGCTTCGACGGTTGTGGTGGGCATGCAGCCGGCGGTGGCAATCACGCTCGTCGAGCTTGGACTCGCACTGACGGGCGTCAAGACAGCTTTGAATGTGGAAAGAGGCATGGCGCTGCTCGGGAAGAACTATCTGTAATGGTCAATTACTCCGCTGAATCCGATACTTTCGCCAGCAGCATCGGCAAGTTCGACGAATTCCCCGGTTCCGACGAACGAGCGTCGCTGCCGTTGCGTTCGGATGAACACGTGGTTGCATTACGCAAGATGGTTCGCGAGCGTGCAACCGCGATCGATCTAAGTCTGGTCGACCAGACAAAACTGGTTACTGCGGCAAGCGAGCTTGCCCGTAATACCTTGAAATACGGTGGAGGAGGCGAGGTATTGGCGGTTACTTTGTCGGACGGTGTGCGGCAAGGCATTCGCCTGACGTTCGTTGACAAGGGTCCGGGTATTGCCAATGTTGAACAGGCTTTGAGCGATGGATTTACCACCGGCGCCGGTCTTGGTTTGGGATTGGGAGGGGCAAGGCGGCTCGCCGATGAGTTTGAAATCATGAGCAAACCTGGAGAAGGCACCACGGTTAGCATTCTCAAGTGGAAGAGATGAAAGACTATCTGGTCCAGAAGGCGTTTTCCATCACGCATGCGAGCGAAATATCCGCCGCGCGCCGGCACTGCCAACAGGCGGCCGCACTGCTCGGATTCGACGAAACGGAATCAGGCAAGGCCGCGATCATCGTGACCGAAGCCGCGACCAACATGCTAAAGCATGCCGGGGACGGCTTGATTTTGCTGACTGCCGTGCGGCGGGACAAGATGAATGGCATTGAAGTACTTGCCCTGGACCACGGCCCGGGGATCGCCAATCTCGACCAGAGCTTGCGCGATGGAACCTCGACAACAGGCACAGCCGGAACCGGCCTTGGCGCAATGCGGCGTCTGGCCCATGAATTCGACGCTTATTCCGCGCCTGGCAAAGGCACAGCACTTTTCCTTTGCATCTGGTCCGGCCTTGCGCCGGATAACATAAGCGGTGCGAGAGCAATCCTCCCCGACGTGGGCGGGCATCTTCGCTGCGGCACGGTATGCCTGCCGGTTGCCGGTGAAGAGGAATGCGGTGATGCGTGGGGGATCGTCAACAGTGCAGGCGAAGCGACGATCCTGGTCGTGGACGGACTTGGGCATGGGCCGAATGCGGCGCAGGCTTCTCATGCGGCAGTACAGGTACTGCATAGCCGTTCCGGACTGCGGCCAGCACCGCTGATAGAGGCGATGCATCAAGCCTTGCGCACCACGCGAGGTGCCGCCGCAGCGGTGGCGAAACTGGATAGTTCTACGGAAACCGTCAGCTTCGCCGGCATCGGCAACATCAGCGCCAGCATCCTGGATGGCGATGCGCGCAAGCAGCTTGTATCGCATAACGGCATCGTTGGACACAACCTGCGCAAGGTGCAGGAATTTGCCACGCCGTGGCCCGCAGGAGCGACATGCATCCTGTGTTCGGACGGCATTGGAACACAATGGGATCTGAATAACTATCCCGGCTTGCGCCATTGCCATCCTGCGCTGATCGCAGGAGTCCTGTATCGCGATTTCGCGCGCAGCCGTGACGATGCCACAGTGGTCGTTGCCAAGCGCCTTTCCTGAGTGGCCTGTATGCCTTTGCGTATTATCAATCTTGGCATCAGCAGTGAACAGGACGTGGTGCTGATTCGTCAGCGGGCGCGGCAGATTTCCGCTTCGCTCGGTTTTGGTTCCCAGGACCAGGTACGGATCGCCACCGCGGTTTCGGAACTCTCGCGCACGGCTTTTGCGTATGCGTCGGGCGGAAACGTTGAGTTCGCAGTGGACGGACTGCATCGGGCACAAGTGCTTTTGATTAAGATAAAAAGCACCGGCGGCGAATTTCGCGACATGGGTAGTGCGCCAGGTGTCGAACCGATGCCGGATGCCGGTCTGAATGCAGCGCTAATCAGCGCCCACCGGCTGATGGATCGATGTACCGTTGACGATGAAGCTGGACGTGCGACCGTGATCACGTTGTGCAAATCGCTGCCGACGGGAATTTCGATCAATACCGATACCCTGGCCGAATCGGTCAGGCGGATTTCCGTCAGCCCGATCTCCAATACATTTTCCGAAGTCGCACTTCAGAATAAGGAACTGCTCGATACGCTGGCGGAGCTGAGGACAAAGCAGGATGATTTGTTGGCGTTGACGAAAGAATTGGAGGATACCAATCGCGGCGTGGTTGCGCTCTACGCGGAGATCGAGGAAAAGGCGGAGCGGCTGCGGCAGGCCGATGAAATGAAATCGCGATTTCTTTCGAACACGAGCCACGAACTGCGCACACCGCTGAGCTCGATTCGCGCGTTGTCCGGTTTGCTGCTCGACCGCGTCGATGGCGAGCTGACGGACGAACAGGAAAAGCAGATTCGCTTTATCGAACAAGCGGCAACCGATCTTTCCGAGCTGGTAAACGATTTGCTGGATCTGGCGAAAATTGAGTCAGGCAAGGTCTACATTGAGCCCGCGATATTTGCAGTCAGCGATCTGTTCAGTGCGTTGAGAGGAATGCTGCGTCCAATCGCCGCCATGCCGGGTGTCGAACTGATATTCGATGATCCGATCGATGAATTGTTCATCCATACCGACGAAGGAAAAGTCGCGCAGATTTTGCGCAATTTTGTATCGAATGCACTCAAGTTTACGGAGACGGGAATCGTGAAGGTTAGTACGACTCGCGATGAAGCAAGCGGTGACATCCGGTTCATAGTCAAGGATACCGGGATCGGCATTGCGCCGGAGGATCAGCAGTTCGTGTTCGAGGAATTCAGTCAGATCGAACATCCGCTGCAGCGGCGTTCGAAGGGCACCGGTCTCGGGCTGCCGCTGTGCCGCAAGCTGGCGCATTTGCTCGGCGGCGAAGTGACATTGTCCAGCACGCCTGGCATCGGCTCGGAATTTTCACTGGTTTTGCCTGCGCAGCGACCGCCGGCCTGAACCGGATGCGCGCGCCGGTCCGGGCACGGATCATGGGCGCCAGCGTTACGCATTACCGTCGTTCAAGAGTGAAAAAATTTTCCGCATTGACTTTGACATGACCTGCCTTTTGAGGAACCGGATACGACAGCTCTTACCAGGAAAGCGTAAATACCATGAATTCATCAACTGCACTTATTCTCAACGTTGACGACAACGACGGCGCGCGTTACGCAAAGACGCGTACGCTGCAGGTCGCCGGATTCCAGGTTATCGAAGCGGCGAACGGCACCGATGCGCTGGCGCTGGTAACGGAGCAGCGGCCGGACCTCGTGCTGCTCGACGTGAAGCTGCCCGATATCAGCGGTATCGAAGTGTGCCGCCGGATCAAGGCCGAACCGGCATCGGCAACTGTGCTGGTGCTGCAGACATCCGCGGCGTTGACCGGCCGGGCCGACAAGATCAGGGGCCTGGAGGGCGGCGCCGATAATTATCTCGCTGCGCCGATCGAAGCCGACGAACTGATTGCCAACGTCAACGCGCTGCTGCGCTTGCGGCACACCCAGTCCGAACTACGGGAAAGCGAAGAACGATTCCGGCAGATGGCCGAGAATATTCATGATGTATTCTGGATATTCTCGATTGCCGAAAAGCGCTTGCTGTATGTCAGCCCGGCATATGATGCTCTCTGGGGCGCCAGTCGATCCGGCCTTGCCGATGACTCCATGGCCTGGCTTGACGCGGTGCATTCCGAAGACCGCGAACGGATGCGGCATCGCTTTGCACAGCTGCTCGATAATCAGCACTACGATGAGCAATTCCGGGTCGTGCATCCGGACGGTTCGGTACGATGGATACGGGACCGCTGCTTCTTCGTGAAAAATCCCAAGCAGGAAATCTATCGCATCGCGCGCATTTCAAGTGACATTTCCGATGCGAAGGACGCCGAGCGTGCGCTGCAGGACGCGGACAATCACAAGGATGAATTCCTCGCTACGCTCGCGCATGAATTGCGCAGCCCGCTCGGCCCGATCCGCAATGCCGTTGAACTGATGTATCACGTGCAATCTTCGAATGCCGATACGCATGCGCTCGCGCGAAAAGTGATTTCGCGGCAAGTCGATCACCTCGCGCGCCTGGTCGATGACTTGCTGGATGTGGCAAGAATCTCGAAAGGGAAGATCACTCTGCAGCGCATGCCGGTGGAATTGGGCATGTTCATACAGGCCGCGGTAGAAACGACACGGCCGGTCATCGAGATTCGAAACCATGCGCTGGAAGTCGTTGTTCCGGATGAAAAAATCTGGATGATCGGCGATTCGGTACGGCTGGCCCAGATTGTCGGAAATCTTCTCAACAACGCTGCAAAATATACGCTGCGCGGCGGCAAAATATTGCTGAACGCCGAGCGCACCAGTATGGGAAATCTCAGAATCATGGTGCAGGATAACGGCATCGGGATTGCGGAAGAACGGAAAGCATCGATCTTTACCTTGTTTGCCCAGGGAGACACAGCGCCTGACCGCGCACAGGACGGCCTTGGCATCGGATTGTCGCTGGTCAAGCAGTTGGTCCACCTGCATGGCGGAAAAATCTGGGTAGAGAGTGCAGGGACTGGCAAGGGAAGCCGTTTTTTTCTTGAATTCCCCATACTGGAAAGAGAGCTCGATCAGGCCCAGCCGGCAGACAATACGATTCTTCGTGATGCGGCTCACCAAGCATTGAAAATTCTGATCGTCGACGACAACGTGGACTCCGTCAATATAACGTCAATGCTGTTCGACAGTCTCGGGCATGAAACTCTTATTGCGCAGGACGCAATATCGGCAATGGCCCAGGCAAAACAATTTCGTCCCGACGTTATCGTGCTGGATATCGGATTGCCCGGTGTGGACGGCTATGAATTGGCCCGCATGATTCGGGAACAGCCGGACATCGGGCGGGCCACGCTGATCGCCGTTACCGGCTATGGTACCGATGAGGACAAGAGAAAAGCGCTGGAAGCCGGATTTGACCATCATCTGGTGAAGCCGGCAAACCTTCAGAATCTGTTAGGCATTATTAAGTCTGCTCAGCGGCTGGTCTAAGCCACCTTTGTGGACGGAGCGTTGAAGCGAGTTTCGCTGCTGCGCTGATATGCGCGCGGAATCGGTGCCAAGAAGAAAAGAAATACGTTTACGTCTCCATGGTTTTACTGGTCAAAAACGGTTTGGAATTGCGCGGGCCAGGTCTTTACCGTATTTCGTTAGACACTCTTGGCGAAGTACGCGATATAGGCAATCGCTTCCCGCGGACTGGAATAGAGGTCCCGCACTTCAAAGTAACGCGCATGCGCGGTACCCGTAACCTGGACGCCGTTGCGTTCGAGCGCCAGTTTTGTGCGAGGCACATGGAAGTATTGCGTTGCAACGAATGCCGACTTGAGGTTATTGGCGCGCATGAAGTTTGCCGCATTCTTGGCGGTGGCCGCCGTGTCTGTTCCCAAGCTGTCTTTGATAATCACCGCCGACGGCACACCTTTCTTCAACAGATAGCTTGACATGGAAAGTGCTTCGTCGAACCCTTCTTTTCCTGTGCCGCCGCTGACGAAAATTAGCGGTGCACGATGCTCTTTAAACAGTTTAACTGCCGTGTCGAGTCGTGCTTGCAGCCGCGGGCTGGGAGTCCCGTCCGGAGCAATGGTATTTCCCGGAACAACGATCAGGTCGGCATTGGCGACCTGATCGTTGAGTCCTGCCACGACGATCGCGCTTGTAGCAAGCAAGAAGCCGGCAAAGCAGATGAAAAAAAGTAGTTTTAGTCGCCGCATAAAGAAGTTCCAGCCAGCTCCTTGGAAGTTGGCGAAGAGGCCGCCATGGATGCCCATAAGGCCCATCGGGATAATTGCGCGTCAGTCACGGCTTCCTTCAATCAAGCATCCGGTACGACGGAGTCGACGTATTTCCAACTCGGATCTTCATCCCTGTGAATTTCAATTGGATAGCGACTCTCTTCTTGAGGCATTGCTGACAATCTACGCAGGAAACCTTCGACATCAGCAGTATGGAAAACAAATTCCCGCTTGCCGTCACCGGTAAGCACTACCGACAGCACTGAATGCTTGTCTGATTCAACGACATCCACCAAGCGGTTTTCAAATATCTCAAGCTCGCCCATTTCCTGACTGGAAGGAAGCCCCCATTCCTCAGCTTGCGACATAACCCAAATAATGTTCAACCGATTGGGATAGCCGAGTTTGGCAAAATCCACAGGAAAATTACGGAATCTGATCAACTGTGGTTTCTCGTTATACTCGCCCTTGGCAATCGACCAGCCTATAGAATCAAAATTCATATTTTCACTTTCGTCTAACGAAACCGTATAAAAAATATCCGCGCATCGTGCCATAGTCGAACTGTGATCACAATCACCAATCTATGGGATACGGGGACGCCCCTCGGTGTGCTGCAAGCAGAATGACAGTCGCGAGTTAACAAGACTGTCAGCATAAAAAGGTCACGGCACCGCAGTTGCCTGCGGATTGGAAAAGGCGCTTATTCGCCGGACTCCTACGCCTGATTAGCCATTCGGGCATCCGTAATGAATGCCGTCATCCGATCCGCAGGCATGGGTTCGGCAAAATAATATCCCTGCATGATGTCGCATCCGGTGTTGCGCAGAAACGCGACTTGATCTTCCGTCTCGACACCTTCGGCAATGACGGAAAGCCCGAGTTCGTGCGCCATCGATACGATGGCTGCGATGATGGCGCCGTCCTCGCCATCGTGCCGTATTTCCTTCACAAAAGTACGATCGATTTTGAGGTGATCGAGCGGAAAGCGCTTGAGGTAGGCGAACGAGGAATATCCGGTGCCGAAATCGTCGATCGCCAGCCTGATCCCGCGCTGCCGGAACTGGTGGAGCACACCGATGTTGGCGTGCATGTTATCCATCAGTACCGATTCGGTGATTTCCAGTTCCAGTTGGCAGGGCAGCAGGCCGGTCTGTTCAAGAATTTCCGATACCGCCTGCATCAGATTGCGGTCCCGCGTCTGTCGCGCCGACAGGTTGACCGCCACGCTCAGCAGCCCCAGCCCGGCCTTGCCCCATGCCGCCCCCTGCTCGCATGCGGAGCGCAGGACCCACAGTCCGAGCGATCCGATCAATCCGCAGTCTTCCGCGACAGGAATGAACTCGGCAGGCTCGACCACGCCGAATTCGGGATGGCGCCAGCGCAGTAGCGCTTCCACGCCGATAATCTCGCCGGTGGCCAGACTCGCCTGCGGCTGGTAATGCACTTCCATTTCATTGCGTTCAAGCGCGCGCCGCAAGCCGCTTTCCAGCGCAAGCCGGCGCTGTGTCGCTGTGTCCATTCTGGCATGGAAGCTGGCCCAGACGTTCTTGCCCTTGGCCTTGGCCCGATACATCGCGGTATCGGCGTTACGGACCAGTGTGTGCAAGTTTTTAGCGTGACGCGGATAGAAACTGATGCCGATGCTGGTCGTGACAAAAATTTCGTGTCCATCCAGGAATACAGGTTCCCGGAGAACTTCCAGGATCGTTTCCGCAGTCAGCTCGGCGCGCTCGCGCAGATTCTGGCCTTCCAGGATCACGGCAAACTCGTCGCCGCCGATTCGGCAGACGATGTCGCTTTTTTCAAGATGCCCGGTAAGCGTATCGGCTACGGAGCGCAGCAGCAGGTCGCCGGACTGATGGCCCAGCGTGTCGTTGACCCGTTTGAAATTATCGAGATCCAGCATTAACAATGCCGTATCGTCCCCGGTATCGGTCGCTTTTTTCAGGGCCAGGGCGAGTTGCACATTGAACGCATGACGGTTCGGCAAGCCTGTCACGGAATCGACGTGGGCCAGATAATTGAGTTCCGCTTCCGCGTCCTTCACTGTCCGGCGCATGCGCGCCAGCAGCAGATAGGTCGCCGCGAAAGAAGCGATGGCGACAAGTATGGTGAACCCGATGAAAACCAGCAGTCGCCGGTAGAACTGTTCCAGCCTGACGCGAATCCCGACATGCCCTATAACTTTTTTCTCGGAAAGGACCGGCTGCACGATTTCAAGATAGCGCAGGCCGAAATTTCGGTAGGACGTGAGCGGCGGCGCCCAATCCGCCAGGGAAGTTTCGCGCTTTTTCCAGTAGGCGAGAGGCGCTCCGGATATGGTGAAAACCGCGGCGACATCGATATTCGGCGAGGTCGACAAGACACTCAGCACGTCGCGCGCGGCGTGGCCGTCGTGAAACAGCAGCGATGCCTCGCTGCTGTCGCCGATGACACGAGCCTGTATCAGCATGTCTTCCAACAGGCCGCTGCGTTGGGAAATAAACTGGAACGACACCAGAAGCACCGCTGCGATCAGCAATGCCGCCGCCGACGAAATCACGCTGGCGCGCGCGACCGAACGTCCGAGGCGCCCGGGCGCGGGCAATGCGGCGTGGTTCATTTGACTTCCTTTGCAAGGCGCAGCAATTTGGCGCTCACAAGCAGACGGGCCTGGCGGGCGGCGGTATTGTTCACGCTGAATGTCAATCGGCCGTTATCCAGTCTCATCGTGATGATGAAGTCCGACGTGGCGGCGTCGGCATCATCGCTCACCGTCAGCAGGCTTGCGCCGGCCAGGCCGCCCTTGATGGTGTTCCAGCGAGCGCGGTCCCCTGCATCGAAAATCACCATGTGGCAGCCTTGCAAGTCATCCGGTGCCTGCCACGGTTTGATTGCGAGCCGGCGTCCCTTGACCGTCTTGGCGGTCAGGGCGGTGACAGCGGCATGCATGGCGTTATCGCCGCGAAGGCAAATGTTGATGGGGCTGCCGTGCGGCATGGATTCGGGAGGCCATTCGGTGAAGATTGCAAAGTTGTAGACATATGCCGCCTTGAGATCCAGTTCCGGTACCGGTTGAGCGAACGCCGTCGTGCCTAGCCATAACAGCTCTGCGAAGATGGTGAACGTGGCGCCGATATATTTCATGAGGCCTTAAAAACGATGCGCAAACCTGATGCGCATGCTGCGGCCGTCCTGCGCGATGCTGTCCTGCAGATGTTCGCCGGAGCCGGGATCGGCATAGCGGCGATCAAAAAGGTTGTATAAGCTGATCGAGGCTTCCGTATTTTTGCCGAGCGAGTAAAGCAGGGTGCCATTGCCCACCCAGTAAGCCGCGGTGTTGCCGGCCTTGGTGCTACGCTTCGAGACGTAGTACGCTTCAAAGGCGGCGCGCAGATTCGGCGCAACGCGTTTCGATATGTTCAGCTTGGCCAGGTGTTCCGGAGAATTCACCGGAGTCAATCCGGTTCGCTTGTCTGTTGAGCGCTGCCAGCTATAGCTGGTCCTGAGTCTGGTATCGCCGCTCCATATCCTTTCGTAGCCAAGCTCGACGCCGCGCGCCGTCACCCGGTCGAGATTGCGAAATATCAGCAAGCCATCGGAATCCATAACCTGACTGATCAGGTTCGTTACGCCATTCCGAAATACGGAGATTGTGGCGCGGGCGTTTTCAGAGAATTGATGTTCCAGCGCCAGCTCGGTGGAACGGATTTTTTCCGGCTCCAGGGAAGGATTGGCCTTCTGGCCGCCGTCTCCGGCGACTTCATAGTAAAGCTCGTACGCATTAGGCGCGCGAAAGGCCGATCCCATGATGGCCTTTACTGTCGTACTGGGCGTGCCATGCCAGACCAGCGCGACGCGCGGACTGACATTGGAACCTGCCGAAGGCACGCGGTCATAGCGCAGGCCGGCATTGAGCAGCAGGTCGGGACGCAGCGCGAACTCATCCTGCGCATATAGCGCGGCGCGGTAGCCGGAGCGCCGGTCATGCAGATTGATGCGATACGGGTCGAGGTCATGGTTGTACTGGTCACGCCGGGCATCGCGCTGATACTCCGCGCCGGCAACCAGCTTGTGACGATCGAATGCGGTACTCACGATCTTGACTTCGCCGCCCCACCAGCGGGCTATCCCCCCGTCGCGCATCACGGTGATCGGCGGTCCGTCATATACATAGCTGCCGACATAGTCATGGCGTCCGATGAACGCCTGCCATGAAAGGTCCGTTCGGTTGTTCAGCGCCGTGCGGTAGTCGAGCTTGATTGCCGACTGTGTGTCCACCGTGTGCGAGGCCGGTTCATTGAAGGCCTGCTCGAACGATGCCGTCGGAATGCCCTTGTTGCGCTCGGCATGCATGAGGGACAGCGTCATGTTTCCGAGTTCTGTCTTGAACAGCAGGTGGCTTGATCTGTCGAAGTCCAGGCGCCTGGCAATCCCGTTATTGGCGGCGGGCGTATTGAACTCCGGATAATACAGATCCTGGCCGCGGATCACGCTCCTGGACGCCGACAGCAGGAACCGCATGCCGCCTTCCATTTCCCATCCATGGCGGATTCCCGCGCGGCGCGCGCCGAAGCTGCCGGCCTCGACGCTGAGCCTGGTGCCGAAGGCTTCCGTTACCGGCTTGCTGATGACGTTGATCACGCCGAAGAAGGCGTTCGATCCATATACCGACGAGCCCGGACCGGGAATGTATTCGATGCGGCTGATCAGTTCCGGATCGAGGATGAAATCGCTGCCGATGGGCGCCTGGTCGTAGACCACGTCGTTGAGCCGGTACCCATCCACCAGCAGGAGAAAGCGGCTGTTGTAATCGCCCGGGCGGAGAAAGCCGCGCGCCCCGAGATAGTTGTAGTTGCGGTCATTGGTGACATACAGGCCGCGAATGCTGTTGAGCGCGTCGGCCAAGGTGCGCCATCCATAGGCCTTGATTTCCTCAGCGGTGATCACGGTAGCCACCGATGGTGCATCGCTGATTTTCTGCTCGAATTTCGAAGCGCTGTAGACCTGCATTTCGAGCAGGCTTTCGAAGGGCATTTCGGTGAGCCTTGCCAGGCGCTGTTCCGAAGATTCGGCATGCGCCGGCGGGGCAGCGAAGCCGAGCAGCAAGGCGGAAACGATGACTGCGGGTAGATGAAATATCGCTGATTCAGTCATAGATAACGGCGGTAGGTACAAAGACTGGTCAGGGCCTGTTTGCAGGTGTTGTTAATCTGTTTATGGGCGCGTGTATTGTAATGCCTAAATGCAATGTTTCGGGAATTTTAACGTTGGGGCAAAAAAACGGAAATTTGATTTCTTATGGCGTATTCCATTTTGTTGAAAAACAATCCGGCGCTGCGGGCCGGACTTTGGTCGGGAAGAGCATAGGGGATATGACGAATATCTTGTTGCTGCAACAACTTGTTCATGGCAGGATGCGTGGATTGTGTTTACATCATCAGTACGCCGTTTTATTGGTCAAGACAAGGTCCTGAAAATCGCGGTCAAACAGCGGAGAGTCAACATGCATGCGGTTTTCCATCGATTTGTCGTGACAGAATATGCGACACGCCCCGTCGATATGCGCCACGCTTTGTCGCCTATAACACGTTGGGCGGCGAAAAACCTATGAGCATTGACCTCCGAAACGCGGACTCGCGGGTACTTCACGAACCATTTTCCGAGCACCTTGGCGCGAGTAGCCCACACGCCGCGCTTGCGTGGTTAATTGGTGTCCTTGCCACACAATCTTCCGCGTTGCGCTCATCGAATTCTTACCTGGTCGCGTATACCGGGTGTGTCCAGGCGATCGACTGGCTTGAGGCAACCGTTGCCTCACCGGTAACTACGCATTGGGGGCAGGGTGCGGCGCTGTTGGGTACCCCTTGGCCACGCATAGAGATCTGGCTAGCTGCTGCCGGACCACGACAAATGATGGCGCTCGACACACTTGTCGCCTATCGTGCTCCTGCGCCGAATATGGCGCCCTTGGCCCAAATCGCCGCGCCTGTCCTGCCCGAAGCTCCTGCACTAAGCGAGTATCAAACAACCCTCAATGCTGTCCTAAACGAGCAAAGCACACCTCGAACAAAAAAGGCGGTCGAAAGTGCCATAGGTTACGCCGACGAAATCCTCTCGCGCGACAAACGGGGAGTATCCGTAGCGGACCTTCCTATGTTGTTCCTGAAGCCGGAGCTATTCGAAAATGCGTCAGAGATAATGAGTCGTCACGAGAAAGTCATTTCTGGCGTGCGTGAGTCTGTCCAAGATTTGCTCGCGCAGTTCCCGCCACGTTCATGACTCGCCGCCCAACAAATCATTCCACCGGACCTGCGCGAAAAGCTGCACAGGCCAGTGAATTCAGACGCTAGGCAGCAAGTTTCCGTCACGATAGCGTATATGGAGAAAACAATGAAACACAAGTTCCGGTGTCGATGCGGACACCTCGCAGGCGAGGTAATGGAGCCACGCAAGGCAATTCGCGGGGTTTGCTATTGTAAAGACTGCCAAGCATACGCCAACGCGCTTGGGCAGCGGCAGAGCGTACTCGATGATTGCGGGGGCACCGACGTAGTTGCAACTCAAAGCAAATATGTTGTCTTCACCCAAGGAGTGCAAGCCTTGGCCTGTCTTTCGTTGTCCGAGAAAGGTCTGCTTCGTTGGTATGCGTCATGCTGTAACACTCCAATCGGCAACACCTTGAGGAATCATCGTGTTCCCTATGTCGGACTCGTTCATTCTTGCCTGGGGAGCAATACGGAGATCACGAGCACATTTGGGGCAGTTCAAATGCAGCTCAACACAAAAGGCGCTTCAAGCAGACCAACCTGGAAGGCAACCGGGAAACTGGCGGCTTTGGGAAAGTTCGTGCCGTCGCTCTTGCTTGGGCGTCTTAACGGAAGCTACAAGGTCTCGCCGTTCTTCGACTTCAATCAAGGTAGCCCTATAGTCAAACCCAAAGTGCTGTCGCAGTCGGAATTGCAGCAGGCGAGAAATGCCGCATAACATGCATTTGAACTTATGACACGCAAGCGTGCCCGGTAACCGAATGTTGGGCGTCAAAATCGGCCAGCGCTCATTCAATGTTTGACAAGCCAGTCTTCCGCTGAGCCATCTGTGAAAGGAGAATCGTAAATGACTACAGGCAATGTGCGACTGCATCGCGTACTCCGCGCACCTCCGGAGCGCGTTTATCGGGCGTTCCTAAACCCCGACGCAATGGCGAAGTGGTTACCGCCATACGGGTTCACATGTAAGGTTCACCATATGGATGCGAAGGTTGGTGGCACTTTTCGGATGTCGTTCACGAATTTCACAAATGGGAACGGTCACTCATTTGGTGGCGAGTATCTCGAACTCGTTCCCGACGAGCGAATTCGCTACACTGACAAATTTGACGATCCTAACTTGCCCGGAGAAATGCAGGTGACGGTGGTTTTAACGAAGGTGTCCTGCGGAACCGAGATCAGCATCGCGCAAGAAGGAATACCTGCGATTATTCCTATCGAGATGTGCTACCTCGGGTGGCAAGAGTCCCTTGCGCAACTTGCAACACTTGTCGAACCCGAGATTCCAGGCTAGCAAGATGACGCCCAACCCTGCAGTCAACTGGACGCTGCACGATAAAGCTGCGCAGCGCCGGTTGCCCTAAACATTGAATGCACCCAAAACCGGGCATCCTTTTTAAGGATGCACCACCATTTTTAGGCAGTGATGAAAACATTTTCTCTATCTGTTTTGCTTGTCGGCGTGCTACTCACTTCCGGCGCCGCATATGCCGCGGGCACAACGCATTGGACCTATTCAGGCGAGGAAGGACCCGAAAGCTGGGCCAGGCTTACGCCTGAATTTGGCGCCTGTGCTGGCCGGAATCAATCGCCGATCAATTTAGCCGGCTTCATCGAAGCCGACCTGAAGCCAATCAAAATTTCGTACCGGGCGGGCGGCAATGAAATCTTGAACAACGGTCACACGGTGCAAGTGAATTATGTTGCGGGGAGCAACATTTCAGTCGATGGTATCCAGTTCGACCTGAAGCAATTCCACTTCCATGCACCCAGTGAAAACCATATCAACGGCAAGTCATATGCCATGGAAGCGCATTTGGTCCACGCGGATAAAGATGGAAACCTCGCGGTTGTTGCACTCATGTTCAAAGAAGGCGATGAGAACAAAGAGCTGACAAAAATATGGCCTTTGATTCCCAAAAACGCAGGCGAGAAAACCGCACTGCCATCACCTTTTTCCGTAGCGCAGCTGCTGCCTTCCAGCCGTCACTACTACCGTTTCAACGGCTCATTGACAACTCCTCCTTGTACCGAGGGTGTGCGGTGGCTGGTTATGAAAAAGCCTGTCTCTGCTTCAAAAAAGCAAGTGGAGGCTTTCTCGCATCTGATGCGCCATCCAAATAACCGCCCGGTGCAGCCTGTTAATGCACGCCCGGTATTGCAGTAACCGGCCTCACCATTGACCCGCATGGAAATTTACTGAAATTTGGAGAGTCCGCATGAGCAGACGGAATGTAAACTGTCGGTCAACGCAGACCTTTTACGTCATTCATCCTGAGCGTTGGATTCCATGAACAACGCATTGGCGGTCGCGGTCTGTCTGGCGTTCGTGGTTCTCGCGCTGTGGCACTTCCATATGGCATTCGCTCCATCCGATGGCGGGAGTGGTGCCGTGCCCACCGTCGAAGGAAAGTCCTTGTTCGTTCCTTCGGTCCGGGCAACCGTTGCTGTCGGCATTGTTCTTTTGTCTTTTGCGGCACTGGTCGCGGCAACCGCCGGATTGGTGTCCCTTCCAATGCCCAGGCTCGCTCTTGTGTGGCTGTCTTATGCACTCGCACTCGGCCTTCTTGCTCGCTCCATTGGCGAGTTCAAGTACGTCGGTTTCTTCAAGCGAGTTCGCGGCAGCCGCTTCGCCAAACTGGACACGCTGTTCTATTCGCCGTTATGCTTGCTGCTGGCTTCCGGCGTGGCGCTTGTGGCCCTGCGCAACGGCGCCTAAACCTTCAGCCCGGTTTCAGGTAAGCCGATTGGGGCCTTGTCCTTGCATGCTCCGGTCGAGCCGGTCTTCCAGTTCACCGATGTAGGCCGCCAGCGTATTGCCGGATTGCTCGATCATGCCGCGCAGATTGCCGTCCACTTCATCCAGCCTTCCCAGCACGGCCGTTCTTGTTTCCGTATCGCGTTCGGCGACTCTCTGCAACTCCGCTTCCAGGTAGCCGCGCAAGTCGGTAAAGCGTGAAGCCTCGGCCTGGTCCGCAAGTTCACGATTGACTTGCAGCTCCTTGGCATGGCGTCTGGCCTCCAGCAAAACAGAGGTCTGCAGATACACGACGAACACCAGAAACAGCATGGTGAGCAGTACGATCAGTCCGAGCATGACCAATCCAAGCGGCGCCTGTATGTCGGTGACTCCCAACGAAAGAGTGGTTGGCGCCATGAATGCGCTCCAGTTGAGCGCGGCAAACACGGCAATTGCGCCGGCGACAATCAGCAGTAACACGGTGCGTATGGGCATTTGATTCTCCTCATGAGTCGTGGTGTGATTATGAATCAATCGACCGATCCTTGTGGACAAAGCTTCGGACCGTGCATGCGGACCTGCTTTTCGCCGTGCGGTCCGATCGCGGGTATAAGCGGAACCGAATGCCGGTGGACGCCTGATGCTCGACAGAAGAAAATGGGGGGCGATGAAACCGGCGGCTGGGTAGCCGGCGAATGAACCAGTAATCGGGGTGAAACGCATTGGAAATGCATCTGCCCGTCCTTGGATCCAGCAAGCCGATGTTCCGCGGAACATCGGCGCCGTATTCGATCATGCACATCGTTCAGGCTGACGGCAACGACGGTTGCCTGGTCATCGCCGGCGATATTTTTTGCGGCGGCCAATTGATCTGCATCTCGCGCCACGGCTCGCTGGCAGGATTTTCTCCGTTTGCATCGGATGTGCGTACCTGCCGGCGTCGCGCCTGGCGATGCCGCTGTGCTCGTCATCGGCTGCCTGATCGTGCCTATTCTGTCTGTCGTGTTGGACAACCTGTGCAGCCGGCCATGTACGCGCCGTCGAATATTGCCTGATCCAGAATCGCTCCCTTGAGATTTGCATTGGTTAAGATTACATTCGAGAAGTTGGCACCGGTCAGATTAGCGCCGGCGAGTTCTGCCTCTCGCAGATTGGCATCGCTGAAATTTGCCCTTTGCAATTTTGCGTTACGGAATGTTACGGACGCCAGTTCTCCCGCCGACAGGTCGACGCCCCTCAGGTCCGCGCCTGTGAAGTCGGCTCCGCCCATCAGTGCGTCTTCCAGATTCGCACTCTTCAGATCGGCGTTTTGGAATTTTGCGTCGACCAGGTTGGCGGCTCTGAAGTTGGCTCCGGACAGTGTGGCGTTGCTAAAATCCGTGCGGCGCAGGTCGGATAGTTCCATGTCCGCTTCCGTAAGGTTGGCACGCCGGAAGTTGGCGCCGATCAGGTTGGAGCGGGAAAATTGAGCGCGTGCCAAATCGACGCCTTGTAAATTGATTCCGTTAAGATTCATTTCCGCACACAGCGTCCCAGGACGGATTCTGCAATTGCTGACTTCGGTTTTTTCCTGTCCGAATACCAATGTACAGAACAGAAGAGTTACCAGCGGAATGGTTTTTAACATGTGATGCACTCGCTGATTGAAGCGGCTAGGAACGGAATGAAGCGGATACTCGGCTCGATGGATTTTGCCAAGATTTTCAAGTGGGATTTTTAAGCGGTATTTCATGGCATATCGTTAAGCAAGCGGCATACCCGAACGGAAACGATCCCGATTGTCGTCGCGTATGTGCCAATCTGGTCCATCATTGGATCATTGGATGCGGAAGATGTAACGCTTGTAAAAATTTCAGGCATGCGCAAAATGGAAAAAAAGTAGCCGTAGATTCGATCGCCGCGGACGCATCACGAGAAATGTGCAGTTGCGCTGTACGAAACTTCGTGGCTCCTATCTAGCGGCAGGTATCGGCAACGATTCCCGCATGGACCGGACGGTTTTTTTGCGATGCGGTTTCTTGACTGCAAACTGCTTTGGCGCTATAGAGGTATTCTTGCCAGACCCGTATCGGGGACGGCGTTCAGAAAATTTCCGGGATTGCATACAAGCTGGCGAGCTCATGATCGCGCCTGGCATAACCATTGAGGGAATATGCGTATTCTGCTGGTTGAAGACGATCGCATGATCGGCGAGAGCGTCCGCACTTCGCTTCGGCAGGACGGATACGCGGTCGACTGGGCGCGTGACGGCAGGCTGGCCGAGTCGGCGCTATCGACCGAGCATTTCGATCTCGTGCTGCTCGATCTCGGATTGCCTGGCAAGGATGGAATCGAAGTGCTGCGCGGAATCCGGCAGCGGAAGATCGGCACGCCGGTGATCGTGATCACCGCGCGCGATGAAATCGACGACCGGATTCGCGGGCTGGACGCGGGCGCCGACGACTATGTGGTCAAGCCGTTTGACCTGGATGAGCTTGCGGCGCGGATTCGTTCGACGTTGCGCCGCAGTTCCGGCAATGCTGAACCGGAGATTGAAATTCTCGGCGTACGGATCAATCCCGCCACCAGGGAAGTTATCCGTGACGGCCGGCCTGCGGCCTTGTCGGCGAAGGAATATGCGATCGTCGAAGCGCTGATGCAGCGGCCGGGCGCGATCCTGTCGCGCGCCCAACTTGAAGAGCGCATGTACGGCTGGGGAGAGGAAATCGAAAGCAATGCGATCGAAGTCTATATCCACGGCGTGCGGCGCAAGCTCGGCACCGATTTCATTCAGAATGTGCGCGGTGTCGGCTATTTCATACCTAGGCCGGACGAAAAACAATGACATCGATCCGCGCCAGGCTGTCGATTTTTCTGTTGCTCGCCGCAATATTTACCGCGCTGCTGATCGGTGCGGTTACCTATCGTTACACGCTCAAGGAGAACGAAGCGCTGTTCGACTACCAGTTGCGGCAGATTGCGCTATCGCTGCGCGACCAGGGTTTGATTCCGCATCCGGGACTGCGCTACAACTTGGGCGAAGATGGCATGGAAGTGGTGGTGCGGATCTGGACCGACAGCGGCGCCGCGCTTTATCTGTCGCATCCGGGCAACCCGCTGCCGGACCGCATCATCCTGGGTTTCAGCGACATCGTGGCACAGGACAGGCCGTGGCGCATCTACAGCCTTGCTACCCGGGACCGCATCATCCAGGTTGCGCAACCGCTCGATTTGCGTCGCGACCTTGCGGCGGCAGCAGCGCTTCGCAGCCTGGCTCCGTTGCTGGCATTTGCACCGCTGATGGCGCTGCTGATCTGGTGGCTGGTGAAAAGCTCGCTGTCGTCGCTGCATCGACTGGCAACCGAGGTCGCGCAGCGCGACGCACGCAGTTTGCAGCAGGTCCGGGTCGACGACGTGCCGAGCGAGATCGCACCGCTCGTGGCGGCACTCAATTCGCTCCTGGACAGGCTCAAGCGCGCATTTTCCAGCCAGCGCGCGTTTGTCGCCGATGCCGCGCATGAATTGCGTTCGCCGCTGACGGCGCTGAAGCTTCAGTTGCAGCTGCTGGCGCGCGCGGGAACCGAAGCGGAGCGCAGGCAGGCGCTTCAGAATCTCGACCAGGGCGTGGATCGCGCCACGCATTTGATCGAACAGCTGCTCACTGCGGCCAGGACCGACCCGAACGACAGGATGACTTCACCGGAGCCGGCCGATCTGGCCGAACTGGTGCGCCGTGTCGTCGCGGAAATGTTCGTTCTTGCGCAGCAGCGGCGCATAGACATCGAGCTGAATGCCGCTGAGCATGTGATGATTTCCGCAGAGACGGAATCGTTGCGAATTTTAGTGCGCAACGTGTTGGACAACGCAATTCGCTATACCCCGGGAGGCGGCAGGGTGAGCATCGGCGTTGCTGCCGGAGAGGGCATCGCGACACTGATCATTGAGGATTCCGGTCCGGGTATCGCCGAAGAAGACCGCAGCCGGGTGTTCGACCGCTTTTACCGGAAAGAACAGAACGAGCAGACCGGAAGCGGACTGGGCCTTGCGATAGTGAAGAACATTGCGGAGCAGCACGGTGCCCGGATCGAACTCGGTGTCTCGAGCCTTGGCGGATTACGCGCATCGGTGGTGTTTCCCGCAGCCTCAGCCGAGGTCTGATCTCTCCGCTTGAAACAGGTGGGGAATCTCGACCGCTTGCGTTGCTGCCGACGCCGGCGATGCCTTCCTGTATCGCTTCCGGGACCGCGCATGCGCTGCGGCGGGAATCGGAAAGTTTGCCATTTGTGTAATCGTTGCGATTCCCGGCATCTTCCGGTAGGACCGTACGCCGGAAATTTCGGGAATCCGCCCGGATTAAGTCCTGCTTAAGTTTTCTTTTCTATCATTCCGTCATGCCGAATTTTCGGCACGTCCCTTGAAAAGGAATGACGATGAAACTCAAGTCACTATCGCTAGCATTAATCGCCGCCGGTGTGGTGGCAACCGGCGCCGCCAATGCAGTCGGCTGGAATCCCATCGGCTGGTTCGACAAGAAACAGACGACATCTCAAACCAGTGCGGTGCAGAATTCGGCACCGGGCACGGCTGCGCCTGCTTCCGCGCCGATCGGCCCGGTCACGGCGCCGAATTACCGCGCGATCGTGGAGCAGTACGGACCGGCCGTGGTCGGCATCAATACGCAGGGCGTCGCCAAGACCGCCGCGAGGGGAGCGCCCGATGCAATACCGGACGAGATGCGCCGTTTTTTCAGGGGCATGCCGGGCTTTAACGGCCAGATGCCGCGCAACGAAGCACCGACGCGCGGAGTCGGATCGGGGTTCATCATCAGCAAGGATGGTTTGATCCTCACCAACGCGCACGTGGTTGACGAGGCGGACGAAGTCACCGTCAAGCTGAGCGACCGGCGCGAATACAGGGCCAAGGTATTGGGCAGCGATCCCGCCACCGATGTCGCGGTACTGAAGATCGATGCGAAGGATTTGCCTGTGGTCAGCCTGGGCCATCCGTCCGGGATCGGCGTCGGCGATTATGTGCTCGCTATCGGATCGCCGTTCGGCTTCGAGCAAAGCGCGACAGCGGGCATCGTGAGCGCGAAGGGCCGCTCACTGCCGGGTGACGGCTACGTACCGTTCATCCAGACCGACGTGGCGGTCAATCCGGGCAACTCCGGCGGTCCGCTGTTCGATACCGGCGGCAATGTGGTCGGCATCAATTCGCAGATCTATAGCCGCTCCGGCGGTTATCAGGGCGTGTCGTTTGCGATTCCGATCGATGTCGCGCTGCGCGTCAAGGACCAGATCGTGACGACCGGTAAGGTATCGCATGCGCGACTCGGTGTATCGATCCAGGAGCTGGACCAGTCGCTCGCCGAATCGTTCAAGCTTCAGCAGCCGAACGGAGCGCTGGTGTCGTCGGTAATGCCGGGCAGCGCGGCGGCCAAGGCCGGTATCGAATCGGGCGACGTCATCCTGAGTTTCAATTCGCAGCCGATCGGCCGGTCCGGCGATTTGCCTGCGATGGTCGGGGCGGCAAAGCCGGGTGACAAGACGACGCTGGAAGTGTGGCGTGCCGGCAAGAAGATCGAAGTGCCGGTCGTGCTCGCGGAAGCGAAGGAGCAGCTTGCCGCCAATGACGCCGACGACGGTGTCCGGCAAGGCAGGCTCGGCGTCGCGGTCCGTCCGCTGACCGGCGAAGAGAAGGCGGCGGCCAACGTGGCTTCCGGCGTCGTCGTCGAACAGTCGGGCGGGCGTGCGGCTCGCGCTGGAATCGAAGCCGGCGACATCATCGTGTCGGTCAATGGCACACCGGTCAAATCGGTGGAACAGTTGCAAGCATTCGTGTCCAAAGCGAACAAGCATCTGGCGCTGCTGATCCAGCGCGACGGCTCGAAAATCTTCGTTCCGGTGCCGCTGGGCTAACGCTGATGGAATCAGGGCCAGTTCGAGGGCACTGATTGAATCCGGTACAGTACCAGCCGCTGGCCGAACGATTACCATCGTTCGGCCAGCGGCCGTTTACGCTCATCGTGGGCGATACAGTTCAGGGTGAATTTTTCGATGACGGCAACCGGATCATGCCTGCGAAAGCCGGGAATCCGCATTGAAAATTTCACAAAGCGTTTCATAAAAAAATGAGAGACGAGAAGGCCTTGGCCGGAATCGGTGCTGCCCGGTAGTCAATATCAGAAATTTTTGGTCAGCATGAAACCGCAAAGAAATCCCGAGACGCTTACCAGGCCGGTGAATTCGTGGGTTTTTTCAAAGGCTTCCGGAATCATCGTGTCAACCACCATCGCGAGCAGAGCACCGGCCGCAATCGCGTTGATGGCGGAAATGGCATTCGGAGACACGTGCTGTAAAGCAGTGTATCCAATCACGGCGCCGACACCGCAGACGAGCGTGATGCCGCCCCATACGCCAAAGATATATCCGGCCGAGCGATGGGCCTCTTTCATGCCTGCTGTGCTGGAAAGTCCCTCGGGGATATTGGACAAAAAAACCACAACCACGATTGACATATTGACTGCGCCTCCGCCGATCATGCCCAATCCGATAATAAGCGACTCGGGAATGCTGTCGAGCAGCGAACCGATTGCGATGGCCAGGCCGCTGCCGGTGTGTTCTTCTTCGGATGGCTGTCGGTCGCCGGACCGCTTGCGATGCTTGGCGCCTTGCGTGGCCAGTATCCAATCAGCAAGCGTGAATGCGGCCGCTCCGCCAAGAAACCCGATCGACGTCGCGTCGAAGCCCCCGGTTCGGTAAGCCTCGTTCATCAAGTCGAAAGCGAGAATCGAGATCAGTATGCCGCTTCCGAACGCCATCGTCGCCGCCACCATTCTTTGAGACATATCAAAAAAATGCGCGACTGCAGCTCCGGCGAGCAACGCTGCTCCCGCCAAGCGTCCCCACAATCCGGCTTGTATCCAGACGGGAATCATGAACCTCCCTGCAATGATCGGCGTAATCGTGCCATCGTCCCCTTGCAAGAACTCGTCCATGCGCGGCAAAGCTTTTTTCCAATCCGGAAACGCAATGCCGGACCATCACCGGATTATTATTTCCTGTTCCCTGGCGGATGCGCCGTACGAGTCTGCCCGGCTTTCGCCGGAAGCCGGTTTGCACAGTGCGCCGGAGGGTCTTGTTTCTTTTCTGCCATCCTGCGCGCTGTATCGGACGGATTTTTCCGCTACTGGTATCGACCGCTGGAACGCCCGCTATCCGCTACCTCAAGTTCGGCTGGCGGCAACCGAGGCAACATCGATGCAGCAATTCATGCTTGATCCATCAAATGCAATGCGATCGCCTGGAATCCGGGATCGGTAACCGGAAGCAGATTGACGTTGGCTGCCACCGGATGGGACGAGAACTTGGCGATTACCATTTCCGCGACCGGATCAATGTACAGGCGCTGACCGTAAATGCCGCGTGCATCAATGACCCGATGTTCATTGTGTGAGATCCACCATTTGCTGCGGTACGAATATCCCTTGTATCCGGGCACGGACGGATATCCGCCCTTGGTAAATTTTTCCGTGTCTCCGCCCGAAAAAATATCTTCCACTACGGCAGCCGGGATGACCTGTGCACCGTTGAAGCGGCCGCCGAGCCTGATCGTTTCGCCGAACCGGACCAGGTCGCGTAACGTGACATGAAATCCGCCGCCGGCTGCTTCGGTGCCGATTGAATCGACTTGGAAGTAGGCATCGTTTTCGGCGCCGATCTTTTGCCATATCCGTTCCGACATCAGCGTTGCAATCGAGGTATTCGTCACGCGCCGCAGAACCCAGGCAAGCACTTCGGTATTGACCGTCTTGTATGAAAATCCTTCGCCATGGCGGCCTTCCTTTTTCAGTAGGCAAAGGAATTCATAAAATGTCGAAGGTCCCGTGGTCCCCGGCGTTCGCGGGCTCATGCCGCCGGCGCGCGAGTAATCCCATATTTCCGCATTTCTGTCGGCATAATCTTCGGAATAGCGCACGCCGATCTGCATATCCATCAAGTCGCGTACGCTTGCGTCGCCGTAAGCGCTATTTTTCAGTTCCGGTATGTATCTGCAGACCGCCGAAGAAGGATCGAGGACGCCTTCATTGACCAGCATGGCTGCCAGTGTGCCGATGAAGGATTTGGTAATCGAGTAACACGAATGCGGCAGCCGATCCAGCGCAGCGCCGGAATATTTTTCGTACACGATCGCGCCACGATGCAGCACGACGACGCTGTCCGTATACGTACTCAGTAGCATCTCCGACCAGGTCATCTGCCGGTCGCCGCAGGCAAACGACAGATGATCGAGTTCATGCACTTTCCGCGGCAGCGCGCTCGCTGCCTGATTGCCGCGCCAGACATTGACTGTTGGCACAAGCTCGCGCATATGCGAAAACGACCAGCGCGTGCGCGGAAAGCGGAACAGGCTGCCGTCGTCGAACCGGATAACGCGTTCCGACGCAGGCGGAAATCCCTGCATCCAGCCGAGTTGCACCGGATCGGTTGATGCCGGATGCCTTTGGTCTCCGGCGCCGTCTACGGTGACAGCGCGGCTGGTGCCGATCGTTCCGGATACTGGTTTTTGCATGCTGCCTCCGCAATTGTATGGCGACGTGAAACGAGTCGGTTTTAAGGCGCCGAAGCCGGGACGTAATCCACTACAAATATAAGATCGGCAAACGACGGTTTCATATTTGTTTCAACAAGATAGTTGATTCCGGATACATGCTTCGGCAAACATGAGTTGCAGTTTATCAAATCTTAAAAACGCGAAGAAGGAGCTTTTTGCGAAATGCCGTGTCCAAGCGTTGTTTGTTCAAAAGAAAGAATTTCGCGTATGAGTATGAAATGGATCTATTTAGGCCTAGCAATTGTGAGTGAAGTGATCGCCTCGTCCGCATTACGCGCATCCGACGGTTTTACCAGGGTTGGACCGACGCTAGCACTGATCATAGGCTACGGCGTTTCATTTTATTTCCTGTCTCTGACGCTACGAACGATTCCAATGGGCATTGCATACGCGGTCTGGTCCGGCGTAGGGATACTGTTGATCTGCATCGTCGGATGGATGTTTTTTGAGCAAAAGCTCGATTTGGCGGCAATCGTAGGATTGATTTTCATCGTTACCGGTGTCGTGATTCTGAATGTGTTTTCGAAATCGGCCATGCATTGATCCAACGCGCGCGCACAAAGCGTAATCCAAACTATTTTTACGGTACATGTTGAATTCGCAGCATTGATCAGTAAGCGCCCAGCAAGGCAAGCACTATGGTCCCGCCGAGCAGCAGCGCCAGCACCGCAATCGCCAGCGACCAGCGATGGATGCTTGCCTGATACTGCCAGCTCGCGGATCTGGCCCGGCTGTCAAAGCGTCCATGCGCGCCGTGATCGCCTGGAACCGGCATGTACAGATTGTCCTGCCGTCCATCCGGAATTGCTTGGTCGGCGCTTTGACTGGAGTAGGCCCGGCTTGCCAGCAAACGGTCGAGCAGTCCGGGAATGACGCGAGTGCCCAGAATTGCCTTGACTGCGGGGAATCCCACCCACAGCTCGCGCCGCGTGTGATACGCCGACCATACGATCGCGTCCGCGGCGATCTCGGGCTGGAAGATCGGCGGGACCGGTTGCGGCTGCTTGTTGAAACAGGTCTTGCCCCAGTCGAATTGCGGCGTGTTGAATGCCGACAAATGCACCATCGTGACGTGCACGCGGCTTTTATCGTGAATCAGTTCGGAGCGCAATGAATCGGTAAAGCCGCGCAACGCGCTCTTTGCGCCGCAATAGGCGCCCTGCAACGGAATCGAGCGGTACGCGAGTGCCGAGCCGACCTGGATGATGGTGCCGCGCCCGCGCGGTTTCATGCGTTTGAGTGCCGCCATGGTGCCCCATACCGCGCCGAGGTAGGTGACGCTGTTGACACGTTCGAAATCTTCCGGCGACATTTTCCCGATCGGGCAATAGGTGGTCGCCATCGCATTGTTCACCCATACATCGATGGGGCCGAACTCCTGTTCTACGCGTGCGGCGGCTGCTTCTACCTGGGCAAAGTCCGCGACATCGGTCGGTACGATCAATGCGGTGCCGCCGGCCCGCTCGACGTCCTCGCGCGCGCCGTTCAGCCCGTCCATGCCGCGTGCCAACAGCGCCACCCGGCACCCGCGTCGCGCGAAAGCCATCGCAGCCGCTCGCCCGACGCCGGCCGAGGCGCCGGTAATCACGATGCATTCAGTCATGTGAGGTCTTCACGGCATCCCGACGTCGATCAGAGGCAGGCCGCTTTCCGGGTCCATGCGCCGCTTCAATCCGGCAGGCGATTCGATCAGGATGATTTCAAGCGTCGGTCGAATCCGCGCTTCCAGCAGATGACCGCCATGCGCGCTTCCGTCGCGTTTCCCCACGACGACATGGGCATGTATTTTCGGCTTGGATTCAAACAAGGTAACGTCGCCCGCCATGGTCAATACCTCTACCTGTTCGTCGATCAGTATCTTTTCGTAATCTTTTTTTTCCCAATCGAAGTAACCCAGAGTCACCTTGCTGAAGGCGCCGATCGCGTTAAACCGGCTTGCGGTCAGATTGTAATCATTGCAAAATTTCTGCAATACGGACATCGGCTCATCGCCGGTCTCCAGGATCAGCGCATAGGTTCGTTCATGATGATTGTTGATGATCTTGTGACGCATGTTCGCCTCCGGTTTTCGACCCGCCGCAGCGCATCGATGAAGTCGTCGACATTTTCTTTTCATGCAAATTCCATACCATTTGAAAGTTCCGGTTCCGTAGCAGGGTGGAGTGACGAAAAAATAATGGGCGTGCCGGGCAAATTCATCTGGCATTCTTATTGCTCGAATCTCGGTATTCACCAGCTTTGAGTGCGTCTGTTTACAAGGAGATCGGTCATGAAAATCCCGGGACTGCGTGGATTGGGAGCCATGGCGCTGATCAAGAAATCGGCCAAGAATTTTTTCGGCGACGACATGACAACGTATGCCGCCGCGCTCGCATACCAAGTGCTTTTTTCCATCTTTCCATTCATCATTTTCCTGGTTGCGCTACTCGGGTTCTTCCACATCCCGCAATTTTTCGACTGGTTGCGTGAGCAGGCGCAAGTCTTTATTCCCGGCCAGGCAATGGAGCAGGTAAATCAGGTGATCGAGCAAGTTCAGCAGCCGCAGAGCGGCTTGCTTTCGATCGGCGCGGTCATGGCCCTATGGGTCGCATCGGCTGCGGTGCGCGCATTAATGAATTCATTGAACGTCGCCTATGACGCGAAGGAAAGCCGGCCCGCCTGGAAGCTGTATCCGCTATCGGTGGTCTACACCATCGGCATCGCAGCCATGCTGATTCTTGCCGTCGGCATGCTGCTGATCGGGCCGCAGGCAATGGAATGGGTGGCGCTGCGGGTGGGGATGGAACAGCTGTTCGTGACCTTGTGGACATGGTTGCGCTGGCCGGTATCTTTTCTGCTATTGATCCTGGTGGTGGCCATTATTTACTGGGCTGCACCGAACGTTCGACAAAGGTTCCGTTTCATTACGCCCGGCGCATTCATCTCGGTTCTGGTATGGATCGCGGCGTCGCTCGGCTTCGGCTATTACGTAAGCAATTTTGCCGACTACGGCGCGATGTACGGCAGTCTGGGCGCTATCGTGGTCTTGCTTTTATATTTCTATATTTCCGCCGCGGTCCTGCTGTTCGGCGCGGAAGTCAATGCGGTGATCGAGCGCCATGCGAAAGAACCGGAACCGGCCCGTGAACGCGCGCCGGCGCAGCGGCACAGCCTGGCATAAGGATATGGTTTTCGGGCTACGCGCGGAATCCATGCGGCACGTGTGGCGCCCATGAAAGAGACTGTTTTCCATCGACCCCGGGATTGTATTGACGGCAGGAAAATGTGCAATCCCCTTGATGCGCTCGGGAGAGTTTTTTTAAAAAAATAGGCTGATTCCGGAGCGTACAGTTGTCCACATTAACTGTGGTCAACTCTGTGGATAACTCGTCTTGGGCTTTCCTATCTACATGATATGCAAGGAAATTTTACGTTTGATACATATCAAGGCAAATCACCCTAGATGTAGCGCAAGCTAAAACTTGAATGATGGAACTGTTCTTGCACGGCGCAGCTCAAAATCATGAAGTGGCTTCTCTCCTCAATACAATTCCTATTTATGCATCCGAATGGAACATCCGCTAAATCTGCGCCAACCGAGTCCGCCGCTTCATCCTTGACCACTTCTGCCACCGACACTTCGGCGCGGCCTGTTCCCGGTACCGGCGTGATGACGGCGATCGTGGTGCTGCTGACAATTGCGACGCTGTACTTCGGCCGCGATATCTTTATTCCTTTTACGCTTGCGATACTTTTGAGCTTTCTACTGGCACCGCTTGTGAACGGGCTGCGCCATATTCGCATACCGCGTGCGCCCGCAGTGATCCTGGTCGTGACGTTCGCTTTTTCGGTATTGGCTGGGATATCGGTGCTGGTCGGCAGCCAACTGGTAAATCTTGCCAACAACCTGCCAAGCTACCAGCAAACCATGCAGGAAAAAATTCGCGCCATCCGCGCCGCGGCGCCGGGCGGAGGTGCGCTGGATCGTACGACCGAAGTAGTCCAGGCGCTGGGCGAAGAGTTGGCGGCATCGACCGGCAATCCGGCGGACAGCAGAACCGTAGCGAAAAAAAAGAAGCAGGAACCGCTTTCGGTGCGAATTGAAAGGGGAAACGGCTCAACATACGAGACCGCGCGATCATTGATCACACCGCTGCTCGGGCCGCTCGGCACGGCGGGCATTGTAGTGGTTTTCATCATCTTCGTGCTGCTTCAGCCAAGCGATTTGCGCGATCGTTTCATTCGCCTGGCCGGCGGCGACTTGCATCGCACCACCGAAGGAATCAACGATGCCGCTGCCAGGGTCAGCCGCTATCTGCTCATGCAACTGATCGTCAACGCCTCCTACGGCATTCCGGTCGGTATCGGACTGTACTTCATCGGTGTTCCCGGTGCATTTCTCTGGGCGTTGCTCGCAACGCTGTTGCGCTTCATTCCGTACCTGGGGCCGTTCATGGCCGCTCTTTTTCCGCTTGTTCTTGCGTTCGCCGTGGAGCCGGGCTGGAACATGTTCCTGTGGACGCTGGCGCTGGTGCTGACGCTGGAATTGATCAGCAACAACCTGATCGAGCCGTGGCTGTACGGATCGAGCACCGGCCTGACGCCGGTCGCGGTGATCCTGTCGGCGATCTTCTGGACGCTGTTATGGGGACCGGTCGGCCTGATCATGGCGACGCCGCTCACCGTGTGCCTGGTGGTCTTGGGACGTTATGTGCCGCAGCTCAAATTTCTCGATGTGCTGCTCGGCAGCGAACCGGTGCTGACGCCGGAGGAGCGCCTTTATCAGCGGCTGCTGACCGGTAACGTGGAAGAAGCGATCGAAATCGCGGAGGGGGAGGTGCAGGAAAATTCACTGCTGGAATTTTACGATAACGTCGGTCTGGCGACGTTGCGGCTGGCCGAGAGCGAACTTGAGCGCAGTGTATTCGTCGGGGAGCGCGGGAAAATATCGGACGGCATGCGCGCGGTGATCGACGACCTAAGGCAGCAGGCGGGAAAGATGGAAAATGAATCGAGTGAAGCGCGTGCCGGTCAGTGGCGCGGCGCGCTGACGCTGTGCATTGCCGGACGCGGGGAACTGGACGGCGTGGCCGCAACGATGCTCGCGCACGGACTGGAAAGCCGCGGCATCGATGCGCGTCTGGTGCCGGCGTCCGCTCTCGGACTCGACAGCATCGGCAATCTCGATCTGGTCGGCGTTGAAGTAGTCTGCGTTTCCTATCTGAATCCCCAGCCGCAAACCTATGCACGCTTCGTATGCCGGCGCCTGAAGCGGCGCGCACCGCATCTCAAGATCGTGCTGGGCGTATGGAATCTGGCGGCGGATGCATTGCCGCCGACTGAATTCGCATCGGCCGTCGGAGCCGATGCCGCCGTAGCGACGGTGACGGACGCGGTGCGCCAGGTCGAAGAAATGATAGGGCGGGCGGACGTGCCGGCAATGGTGCCGCCGCCGATTCCGGCGGATGAACAGGAACGTCTGGACGCGTTGTACGGCAGCGGTGCGCTCGACGCGCGCAGCCGGGGCAAGTTCGATCAGGTTGCGCGCAAGCTTGCCGGCGCATTCGACGTACCGATTGCGCTGGTGTCGCTGATCGATGAGCACTCGCAGTTGTGGAGAGGCGCAGCCGGGTTGCCGGAAGAATTGGAAAAAACCAGAAAGGGTATGCGGGAACACTCGATATGCGGTCACGTGGTTGCAAGCGGCGCTTCGCTGGTGGTGGAAGATACCATGCGCGATCCGCGCTTTGCCGGCAATCCTTTCCTGCGCGAACACGGCATTCGTTTTTATGCAGGCACGCCGCTCAAGACCGCATCCGGGCACGTGATCGGCACGCTGTGCATCCTGGATCGCAAGCCGCGTACGGTCAACGACCGCGACCTGAAGCTGCTGCAGGTCATTGCCGACGAGTTGATGACGGAAGTGGAGCAGCATGAAATTATCCAGCGCCGCGAGCATCCGGACGCGGAACAATCGAAGCGAAAATATCCGAGCGTCAAGCCGAAGCCGGCCGCAGCCTCTTGAACTTGGCTAACGCCGCGCGGCAGCATCAGCCGCGGCGCGCAACCAGCGCAACCCCGGCGCAAGTGACTCACTTCCCGTTAGTCCTGCGCCTCAGTTCGATAATTCTCGTTACGATGAGGTCCAAGAAAAACAAGAGGATTAACTGAGCTAAAACGACAGCGATATATTTGTCAGGTGTTTGCGAAAATGGATTCCAGTCCGCTCTTGCGAAGAATAATAGAGTAAACCCGACAACATAAAAAACATTGAAAAACAGCCATAGTATCTGCTCCGTGTATGCCCCTTTTCGCACCATGGTAGCCACTATCCAGAATGTAGACGGGGTAAGGGTCGCCACCATTAACAATGCAGATAGCTCGATGTTTTTAATGAAAAACCCAGCGAACAACCAAATAGCCCACGATAAAATAGCCAGCGCGAACCCCACATAAAACGGCGCACCGCCTTCCAGCTTTTCTTTCTCTACATCTTCAAAATATGCTTCGTCATCGATCCAAAATTTTATTCGCAAAGCCAGCATTAAAAAAAACAACAAAATTATGTTCAATGAGATATCGGCGAAATTATCTCTCCCTATTCCAGTAATCATTGCGCCGATATTGAGAGTTACGAATGTTCTGTGCAGCAAGTGAATTCTGTTCATGCGATATTTCTCCTTTCTCTTTTACGCGTGCTGCAATGTCTGCCGCAAAGTTTGGGGGATAAAATAAGTACTGACGTAGACATTGGTCATTTGAATCCACTATAAGTAGCTTGCCTGTTGGTTCCGCGGCAGGGGTGCTGTGGTTTTATGCAGGTCTAATGACTCCCATGGCGCGTCACACATGGCGAAGCAGCGCAGGACAATAATCGTTCGGCATCGGAGTGAACTTTTTAAATGCGTGGGTATCGAAATTTGCATGGATGTTGTCCAAAATTTCGTAAGTGGCTGATATGCATCAATGAGCCGGCCTTTGATGAAGCATAGGCATCGATAGATCGGAAAATGCAACAGGTTTGAAATGATCCAGTGCAATGCATGGCTGAACCATTTTCAACAGTTTTCCTGCGCCAGCGCAGAAAATGGCAATGTTGAAGTGAATCAGGTATCAGCGGCACGCATATCTGATATCACGATTGAAAAGCATACTTTTGGCGCACAGGACGTTATAGTTCAGTTGTCTCCTCCACCCTCCTAAAGGTTGGATTTAGCCCGCAACTGCAAGGTTCGCGGGCTTTTTTATGTGCGCACGGCATGTGCGTTCCTGGAAATGCAGTTCCTTCGGCAAGCCGTCCCGATTTGAACCCGCTCCATTTTCTGCGGCCGCCGGTACGGCGTCAGTCGCTTGTTTTTTCCATGCTGCCGGTTCCAGGCGCGATATCGATGATGAGCGAAAACAGCTTGGCGAAATCATTTTTGATCAAGGCGCCGGTCAGCGGATCGTGAATACCCGAAAATCCCGCATCGATTGCAATCCAGTCCTCTTGCGTCAGGAAGCGCGCCGCACCGGTGAGCACGATATCTTCTTCCAGGCGCATATGGGCGATTTGGAATAGCGCATATTCTTCCACCAGCTTGCGAAGCGGCGGAAAAGCCGATGCTCCCGCAAGTTCGAAACGCGCGAGCGCATGTTGAATGCCCCGTACCAGCCCCGCGCCTTGCGCATGCTGGAATTCGAGCTCTGCAAGTGTTATATCGAGCTCCGAAGTGCGATGCCGGAGCCGGGCAAACAGATAGCGGTCTTCCTTGGGGTGATGCACGCGCTCCGGATAGCCGTCCAAATAGAACAGCATTGCATGGAATACGCGCGGGTCTGGCGCCTTTTTCCCCTGATCGATTGCGCGTATGAAATAGCGCATGCCATGAACTACGGCCGACAGGTTTTCATGTTCGTCCTGGATAATCCTGGTCGCGTTCTGCTGTGCCGCTGATAATACGTGCATGACCTGTTCCTTTGAACTCAACAACAAGTAATCTTCGTTGGGCAACGTCGACGCAGCGACTGCACGATATCGGGGTCGCTCGGAGTTCGAAAATTCCGCAGCCCTTGCGGATGTCGGAGGAAGTCATTGTAGCGAGCCGGAGGGTTCTTGAAAGCTGGCAAGATGACCTATGCCTCTAGTCATTTAGTGGTACGCGCCTGGTCGGCGTGCCGTTTGAAACAGCTTAATTTTCCCAGCGCAGATACTCGCGAGCGGCAATCAGCTTGGCCCAGGCCAACGGACTCCAGCTGGAATCGGCGAATACCGCGGCGATGACGATCATGGCGCCGCTGACAAGCGGCGGGCCGAGAAGCAGCGCATTCGTTTCGAGCCGGCCGCGCCGCTCGACATGTTCGTGCGGCCACGTTTCCGGCGTGCGCATGAACCATGCTCGATACAGGATCGGCAGGAAGTAGGCGGCATTGAGCAGGCTCGACGCCGTCAATACCCAGATTGCCCATTCCGCGCCTGCCGCGTACGCGCCCTCCGCCAGATGATGCTTGCTGACATAGCCCGCGGTCAGCGGAACGCCGATCATCCCGAGTGCGCCGATACTGAAGGCGAGGGTGGTAGCCGGCATGCGGCGGCCGACACCGTTCATTTCGCTTACGTTGTGCACGCCCAGCGTTTCCGCATAATTCCCCGCGCAGAAAAACAGTGTGATTTTCATGATTCCCTGATGCACCAGATGCGCCAGCCCGCCCACTGTGCCGATCGGGCCATAGAGTGCAACGCCAAGCACGATGTACGACACCTGGCTGATGGTGGAATAGGCGAGGCGACGCTTGAGATCGTCTTGCCACAGTGCGCGCAGCGATCCCCAAATGATGGTGATCGAGGCCATGATCGCCAGCGGTGTGAGCAGGTCCAGCGACTGCGTGAATTCGACACCGTAGACTTCATACACCACCCGCACGATACCGAATGCACCGGCCTTGACCACCGCCACCGCATGCAGCAGCGCGGACACCGGCGCCGGCGCGACCATCGCCTGCGGCAGCCAGCCGTGCAGGGGAACCAGGGCCGCCTTCACACCGACGCCGGCGATCAACAAAAGGAATATCACGCGCAACTGGTTGGCATACTCCGGCGCCAGTTGCGACACCGAGCCGCCCGGCACGAACTCCACGCGTCCGAGCAGCCCATACAGCCAGACCACGCCGGTGAGCAGAACCGCGCCGCCGGCCAGCGTGTACGCGAGGTATACGTTGCCTGCGCGAAGCGATTTCTCGGTGCCGCGATGTACCACCAGCGGATAGGTGGACAGCGTAAGCAGTTCGTAAAAGAAAAAGAAGGTAAACAGGTTGCCGGCCATTGCCACGCCGACGGTCGCCGTGACGCACAGGCTGAAAAATCCGAAGAAGCGGCTGCGATTCGGCGAACCCTCCAGATAACCCACCGCATACACCGTGGTCAGGAACCACAGCGCTGCCGACAGCGTCACGAACAGCATTGCCAGCGCATCGGCATGCAGCACCAGCTCCAGGCCGGGCAGCACTGCATGGCGAAATTCGTATTGCTCATCGCGCGTCACGCCCCACAGCATGAATCCGATCAGCAGCAGCTTCACGCTCGCGCCGACGAGGTTGAGGGTCGTGCGCATGATGCGGCGCCGTTCCGGCAAAGCGAAGATGATGAGGCCGGGAACCAGCGAACTGGCCAGCACCAGCAACGGCAGCGCCTGGTTCCAGGTCATGGCGCAACGGCCAGGTTGACCAGATCGCCGGCGCGCAAGCCCAATAACAGGCTGGCCAGGGCGAGTATGAATGCCGGCCATTCCAGCATGCGCGGCAGGCGGCGGAAGGTGGTGCTTTGTTCAGCCTTCAGAAATGCGTGGCGCAGCACCTTGAATACGTACGCGGCCGTGAGCAGTCCGCCGACGATCATGACCAGGATCAGTCCCCATTGCCGGCTGCTGATGGCCGCATCGATCAGCAGCCACTTGGCGAGAAAGCCGGACGACGGAGGCAGGCCCATCAGCGTCACGCCGGCCATGGAAAACGTGAACAGGGTGAGCGGCAGACGGCTGGAAATGCCGCCCAGGTGCGCAATCTCGTCATGACCGGTCGACAGGATCACCGCACCCGCGGCGGCGAACATCGCGGCCTTGGCCAGGCCGTGCGCGAATATCTGCATCACGACACCCTGCGTGGCACTTTGCACTGTTTCCGGCGGCGTTTGCGTTACCAGCGGAAAGAGCAGGAACAGGTAGCCGATCTGCGCCACGGTGGAATAGGCGACCAGCATTTTCAGGTGCGCCTGCCGCAGCGCCATGAATGAACCCCATAGAATCGCAGCGCCGCCCAGCATGCCGAGCAGTTGCGCCGCTGCAGGCACCGTCAAGGGCATGTACAGCGTGAGCCAGAGCCGCATGATCAGGTAAAACGATGCCTTGATCACCAGCGCCGACAGCAGCGCGGACACCGGCGCGGGCGCGCCGCCATGGGCCGGCGGCAGCCAGAATTGAAACGGCACCAGAGCGGTCTTGAGCATTAGTCCGGTCAGCATCAGCCCGGCTGCCAGCAATACCGCAGCCGGCGCATTTTCGTTCACCAGCGGCGCCAGTACCGAAAGCGAAACGCTGCCATAGGTACCGTACAGCAAAGCGACTCCCAACAGATACGCGCCGGAACCGAGCAGCGTGGCAAACAGGTAGCGCAACGCAGCCACGATTGCCGGTGCGCCGCCGCCGCCGGACGCGACCAGGCCGACTGCGGCCAGCCCCACCAGTTCCAGCGTGACATAGATATTGAATACGTCGGCGGACAGGAACATGGCATTCATCGCCGCCAGCAAAAATCCGGTCAGCGGCCAGAAATAACGACCACATTCCGGATGGACGCGGAAATACGCGCGTGCGTACAACGCAAGCGGCAACGCCACGGTTTGCGTCAGCAGCAGCATTGCCGCCGCCAAGCCGTCGGCCAGCAATTCGATGCCGAGCGGCGCATCCCAGCCGCCCACGCTATGCACGCGCACGGCGCCGCCGGAAACATCCTGCGCGACGGTGAGCGCCAGCGCCAGCTGAACCGCAAGTCCGGCGAACGCGAGCCGCCCGCCGTGCTCCGGGCCGATCACGAATGCCAGGGTCGCCCAAAACAGCGGCAACAGGACGATCCACGCAACCGGATCAGTCATCCGGCGCTTTCCGCGGCAGGCGCATGCCGCCGGTAAGATTGAACAATTGCCGCGCCAGTGCCAGCGCCAGGGCGGTGGCTGCGACGGAAACCACGATGCCGGTCAGCACCATCGCCTGCGGCACCGGGTCGGGCGTACCGCTGCGCTGGCCAAGGCCGACCAGTACCAGAAACGCGCCGCTGCCCATCACGTTGAATGCAAGGATCTTGCGCAGAAGATGCTCCTGCAGCACCAGTCCCGCAACGCCGGTTACAAACAGCGCGGCCCCGGCCAAGGCGAAGATCATTCCCGTGCTCATTCTTCCGCTTCCTCATTTTCGTTGGGCAGCCACAGGAACAGCCCGGCGAGAATCAGGCCGAGCGACACGGTCAGTCCGGCTTCGATCAGCAGGATCAGGGCACCAGCGTGGCGCGGCGGATATTGCAGCATCGAACCGTTGATCATCGATCCGGCGGCAACTGCCAGAAAAATCATAAAGCCCGCGGCCAGTCCGCTTCTCAATAACCTGCCGGGCGCTGCCCACGCCGGCAACAGGCCGGCCAGGTAAAGCAGCACGCCGCCGGCGGCCAGTACCGAACCCGCCTGGAATGCACCGCCCGGACGGTGCGACCCCGCCCACAGCAGATAGCCGGCAACCAGCATCATCAGCGGCGCCAACACGCGCGTCATCGATTGCAGTATCGGCTGCGGGCTGACCGAAAGCCGCAGGCTGTTGCTCCGCGCGTCGCCGGCCATTGCCAGCACGCCGATCAGGGCAAGCAGCAGAACTGCAATTTCAAGCAGCGTGTCGTAGCCGCGAAAGTTCAGCAGCACGGCGGTGACTTTGGAAGTTACGCCGCTGGCGTGCAGCGTCGCGTCGACCTGCACCGCAATGCGCACCGGCGGTTCGGGCAGCTGCAGCATGGCGCCGGCGAGTATGAGCCCGACGCCTGCGCAACCGGCAAGCACCAGCCAGCGCCAGAGCATCACGATGAATCTCCTTTACCCTTGGCTCGCAGGTGCCCGACCGTGTCCAGCAAAAGCGCGCCGGTCAGGCCGGCGCCGAGGGCGGCTTCGGTCAGTGCAATATCCGGTGCGTCCAACCGCGCCCAGGCGAGTGCCATCAGCAAACCGAATACAATGAACAGCACCACCGCACGAAACAGGTCTTGCGCGGTGATCGCGCGCACCGCGCTCCACAGCAATGCCGCCGCCAGCAACAGGTCGAAAGCGATGCCGCTCATGGCTGCCGCTCCGCCTGCCAATAGGCGATGCCGCGCCGGCGGGCGCGCCGCGCAATCAGGAAGCTGACCGCCGTGCTCGCGGCAAGCACCAGCAGCCAGATCAGCACCAGCTTCAGGCCGGAAGCGACATCCTCAACCCTGAACAGCAAGCCGAGCAGCGTGAAACCGAGACCGAGGTTGTCAACCTTGGCAAGCGCATGCAGTCGGGTGTACACATCCGGAAAGCGCAGCAGTCCGATGGTCCCGGCCAGGAAAAATGCCGCGCCGATAATCAGGAACAGGTCGCTGAGCACATCAATAGCGTTCATGTTCCGACTCTCCCTTTTCCCGTCGCCATGCACGTTGCGCGAACGCCGCACCTGTAATCGCGGCTAATAGCGCGAATACCAGAGCCGCATCCACCAGCCCGGGACCGCCCCCGGCGTAGGCCAGCAGCAACAGCACCGCCACTCCCGTGGTGCCGAACAGCAGCGCCGCCAGCAAACGGTCGGCGGCGGTCGGGCCACGCACGACGCGAACCATCGCCGCCAGCAAATTCAGCAGCAGGAATAACGCCAGCGGCAAGAGCAGTCCGTTCACTGCAGCTCCGTTCCGAACAGGCACGCCACATGTGCTTCGGCATTGCGCACTTCCTGTTCCATCGGCATGCGCGAATCCAGCACATGCAATTGCAGCCGGTTTCCTTCCAGTCCCGCGCTGAGGGTCCCCGGCAGCAAGTTGAGTATGCTGGCGAGAAATATCTGTTCCGGTTCATGCGGCAGGCGCAAGCGTATTTCGAGTACGTCGGGGTGTAAATTCAGACGCGGCCGCAGCGCCATTGCCGCTACCTGGATGCCACCCTTGACCGATTTGACCAAAAAGAAAATGAAAAATACCGGAATGCCGGTAACACGAATATGAACCCGGCCCGGCGGATGCAGCCGCACACTGAGCGCTACCGCCAGACCAATGGTGATCAGGCCGGTGATCCATCCGTAGAGACTGCCGCCGGTCAGCATCCACCAGAGCACGCAGAAAAATACCGTGCGCACAGTCACTGCGCGCAGCATCATGTCAGGCACTCCATGCCGGTGTTCACCTGTTCTCCCGGTGGTTTCATGAGCGGGATTCATTTTTTTGTTGTTGCCGATGGAACACGGCAAGACCGTAGATGCGGTTCGTGCCGATAAAACGATGACAACATTAAAGTAAATTGGTTTAGAAAGAATGTTTCGCCGGTTTGAAAACGCCGATTAAAAAACTAATCAATAGCAAGACAAAAATGATCCATCAGATTTTCGTGCGGGCCGATTACGCGATCGCGCCGGGCGGATCTCGGGCGTCATCCACCCATGCAAAGCCAGAATGAATTTCCATTTGACAGTATTCGATATCGGCCGGCTCCTGCCGTAATGCACGCTTTATGTGATACTTCAGGGTATTCGGCAACGTGATCACTGCACTTGGCCAACGTGAATTCACATCCATAAAGGGAGACAAATGACATCGGCACCTATACCGGCAGGCGCACTGGATTTCATCGTCCGGCGCGACGATTTGCATGTTCATAAATTCGTACCCGGCGCGGCAAACGCGGATACGCAACTCGATGCGGGACAGATCCTGATCAAGGTCGACAAGTTCGCATTCACGTCGAATAACGTGACTTATGCCGCGTTCGGCGATGCGATGTCGTACTGGAATTTCTTCCCCGCCGAAGACGGATGGGGCCGCATACCGGTGTGGGGATTTGGCGATGTCGTGCAATCGAAAAGCGACGGCATCAAGGTCGGCGAACGTTTCTATGGTTACTTTCCGATGTCCGACTATGTCGTGATGCAGCCGGGCCGCATCGGCGAGAGCGGATTCTCCGACGCGGTTGCACATCGGCAGGCGATGCATCCGCTGTATAACCAATACCTGCGAACAGCCGCGGATCCCGTTTACGACGAACAACGCGAAAGTGAAATCGCACTGTTGCGTCCGCTATTCGTTACGTCATTCATGATCGACGATTTTTTGGATGACAATGATTTCTTCGGTGCGCGTGCGGTCGTGTTGTCCAGCGCATCGAGCAAGACCGCATACGGACTTGCATTCCTGCTGGCGCAACGCGGGCGCGACCGATGCGAAGTGATCGGTCTGACGTCGCCCGGCAATGTCGTGTTTACCGAAGGCCTCGGTTGCTACCATCGCGTCCTCACTTACGATCAGATTGCTTCGCTGCCGAACGATGTGCCGGTCGTGTATGTGGATATGGCGGGCAACGGCAAGGTGCGCAGTGCTTTGCACCATCACTTCAACGACAACATGAAATACTCGTGCGCGGTCGGCGGCACGCATTGGGATCAGCGCGAAGGCGAGGGCAGGTTGCCCGGCGCACGTCCGATCCTGTTCTTCGCACCGGCGCAGATCAAGAAACGCACAACCGATTGGGGGCCGAACGGCGTCGCCGAACGTCTTGCCGTCCAATGGAAAGAATTTCTCGGACCGCTTGGCAACTGGATGGCCGTGATCGAGGGGCACGGCGCGGAAGCGGTCGAACGGGTATACCGGGAAATGCTGGAAGGGCGCGCGCGTCCCGATCAGGGCAACATGCTGTCGCTGTCCGAGTAGCAATGCCCTGGTTTTTGTATCTGCTCGAATGCAGCGACGGCAGCATCTATACCGGTATCACGGTCGATGTCGATAAACGATACGCGACTCATCTGAGCGGCAAGGGTGCGCGCTACACACGCTCGCATCCGCCGCAGCAAGTGCTGGCCGTGTTCGAGTATGAGGACAGGTCTGCCGCATCGAAGGCGGAGCACGCGATGAAGCAGCTGACGGCTAGCCAGAAGCGCGCGCTTTGTCGATGACCACGTTCATGCAGCCATGCGTTCCAGCAAAAATGCCACGAACGCCGACGTCTTCAATGCCAGTCCGTCGCGCGCCGGATACACGGCATAAATCGGTGCACCGGGCGGCAAGGTACAGTGCGAGAGAATTTCAAGCAGCTCGCCTCGCGCCAGTTCTTCCGCCACCAGTTTGCGTGGAATCAGCAACACGCCGCAGCCTGCGGTTGCCGCGGTCACCAGCGCGCCGCCGTCGTTGATCTGCAGCGGTCCGTTGACACGCACCTTGTACGGGCCGTCCTCGCCGCTGAAAGTCCATTCATCGAACACCCGTCCACCGCTGGCATAAATCAGGCACGCATGATGAGCCAGTTCGGCGGCTGTCTGCGGCGTACCGGCGCGCGCCAGATAAGCGGGCGATGCCACTACGATGCGCGGATTATCCGTCAGCTTGCGTGCCACCAGCGATGAATCGGACAGGGACGATGCGCGGATCGCGACATCGATCTGTTCCGCGATCAGATCGACCAGATGGTCTTCCAACTGCAGTGCGACTTTCACTTGCGGATACAAGGCCGTGAATTCCACCAGCAGCGGCACTATCTGGCGCCGCCCCGCCATGGAGCAAGACACCCGCAGCACGCCGCGCACTTGCTGCTGGTATTGATCGGTGAGCTGCTCGATATTGGTCAACGCGCGATCGATCTGCTGCGCCTCCTGCAATACCATTTCGCCGATCTCGGTCAATGCCAGACGGCGCGTCGAGCGCTGGATCAGGCGCGCGCCAAGGTCCGCCTCCAGCCGCGCCAATTGCCGCGACAGCACCGATTTACCGCAGCCGAGTTGCGTCGCGGCGCGGCTGATGCTGCCGGCCTGCACGATTGCGGCAAAAATCGCAAGATGTTGTGGATTGAGCATTAAAATCCCTTTATTGTCGCGTAATAGACAACAATGTAATGCCACATTGCATACTTATCAAGCAACGATGCGACATCTATACTCGAATCTGTCTTTCCTACAACAAGCATTCCCATCGGAGAACCGCACATGAGCACAACCAATCATCAGTTCAGACTTGCAGCCCGTCCGGTCGGCGCGGTCAAGCGCAGCGACTTCAACTACACGAATGAGCCGGTGCGCGACCCGGCTGATGGCGAGATCGTCGTCAAGATTTTGTACGTTTCGCTCGACCCGGCCATGCGCGGCTGGATGAATGAAAGCAAGGCATCGTATATTCCGCCGGTCGGCATCGATGAAGTGATGCGCGCAATCGCAGTAGGGCGCGTGGTCGCATCGAAGAATCCGGGCTTCGCGGTGGGCGATCACGTCAATGGTCTGCTGGGCATGCAAGAGTATGCATATTCCAACGGACAGGGCCTGAGCAAGGTCAATCCGAAACTGGCGCCGTTGCCGATGTTTCTCGGCACGCTGGGCATGCCCGGCCTGACCGCTTATTTCGGCCTGCTCGAAATCGGCCAGCCCAAAGAAGGCGAAACCGTGGTGGTGTCCGGCGCTGCCGGCGCGGTCGGCATGGTGGTCGGTCAGATTGCAAAAATCAAGGGCTGCCGCGTGGTCGGTATCGCCGGTGGCGCGGAGAAGTGCCGCTACCTGGTGGAAGAACTGGGCTTCGATGCCGCGATCGATTACAAGAGCGAAGATGTCATGGTCGGCTTGAAAACGCACTGCCCGAACGGTGTCGACGTGTATTTCGACAACGTCGGCGGCGACATTCTCGATGCGGTCCTCACGAAACTGGCGCGCGGTGCGCGCATCGTGATCTGCGGCGCGATCTCGCAATACAACAATACGACACCGATCAAGGGACCGGCCAATTACATGCAGTTGCTGGTCAACCGCGCCACCATGAAAGGCGTGATGGTCGCCGATTATTATCCGCGGGCCGGCGAAGCACTGACTGAAATGGGCGGCTGGATCGGCGCCGGCAAGCTCAAAACCAGGGAAGACATTGTCGATGGACTGGAAACATTTCCAGAGACGTTTGCGAAACTGTTTTCGGGCGGGAACAACGGCAAGCTGGTGATTCGGGTTGCCGAGGCGTGATCGCATAGCGGTTCCTGATGCGTGAAGTGTGAGTGCCGCCCGACTATTTGTCGGGCGGCATTTTTTTGAATGAGGATCGTGCTTGTATTTTGACGCTTGCTTCATGGCGACTCGGTTTTCGATAATGGCAGCCATGCCGGCGGCGCTCGGCGTGCGCACGCAGCGTCCCTGATCATCCTTCGCAGCCATAACCTCAGGTAATCGTCAGCATGAGCAGAAGTGTTTTTACTTCGTTCACTCCATCCTTTAGCCTTGAGTCTCCCGAAACAAACTCTTTGGAGGCCAGGTTTGTTATACAGCGCATATATCGCGGCAGTGTTATCCCTGCTGTTAATTGCACTATCCCTGAACATCTCCCGATTGAGGCTCGCGCATAAAATCAGCTTCGGCGATGGTGGGATCAAGGAACTCACGCTAGCCACTCGAGCCCATGGGAATTCGTTGGAGCAATCGCTGGTCTTTATCGTGCTGCTTTACTTCATGGAAACGGCCCCAGCCGCAAACGCACAAATTGCACTGATGTTCGGCATCGCTTTTATCGTCACCCGTATCGTCCATGGCATGGCAATGTTTACACGACGCTTGCTGATTCGCCAAATTGCCCATGTCGCGACAGTCGGCCTGCAGCTTGCGACGGCGATAATCATATTGGCGCGTTAAGGAGAAACGAGCATGACAAGCGAGGACAAGAAAATTGCGCTCTACAAGAGAGTCAACAGTTTTACCGGCCCACTGTCCCGGACCCGGCATCATTGGCGAACCGAAGTCATCGCAAAAATCCTGGCGCAATATACATGGCTGAAAAACAAAGGCGAACCAAAGAAGGCGGTCGCCGATATCGCCGAAGAGTGGCGGCGCATGTTCGGCCTGAAGCAGTACTGGAAAATCAACCAGGTCGCTGACGATACCGTGCATGCGGAAATTCATTTCGAGTGCGCGCTGGAGAAAACCGGCGATGTCAACGCCTGTTATCGGCTGATGGAATATGATCGCGCCTTGTTGAAGAAAATCGGCGGGCAGCTCGTGGTGCTGGAATCCCGCGCCGATCCAGCGGTGCGCGGCTGCTGCAAGGTGGCTATTCGGAGGCTGGATGACCAGCGAAAAGACCTGATACCGGCGCATCTCAAAAAATAACCGCTGCGCTTTTTAACGCCTCTCTTACTTGACCGGAGACCTTGGACAGCAGATCATGCCGTTCAGGAACCGGTTCCGGTGAAGAGGAGTTGCACCTTGTTGCGCTTGGAAATAAAACATCTACGCTTGATCAGCACCATCGCCGAACTCGGCAATCTCACCCGTGCGGCAGAAGCACTTTGTCTGTCGCAACCTGCGTTGAGCAAGCAATTGGCCGAGCTGGAAGAAAAGCTGGAATTTGCGCTCTTTTATCGCACCAAAAAGGCGATGGTGCTGACCGAACCGGGCATCGAATTTCACGAGCGTGCAAGGAAAATCCTGGGCGACGTCGTCGAACTTGAAACGCAGCTTCATCAGTACGCCCACGGCGTCGCTGGAAAGCTGAAAATCAGTATCGATCGGGTTCACCGGGACGATTGGCTGCCGTCGGTCATGAAACAGTTTCGCGGCCGTTATCCGCATATCGGACTTGAAATCAAGCAAGTGCCGGAACTGCTGCACAGCCTGCAAAACAGGGAAGTCGATATCGTGATTATCGGCGAGGCCATCGCGGCGGCCGGAATCGATTACGTTCCGCTCAATGCGGACGAAATGGTGGCTGTCCTGCCGGTGGATCATCCGCTCTGCCGAAAGACTTACATATCGCCACATGATCTGGCCGGTGTCGACCTTGTGTATTATTTTGAACTGAAACAGTCTTATCTTTACCGACGCTATCTGTATCCCAACCGGATCAGTCTGGGTTCATTCCGTCATATCCAGAATATCGATGCGATCATCGAGCTGATCAAAACCGGGGAAGGCGTCAGCGTTCTGCCAAAGCGAATGGTGGCTGATGCGGCAAGCCGGAAACTGATCAATGTGCGGCCCATCGGCGAAGACGGTTTTCCGTTTACCTGGTACGCGGGCCTGTCACGGGATTCCGACAAACCTTATCTGGCCGGGTTTATCGACTTGTTGAAATCCGAAGTTCTTGGGGAGCAAGGCGGCGCGGATAAATGACTGGTTTTTCAATGAACAGACGTCATTCCTTAACGCGATCAAGCCGGATTTTCTGTCGCATGCCTTTGGGCAAACTGCTGCCGATAGCCGCTCGGCGTCAATCCTGACTCGCGCTTGAACACGCGCCTGAAAAAATTGACATCGCTGTAGCCGACACGATCACAAACGCTTTCGACGCTTAGCTTTGTCGTCTCCAACAGGCGCTTGGCGAATTCCATGCGCATGGTTTGAAGGCAGACGCCCGGACTGCAACCCAGGCTTCGGTTGAAGCGGCGGATAACAGTACGTTCACTCACCGCCAGATGGCGCGCCAGGTCAGGAAGGCTAAAGGCTTTGTGCAGGTTTTTCTGCAGCCAGCGCGTGGCCCGGCTGACCAGCGCGTCGGTCTCCTTGTTGAAGTGGTCTTGCACTGCCGCCATCCGGAACGGCGCTTGCGAAGTCCGGTTGGCATCGATCAGCAGGAGTTTGGCCGTCTCCGTGGCGACCTGCGTACCGGCAAAAATTTCTACCAGTCTCAAGGCGAGATCCATGTAGGCGGTGGCTGCGCCGCTGCACAGCAAACGGTCGTGCTCGGTCAGAATTTCATCGGGGTGCAGGTCCACTTTGGGATAGCGCTGGCGAAAGGCCTTGCTCAGACACCAATGCGTGGTGGCGCGGCGTCCATCCAGCAAGCCGGCTTCGGCCAGCAAAAAATTGGCGCTGCAGTTGGCGGCGATGATCGCCCCATGCTGGTATTGCTCGCGCAATGCGGCAAGTTGCGGTCTCAGTTGGTCCAATGTTTGCAGCAAAACTTCCACGCTGTTTAGCGCCATGCCTGGAAGTAAAACCGCATCCGCCATGCGCGCCGGACTGATCGGACCATCGGGGCTGAGGGCGAGTCCCGAAGCTGTGTGCACAGGCTTGCCATCGACCGATTCGAGCCGCCAGCTAAACAACGGCGCTGCCTGTTTGTTGCGTTGCGCCCAAACGATGTTCGCGGTCAGGAACACATCGATGGGGCCGGCAATACCGGAAGCAATGCTTTGCTCGAATACCCAAATCGTGATTAGGCGCATGGTGTGGAGGATCGGCGAAATTGTTCGGGTGACGAGTAATAGTGACATAGAAGAGGGCGTTTTGCCGAGGAGCGCCTGCCCTCGCGCCGTATGTCCATATCGTCCCGCAAGTCGTCCGTATCAGCCCTGTCGCGCCGTGTGGCGCGAGCACATACTGGCAGCTCACGACAACTCAAGGAGAGCACACATGCCTTATCTGAATCTGCGTACCGCCAAGGGAATGCTCAGCGACGAGCAAAAACAGACCCTGATGGATAGGTTCACCGATGCACTGGTGGAGATTGAAGGTGGCGGTAACCCTGAATTCCGCAAAATGGTCTGGATCCAGATCGAAGAAGGAGAACCAGGGCAATGGCAAACCGGTGAAATTCGTCCGTCGCCGGAGTCCGTTGCCAGCTTCGTGAAGCGGCGCGACGCCGATCGGAGCAATTAGGCTATGTTCAATGCCCTGATCCTGGACAAGAGCCCCGAGTTCGGCGCCTCGGTGCGCGAGTTGGACGACTCGTACCTGCCGGAAGGCGACGTCATGATCGACGTGGAATATTCCACGCTCAACTACAAGGATGCGCTGGCCATCACCAACAGCGCGCCTGTCGTGCGAAAATGGCCCATGGTGGCCGGGATCGACGGCTCGGGAACGGTTGTTGCGAGTTCGTCGCCCCGCTGGAAGCCGGGCGACGAAGTAGTACTCAACGGTTTCGGCGCGGGCGAGGCGCATCAGGGCTGCCTGGCGCAGAAGGCGCGTGTGAAGAGTGAATGGCTGATCCGCAGGCCTTCGCGCTTCACGGCCCGACAGGCAATGGCGATCGGCACCGCGGGTTACACCGCCATGCTCTGCGTGCTGGCCCTTGAACGCCATGGCGTGAAGGCCGAAGACGGTGAAGTGCTTGTGACCGGCGCCACAGGCGGCGTCGGCTCGACAGCGGTGGCGCTGCTGTCCGCCTTGGGCTACCGTGTCGTGGCCGCGACCGGCAAGGCGAGCGAAGCACCGTACCTTCGGTTGCTGGGCGCTGCTTCCATCATGGACCGCGCTGAACTCGCGGCGCCGGGCAAGCCGCTGCAGGACGAGCGCTGGGCCGCCGCGGTCGACGCTGTCGGCAGCCACACCCTGGTCAACGCCTGCGCGCAAACACGCTATGGCGGCGTGGTTGCAGCCTGCGGCTTGGCGCAAGGGCTGGATTTTCCTGCGACCGTACTGCCTTTCATCCTGCGCGGCGTATCGCTGGCCGGCATCGACAGCGTCATGGCGCCGCTGGCGCTTCGCGAACAGGCCTGGGCTCGTCTCGCCCGGGATCTCGATCCGGTGAAGCTGGATGTCATCACGACGGAGGTGCCGCTCACCGAAGTGATTGACGAGGCCAGGCAGTTGATGGATGGCAAAGTGAAAGGGAGAATTGTGGTGCGGCTGCGCGTCTGACCGGGCGAGGCGGATGGTTGATGAATCCGTTATTTTGGATAGCCTCCACCTGATCGTCCAGGTCAACGACGCGAACCAGCCGATGGCGTTCACGACCGTTATGAAAGTCCGCGACGCGAGTACACGTCCTGGCCGTACCGAGTAATATGCCAGCCACGGGAAGCGAACCATCCGCTGCAACCGGTTGTTGGACAATGCCGCCTCATATAGTCGTCTGCATCCTCTACGTTCATTCGTCATGCTCCAGAGTGACGACGACATTTCCCTTCTTGCGGCCAGTGTCGACGTAGCGGTGAGCTTCGGCAAGCTGCTCGAATGGATAGCGCCGATCAATGACCGGTTTGAAGTGCCCCGCCTGTGCCAGCCCCGCGAGGAAAAGCAAGTCCTCCGCGCGCTCGGCCGCCGGTCCGGCGATGACCTTGTTTGTGCTCGTCATTGACACCCATGGAATCATAAGCATGTCTGGTAGCCCGCCTAAAACCATAAGCAGGCGTCCTCGTTCTTTCAGCGAACCTTTGCTGCGCGAAAATGGCGCCGTGCCGACGGTATCGACAATGACGTCGTAGGTTTCACCATTCCGCGTAAAGTCCTCTGCGGTGTAGTCGATCACATGATCGGCGCCCAGGGATCTCACCAATTCCACGTTCGAGGTACTGCACACCCCGGTCACCTCGGCCCCGAAGTAGCTGGCGAGCTGCACCGCGGCGGTGCCTACTCCTCCGGAAGCGCCGTTGATGAGTATTTTTTCTCCTCTTTGCAGTTTTCCTCGTCTGAAAAAATCCAGCGCCGTTGTTCCGCCAAAAGATAGTGCGGCGGCTTCAACGTAGGTCAGATTGGACGGCTTTAGCGCCACCGCCGCGTCTTCCGGCATGCATTTGTACTCCGCGTGACAGCCCATGCCGACACCACTAAATGCAAAGACTTGGTCACCGGCTTTGAATTTGCTTACGTCCTTGCCCACCGACTCAATTTCGCCGGCGAGCTCTGTCCCTAGAATAGGTTGCCTCGGCCTCCAGACGCCAAGGACCAGACGCGAGATGAGCCTAAAGCCAATAGGCACATTGAGACTGCGCACCCTCCAGTCGCCGGATGTTACTGTTGTCGCATGTAGTCGTATCAGGACTTCGTTGTCCTTGGGGATGGGCTTCTCCACATCCTTCAATTGAAGAACATCGGGCGATCCATATCTTTCATACACAATAGCTTTCATATGCCGTCCTCCAAGGCTGCTTTGATACGCGGTTTCCGGCGTTGTCCAACGCTTGCGTTCAGCAGCGCGAGGCTTGCATCGTGCCCCCCGCAACGCACGGTTGGGTGTCATGGAAGCCACAGGCTTACCGCGCAATACTTTTGTCCAGGGGCTCGGAAAATGCGATGTGATTTCCATCGAGATCACCAATCATCAGTGTTTTGACCATTGCTCCTGAGCTTCTTTGGGTCGCATCGATGCCCAGCTTCTCAACATGAGCCACCACTTCTTCGATGTTGCTCACTGCGAGCGTGAAAGACCCGCTTCCCGCGCGCTCGGCGAGCTGGTACACCTGTAGCCAGCCGCCATGTTCGAACTTCCATTCGGCTAACTCCGGCATAGGTGTCGAATCTGGCGGTCTTCCGAGCAGTGCCTCGTACCAAATCACGGCAGACTTCAAATCCTTTACGGCAACGCTGGCTATCGCATTATTTATTGACATACTGTTCCTCAGTTGTAAGACGTCGAACGCAATGTATCCCGCAGCATCTGCGGGATAAAAACGGCATTGAGGTATACATTGGCATCCGAATTTCCTGTAAATGGCTTCCCTGTCAGCTTTGCGAGGCATGCACCGAGTATTTGCACAGGTATAAAAAATCGTGAAAGACGGTACTTTCAATAAGCTGCTTAAGCAGGCCAAACGTTGCAATCATAACAAGCGCCGTAGTCTACCGGCCGAACAAGTTCATGTTTATTGAGCAAGATGGTATATGCACTTCCACGGCTTGCGCAATCCCGCGAACATGGGGGCCAGCACAATGTGCTTATCCATATCTTGTACGGAGCGGACCCTGATTTATTTTTTCGGATTCTCGCTACGGATTTGACAGGAAACTGTTTGCAGAAATTCGAATCTACCGATATCCATTCAAATCGCAGGCAAGTCATGCAAGTACAAATCATTCATGAGCCAACGGGTGGATCAAGGATGGATCTTGGTGTCCATGAACTGTCCCACATGCCGCCGGTCGGTGAACCTTTTACCGTGGATCAACAGGTTTATTACACATGCAAGGCGTATTTCGGCCCCGATGAAGACGACCGTTATCTCCTTGTGCTGGATGGGGAGCCACGGCCGGTCAACTAGGAAGATAACTACGGGCCGTCATTCCGGGTAGTGCGCGGAATCTCCAACGACATCATCATTTGAAGCGGATGAGATTCCTCGTCGCGATGCTCCTCGGAATGACAGGACATTTTATTCGTCTCCAAGTATCCCAGTTGCGCGACGCTTGCCGGTCCGACGAATTCAATCAGGTCCGGCAAACAGGCCGGAAAGTTTTCTCGCCGAAAAAAAAGCCCCTCGTTTCGAGAGGCTTTCGTGCCGGTGTTTAACGAAGCGAACCCGTCATGAAATTCAGGCAGCCTTGAGTTGCGGTTCCTTGACAGTCGGCGGACTTTCCATGTCGGCCAGCAACGCGAATACTTCATCCTTGGACAGCACATAGCGCTCAAGCAGCGTGTCCTTCAGCGACCAGATGATGTCCTTGTAGCCCTTCATCGCTTCCAGCGTGCGGTTGTACAGCTCGTCGGCCTTGTCTTCCAGTTGCCTGACCGCTTCATCCGCCGATCCATCGCGCTTGAGTTGTGTGTAATCCAGCTTGGAGCGTGAATACATCGACAGCCGGTTGACCATCAGGTCCAGCATCGACGTCGCCTTCTGGATGTCGTTCTGGCTGCCGGTCGAGATGCCGCGCGAGCCGTAGAACAGTTCTTCCGCCGCCACGCCGCCGTACAGCTGGATCACGCCTTGCTCCATTTCCTCCAGAGTCTGCAGCGATACATCCTCGCCGGACGAAAGCACATATCCCAGAGCACCGATCTTGGAGACCGACTCGGTGCTGATCTTGAGCAGGTTCGATTTTTGTTTCACTTCTTCCCAGCTCAGGCCGTTGCGCAGATATGGGTCGATCTGCATGAAGAAATGGCCAAGCTCATGCAATGCGACGCGCTCGCGCTGCTTGTCTTTCTCCGCGGTGGTGGCGCGGTCGGTCAGGCCGATCGCCGCGCGTTCGAATGCGCGGAACAGCAAGTCGGTATTGATCACCGCTTTTTCATGGATCGCGATCATGCTGGCGCGGTCGACCACGGTTTCCAGCAGCGCGGGACTCAGGTTGGCGGTAATGTCCGCGACATAGTCGAGGTTCAGGTTGTTCCAGTCGACGCAGCCTTCATCTTTCCTGGCCAGAAATACCTTCAGCAACTCGCGCCGCTCCACGCGATTAGGCAGGCGGAAATTGATCTTCACCGAGAAGCGGCGCAGCATCGCTTCATCCATCTGCGAGTTGGCATCGTCGAAGTTGGAAGCGACCACCCAGATCACGCCGGCGCCTTCGTCGCTCTTGATGCCGTCGAGCAGGCCGAGCAGGGTGTTGGCGGTGTCGTCGTCCCATTTCTTGTCGCCGCGGCCGCGCGGCATGAACAGGGTTTGCGCTTCATCTAGGAAAATAATGCAGCGTCCCTGCGCGCAAGCTTTTTTATAAATCGTGCTGAGCGCCTTCGAACCGCCGCCGACGAAACCGGACTCCAGTCCGGAACCCGATGCCTGGATCAAAGGGATGCCGAGTTTCTTTGCCAGATAGCCGGCGAGCTTGGTCTTGCCGGTGCCCGCGGGACCGGTCAGCATCACGTTGAACGGCTTGTCGATGTTGTGCGATTTGTAAAGACTGCGATTCTCGATCATCTCTTCCAGATGCGCGACTTCCTGCTTGATGTCTTCCATGCCGATCAGGTCATCCATGCTGCCCTTCAGATTCTCGGGCTTGATCACCGATGCGCTTGACGCCATGCCCGGGATGCCTTTTCTCATCACCACGATCAGGAAAACCAGCAGTGCCAGGCCGATCGCATTGCGCGCAAAGAACGTGCCTACCTCCGAGAGCCATCCGTTGCGCGCGTTCTCATCCTTCATCGCGGCCTTGTAAGTATTCAGAAACTCATCGGTTGCGATCGAGTAGGGGATGGCGTTTTTCAGCAGGATCTCGCGCTCCAGATTGACGTGCGATGTGCTTGGCACCTTTACAACGTGGATTTGCGCGGCATCCTTGTATTTGAATACATAGCGCGGAAAATCCGACAGCGGGTCCGCCAGCAATAAATATTCAAGACGTTCCTTGTTCGCCGCAAGTGCGGTCACCTCTGAGATGTCTTGCGATTGCACGACCGGGTTCGTGATCGCGGGCACCATCGGCTTGTAAAGCACGGCCGCGACAATAGCCAACGCGACGAGCAAAAACAAGGCTGCGCGCACATAGGCATTTTTTGAAGATTGATACATTTTTGAAAAACTTGGCATTTCGAATCCTGTAAAAACAGTCAGATTGATTGCCGGTATCGCAATAACTTGTTAAAACTGTATTGGCGGCAACGTTTCTAGTGAGCAGTTTTTAGGACAGGCTTACGCAGCAATGGTTGCGTAATTGAGGAAATAAAGTTCGCAAACATGACGAAAGTGCGTACCGACCATGCAATCGATCGCTGAAACTATATTTGGTCGGTTAAAAATGCATGGATAAACCGGCATTCGGAGCCGGAATGCCGATGCTTTCAACACCCGCCGGGTTCCACCGAGTCGAATGCGATCTTGAAAATCTTGCTGATCGATAAGCGCGGGTAGCGCCGCGCGACTTGGTAGGTGGTTGTCAACAGGGTGCCGCGGGACTGGCTCGCGAAATCGGCCGGACAGTTTCCATAGGCGGCGCGTTTCGACGAGACAGCTCTGGCACCCTGCAGAAACGATAGGCAGGCGGCAATGCGGGTCATGTTGTCGCTTTTCTGTGCCGGCCATTCGCATTGCTCGATCCATTCCCGGCCATTCTCCGCCGTGACGAACATGAATCGCTCCGGCATGGCTTGCGCAGCCATGGCGATTGCCGCGTCGTCGGATATTTTCGGTATGTCCTGCGCGCTAGCAAAACCGATCGACAACAGCACCGCAAGCGCAATTGCAAAAAATTTCATTCGTTCTCCCTGAGTCAACATGGCCGGCAGCAATGCACACGGTCGGCTCAGCCCTGCCGAATTGTTATGTGAACATGTTTCGGATATGGATCGTGTGACGCAGCGCAATTATTTGTGTGCGGTCGCGGCGTCGAGTTGTCACCAGAAACAGTGGACAAAACTGTGGATAACCATCCGTAACCTTACCTAAGCACATGATTTCAAAAGGGAATGCCAAGTTGATGTTAATCAATGCACTGAGGAACAGGCTTATCCGGGAAGTCGAGATGCGTCGTCGTAGAATTTTCTTGGCCGTCCCAAGACGATTTGTACGATCAAGAATCGACTACATGACGCAGGAGGCGCGGGCCGCGGGACGGAACGCCGACGTTCATTTATTTTTCGCTTGCGTTTGATCGCGTGAATGCAATCCCTTGTTTAACCGGAGTTTCACGAACCCGATATGGGTGATCGCCGCACGGCGCGCACGCACCGGGTCCTGCGTGAGAATTGCATCGAACAGCGCTTGGTGCTGAACCGTGAGAGTGCGTGATGCCTCCGAGTCATGAGGCAAATCGGAAATGCTGATCTGGATATGCTCATGCAGGAGTTTCGTCAGTGACGCATTCAGGTATGAAAATACCGGATTGTGAGTCGCCTCGGCGATAGTCCGATGGAATGCGATATCGGCGTTGACCTGCGCTCGCCGGTCGGGTGCTTCATATGCGCGCGCCACCGCCGCAAACGTATGCGTGAGTGCCGTCCGATCATCGTCGTTGGCGCGGATGGCCGCCAGTTCCGCCATTCGTGCTTCAAGCATTTCCCGGAATTCCAGTAAATCCCCTTGCATCAAAGGATGGCGGCGCAGCATGTCGGACCAGGGATCGGACATTCGATCGTCGATCTGCTCACATACAAAAGTACCCGCGCCATGGCGGCGCAGCAGTAGTCCGCGTTCAACCAGCTTTCCCACCGCCTCTCGAAGCGTCGCACGTGAAACGCCGAGTTTGACGGCCAATTCCCGTTCAGGCGGCAATTTTTCATGCGGTTTATAGCGGCGCTCCAGGATGGCGCTTTCCAGGTCACGCGCCAGCGTGTCCGCAAATTTGGCGGAAATTAAGTGCTTCATGATGACTACCCAATTAAAAAAGTGGTCTGACCAATATACCATTCGTGTTTGGCTATGCGAACATGGAATCAAGCACTGCAAGGATTTGACGGCGTGAAAGCAGGAGAACACGGGGCGACGATGCGAAACAGTGGTTTTGTTTCTAGTGGTCCGACCAATATGCCATTTCGTTCTGTATCAACGAAGATGAGGCAAGCCGGCAATTGCCTCACGGCGCCGCGCCGCGATCGATCAAAAAAAGGAAACGATGAAAGTTGCTCTGTTTATTCCCTGCTTTATTGACGCCTTCTTTCCGGACGTCGGCAAGGCAACGCTTGAGCTCCTGGAGCGGCTCGGCTGCGAAGTGATATTCCCGCTCGACCAGACATGCTGCGGCCAGCCGATGGGAAATAGCGGGTGCGAGAGCGACGCGGCCGCCGCGGAAAATTTATTTGTCGAAAATTTTTCCGGGTACGAGTATATCGTCGCCCCCGGCGGAAGCTGCGTTCACCATGTACGGGACAAGTTCACCGCGATTCCGCAAACCGCCGATGTGAAAGCGGTCCGGGCGAACACCTACGAACTGGTTGAATTCCTGCATGACGTACTGCAAGTCAAGGACTTTCCGTGGGCGGAATTTCCGCACAAGGTCGGGTTGCATAACAGTTGCGGCACGCTGCGCGGGCTGCGCACCGCCAGCATGTCGGAGATTAACGAGCCGTACTTTTCGAAGCCGATGACGCTGTTGAAACAGGTCAAGGACATCGAGTTCGTCACGCCGTCTCGCCCCGATGAGTGTTGCGGATTTGGCGGTACTTTTTGCGTGGGTGAGGAACCCATTTCAGCGCGCATGGGATATGACAAGGTGCGCGACCACCGGCAGGCCGGCGCGGACTACATCGTTTCCGCCGATTCGTCGTGCCTCATGCACCAGAAAGGCTGTTCCGATCGCATGCAGCTCGGCCTGAAGTTCATTCACATCGCCCAGATACTGAATGGAGCGCGTTCATGAAGCGGGTCGACCACGCCAAGCTTTCCAAAGAGTTCATCGTTCAGGAAAAACACGTCCAGTTTCACGACAAGCGCTTGTGGGATTTGCGCACGGCTCGCGATGTAGCCGCTTTCGGCATTCCTGAATGGGAAGAACTGCGCTCGCTGGCCTCCGCCATCAAGGAGCATACGCTCTCGAATCTCGCGGACTATCTGCAGGAGTTCGAACGCAACGCGATTCGAAACGGGGTGGTCGTGCACTGGGCGCGAGACGCTGATGAACACAATCGCATCGTCCATGAAATCCTCAGCAGCCGTGGCGCGAAATCGCTGGTCAAGAGCAAGTCGATGCTGACGGAAGAATGCGAAATGCGCCCATACCTCGAAGCGCGCGGCATTGCAGTGCTTGAAACGGATCTGGGAGAGCAGATACAGCAATTTGACGATCAGCTTCCCAGTCATATCGTTCTTCCGGCCGTGCATAAACTTGCAACGGATGTGGCGGAGGTATTTTCAAGGACGATTGGAACCGATCCGGAAAACAGCGACCCTTATTACCTCGCGGAAGCGCAACGCCAGGCGACGCGCCCGCATTTCCTGAATGCCGATGCGGGCATGACGGGTTGCAATTTCGCGGTCGCGAAAACCGGCGGAATCACGGTGTGCACCAATGAAGGAAACGCCGACCTGTGCGCCAATGTGCCGCCCTTGCATATTGCGTCGATCGGGATTGAAAAGCTTGTCCCGAAGCTTGAACACCTTGCCGTATATATCCGGCTGTTGTCGCGCAGTGCGCTCGGTTCGCCCATCACCCAGTACACCTCGCATTTCCGGGCGCCGCGCAAAGGCGGGGAAATGCATTTCATCCTGGTTGACAACGGTCGCTCTGAGCGCTTGGCGATGGATGACTTCTGGCGCTCGCTGAAGTGCATCCGCTGCGGCGCTTGCATGAATACCTGCCCGGTTTACCGCAGAAGCAGCGGACTCAGTTACGGCGGGGTATATGCCGGACCGATCGGCGCGATTATCAATCCCACGTTTGACTTGAAAAAATACAGCAGCTTGCCATTCGCTTCCACGCTGTGCGGAAGCTGTGGCAACGTCTGTCCGGTGAAAATAAATATTCACGAACAACTGTACAAATGGCGCCAGGTCATCGCGCAAAACCACGAGCTTTCATTCGTCAAGAAGGAATCAATGAAAGTTGCCGGAACCGTTCTCGGAAATCCGCAATCGTACCGTGCCGCCATTGCCGTCGTGAACAAGGCGACATCCAGTTTGCCTCGGGCGTTTATCTACAACCCGTTCAACGCATGGGGAAAACAGCGCGAGGTTCCCGATCCCCCGAAGTCCAGCTTCAGGCAATGGTATTTAAAGAACAGGAAAGTGAAATGAACGGTCGCGATGAAATACTTGAAAAGGTACGGAACGCGCAACCGAAGGGCTGCGCGTTACCCGAGGTGCCGATGTTCGATAGCGGATTGCCTCCGGCCTTGCAAACGTTCAAGGATGCACTCGCGAAGATAGGCGGGGAATGGGTTCACGCCGCTGACGATCAGGACATCGAGGCGTTGATCCGGTCGCGCCATGTCATGGCAAAAGTCATTTGTTCTGCGGTACCGGAAGTGGCCGGTACGCGGCGTGTCGTGGCCGCAATGACGCAGCGGCAGATGGACGATGTCGACGTAGGGGTGGTGCGCGCGGGCTTTGCGGTGGCCGAGACCGGTTCGATCTGGCTCAGCGAAGAACAATATCAAATCAATGCACTCGGCTATCTTTCGCAGCACCTTGTCGTGTTGCTGGACCCCGCCGATATTGTCGGGAACCTGCACCATGCCTACCGTCATCGCGGGTTCTTCGAAGCAGGCTACGCCGTGCTGGTCAGCGGCCCGTCCGCTACCGCGGATATCGAAGGCGTGCTGATTCGAGGTGCGCAAGGTGTCCGTACGCTGACGGTTATTCCTGTCGCTCGCGAACGCCGGTAATCCGTGCGCAAGCCGCTGCTCGATGGCTGAGCGGGAAAAAAGAAAACAATATTTCCGTAGCCGATGTTTCGCAAAGCGATGCCGGTAGATCCGAGTTTTTTCAGGAGCAGTAGCTGCGTATCAGCGCTTTTTTATAGTAACGAGGGGACAAGCATGACAATCATAAAATACATACTTCACGCTTTAATTGTTTTTACGATGGCTGCCTCATTTTCACAGGCATCCGCACAAAACCCGAGCGGGGAAACCCTGAGAATCGGTGTGTCGGGACCGTTTACGGGGGGCTCCAGTCCGATGGGCGAAAGCATGCGCAACGGCATTCGCCTCGCCGTGGCCGAGATCAACGGTATCGGTGGTGTCCATGGGAAGAAGATCGAACTGATTGAAAAAGACGATGAAGCCAAGCCTGAAATCGGCGCAAAAATCGCCGAGGAATTCACGCTAAGCAAAGTGGTGGCAACCATCGGCATCGTGAATACCGGTGTCGGCCTTGCGTCCATCGACGCCTATCAGAAAGCAAAGATACCGCTGATCGTCGCGGTATCGACGGGTACCTCGCTGACGCAGAAATATGCTCCTCCCGCGGCGCCGGACAATTACATTTTCCGGGTTTCTCCGACCTTGGATCTTGAAGCAAAGGTGCTGGTCGCGGACATCAAACGCAAGGGGATGAGCAAGGTCGCGTTACTCGCGGATAGCACCGCATACGGTGAAGCAGGCTTGAGGGCATTTCTTGAACAGGCGAAGACGGCCGGCGTAGTGGTTTCCGGACAAGAGCGTTTCAATATCGGGGCCACGGACATGAGTGCCCAGGTGGCGCAGGTAAAGGCAAGCGGCGCCGAAGCGCTGGTGATCTGGGGAATCGGCCCCGAAATGGCGGTTATCGCCAGGAACAAGGAAGCCGCCAGATGGAAAGTTCCGTTAATGGGAAGCTGGACCTTTTCCATGGCCAACTTCACCGAAGGCGCGGGGCGCGCCGGGGAAGGTGCATTGATGCCGCAAACGTTTATCCAGGATCTCGGATCGATCAGCAAGAACAGTTTTTTACTCGCTTACCATCGGACTTTCAAGATAGAGCTTATTCCATCGCCGATGAGCGCGGCGCAGGGTTATGACAGCATGCATTTGCTGTTCCTGGCGCTGCGCCAGGCAAACTCAACCGATGGAGAAAAAATAAAGAACGCGCTCGAGAACTTGAAAGTTCGATACCAAGGCGTCATCACCAGCTACAACAAGCCTTTTTCCAAAAATGATCATGACGCGATTACCCAGAACATGATCCTGATCGGCAGGGTGACTTCGGGCCGGGTCGACTATGCGTCTGCCGAAGACCAAAAGCGCGGCGCGTTGATACTGGTAAAGCAGGGCAAAGCGAATAAATAAGCTGGCTGACTTGCGGGCCGAATTTATGTTGTGAACACGACATGAATTCGGCGCTGTTTATTTTATGGCAGCGGATTTTGCCGGGCGCTGCAGGACAACTACTAATCCATGACGATGCATGCCGTATGCCGGCCGGCGGCCGTCGCATCGAAGCTGGACATTTATCCTCCGTTGATGTCACCATGTCTCAAGCGAGTTTGCGGGAGAGTATTGTGGACGAGACAAGAAAAGCAGAGGAGGAGGAAGCCGAGCGACGCCGTCTGACCGAGGCTGCTCGCCGCTACCAGGATTTCACCGCGCTGTCGCGCGACTGGTATTGGGAAATGAACGACCAGTTTCAATTCACTTATTTTTCCAAGGAATTTGAAGAAGCAACCGGGATCATGCTCAGCCGCGTTATCGGCAAGACCCGATGGGAAGGGTTGGGCGCCAAGGAGTATGGCGACGTGGATTGGGATGGCCATATCCAGACAATGATGGCGCGCAAGCCGTTCCACGGCTTCGAGTATCCAAGCCGCAGGCGTCCCGGTCGCATACTCTGGTTTCGTAGCAGTGGCAAGCCGCGCTTTGATGATGACGGCAACTTTGTCGGCTATTTCGGTATCGCGTCCGAGATCAGCGCGTTCAAGAATATTGAAGATAATCTCCGGGAAACCAATGCCAAACAGCAGAGCCTGATCAGTGAGCTGGAGCAGACGAAGGCAGAACTGATACGGTCGGTTGAAGCCGCTGCCGCGAGCCAGCGTGCGCTGGAGCGAGCCCATACTGAACTTGAACGGAAACACGGTGAACTCCGGGTGCTTAGTGAGGAACTTCACGTCATATCCATCACCGATCCATTAACCGGCGCGTTCAACAGGCGGTTTTTCCTGGAGTCGACCACAAAAATGATCAGCTTTGCCAAGCGGCATCGGCATGCGTTGTCTATTCTCATGCTTGATGTCGATCATTTCAAAAAAATAAACGACGTTCACGGACATCTCGTCGGCGATAAGGTATTGCAGACCTTGACCAGGATTTGGAAAGAGGCGTTGCGGGATGAAGACATTTTTTCTCGTTTCGGCGGCGAGGAATTTATCATCGCACTTCCAAATACCGACATCACGGCAGCGGCGGTCGCCGCTGAACGCCTTCGGATTAGCATGCTTGACCAGCCGATCGGGCTGGATGGCATGGCGCTCCAGGTGACAGTCAGTATAGGAGCATCGCAATACCTGCCAAGCGAAGACAGCATCCAGGACACGATCAAACGTGCCGATGACGCACTCTATGCCGCGAAAAGCAATGGGCGTAACCGGGTTGTTGCAAAATGACATGAGGCCTTCTGGCGGATGTCCGCTTTGGTTTTTTTAATTCCAGTCCGTCCGCTTCCGGTTTCGTATGCTGTCTGCGACCATCAATCGAAATTGTCGCTGGTCATGTGTAATTCATCTGCCTTCCTCGCGCCGGAGCCGTTGGGGAACGCGCTCGCAAACAAATGGTCGAAAAATCAACGGATTTTTACTATCGCCAAGCGAGGCAACCTGAAATTGATGAAATCAAAACTGTCTGCCGAGGAACAATTGCGGCTTGAGGATTTACTTAGGTACGATATCCTCGATACCGCGCCCGAGGCCGATTTCGACGACTTCACGACGCTTGCCTCCAATATTTGCGGCACACCGGTTGCGGTCATCACACTTCTCGATGAAAACCGGCAGTGGTTCAAGTCGCGCGTCGGCCTGGAGGTGAGCGAGACCCCGCGCGCGATCGCTTTTTGCGCACATACAGTGGCGAGCGGGAATTTTTTTGTCGTGCACGATGCATTGAAAGATCCGCGCTTCAGCGACAATCCGCTGGTGATCGGACGTCCCAATATCCGCTTTTACGCAGGAGCGCCGCTGATCACGCCGCGAGGCTATGCAATTGGCACTCTTTCGGTGGTCGATTTCGTGCCGCGCGCCTTGACCGAATATCAGGAACAGGCGTTGCGCAAACTGGCTCGCCATGTGATGGTGCTCCTTGAGTTAAGGAAAAATGTTGCGACACTTACCATTGCCGTCAACGAACGCGATCGCGCGGAACGGGAATTAAGGAAGATACAGGGGGAGCTTGAAACCCGGGTGAGCGAACGCAGCGCGGCGTTGGCCGATACCAATGCGACGCTGCGCGGCGAGGTTGGCGAGCGGATCAAGGAAAAAAATCTTTCGGATGCATTGATCAACAGCCTGCCGGGCATATTTTACGTATTCGACGATGCCGGCCGCTTCTTGCGCTGGAATTACAATTTCGGGCAGGTCACCGGTTTTGGCGATGAGGAAATCGCGCGGATGAATCCGCTGGATCTCTTTGGCAGCGCCGAGGACAAGCAGTTGATCGCGGGAAAAGTCGCGGAGGCATTTGCCGATGGCTATATGCGGGTGGAAGCGCCGTTGCGCATCAAGAGCGGCAACAGGATTCCCTATTTGTTCAACGCAGTGCGGGTGCGGATCGGGGAAAAAATCTGCCTGTCCGGCATGGGTATCGACATTACAGAGCGCAAGCTGTTCGAACAATCCCTGCGCGAAGCAGAAGAACGTTATCGCCGGCTGATCGAACTCTCGCCGGATGCAATCTTCGTGATGAAGGGCGACCGCTGCACCTTTGCCAACAAGGCGGGCCTGCAGTTGCTGGGAGCGGAAACCCAGGACCAGCTTGCCGAAAAATCGATCCTGGACCTGGTTCATCCCGATTACCGGAAAGAAATCATGCAGCGCATGCGCAGGCTGGAACAGCAAGGCCATCAGGTCGCACGCCTCGAAGAAAAGTTCATCCAGCTCGACGGCACCGTGGTCGATGTCGAAGTGGCCGCGGCGCCTTTTACCGATCACGGCGAGCCGGCGCGCTTGCTGGTGGCACGAGACATCACCGAATCCCGGCGCCACAAGGAACAGCTGGAACGCCAGGCCAACTACGATGAGTTGACACAACTGGCCAATCGCCATCTGTTGAACGACCGTATCCGGCAGGCGATGGCCCATGCCGACCGCACTCGGGCAATGGCGATCGTCGCTTTCATCGATCTGGACAACTTCAAGCTGATCAACGAAACGCTGGGGCATGACCTCGGCGATCAGCTCCTGATTCAGGTTGCGGAGCGACTGAAACAATGCGTGCGTGACGGCGACACGGTCGCGCGCCACGGTGGCGATGAATTCGTGCTGGTGCTGTACGACCAGATCGACGAAGAGGCGATTGCAGCTTCGATCGGCCGGCTGGTGGAGCGCATCTCGCAACCGTTTACCGTGTCCGGGCATCAGCTATTCATCACCTGCAGCATCGGATTGAGCGTTTATCCGCGCGATGGACACGATGTGCAAACCTTGCTCAAGCATGCCGATGCCGCAATGTACGAGGCCAAGGCGGAGGGGCGCAACCAGTTCCAGTTTTTCATCCCGAGCATGAACGAGCGCATCCGCAATCGCTTCACGATGGAGGCCAAGCTGCGCCATGCGATCGAGCGCAAGGAATTCCTGCTGTATTACCAGCCGCAGGTCGATCTGGCAAGCGGCGAGATAATCGGAACAGAGGCGCTGATCCGCTGGATGGATCCGGAAACCGGCTTGCAATCGCCTTTGAAATTCATTCCGGTTGCCGAAGAAGCCGGCCTGATCGTGCCGATCGGGAAGTGGGTGCTGGAGCAGGCCTGCATGCAAAACAAGCTGCTGCAGGACGCCGGGTATGCCGGGCTCACCGTATCGGTCAATCTGTCGCCCCGCCAGTTTTCGCCGGAGCTATTGGTTGAGTCGATTCAGCATGCGCTCAAGTGCTCCGGGTTGGCTGCAAATTTCCTGAACCTGGAAGTCACCGAAAGCATGGTGATGAATCGTCCCGAGGAGGCTAAGCAGATCCTGCATGAATTGAAGCGCATGGGCGTGCGCCTGGCGATCGACGATTTCGGTATCGGCTATTCCAGCCTGAGCTATCTGCAGCGCTTTCCGGTGGATCAGTTGAAAATAGATCAGTCGTTTGTGCTGCGGGTGGCGGACGACCCGAGCGATGCTGCAATCACGAAGGCCGTCATCTCGCTCGGGCACAGCCTGAAGCTGAATGTAATCGCCGAAGGCGTGTGCAGCGAGCGGCAATTGACGTTCCTGCGCGAGCATGCGTGCGATGAAATACAGGGCAACTATTTTTGCAAGGCGGTGCCGTTCGATCAGTTGCGAAAATTTCTTGAAAGCCGGCAGTCGCGGGCATCGGGATCACGTCCGTTTCGCATGTAGGGCATCCGGCATGGTTTTTCTCTTGCTCTGGCCGTTTGATCAACTCGCCCCTAAATTGCGGCCGCGATGTCTTGCTGCATCGATGGCGGGAAAAGAAAGCGTTTCAAGATCAGCGATGCCGCTTCGGTAGCGGCGACCGGGAGCGACACGAAATTCCCCTGGATCTCGTCGCAGGAAAGCGCCTGCAACTCGCGCAACTGCTCCAGCGTTTCCACGCCTTCCGCGACGATGCACAGATCGAGCGCGTTGGCCATTGACATGATGGCCTTGAAAAACGCTTTGCCTTCGACGCCATCGCACAGGCTCATCGTGAATGCGCGATCGACTTTCAAGACGTCGACATTGAGCCGCTGCAGTTGCGACAACGATGAATATCCGGTACCGAAATCATCCACCAGCAGCTTGACGCCGAGCGCGCGGACCGCATCGATTCTCTCCGACACGATCTCGTCTTGTCCGATCATGCAAGACTCGGTGAGTTCCACGCCGATCAGCGTCGGATCGATCGCATATTTTTCCATGGCTGACGCGAGTATCGATTTCACATTCCCGTCGCTGAACTGAAGCGCGGAAACGTTGATGGAGATCGGAACCAGAGGCAGGCCCTGTTCCTTCCACTGCGCCAGTTGGGCGCAGGCTTTTTCGATCACCATCTTGCCAATATCCAGGATCAGCCGGGTATCTTCCGCCATCTGGATGAATTCCAGCGGCGGTATCAAGCCGAGTTTGGGATGCATCCATCGCACCAGTGCCTCCATGCTGCATAATTTTCCGGTGAAGGTATCTACCCTCGGCTGGTAATGCAACACGAATTCGTCGCGTTCGATTGCTTCCCGAAGCGCCTGCTCTCTATTGATGCGCAGGATCAGGCTATCCGACAGATGGGAATGATAAAAATGATAGCGCCCCTTACCGGCGGCCTTCGCCGAATACATCGCAATATCGGCGTGTTTCAACAGCGTTTCGCCGTCCTGCCCGTCCTGCGGAAACATGCTGATGCCGATTGACGCCTGCACGCGATGGCCGGCTGACAGTGCAAGCGTAAACGGCTCGCCAAGCGCGTTGATGGCCAGTTTGGCCACACGCGATACATCTTCCATGTGGCGCACATGTTCAAGGACAATCGTGAACTCGTCGCCTCCGAGACGCGCCACATGGTCGCTGGCGCGTGTCAGGGTTGTCAGGCGCTTCGCTGCTGCCTTCAACAGTTCGTCGCCGGCCGCATGGCCAAGCGTATCGTTAATGTTCTTGAAGTCGTCCAGATCGATAAACAGGATCGCCAGCCCGGTGCCATTACTGGCGGCTTGCTTCACCGCTGCCGGAAGATAATTTGCGAGCCAGTGCCGGTTTGGAAGCGCGGTCAGCGCGTCCGCGTTCGCCATGATCGACAACGCCTGTTCGTGGGCCTTGGACTCGGAAATATCGCGTACCGTCATGGCCAGTCCGGCGCCCGAGAGAACCAGTCGCCGGTACACCCAATTTGCCTTGAGCGCGCTGGATGGCGGCACCCGCATTTCTTCTTCATAAAAGCCGGTTTCCATCGCACGGCGAAACATTGCGATTTCATCCTGCAGCGAACCGCTCGCGGTAAGGTCTGAAATTTTTCGCCCGACCAAGCGCTCCTTGATCGCGCCGACCAAAGCGGCGCCGCGCTCATTGCAGTCCTCGATCTGGAAGTCCGCGATACGATCGGCTTCATCGTACAAAGGCCGAATCATGTAAAAGCCTTCGTTTGCGGCATCGACAGCCAGAAGATAGGTTTTCTTTATTTCATCCGCCTGGTGGTTTCTCCACGCCAGCCTTGCGGACAACATCATGCCGGCTATCGCGGACAGAAACAGAAATACACTGCCGATTGCGGCAAAACTGCGGTATCTGCGTGCCAATGACTCATATCCGGCAAGCGCATTTTTTTTCGAAATTCCGGCCAGCGTAAGCAGCGGATACTTGTCCAGCTTGTTCCACGCGACGATACGCTCCTGATCGTCAATGAACTTTTCCTTGGGTTCCTCAATGACGCCGCTTGGACGGTCGAATACCGGATCGGATCGATAGAAAGTAGTTGTCCTCGCGGAGGCGTCGCCCATCTTGGTAGCGAGCAACGGACCGGCTGTCAATCTGACGGTGATGAAATCGCCGCCGCCCGGGTTGGGTCCCTCGTAAAAGGTCGTCAGGTAATGCGGCTCCACGGTAACGAAGACGACGCCATCGAACGAGCCGTCATTTGCATCCAATCGCCGCGTGAAATGAATGACCGGTTTGTTGATCCTGGATACGAACTCCGGATTGACCGGAGTGACCATAATGGTGTCGTTCGACGGCCCGTTTTTGTGCGCCTGAAACCAGGTGCTGTTCGCGTAATTTCGGGGTTTCTGGAGTTTCGGTATTTCGAGAGTACTGGTAATCAGCGTGCCGTTGCGATCCGCGACGGAAACAAAGTAATCGTCGGCAGGCGGATGAAGCCCATACCGCAACTGGTCCTCCAGTTGAACGCGGCCGCCGGTTGCTTTCCAATAGTATTTAATGCTGAGCGTAATCTGGTCGAGCTGCTCTATCGAGCGCGCCAGTTGCTCGGCATAGGCTTTTGACAGCGAGGCTGCATGCTTGTAGGTGCTGTTTTCCGCAGCGTCACGTTCTTCTCTCAATTCAGAAAGAGCGATGCTCCACATCAAGATACCGAGTAATCCGCAAATCACGGGCCATGCAAACACGATGTGAAGGTTTTTTTGCAGAAAGCCGAATTCCTGCATTTCCGACGCTGACTTTTTGCGGACGTTCATTTCGGACATTGCATGGCCTTGTTTTTGGGAAGGCAATGTCATGCAGTAATATTCACGGGTTTTCGTGACCGTGACCCACTAAAAATGCCGACGACATTCCGCTCGTGACGACGTTCTGATAAAGCAAGTGACGCAACTTTACAATCGGTAACATAATCGCGATTATTTTCATGGATGGCGAATCGATACTTGAATACCCTGTATAGAAAGATACGCTCGTGTCTAAGTTCCTATAAATGTTAATTAATGTATTGGCGTATATCACAACTTCTTCGCAAGCAAGGCGGTAGGCTGCTCGAATCGGGAAGCGCCATGCATGCGGCGATTCGATTTAAAATGTGCGGCAGAATCATTGCTGATTGGCATTTCTCGATGAAGTAAAGCCGCTTGAGTTTTTAATTTTGGCTTGAAGCAGATTAACCAGTCAATTTTCGGAAACCGATGGTTCGCCGCTTGGCATTTTTAAAATAATGACTACTATAAAATCAAAACTTCGTCTCCGTTGCTTGGCGATACTTCTTGCTTTCGCGCCGATCCCGTCTCTTGCCGCGCTTCAGTATGCGGCGCTTGCCGATATGTCGCTCGAACAACTTGCCGATATCGTCGTGACGTCGGTATCGCGCCGCCAGGAGCGGCTGGCCGATGCCGCCGCTTCGATTTTCGTCATCAGCCACGAAGACATCCGCCGGTCAGGCGCCACCAGCCTGCCGGAAGCATTGCGCCTGGCGCCGAACCTGCAAGTGGCGCGCATCGACAGCCACCAATATGCAATTACCGCGCGCGGCTTCAACAGTTCGACCGCCAACAAGCTGCTGGTATTGATTGACGGCCGCACCGTCTACACGCCGCTTTTTTCGGGTGTGTTCTGGGATGCGCAGCAGGTGATGCTGGAAGATGTGGAGCGCATCGAAGTGATCAGCGGGCCGGGCGGCACGCTATGGGGCGCGAATGCGGTCAACGGTGTGATCAATGTCATTACGCGTTCTGCGCAGGATACGCAAGGCACGCTGGTCGTTGCGGGCGCAGGCAACCGCAAGCGGGGCGCGGCGGCGCGAACCGGCGGCAAGCTGGGTGAAAACGGCCATTACCGCGTGTATGGCCAGGGTTTCGATCGTGCGCATTCGGAGCGGGCCGGCGGCATCGCGGTTCGCGATGCCGGACGCACGGGGCAAGTCGGTTTCCGCGCCGATTTCGGCGAACAAGTCGATCGATTCACGCTGCAAGGCGATGCCTATCGAGGCCGTATCGAACAGGTGCCGGCGGAAAAGGAAATTTCCGGCGTCAATCTTTTGGCGCGCTGGGATCGGCGTTTGGCGAACGGCTCGGCGCTGCATGTGCAAACCTACTATGACCACACCGAACGCGATCATCCTGGCACCTTCAGCGAGAAACTCGATATCTTCGATATCGAATTCAATCATGCATTGCAGCCGGCGCTTGGCCACAAACTGATTTTGGGCGCCGGCTACAGGTATGCGCGCGATCGCGTCGGCAACAGCGCCGTGCTGGCTTTTTTGCCCGCCGAACGTAATCTGGAGAAGGGTAACATCTTCATCCAGGATGAGATCGCATTGCGTCCGGATCTCGATCTGACGCTCGGCCTCAAGGCTGAAAGCAATCCCTACACCGGTTTTGAATATCTGCCTAACCTGCGCCTCGCATGGCGGCCGAACCATAACAGCCTGCTTTGGGGCGCGTTGTCGCGGGCGGTGCGGGCGCCGGCGCGCATCGATCGGGAATTCTTTGTGCCCGGCAGCCCGCCATACCAAATTGCCGGCGGGCCGAATTTCAGATCAGAATTGGCGAACGTGTTTGAAATCGGCTATCGCGCGCAGCCGACAAGCAGCGTCTCTTATTCGGTGACTGCCTTTCATCACGACTTCAGTCGCTTGCGCAGCGTCGAGCCGAGTCCGATCGGGGAGATGCTGGAAAACCGCATTGGCGGAACCATGACCGGCATTGAAACCTGGGGCAGCTATCGGGTAACGGATGCGTGGCGGCTGAGCGCCGGCCTGGTCGCGATGAACCAAAGGTTGAGGCGCGATCCCGGCAGCGCCGACCTGCGCGGTCTTCCCGCGCTTGCTAATGACCCGAAGCGCACATGGATGCTGCGTTCGATGTTCGACATTACACCGCGTCACGAATTCGACCTTACCGTGCGGCATGTCGGCGACTTGCCCAATCCGGCGGTTCCAGCGTATACCGCGGTGGATGCGCAGCTGGGTTGGCGGCCTGATCCCGATGTCGAAATTTCCCTGTCCGTGCAAAACCTGTTCGATTCCGAGCATGCCGAATTCGGCTCTCTCGCGGCCCGCTCCGAGTTCGAGCGCAGCATTTTCCTGAAATTGCTATGGCGGCTGTGATGAATTTTGCGAGAGGAAAATTGGTGAAATTTCGGTCGCAAACCCGGCGGCGAGTGCTCGTGCTCTTGCTCGCATCCGTGGTTATCGCCGCCGCTTCTCCCGTGCGCGCGGCACCCGAAGGCGTCAACGGCAACGGACTTGAGCGCGGCGTGAAAGCCGCATTCCTATACAAGTTTCTCGGCTACATAGAATGGCCGCCCACCGTCTTTCCCCGGCCCGATTCCCCATTCGTGATCGGTGTGGTCGGGGACGATGCGGTTGCCGCCGAGCTTGCGCATATCGCAAGCGGACGCACCGTCAACAACCGGCCGGTGACCGTCATGCGGGTCAATGAAAAAGAGCCGCTGTCCGGGATTCATATGCTGTTCATCGGACGCAGCGTCGGCGCGCGGCAGCAACAGTTACTGGAGATGGGACAGAAATATTCGATCCTTACCGTCACGGAAACGGAAGACGCCCTCGCGCAAGGCAGTGTGATCAATTTCCGCCTGACGGAAGGCCGTGTGCGCTTCGAAGTGTCACTGGCGGCCGCCGAGAAAAGCGACCTGAAACTGAGCTCCAGGATGCTGTCCGTTGCGTCGCTGGTACATGGGTCCCGCCGATGATGCAATCGATCACGCGTTCGATTTCGCGCAGACTGATGCTGGTGGTGCTGGCGACGACTTTCGTGGCGCTCCTGATATCCGGCACTGCCATGCTGGTCTATGACATACGGACTTATCGAGATTCGTGGATCGACGATTTGCTGACGCAGGCCGATATTGTGGCTGAAGTCAGTGCGGCCACTGTCGCATTCGACGATCCCAAGGCGGCTCGGGAAAACCTGGCGTTGCTGCGCACGCGGCCGAACATTCTGGAAGCGGCGATTTACGGGCCGGATGGCAAATTATTCGCAACGTATTTTGTCGACAAGTCGGGCGACGTCAAGTTTCCTGAGCGTCCGGAATGGAGCGGATATCGTATTGAAGGCGACCGGATCTCGGTGTTCCATCGAATCGTGAAAAACCAGGAAGTGGTCGGTACGGTATATCTGCGCGCGCGCTACGAACTGCTGGTACGCCTTAAAAATTACATGCTGATCCTGGCATCAGTCATGGCCGGCAGCCTGATCTTCGCGGCGCTGATTTCGACCTGGCTCAGGGCCGCATTTACCAAACCGATACTCGAAATCACCCGTGTCGCGCGAAATGTGATGCAGCGCCGGGATTTTTCCTTGCGCGCGCAAAAGTCCACCGAAGATGAAATCGGCGTGCTGGCCGATGCGTTCAACGACATGCTCAACGAAGTCGAGCGGCGCGCCAAGGCATTGGAAGAATCGAACCGGATACTCGAACATGAAATGATGGAGCGCCTCGGTGCGGAACAGGCGCTGCGGGTTGCGGACCGCCGCAAGGATGAGTTTCTCGCAACGCTGGCGCATGAGTTGCGCAACCCGCTTGCGCCTTTGCTCAACGGAATCGAGATCTTGCGCGCGGCGAACACCCCTCCTGATGTATCGCAGAAGGCCCGCGACATCATGGAGCGCCAGCTCAAGCAGATGGTGCGCCTGGTGGACGATCTGCTCGACGTGTCGCGCATCACCACCGGCAAGCTGGCGGTCAAGAAAGAACGGGTCGAGCTCCAAGCCATCATGCGCAGCGCGGTTGAATCGGCGGGTTCGTTTATTGAAAAATGCGGACATATGCTCAGGACCGACATGCCGGTCGCGCCGGTATATCTGGACGGGGATCCGGTGCGGCTCGCGCAGGTGTTTTCAAACCTGCTTAATAATGCGGCGAAATATACCAATCACGGCGGGCATATCGTATTTGCGGCAGCGCTGGAGCAGAATCGGATCACGGTCAAGGTGAATGACGATGGAATCGGTATTGCCAAGGAAATGCTTCCCAGAATTTTCGACATGTTTACCCAAGCCGATTATTCACTGGAACGATCTCATGCGGGCTTGGGCGTCGGCCTGTCCTTATCCAAGCGCCTGATCGAGCTGCATGGGGGAAAGATCGAAGCATGCAGTGAAGGCGTTGGCCGGGGTAGCACTTTCATTGTGCAACTTCCGGCAGCGCTCAGGAGCGGGCCGTCCACGGATCGGCAAACCGGTTCCAGTATCAGCCCGGCTGCCGAGCGCCACCGGATATTGCTGGCCGATGACAATGTCGACTTTGCCACCAGCATGGGGACGCTGCTATCCGCAATGGGGCATGATGTGCGCGTGACGCATGACGGCGCGGCGGCGCTTGAGGTGGCGGCAGGATTCGAGCCGGAATTTGCATTCCTGGATATCGGACTGCCAAAATTGAACGGCTATGAACTTGCGCGGCGCTTGCGCGAACATCCATCGACGGCCGGTACCGTGCTGGTCGCCGTAACCGGGTGGGGACAGGAGAAGGATCGTGCGCTCGCCCGCCAGGCGGGGTTCGACCATCACCTGGTAAAGCCGGTTGAATTTGCTCAGATACAGGCGGTGCTGGGTACGGAACGGCGGCGCGATCTGAAGATATGAGTTGAATTCGAAAGCATCAATGTTGCGCTGTCCTGTTCAATGGGGTGAGCGCGGCAGTTTGATCCGCGCTAGTGGGTCACTTGGCAATAGAAGCTGCATTGCGTTTAGAAGGACGTAGGCGGAAAACAAGGCTTGCAGTTTCGCCAATGCGCAGCGTGTTTCGCCATGCACCTCTCGTGGCTTTCCCTTCGAAAATGCAACACGGTTTTTCCTTCGTGGATGCTTGCCGGGTCTCGCCCCGGCGGGCGAGGTACTTTCTTTTGCGTCGCCAAAAGAAAGTACCCAAAGAA
>MESE01000092.1 GCA_001770855.1 Burkholderiales bacterium RIFCSPLOWO2_02_FULL_57_36
TGAAGAAGCCTCAAAGCTCATCGCCGGAAGGAATTACAAATGACAGCAGCAACCAAACTCACCGTTCAACCCGTCATCCTCTGCGGCGGTTCAGGCACTCGCCTTTGGCCGCTGTCTCGCGCCGGCTTTCCGAAGCAATTTCTGGTGCTTTCTGGCGTCAACAGCCTGTTTCAGCAAGCGGTTGAACGTGTCAACAGCCTGGTGGCGGATGACATCCGGGTTGGCGAGACCCTGGTGGTTACCAATGAGGATCATCGTTTTCTGGCGCTGGATCAGCTGCGTGAGTTGAAGTCGGTTTCCGCCACGTTGCTATTGGAGCCGGTTGGCCGCAATACGGCAGCGGCGCTTACCCTGGCGGCGCTTCAGGCAACAGAAGCCGGCGAAGACCCAATCCTTGTCGTCACCCCCGCCGACCAAACCGTTGCGGACAACGCCGCCTTTACCAAAGCATTGCAAGAAGCAATCCGTGAAGCGGCCACCGGCGCCATCGTAATCCTCGGCATCACCCCGGATCGCCCCGAAACCGGCTACGGCTACATCAAAGTCAAAGCTGGATCGCCACGCCTTGGCCTGTCCAGAGCTTGCCGAAGGGCTCGCGAAGACAACGACCCGTCATTGCGAGGAGGCGAAGCCGACGCGGCAATCCAGATTTTGCCAGTCGACCGCTTCGTCGAAAAACCCGACACCGACACCGCCCAACGCTATCTCGACGAAGGCGGCTACTACTGGAACGCCGGCATGTTCGTCCTCAAGGCCTCAGCCTGGCTGACCGCCCTCGATCGCTTCCGCCCCGACATCGCAAACGCCACCCGCAGCGCCTGGACAACCCGCACCACCGACACCCAGTCCTCGGCACTCAGCACTCAATATTGCTTCATCCGTCCCGACAAAACCAAATTCACCGCCATCCCAAGCGAATCCATCGACTACGCCGTCATGGAACCCCTAACCACTCAGTCCTCATCCCTCAGCACTG
>MESE01000093.1 GCA_001770855.1 Burkholderiales bacterium RIFCSPLOWO2_02_FULL_57_36
AAACATGTTTCGCTTCTTAATCCGTTGTGGCGATCCCCTTTGTGGCGCTTTGCCAAGGGTTGAACGTCAACACCAAAGTCAACATCAACACCAGGTCAGCGGACCACGCAATTGACTTCATGGGATGAACGTTGAAAACCGGTGTTTGTTTTTGACGTGCCTCCGCTTGAGACGCTGTCGTGAGAGTGATGCGTCAAGCGGATAAAGAAGCGAAACATGTTTGAGCGCAGCGAGTTCGTTTCGCTTCCCGCTTGGCGCATTGCTCTCACGGGTACCCGTAGGGCAGCGTCTTGCGGTCGCCTTTCTTTGCTTACTTTCTTTGGCGAAGCAAAGAAAGTGAGTAGCCGCCGGGCTACCCCCGGCACGCCACCACGAAGGACAATCCGTCTTGCGTTTTCGAAGGGAATACGGCGAGAGGCGCTACGCTTATCCACCCGTATTTTTTTCCATCTCAATGCCGATTTCATTGCCAAGTGACCCACTAGTAGACCGTCCAGTTAATTTAGTGGGATAGAAATTGATGGATTTTTTCGTGTGACAAGGCGTGAGGAAGCCGCATAGCGAGCTATGCAATGACGAACAACGCGGTCAGACGGAAAAAGACGCAATTTATACCCATTAAAATTCGCTGGACGATCTACTGGGAATAAGGTCCGAAGCAATACCGGCCATTCAATTCGAATCGTTCAAGTCTGCTTATCCGAATTGCCGTGTATGCCGTGTTCTACCGCGAACACGGCGGCTTGCACGCGGCTGGACAGGCCCAGCTTCTTCAATATGTTTTGCACATGGATCTTCACGGTGCTTTCGGCCACGTCGAGGACGCGCGCAATGAGTTTATTGCTTTCACCACGCGCCAGACACGCGAGAATTTCCCGCTCACGCGGCGTCAGCTTGTCCAGCTCCGACGCAGGCACGACTTTATTCGCGCCGCCGCCTTGCAAATGGGCGACCAGCTTGCCTGTCATCGATTCCGCCAGCACCGACTCCCCGGCCGCGGCACGGCGGATCGCCCGTATCAGGTAATCCGCATCGATGTTCTTGATCAGATATCCGCGCGCGCCGGCGTGTAATGCGGTCGTCAGGTCTTCCGCCTCTTCAGACACGGTGAGCATGATGACCGCAGCCCGAGGACAGTCCTGCAACAGCAATTGCAAGGTTTCCACGCCGGACATGCCGGGCATGTTCAGGTCCAGCAGCACCACATCCGGCTGCAACTGCTTCGCACGCTTGATGCCCTCAATCCCGTCGGATGCCTCGCCGACGACTGAAAACTCCGTATGCCGCTGCAGCAGCGAACGTATGCCGCTGCGAAAAAGCGTGTGGTCATCGACAAGCAGTACGCTGATTGGTTTGGCGGAATTTTCCATGTGCTCTTTATAAGACTATTGGATCAAGCCGCGCGACGATGCATTTGCAACAGTTGCAAATGCACGGTCGTACCGGCGCCGGCTTTTGAATTCACATTCAATTGGGCGTGAATTCGCTGGGCGCGCTCGTGCATGATATTCAAACCGACATGGTTTTCGCCTTTTTGCATGACCGCTCCGGAATCGAATCCGACACCATTATCATGGATAGAGAGTAAAAAATCCTGTCCGTCGTCAATACGGATCTCGACTTTGGTCGCATGCGCATGCTTGCGGATATTGGAAAGCGCTTCCTGCACTATGAACAATACCTGCAATTGCTGTTCGCGCGGGAAAGGCGCGCCGTTGCCCTCGGTGATCAGTGTGGCCTCGATTCCGGTCTGCCGGCGAAATTTTTCGACGGTGCTTTTCAAGGCGCCGATCAAATCGTCTTCAGCGAGGCGGCTGCGGAAGTTAAGCAGCAATTCACGCACGTCTTCGTAACTTTCCTGCACGCCGGCGCGCAGCGCCGGCACGATCTCGGCCGCCTCTTCCGACTTGCCGCTGCGCAGCGAATCGTCCAGCATCTGGACCTGGATATTCATGAACGTCAGTCCCTGTGCGATGCTGTCATGCAAGCCTTGCGCTACCAGGTTGCGTTCTTCCGAGATTGCCATTTCACGCTCACGTGTCGCAAGCCGCAGGTTCTCGATCGCGATTCCAAGCAGTTGCCCCAGGGTTTCAAGCAATGCCTGCTCATGTTCGGTAAATGTTTTAGGCGCACGGAAATGCAGGTTGAAAAATCCGATGTGCTGCTGGTGTGCATGAATATGAAATACCGATACCGTGGAAAATCCTTCACGGTGGCATTGCAGCTTGTGCGCATCGTTCATTTTTCGCAAATCGTGTACTACCGTGATTTTCTTGACCGCGGCTTCGCCGCACAGGCAGTCGCCCATCTTCAGGCAACGCTCGGCCTCGATCATTTCCTGGGAGACGCCTTGATGAACCACCATATGAACATTGCTGTTTCGGTGATCCAATATTCTCACGGAACCGCCGTCCGCGCCGAAATATTCACGGATGCGCTGCAGGAATCCCTCGCACATGACTTCCAGCTTCTGTGGCAACTGGAGGAAGGCAGCGCTGTCATACAATAGCGCCAGCTCCCGGTTCTGGTCCGCCAGCGTCGCGGTTTTACTCTGGACCCGTTCCTCCAGACCATCGTAAAGCGCTTGCAGCCGGTCCGCCATCTGGTTGAAGCCTTGCGTCAGCTGGCCGAATTCATCCTGGCTTTCGACGGCGAGGCGCACGCCGAAATCCTTTTCCGCCATGCGCCTCATCCCTTCGCGCAGCCGCATGAGCGGCTCGACAATCAGGCTGAACATCAGGTAGATCAACGCCACCGTGCCGCTCATCGCAAGTGCGACCAGCGCCAGTTGCGATGAGCGCAGCCAGAAGGTTCGCAATTCACTGTCTCTTTCGATCAATCGAACCAATTGGTCCGCTTCGCCGACAAAGCCGTCAATCAGCGATTGAAAAGTCTGCCACGCCGCCGTTTGTTCAGCACCTTGCGTGGATAGTATCGACACGGCAAGCGGCCGCATCGTCTCTTGCCAGTGCCGCGACACGTTTTCAAAGGACAAGTGAATTTTTCCTGTGGGCGGGAGCACCAGCGGCCGTTGCGGGTCGCCGCGCTTGATCAGCGCAAAGGTCGACTCGATGGCATCCAATTCGTCCCGAACGGCTGCGGAGATGCCGGGCTGACCGGGTTCAACGACTTTGCGCGAGAGCAGCATTGCAAGACGGTAACTGTGCATGCGAAGGCTGCCGGTTTCGTTGATTGCGGCCGAACTTCCCTCCAGTTGCCACGACAGCAACAGCGTCATGCCGATTGCCATCAGCGCCAATACGAGAAAGCCGATCAGCGCACTCGCGATCTTGGTGGATAAGCGCTGCCGCGCCGGTAATAATGTGTAAAAAGGCATGGTACCCTGTTAGAGCATTTGCACTGCGAAATCACGGGCTGGAATACCCTTGATACTATAGCCATAACCATGGCCGGGGGACTGAAGGTCCATGAAGATCTGCAACCATGAAAGCACCTGCGCGGGTTGATTGATATCGAGCCAGATCCGCCCGCTTGGACCGGCAGGCGGCGCGGTGTCGGACGCGACCGCGATCACGTTCGGATCATCCGGATACAGCGCCGGCATTCCCAATACCGAACGATAAATTTCCAGCTTTGGTATGGCTTCCTTTTTGAAGCCCTCCAGCAATACAAGATCAGCAGGCGGCAAACTGCTCAAAAGATCCTTCAATGCCGGTTCAGCCTGGATGCCGATGTTCGGCGCCTGCCAAGGTTGCAAGGGCGAAGAAATCAGCACATTCGCGGCTCCGGCATCAAGCAGCCGCACATTGTCCTTTCCCGGAACATCCGGTCCCAATCGATGATGGCTATGCTTGACGACATTCACGCGCAAACCCTGCTCCGACAAGCGTGCCAGAAAATATGTCAGCAGCGTCGTCTTGCCGCTGTCGGACCAGCCGGCGATACCCACTACGGGCGGATTATTCATGCGGCGGCTTTTGCCGCTTCAGATTCTTCAAGCGGACACACCAGGTTGAGAAACTCCTGTTTTCTTGGGGAATACGCAAGCAATGCACCTGACTCGATATCGAAATACCATCCATGCAATGCCAGATTCCCCTGTTCCACGCGACGCTTGATCCACGGGTAGGTAAGCAAATTGTCCAGTGAATGCAGAATGCTCGCCATTTCGCATGCCCTATACTGCGCGTCGACGCTCTTGTACTTCAATTCCTGCAATACGCTTTGCCGTACCGGTTCGGCGATGCGCATCCAGCGCGCCACGAAATCGGTTTCCGATGTCAGCTTTTTGGGCGACATCAACGCGCGTATTCCGCCGCAGTGCGCATGTCCGAGCACGATGATCCGCTCCACCTCCAGACCGCATACCGCGAATTCGATTGCCGAACTGACGCCGGTTGACGCATCGGTTGTGCAGGGTGGCACCAGGTTGGCGATATTGCGTACGACAAACATGTCGCCGGGGTCGCTGCCGGTCAGCAAAACCGGATCGACCCGCGAATCGCAGCATCCGATCACCAGCGTGCCCGGGCTCTGCCCTTTGCGCAGGCTGTCAAACATGGCCGGCTCGCTTAAGTATTGCTTTTGAAAGCGGCAAAAACCCTTGATGAATTTTTCAATGTCTTGCATGGTCATCCGCCTGTCTGAGCCATGAACCGAATAATTTTCTCCGGCCTTTCGCTGAATTCATGCTTCTGCGGCTTGAGTTCGATGGCATGGCGAATCGCCTGTTCAAGTTGCGCATCGCTGGCGCCGCCGCGCAGCAAAGGCCGGAACTCGAATTTTTCTTCCTGTCCGAGGCAAAGATACAAGGTGCCGTCGACCGCCAGACGGACGCGGTTGCAGGTTGCGCAGAAGTGCTGCGACATCGGTGTGATGAAACCGATGCTGGATTTGCCATCGGCGGTGGACAGGTACCGCGCCGGACCGCCGCCGAGTTCGGCCGCTTGCGGCTGCAAGCCGAACTTCGTTTGCAGGCGCGCCTGGATCGGTCCCAGATCGAGATAGGCGGCATCGCGTCCGGTCGCACCCATCGGCATCGCTTCGATCAGCCGCAGCACGAAGTTCTGCTCGATGCAAAACGCCACCATGTCATCGATCTCGGCGTCGTTGATGCCGCGCATGGCGACCATGTTGATCTTGATCGGGTCAAAACCGGCCGCCTTGCCGGCCATCAAGCCATCCATGATTTGCGAAAAACTGTCCCACCCGGTAATTTTTTCAACGCAGGAACGATCGAGCGAATCGAGGCTGACATTGATGCGGGACACCCCCGCAGCTTTCAATGCGTCCGCATGCCGGTGCAGTTGCGTGGCGTTGGTCGACAGCGACAGGTCGCGAATGCCGTCCGTGGCGGCAATGCGTTGCGCCAACTGCGCGACGTTACGCCGCAACAGCGGCTCGCCGCCGGTCAAACGCACCCGGGTCGTCCCAAGCCGGGCGAATGCGCCGACCAGCCGTTCGATTTCATCGAAGCTCAGCCAGTGTTCCGGCTCCTCGAATCCCTTGAAGCCTTTGGGGATGCAATAGCTGCAACGCAGGTCGCAACGGTCGGTCACTGACAGACGCAGATATTCGATAGTTCGGCCGAACCGGTCGCGTAGCATCGCGGAACTTTCCTGATTGTGCATGCTTCGATTGTAGTGCTACACACGGGTTCTGGCAGTCGGCATGACGAGCTAAAATCCCCTAGTCATTTAGAACTAGTCGTCGTGAGCATAGGCAAGGCAGCAATTCATTTGCAGTCTGAGCGCGCGGTGTTATTGGAGTGGGAATTTTAGTCATGGCCACCACGGCGCGATTGCGGCCGGCATGCAGGTTGTTCCTGGAATTAGGCGTCCTTGAAACAGTTCGTCACCGGATTGCCGGTTCGTCCTCTTCCACAGGCAGGACCTGCGGAAGACTGGTGATATCGCCCGCCACCCTGGCAATGATCCGTTCTGCCTGCTCCTGATCGAAATCCGCATGAAAACGTTTTTTCACGCCGTGTTCGGCCAACTGCAGATGACGATCGGGCTCGATACCGTGCCGCTCCAGGCATTTTTTTGCGCAGACGAGCGGACAACCGTCGATGACCACAATCGCCCGTCCTGATTTGGCCACCTTCACCAGTGACGGCACATCGCCGCCGACGCCGGCGATGCATGACATTTCCGCCACGCCGCGCCGGTCGAGCTGCAGCGCCACATGGTTCGCCATCTGCGCGGCGCTCGAACAACCTGAACAGGAATAAACAAGCGGCAAAGATTTTTTGTCGTTCTGCATGGACAGATCCCGCGGATCTTATTGCTGCGCGAGCCCTTAGTGCGCCCCGTCCTTCGCCTGCCTTGCCGCCGGCCTGAACCGTTCAAGGACGCGGACGGGTGCAAGCAGGTCCAGGTTGAACAGTGGAGATTCGATTGCATCGAGCGTGTTTTTCACCAGCAGCCCGAGTTCGGTATCGCCCTCCATGACCAGGCGGCGGCTGAAAAACAGCGTGTCCGGATCTTCCCTGCGCTGCGCCAGCAGCAGAAAATCGTGAGCGCTGGCGCCGATCATCAAATCTGCCTCGCCGCTGTTGCGGCATGGCGCGAAGGTGCTTTTCCGCCAGATGAAATCGAATGCCAGTTGCGCATCCACTACCTTGATGCGCAGTGTTTTCCCGGCCAGCGATTGTTGCACATCGACCGGCAAGTGCTTGACCAGCGCAAGATTAAGCCCGGCCACGAACAGCACCGAACCAGGATAGGCCGGCAACATCGACAACAGTTTGCCGACCCGGCTGGGCAGGCGGTAACGATCGTGATTCATTGAATGCTTTCTCTTGTAAAAGCGGCTATGCAACATAAAACAGCACGGTAAAGTAATGGCAGGCGCTGCCGCCGAGTACGAATAAATGCCATACGCCATGCCCATGCCGCAGTTTGTGGTCGGTCGCGTAAAAGACGATGCCGACCGTATAGATGAGACCGCCCGCCGCCAGCCACAGGAATCCTTCGCCCTTCAGCGCAGCCAGCAAGGGGACGATGGCGACCAGCGCCAGCCAGCCCATCACGACGTAGATCGCCAGCGACAGGATTCGCTTGCCCTTGGCCAACCAGATCTCCTGCGCAATTCCCAGCAAGGCCAGGCCCCAGACCGTGCCAAACAGGGACCAGCCCCATGCACCGCGCAACGTGACCAGCGTAAAAGGCGTGTAGCTGCCGGCAATCAGCAGGTAGATCGCGCAATGATCGAACTTGCGCCACACGTCCTTGGATGGGCCTCGGATGCTGTGGTACAGCGCCGACGTGATATACAGCGCCAGCAGCATTGCACCGTAAATACTGAAACTGACGATCTTCCAGGGATCGCCCAGTTGCGCGGCCGGCACGATCAGCGCGACAGCACCCGCGGCGGCCAGCACCGCGCCGGCCATATGGCTGATGCTGTTGAACTTTTCACCGTGGTACATGCGCCGGCTCCTCGTTATGCCACCATCTTTTCGAGGCCCGGCTTGCCGTGCCAGAACCCATTGCACGCCCCATCGGGCATGAGCGGCTGCATTTGCCGGAATGCGTCGGGTGCGGCGATTCGCCCGGTCAGCACCGCGTGCATCAATTCGACGATTTCCGCGGTATGTTGCGCTTGCGGGCTGATGCGCACCACGTCCACGCCCAACTCACGCATGGCCCCGACCTCATTGACCAGGTTATACACCAGCGCCGATTGCGTCTGGATACCGTTCAATATCAGGAATGCCTGCTTCTCGCGGGTTTGCATCAACAGCCCGTCCGGATAATCGACGCAACTGAACTGGCAATCGTCCTTGGGCAGGTTGCGATAGCGCGCGGTAAAACAGCGCGCGGAAAAAGCGAGCGGCATGCGGCCGTAGGCAAATACTTCGGTTTCAAGTCCGGCAGGCCGATCCTGCTGCATCTGCGCCAATCCGGCGCGCGCCATTTCGAGCGGCATGACCCAGCGCTTTGCGCCGAGTCCGGCCATCAGCGCCAGTGTCGGCGCGCTGTAGATATTCAGATGCGGCCCGGCGATGAAGGGAACCTTGTTTTCAACGCAGTGCACCGCGCCCATGTCGTTGGCCTCGATCGAGAAGCGTCCATTGCCGGTGATCTTGCGCAGCGTGGTCAGATCCGACCCCGACTCGATCAGCACCTGCGTCGACAACACTACTTCCTTGCCTGCTGCGTCAAGGCGGGCCGCGATGTCGAGCCAGTCGGCCAGCCGCACTTCATGACGGCGCGAGCACACGGTCTCGCCCAGATACACGATATTCACCGGCGCGGCGGCAATCGCGTCGTAAAAGCCGATGACGGTATCGCGCGGCCAGTAATACTGCAGCGGACCCAGAGCGATTTTCAAGATGCATTCTCCAAAATATTTGACGGTGCCTTCATTTCCATGGCCGGTGGTAAGCGCCCAATGTATGCTGCTGCCCCTCCGCAACCTTGTCGAGTTCATTCATCCATGACGGCTTGACCGAATAGCGCTGCTGGCTGGAGGCGCAGTTGTCGATCGCCTCGCGCCATACGCGCGTGACCTGCGCCACGTAGGCCGGGCTGCGCTGGCGGCCTTCGATCTTGATTGCGCGCACACCCATTTTCATCAGTTGCGGCAATAGTTCCAGCGTGTTCAGGCTGGTCGGTTCCTCGATCGCATAGTAGTTCTCATCACCGACATCGAAACGGCCCTTGCACAGCGTCGGATAGCCCGCGTTTTCGCCATCGGCATAGCGGTCGATCAGCACACCGTTGAGCCGCGATTCGAGGCCTTTCGGCGTCTGCTGCCAGCGCACCGATTTGGCCGGCGAGCACACGCCGTGCGTGTTGGGCGATTCGCCGGTTACATACGACGACAAGGCGCAACGGCCTTCGACCATCACACACAGGCTGCCAAAACCGAACACCTCGATTTCGACCGGCGTTTTTCCCATGAGTTGCTCGACCTGCACCATCGACAGTACGCGCGGCAGCACTGCGCGCGCCACGCCGAAGTGTTCGTGATAGAAATTGATCGCTTCGTAATTGGTGGCCGATCCCTGCACCGACAGATGCAGGCGCAGTTCGGGGTAGGTCTTTGCCGCATATTCCATCAAGCCAGGATCGGCCAGGATCACCGCATCGATGCCCGAATCCGCCGCGCGATCGATCGCCGTGCGCCATAGCGCCCAGCCGGCCGGCTGCGGATAGGTATTCAGCGCCAGCAATACCTTGCGTCCCTCGGCATGGGCATAGCGGATGCCTTCGCTGATGGCGTCATCGCCGAAATTGAGGCCGGCAAAATTGCGCGCATTGGTCGCATCGCGGAAACCCAGATAGACGCAATCGGCGCCATTGTCGATTGCGGCCTTCAGTGCCGGCAGGCTGCCGGCTGGGCAGACCAGTTCCATCCGCGGCAAGGGTGACACTGCGGTTTCTTGCTGTTCCGGGCGTCGCGATGACATGGGATGAATGGCTCCAAAAAAATTTCCGGCCACCGCTCTCAGGCAGGCACGGTCTGTTGTTGCGGCATGACCGGCTTCACTCCGGCCAGCAGATATTCGACCAGTTCGCGTACCGAGCGGATCGCGTTGCCGAACGGAAGCGGTTCAGACCCGCGAAAAAACAAGCCGCGCTTGATGTCGCCGGCCAATGCAAAAGCCAATTGGGTATCGATGCAGAACTGCCCTGCCTTGGCAATCCCATCGCGCAATCCGCACTGGTGCAGGCAGTCGAACCCGACCGTGCACTGTTTGGGTTTGGCCGTACGCTGCAGCTTGGCTTCCTTGTCCAGATAGTTGGCCAGCCACGGCGTGCGCACCGCGCGCGCCGGCAAGCCGGCCACGCTCATGAAAGTAACGATGTCTTCCGGCCCGGCATCGGCCAGCACTTTCTTGAAATTCGGATGCGCATCGCCTTCCTGTGTCACCGCGAACGGCGTGCCGAGCTGAACCGCGCTTGCGCCGAGCGCAAACAGGTCCCGCACTTGCTCGTGCGTATGGATGCCGCCGCCGGTGATGAGCGGAATTTTTTCCCGTTCGATGCCGAGATCCTTGAACAGTTCGAACGTGCCTTCCAGCACGACCGGAAAGGCATAATGCGGATCGTTGACGTTTCCCAGCCCGGCAGCGCCGAGATGGCCGCCTGCATAGCGCGGATTCTCGATCACGATCGCACTCGGCAATAGGTTCTTGCGCATCCATTTTTTCAACACCAGCGCAATCCCGCGCACATCCGACAAGATCGGAATCAGCGCCACGTCGGGAAAGCCGGAAGTCAGGTCGGGCAGATCGAGCGGCAAGCCGGCGCCAACCACGATCGCATCGATCCCGCTTTCGCATGCCTGCCGCACATAAGATGCATATTCGGTAACCGCGCGCATGATATTGACCGCCAGCATGCCGTTTCCCCCGGCAATTTCGCGGGCAGCATGAATCTCGCGGTCGAGCGCAACCAGGTTGACCGAATTGATCAATTCCTTGTCGCGCGATTTTTTGGTTTGCATCATCAGGTCCGGGTGATGCCGGCGCAGATCGACGCTGGAAATCGTTCCGACAGCGCCGAGTTTTGCCACGCTCCCGGCCAGCCGGTGTGCGGAAATGCCAACACCCATTCCGCCCTGGACAATGGGCAGCAGCGCTTTTCCCTTGATTTGAAGTCGTGTGAATGCAGCCTGCAACAAAGTGATCGTTCCTGTTCTTAAAATTCGATGGGTGGAGCCGACTATCGGACTGCAATTTTTCGTGCGGCATGAAATCCGCCGAAGCTTCCAAACCGATGCGTGTCAACAAGTGGAACGCGAAGCCTTGCCAATAGCCGAAATGCCGGCCATCTTTCATTGCTGCGACTATACCCGCCATGCCGCCCGGGATTCCTTAACCTGCATCAAGGATATGCTGCTTGCATCGATGTGAGAATGAGCCGTTGCCAATCATGGAGCACCGACGTGAACAAAATCAGTGATTATCTGGGCGCGGATCACGCCCGATGCGACGACTTGTTTGAACATCTGGAATTGTTTGTCAATCAGGCAAAATGGGAAGACGCCGAAACTGCTTTCGAGAAGTTCGAACGGGCCATGGAGCGGCATTTCGGAATGGAAGAAACGGTTCTTTTCGTGGCTTTTGAACAAGCCACCGGCAGCAGCGCCGGACCGACCAGCATCATGCGCATGGAACATCAGCATTTACGCGATATCATAGGCTGCCTGTCCGAAGCAGTCCGGCAGCATGACGCAGACGATTTTTTTGGGAACGCCGATACCTTGCGCATCATGATGCATCAGCATAACCAGAAGGAAGAAAGCATTCTGTACCTGATGACCGACCGCGTTCTTTCCGACCGGCACGATGAAATCATCAGCGTGATGCGCCAGCTGGGCACTGTCGGCGTTGTCGATTACCTCGGATAAAACATATGAAGTCGGACCTTACCCTGGACGTTTGCGGCTTGGAACCTCCCGAACCGCTGGAGCGGGTGCTGGAAGCATTGTCGCATCTGCAACAGGATCAGCGATTACGTATGCTGATCGATCGCGAACCGCGGCCGCTATATCGGATACTGGTTGCCAACGACTACCTGTACAGCGTCGATGCCCGGCCCGATTACCTCTACGAAATCACGATCTGGCATAAAACCTAAACCTAGAAACGGTAGTTGGACAGGTACGAGGTGAAGCAGGGGTTTCGGACGGCATGCCGTCCGCCTGCATAACGGTGTCCGCTTGCAAGCGGACATGCGCACTGCAAGTGTGCGTTTTTCCGGCTTTCTGGCTAGGAGTGACGCCTGTAGCCCTGTAGGGCCGGAGTTTGTCCTTGCAGGGACAAACTGTTGCGCAGGCGAGCAGCATGCTGCTCGAACCCCCTGCTTCACCGCTGCAGACTGCATTCTGCAAGGAGGAACAACACCGCCAGGAAGCCGGAAAAATGTGCAATCGTGCCGGTAGCGGTCTCACCCGAACGGTCAACTCTTTAACTATGGAAAATTTCGATCCATTCATGAACTGTCCAAAGCGAACAAGCGGTCAACTGCCGTTTCTAGGTTAATGCAACGCAGCCTGTCATTCGACCAGGCGCCGCCGCTGACGATACCGTTGCGGTTTTTCCTAAGTGCCCCTCTTTTCTCGCTCGCCGCGGCGCTGCTGCTGCTGTGGCAGGGACCCGAAGCGCTGGTCTCGCGCTGGTCGCCGTTCACGCTGGCATTGACGCATCTGCTGACGCTCGGCTTTCTGGCGATGTCCATGATCGGCGCGCTGCTCCAGATCCTGCCCGTGGTCGCCGGCGTTGTGATCCCTCGGCCCAACCTGACCGCGCGCAGCGTGCATGCGTTGCTGAGCTGCGGCACCGCGCTGCTGGCAGGCGCATTCTGGTGGTCGCAGCCGGTCCTGTTCAAATTGGCGCTGCTGTTTCTGGGAGCGGCGTTCGCCTGGCTTCTGGCCGCCTGCGCCACCGGATTGTGGCGCGCCTACGGAACCGCCCCGACTGCCACGGTATCGGTGATCCGCCTATCCATCGGCGCGTTGCTGGTTACGGTACTGCTCGGCATGTCGCTCGCCGGCGCATTTGCCTGGCCGCTCGGACTGCCGCTGATGCTGCTGACCGATCTGCATGTCATTTGGGGGCTGCTGGGATGGATCGGCCTGCTGGTGATCGGCATCGCCTATCAGGTGATACCGATGTTCCAGGTAACGCCGCTGTATCCGCGTTCGGTCACCCGCTGGCTGGCAACGACACTATTCCTGCTGCTGATGCTGTGGTCGGCGGCTGCGATATTTTTTATGGACGAGCGGCACTTGACCAGGGAAATTCTGGGAGGGCTGATCCTGATCGGCTTCACCGTGTTTGCCGTGACCACGCTTTATCTGCTGTGGCGCAGGAAGCGCCCGAAGCCCGACGCCACCACCCTGTTCTGGCGCACCGCCATGGCAAGCCTGATCGGCTGCGCGGTCATCTGGCTGATGCAGCATGCAATTGACGGACGCTCGCTGTCGATCACGCTGGGCGCAATGTTCATCGTCGGCTTCGGGTATTCCGCGGTCAACGGCATGCTGTACAAGATCGTGCCGTTCCTGGTCTGGTACCACTTGCAAAACATCATGGCGACAGAGCGCCGGGCCGTGCCGAACGTCAAGGACATCCTGCCCGACCGCATCGCCGTCAAACAGTTCTGGAGTCATCTGGCGGCGCTGCTTCTGACGATCGGCGCGACGATATGGCCGGCGATGCTGACATCCGCGGCAGCGATCGCGCTGGGCATATCGTCCGGCTGGCTCTGGCTTAATCTGTTCGGCGCCATGCGCATTTATGCACGCGTCAAACGGATGGCGAATTCATCCCTGGTAAAGACGTAATTTTTCGATATCCAGGATTTTCACTTCCCTGCCGTTGACCTCGATCAGGCCGTGCGCGCTCAGATCGTGAAGAATGCGCGAGAAATGTTCGGGGGTCAGGTTCAGGCGCGATGCAAGCACGGTTTTGCTGACCTCCAGCCGAACCTGGTCGCCGTCCTGATGCAAATCGCCCTTGAGCAGGTAGCCGATCACGCGCTGGGTGCCCGAACTCAGGGAGTATGCCTCCACGTCGCTGATCAGGCCGTGCAGCCGCCGGCTCAGACCGGCCAGCATCTTGCGCGCGAATTTCGGGTCGCGCTCCAACTCCTGGAAGACTGCGGTTTTGGTCACATGCAGCAGCAGTGAATCAGCCAACGCCTGAGCCGTGACGATATAGGGCTTTTCCATGAACATCAGCGCTTCGCCGAAACTGTGTCCCGGCCCGATGATCTCGACCACTTTTTCACTGCCCTGCGGGGAGACGAAAGCAAGCTTGACCTGCCCGTAGACGACGGTATGGAATCCGACGCATGGGTCGCCGCGATGGAATACCGTTTCGCCGCGCGCCACATGCAGTTCGGAAGTCGCCAACGCGATATTATCGAGTTCTTGCGGCGCCAGTTCGTTGAACAACGGCAGCTTGGAAAGGAAATCCTGAACCTTGATCTTGCCTGTAGTCATGTCGGTAAATTTCTGCAACTGTAGCGGCGGGCGATCCCGATAGTTTCCCGAATGCGATGGGAAGAATGGCGCGGGACCAGGTGAATGCATTGAGCATACAACAACTTCCGCGGATCAGGGATTGCCTGTTGTTCGCCGCGCGCGATCAGGATCGGATGCAATGTAGACTGTATGCATGGCTTGTTCAAAACCGGCTTACGATACTACTGTTGCGCGCACTCGGAAACAAAATTATCCAAATGAAAATTCTGTTAATCATCATAGGAAGCGTTGCAGTCGTGCTCGCGATACTCGGCATATTCCTGCCGCTGTTGCCGACCACGCCGTTTTTGCTGCTGGCCTCGGCGTGTTATCTGCGCGGATCGAAGCGGATGCATCGCCGGCTGCTGAACAACCGGGTATTCGGCGAGTACCTGCGTAATTTCGAGGCAGGCAGGGGCATTCCGCTGAAGGCCAAGATCACCGCCCTTATTCTGATGTGGGCGTCGCTGTCGTTTTCAATCTACAAAGTCCAGATCGCGCCGCTGCAATTCATGCTGGCCATGATCGGCATCGGCGTCACCATCTTTTTGCTGAAAATGAAGACGCTCGATATGGAATCCGCCGACACCCGGCATTCCTGAACGGTCAAAAGAACTGGACCGCGTCGCCGTTTCGGTCGAACGCCAGGAATTTCTCGATGGCGCCACGGTGAATCGAATCGATCATCATCTTCAGCGGCTTTTCCGCGTCGCTGCTGCTCGGCGCCGCGCCGTCCTTGCCCGGCATGCTGGCGGCAAACACGATGTCCCAGCGTTGCCCGGTATGGCGCGACTCATCGGCCAGCCCGGCAAAATCCGACAGTTCATCCGGCAGCTTGTCGACGCACATGATCGGCGTCAGCGCGCCGCCTCCCCCGGATTGAAACCGCTCTTGCTGCCCCGGCGTATGCTGGTCCGGCAATTCTGCTTCGGCGAATACGAACAGTAGACGCTGCGGCTCGGGTTGTGCGTGTGCCGCATGCAGAAAGTCGGCGTAGCTGGTGATGTTCATGATGATGGGAGTGAGAATTTCATGGTCGGTTGCGATGCGCGTCAGTCAGCCAGGCCGGCGAACAGCGGCGTGCTCAGATAACGCTCGCCAAAAGAAGGAATGATGACGACAATCAGCTTGCCCGCATTTTCCGGCCGGCGCGCTGCCTGTTCAGCGGCCCACAAAGCGGCGCCGGATGAAATGCCGACCAGCAAACCCTCTTCCCGCGCAGCCCGGCGTGCCATTTCAAACGCATCGTCGTTCTTGACGCGAATGACTTCATCGTAGATTTCCGTGTTGAGCACATCCGGGACGAAGCCCGCGCCGATGCCCTGGATCGGATGCGGTCCCTTGGCACCGCCCGACAGCACCGGCGATGCGTCCGGCTCTACCGCGATGCATTGGAACGAAGGCTTGCGCGCCTTGATCGCCTCGCCGACGCCGGTAATGGTGCCGCCGGTGCCGATGCCGGACACCAGGATATCGATCTTGCCATCGGTGTCGCGCCAGATTTCTTCGGCGGTGGTGCGGCGGTGCACATCCGGATTGGCGGGATTCTTGAATTGCTGCGGCAACAGATAGCGCGGGTCGGATGCGACCAGCTCTTCCGCTTTCCTGATTGCGCCCGTCATGCCGTCCGCGGCGGGAGTCAGTATCAGTTCCGCGCCGTATGCGCGCAACAGCATGCGGCGTTCCTTGCTCATGCTTTCCGGCATGGTCAGCACGCAACGGTAGCCGCGCGCGGCGCACACCATGGCCAATGCGATACCGGTGTTGCCGCTGGTCGGCTCGACGATGATGGTGTCGGGCTTGATCATGCCGGCCTGTTCGGCCGCCTCGATCATCGACAGTCCGATGCGGTCCTTGACGCTGTGCGCAGGATTATAGAATTCCAGTTTGGCGACGACCTCGGCCGCGGCGCCTTCCGTAAGACGCCGAATCCGTACCAGCGGTGTATTGCCGATCAGTGCGGTTACATCGTTTGCGATATTCATGATTTCTCTTTCCCGGCAGCATGAGCCATTATGGATATTGGGTGCATTGACGCACAAGTTGCGATTTTATTACAAACAACTTGAAAATTGGCCGAAGCGATCAAATGCGCGCACATGCCGGACTGCATTGATTACGCGCATAAACGCAATGGAAAGGAAGTGACGATGCAGGATCGGCGAGATCCGCACCGTTACAATAGCCGATAAAAGAATCAGGGAAAGCTTTGCTTTATCCCGCCGCCGAACCGGAAACATCACAAATATGCAAAAAAACTTGCTTCGCACCATTGCAGCGGCGCTTGCCGCATCGAGCATGCTGGCAGTGCACGCCGCACCCGGATCGGCGCCGGCGTCAGGCTGCCTCAACCCTGCCGCATGGACTTCCCTGGAGCAGGCGCCGTTGCGCGCGACCGCCGCTGCCCACCTCATGGCCGACATGGCCAAACGCGATGTGGTCTTGCTTGGCGAATATCACGATGAGGACGACCATCATCGCTGGCAGGTGCATACGCTTGCCGTACTGCATGCGCTGCGCCCCGACATGGTGATCGGTTTCGAGATGTTTCCGCGGCGCGTGCAGCCGGCGCTGGATCGATGGGTCGCGGGCGAGCTGACGCTGAAACAGTTTCTGGAGCAGTCGGAATGGGCGAAGGTATGGAATATATCGGCGGATCTTTACACGCCGCTGTTCCAGTTTGCGCGCATCAACCGTATCCCGATGGTGGCGCTGAACGTCGATAGTGCGCTGACCAAGGCAGTTCGCGAAAAAGGCTGGGATCAGGTTGCGGAGTCGCTGCGCGAAGGCGTGGGGCCGGCCGCAACGCCTCCCGACGCCTATCGCGACTTTCTTTTCGATGCCTATCGTGCGCATGCGAAAGGCGAGCCGCCACGCAAGGCCGACAACGGCTTCCGCAACTTCGTCGAATCGCAGGCAACCTGGGACCGGGCCATGGCCGAAGCGCTGGCGCGCCACGCGCGCGCCGGCGCGCCGGGCCAGCAGCCGCTGGTGGTCGGAATCATGGGCAGCGGGCACCTGCGTTACGGCCATGGCGTGCCGCACCAATTGCGCGATCTCGGCGTGAAGAACATCGGCACCCTGCTTGCCATGCCGGCCGAGACCGATTGCAAGGATCTTCGCATCGGCCTGGCGACTGCCGTATTCGCGTTGCCGCCAATGCCGACGGAGAAACCGGAACCGCCGCGTCTGGGCGTGCGGCTTGAAGAAAAGGACGGCGGCGTGCAGCTTGCGGAAGTCACCGCCGGCAGTCTCGCGGAGAGAACCGGGCTCAAGGCCGGCGACCGCCTGCTGCAAATCGGCGGTGTCGCCGTCGCCAAAGTACCTCAGGTCGCGATGTCGATCCAACGCCAGCCGCCGGGAAGCTGGCTGCCGGTGCAACTGAAACGCGGCGAGGAAACCCTGGACCTGGTCGTCAAGTTTCCTGCGAAGCCGTGAAACTTGCGCGCGCACCTGGGGCGATTCATGCCCTGCTCGCAATGCTGCTGGTTGCGGCGAGCACGCTGGCCGGCGCAACATCGGCCGCCCTGGAACTGCATGTCGAGCTGGATCCGTCAACGCGCCGCTTCCAGGCACGGGCCGATGTCGTTCCCGCATCGGCCGATTTTCGCTTTGCGCTTCACGAATCTCTCGAGGTGACGGCGGCGACGGCCGGCGGCAAGAATGTGAAAGTGCATCCTGCAGGACGCAAGGGTGCGGTTCGCCGCTGGCGCGTGATGCTGCCGCCCGGCGCGGACAGGCTGCGCCTGGAATACGGCGGCACGCTGCCGGCACTGGACCGTACGCTGGATCATCGCGGCGTGTTGCGCGGCATGCCGCCGATGGCGTCGCCGGAAGGCAGCTTCCTTCCCGCCGGCGGCGCCTGGTATCCGCAGCCGGCAAGCTTGTTCACCTACCGCGTGAACCTGTCCGTGCCCGCCGGCCAGCGCGCACTGGCGCCCGGCCGCCTGGTTGCGGAGGACGTGCCGGCCGACGGCGCCGGCCCTTACCGCGCAACGTTCGAGTTCGCGCAACCCGCCGACGGCATCGACCTGATGGCCGGTCCCTGGGTCATACGGGAAAAGATGATGCCCCGTGCAGCCGGCGAACCGCTGCGCCTGCGCACTTACTTCACGCGCGAACTGGATGCCACGCCGGGGCTGGCCGATGGCTATCTTGAAGATACGCAGCGCTATATCGAGCGCTATTCAGAGCGGATCGGCGCATATCCGTTTGCCGGGTTTTCCATCGTGGCAAGTGCGCTGCCGACCGGTTTCGGCATGCCGACCCTAACCTACCTCGGCGTCGACGTGATCAAGCTGCCGTTCATCCGCGCCACCTCGCTCGGCCACGAAGTGCTGCACAACTGGTGGGGCAACGGCGTGTACGTCGATTACGCGCAAGGCAACTGGAGCGAAGGCCTGACCACCTTCATGGCGGACTACGCATACAAGGAGCAGGCGTCGGCCGATGCCGCGCGCGAGATGCGCCTCGGATGGCTGCGCGATTTTGCCGCCGTGCCGCCCGACGCGCATACCGCGCTCGCCGGTTTCCGCTCGCGCATGCATGGCGCGGCGTCCGCCGTCGGCTACGGAAAATCGGCGATGCTGTTCGTGATGCTGCGCGATACGATCGGCACGGAAGCTTTCGACAAAGGCATCCGCACTTTCTGGGACAAGCATCGGTTCAAGCGCGCAAGCTGGACCGATCTTCGCGCCGCGTTCGAGCAGGCGTCAGGCAAGCCGCTGCATGAATTTTTCAGTCAATGGCTGGAGCGCGCCGGCGGGCCGATGGTGACGATGACTTCGGCGTACATGACTTCCGATACCGGCAAGTCTCGCGTGCAACTTGTGATCGAGCAGACGATACCGTCATACGCACTGCGCGTGCCGATCGAACTGGTTTTTGCCGGACGCTCCGAGATGCGCTGGATCGACATTTCCGGTCCGCGCGAACTGGTCACCCTGGATGTCTCCGCTGCACCTGAAGGTATTCGCGTGGACCCCGATCTGCGTCTGTGGCGCGTGCTCGATCGCGATCAGCTGCCGCCGATCCTGCGGCAATGGTTCATCGCACGTGCGCCGCATCTGGCCGTTGCGTCATCCTCGGCGGATGTGCGCGAGGCCGCCGATGCGCTTGCAAAGCGACTGTTCGAAGTTGCTCCGCGCGCCGCACCGCCGGACGGCATCAAGACCGCATCCGCGCCCGTATTGCTGGTCGGCTTGCATGCCGATATCGATGCCGCGCTCGCACGTGCCGGCCTGCCGCCTCGTCCGGAAAACCTTTCCGGCAAAGGCAGTGCACAGGTGTGGACCGCGGTTCAGGATGGAGCGCGCGTTCCGCTAGCAGTCATATCCGCGGACAACGCGGATGCGTTGCGTGCGCTGCTGCGGCCGCTGCCGCACTATGGCAGCCAGAGCTGGCTCGTCTTCGACGGCAGCCGCATGCTGGAGCGCGGCGTGTGGCCCGCATCCGGACGCTTGATCGC